>NZ_JBSFCQ010000015.1:0-262042 GCF_053891435.1 Streptomyces sp. NPDC002276 | reverse complement strand
GTCTCCACGATCAGCGCGTCGGCGCCACCGGCCAGCAGGCCCTCGGCGTTCGCCTGGAAACCGTCACGCAGGGTCGCGTAACCGATGTGGCCCAGGGTCGGCAGCTTGGTGCCCGGGCCGATGGAGCCCAGGACCCAGCGGCGGCGCCCGTCACGCGCGGCGAAGGCGTCAGCGGTCTCCCGGGCGATACGGGCACCCGCCACGGAGAGCTCGTGGACCCGGTCGGCGATGTCGTACTCGGCCATCGCCGAATGGTTCGCGCCGAACGTGTTCGTCTCGACGCAGTCGACACCCGCGCGGAAGTACTCCTCGTGGACCGAGCGGACGATGTCCGGGCGGGTGACGTTGAGGATCTCGTTGCAGCCTTCGAGATCCTCGAAATCCTCAAGCGTGGGCTCCTGCGCCTGGAGCATGGTGCCCATCGCTCCATCGGCGACCACCACACGGGTGGCCAGCGCCTCTCGGAGCTCGGACACACGGGTCCGGCTGTCGGCGGTCATGACGGCTCCTGGAACGCGTTCGCGAGCCGTTGGGCCGGACCGTCGCCGTAGGCCCGCTTGACGATGCCGAGCAGGCTCGTCAGATCGGTCTCGTAGGTCTGTGAACCCACTGTGCGCAGGGCGACCGAGGCGAGCGCGCAGCCCAGCTGTGCCGCCGACTCGACGGGAAGCCGACGACCGACGGCGGTGAGGAAGCCGGCCCGGAAGGCATCACCCACTCCGGTCGGGTCGACGACCTCGGTGTCGGGGATCGCGGGCACGGTGACGGTCGGCTGTCCGGCACGCTCGATATGGACGCCGCGCTTACCGAGGGTCGTGACCCAGGTACCCGTGGTGTCGAGGATCTTGTCTCTGCTCTGGCCGGTGCGCTCCTGGATCAGCGCTGCCTCGTACTCGTTGGTGAACAGCCATGTGGATCCGGCGACGAGGTCACGCACCTGGTCGCCGGTCAGCCGGGCGAGTTGTTGCGACGGGTCGGCGGCGAACCGGATGCCGAGCGCGCGGCAGTCGCCGGTGTGGCGCAGCATGGCCGCCGGGTCGTTGGGCGAGACGAGAACCAGATCGGGCCCGGTGCCCGCGGAGACGAGGTCCCGCAGATCGATGTCGCCGGCCTCGGCCATCGCGCCCGAGTAGAACGCGGCGATCTGGTTGGCGTCCTCGTCGGTTATGCAGACGAAACGAGCGGTCTGCCGCTGTGCGGAGACCCGGACGCCGGTGGTGTCGACGCCGTGCTGCTTCAGCCATGCCTCGTACTCCGCGAAGTCGCCGCCGACCGCCCCGACCAGCATCGGACGCAGGCCCAGGATGCCGAGTCCGAAGGCGATGTTGGCCGCGACTCCGCCGCGGCGCACATCGAGGCGGTCGACCAGGAAGGAGAGCGAGACATGGGCCAGCCGGTCGGGGAGCAGCTGGTCGGCGATCCGGCCGGGGAAGACCATCAGGTGATCGGTGGCGATGGACCCTGTCACGGCTATACGCATGTGTGCTCCTGTCGGTGCGTGGGGCGCCGTCACCTGACTCAGACACCCGCGACGTGCTTGAGCCGCTGGGCACGGTCGGTGCGTTCCCAGGTGAAGTCGGCGAGCTCGCGGCCGAAGTGGCCGTACGCGGCGGTCTGGGCGTAGATGGGGCGGAGCAGGTCCAGATCGCGGATGATGGCGGCCGGGCGGAGATCGAAGACCTCGGTGACGGCCTGCTGAATACGGTCGACCGGGAGCGACTCGGTGCCGAATGTCTCGATGTACAGGCCGACGGGCTCGGCCTTCCCGATGGCGTAGGCGACCTGGACCTCGCAGCGGGTGGCAAGGCCGGCCGCGACCACGTTCTTGGCGACCCAGCGCATCGCGTACGCCGCCGAACGGTCCACCTTGGAGGGGTCCTTGCCGGAGAAGGCGCCGCCGCCGTGCCGTGCCATGCCGCCGTAGGTGTCGATGATGATCTTGCGGCCGGTCAGGCCGGCATCGCCCATCGGGCCGCCGATCTCGAAGCGGCCGGTCGGGTTGACCAGCAGGTTGTGGCTGTCGGTGTCCAGCTTGATGCCGTCCTCGGCGAGTCGTGTGAGGACAGGGCCGACCACCCGCTCACGGATGTCGGGGACGAGCAGGTGGTCCAGGTCGATACCGGGCGCGTGCTGCGTGGAGACGACGACGGTGTCCAGCCGTACCGGGCGATCTCCCCGGTACTCGATGGTGACCTGGGTCTTGCCGTCCGGCCGGAGGTAGGGGAGGGTGCCGTTCCTGCGGACCTCGGTCAGCTGCCGGGCGAGCCGGTGCGCGAGTTCGATGGGCAGGGGCATCAGGTTCGGGGTCTCGTCGGTCGCGTAGCCGAACATCAGGCCCTGGTCTCCCGCGCCGCCGGTATCGACCCCCTGCGCGATGTCCGGCGATTGCGCCCCGATGGAGACCGAGACACCGCACGAGGCACCGTCGAAGCCCTTGGCCGAGGAGTCGTAGCCGATGGCGAGGACGGCGTCGCGTACGAGCTGGGCGATCGGCGCGTGTGCGGTGCTGGTGACCTCACCGGCTATGTGCACCTGCCCGGTCGTGATCAAGGTTTCCACCGCGACGCGGGAGAGGGGGTCCTCGCGCAACAGGGCGTCGAGGATCGTGTCGCTGATCCGGTCAGCGATCTTGTCGGGGTGTCCCTCGGTGACGGATTCCGAGGTGAACAGGCGGTGGGACATGTCACTCCAGACAGTGGTGGCGGGAGACCAGGGGTGCTCGGCGACCGGGCGGGAACGTCCTGTGCCGGGGAAGGAGTTTGAACGGGACCGGACAAGGAACGCTCGAAGAACGAACGACGGAGGCAGGAGAGGGAGTGGAGGAGACCGAGCAGGGGCTGCTTCGGCGACACCCGGGTGAGCCAGGGCGGGGCGGGCATGTCCCTTCGGCGTCACCGGCGAAGATCGATCGGCGAAGGCACGGGAAGCCGGCTCCGCACGGGGCTGAGGCGGCGCACCACGCGGCATGCCTGCCCGAGCAGTCTGGGCAGCTCGGGGCCGCGGACGAAGGCGTGGCCGTCCGATACGGTGCGCAGCCTTGTGGGCCCTTCGGTCCAGGCGTGCCAACCCTCCGTCACAGCGGGCGACATCGGCACGTCGTGCCCGGTGACGACGAGCAGCGGAGTGGTGAGCGGGCCGGCCGGTGACGGTGTGCGTGCGGCCGCACGCAGTGCGCGGTCGAGTGCCAGATCGTCGCGGAGCACCTGCTTCCCGGGCGGTTCCCGGATGCAGCCGAGGTCGGTGCCGAGCGGTACGACGCCCATCCGGTCCAGAGTGCGCAGGAGCTGGGCCTCCGGTACCCCCAGGACGTAGGCCGATTCGGATGGCATGTGCGGGGGTGTGCAGGCGCCGACCGCCAGGAGCGCGGGACCGGGCAGCCCCATCTCGTGCAGGGCCCGGGTCACCGTGTAGCAGACCAGGGCGCCGAGACCGTGCCCGTACAGGGCGTACGGGCCGGTCGGCGCGTCGCTGAACAGGTGCAGCACATCGTCGAGCAGCGCTTCACGAGTGGTCGCCCGGGTTTCGTCGCGCCGTCGGCCGCGGCCGGGCAGGAGCACGGGGACGGGCACCACGCCGGGGCCGACGTTCGCCGTCCAGCCTTCGAAGGCGGAGACGCCTGCCCCGGCATGCGCGAAACAATAGAGCGGTACCGGTAGTTCGTGTCGCATGGACCCTCCTCGTCCCGCCCGCGAACGCGGTGGATCAGAGGGTTGTCGGTCAGCCTCGACAGTCGGTCGAGGCCGGACCGAACGGGCGGGACCGAACGCCTCTGCCTAGGCGGCGTTCGGGGATGTGAGGATCACATGCTGTGCCTGCTGCAATTTCTGGGACGGCTCCAGACCGAGTTCATCCATCAGGTTCTTCCGGAGCTGATGAAACACACTGAGAGCATCCGAGCGGCGGCCCGCCAGGTTAAGGGCACGCATGTATTGCTCATGTATATTCTCATTGAGAGGCTGCTGCGCGGTCAGCATGACCAGGTCAAGGATCGCCTCGTCGTGCCTGCCCACCTGTAGATCGGCTTCGATCCTGCTTTCCAGCACAATCTGCTGCTGCGTCTGAAGCCCGCGGACTTTCGGTTCGAGAACGGAGCCGATCGGGACATCGACGAGAGCCGGCCCCCGCCAATACTCCAGCGCCTTCCGCAGTAGATGTGACCCATGCTGCGGGTTTCCCTGAGCGAGCGCGATCCTGCCCTCGGTCGAGAGATCGTTGAATTGGCGAAGATCGAAGGGGGGCATCGGTAAACGCAGAAGATAGCCGCCCTGCCTGGTGAGCAGAATGTCCCGAACCGCCGGGGATTCGTCCTTGAACGCCTTGGACATGAGTTTCCGGAGGTGCAGAATGTAGGTCTGCAGAGTCGTTTTTGCACTTCTCGGAGGACTTTCCGCCCACAGTTCGTCTACGAAGCTCGCGGATGTCACCACCTGCCCTTCGTTGAGGGCCATGAGCGCAAGAACCTGCATTTGCTTCGGTGCGGTGGGGGTGACGTCAATTCCATTCACGCTGAACTGCAGCGGGCCAAGAACAGACATGGCGATATCAGCCGATTCCCCATACATGTAATCCCCTCCATCAATTTGAGACCATCTCTGAAGATTGCTCTTATTGACTGGGGTGCAGTGTGAACGGTGTCATGAGACAATCGTGCACCTGCATTGAGACTTCCCCCGTCCTCCGTTGATCGTATAGCAGGGCCCTGGCGGGATTCAACGGTATTTTGGCAAACGTTAGAATCAATTATTCCTCAAGGGTGGCTCAAGTTGGTACTGAAAAAATAGACTTCGGGGAATTGGTTGCATAATATGCCGACCTTGGAAAAATGGGGCGTCAGCGGCACAGGCGGAATCAGATATTCCGAAAGTGGAGGCGGGTTTTCCCGGCATGGTACGAGTATCTTCTGCGAATTTCATTTCCTTTGTAGTCGTGCGGCCGGGCATGCGAAGGCCCCGGTCGCAGTGCGGCCGGAGCCTTTTGGTCCAGGGATAAACTATCTGGCAATCCGTGCTTCAGGTCTGCTCGATCCGCGAGGCGAGGCCGTCCAGCAGGGCGTCGAGGCCGATCTCGAAACTCTCGTCGGCGGTCAGGTGGCGGGCCCCTGCCCGCAAGAACCGGGAGAACGCCGGGTACCGGCCGCCCTCGACGATGCCGTCCAGGAATGACGCCACGTCGAAATGCCTCTCGTGGGTGCTCCTGTCGCCGGCCCGGACCCGCTCCATCTCCGCCTCCTCGGCCTCACACATCGCCGTTCCCATGACGTGGCCGGTGATGATGCCCGCGTAGGCCGAAGCGACGGTGACGTCCAGCCCGGCACCCTCCAGTACCGCCATCGTCCGCTCCAGCCAGCCGAGGGCCTGAGGGCCGAAGAGCGGCCGACGGAAGGTCAGTCGGGCGAACCACGGGTGGCGTCCGATGGCTTCCCGCAGCTGGTACGCGCCGGCGCGCATGTCCGTCCGCCATTCCCCCGGTCCGCCTTCCGGGAGCGCCAGTTCGGCGAAGACGCCGTCGATCAGCAGGTCCTCCAGGTCGCCCGGGCGCCGGATGTGGTGCCGAAGAGACATCCCGGCAGCGCCGAGCTCCGCGGTGAGGCGTTCGAGCGACACCGCCGGGAGTCCGTCGGCGTCGGCGATTCGCAGCAGCGCCGCTACGACCTCGGGACGAGTCAGGCGTGGGTGCAACAGGGCGCCGTCCGGTTCCGGCTCGGCCCAGATCAGGGGCGGGACCTCGGGTGTTTGCTCGGTGGTTGCCGGCATCGCTCACTTCCCCTGGTCGAAACGAGTGTTCAGGCCGTCGGCGGTCGGCCCCAGAGTGGTCCGCGTGGCTCGAAGCCTCCTCGAAGCGGACTCGGTCGACGGTGACGAGGGCCTAGGGAGTTCGGATCCGATTGACAACAAGAATCTAATGCCGTGTAGTTAGCTTCATGAATCTATCTCGCCTCGTGGTGCTGGGCCTGCTGGAGAGCGGCGGACCGCAGCACGGTCACGAGATCCGCAGACAGGCCGAGCGCAGCAACGTCCAGACCTGGGGAGGCGTCAGCATCGGTGCTCTGCACCGGGAGCTGAAGACGATGGAGGCGCAGGGCCTCGTCGAGGCAGTGCGCACCGAACAGGTGGGCCGTCGCCCGGTCCGGACCGTGTACCGGATCACCGATGACGGCCGGTCCGAGTTGCACGCACTCCGGGAGAAGGCCATCGCCCGGCTGCACTTCGGCCCGGACCCGCTCGGAGTCGCCCTGCTCTTCGGCCGGGTCGGGGACCGCGCGGAGATGCTCGCGCTGCTCGCCTCGCGCCGCGAGGTGCTGGCCGCCAGCCGCGACGGCGTGGCTTCCGAATGCCGGCGCCTCACCGAGCAGGGCCTCATCACCGCCTTCGACGCGGCGATGTTCCGTCGGCGGGAGATGCAGCTGGACGCCGAACTGCGCTGGCTGGAGAAATTCGAGAAGGACGTGGCCGACATCGTCGACCCCCGGCCCTCAGCAGGTGAGGAGCAGGCCGCAGCAGCATCCGATCGTCAGGCAGACCGGTCCGACAAGGAGTAGCCGTGCACATGATCGAAGCGGAAAACCTGTCGAAGACGTACAAGAGCAAGAAGGGCGGAGTGGAGGCGGTCGCCGGGGTGAGTTTCCACGTCGAGCCGGGTGAGATCGTCGGCTTCCTGGGCCAGAACGGCGCCGGCAAGACCACCACGTTACGCATGCTCACCACGCTGTTGGAGCCCACGTCCGGCACTGCCCGGGTGGCCGGCTGCGATCTGCGCACCGACCCGAAGGGCGTCCGCCGAAAGATCGGCTACGTCGCACAGTCGGGCGGCACGTCTCCCGCGGCCACCGTACGCAGCGAGCTGATCCTTCAGGGCCGTCTCTACCAGATGTCCCAGGCCGACGCGGTGCGCCGGGCGGCCGAGCTGATCGAGGGGCTGGACCTGGCCGGGCTGGCGGAGCGCCCGACCAGCACGCTCTCCGGCGGCCAGCGACGTCGGCTGGATGTCGCTCTGGGCCTGGTCCACGAGCCCGAGCTGCTCTTTCTCGACGAGCCCAGCGCCGCACTGGACCCGCAGAGCCGCAACATGCTCTGGGAGCACGTTCGCGCTGTCCGGGAAGCCCGGGGCACCACCGTCTTTCTGAGTACTCACTACCTGGACGAGGCCGACGCGCTCTGCGACCGGGTGCTGATCATCGATCGCGGCCGGATCGTCGCCGAGGACAGTCCCGCCAGTCTCAAGCAGCAGCTGGGGCACGACATCGTCACCATCGAGCTGGGCTCCGAGTCCGACCGGGCCGAAGCCGCGATCGCCGCGCACCCCGCCGTCCAGGACGTCCGGATGGACGGCCGGACCCTGCGGCTGACGGTCGAACACAACGACCGTGTGCTGCTGGAGTTCCTGCGCGCGCTGGACGGCGTCCATGCCGAGCCGATCTCCATCCAGGTGGTCCGCCCCACGCTGGACGACGTCTTCCTGTCCATCACCGGCCGCTCGCTGCACGCGGCTGCCCCGCAACCCCTGAGCGCCTGAGAGGACCGGTCGTGCAGATCATCAATGACTCGCTGCTCATCTTCCGGCGGTACATGGACACCACGCTCAAGAGCAAGATGAGCGTCGTCATCGGCATGGTCCAGCCGGTGCTCTATCTCCTGCTGTTCGGCCCGATGCTGGAGAAGGCGCTGCCGGACACGCCGGGTCACAACGCCTGGCAGGAGTACGTGCCGGGACTGCTCGTCCAACTCGGTCTGTTCGGCGCCGGATACGCCGGGTTCAACCTGATCCCGGACATGCGGGCCGGCGTGATCGAGCGCATGCGGGTGACGCCGGTGAGCCGGCTGGCCCTGCTGCTCGGCCGGGTCATGCGGGACGCGGTGGTGATGCTCATCCAGGCCGCGCTGCTGACCGTGGTCTCCGTGGCGTTCGGACTGCGGGCACCGGTACTGGGTGTGGTGGCAGGGTTCGTGCTGGTCCTGGCACTCGCGATCAGCCTGGCCTCACTGTCGTACCTTCTGGCGCTGAGCCTGCCGACGGAGTACCTCTTCGCGCCGGTGATCAACACGGTGGTTCTCCCGCTGATGCTGCTCTCGGGCATCCTGCTGCCGATGACGTTCGCGCCGGGCTGGCTCTCGGTGCTGTCCCGCTTCAGCCCGTTCCGGTACATCGTCGACGGAATGCGCGACCTCTTCCTCGGCCACTACGCGACCGGCTCGGTGCTCGGCGCCGTCGTCGTCGCCTGCGTGCTGGTCACAGGCTCGCTCGCGCTCGGCACCCGAAAGTTCGTCAAGGCCAACTCCTGAGCGGACCTCCGCATCACATCGCGTGGCGGCAGGAGAGGCGGGCGTGGCTCACCGGTGTGCTCCACGACGGAAGCCCCTCAGGGTCCCGTACCTGGGGGGCTTCTTCTTGCGTGGTTCTCACCTCAGGTGAGGACGATCACAGCCTCTAGGCGGCGAGCCGCTCCGCCAACTCCTTGGCCTTGGTCGCCGCGTCGTCGAGGGCGCGCTCGCGGGACGCCTCGTAGAGGGGGACCAGGTCGGACATCGCCGGGTTCTGCGGGGCCATGGTGAGCTCCGGGACGATGAACTCCAGTTCCGTGCCGAGGGCGTCGACGAAGACCGCGCGGAGATACGTCTGCACGTACTCGAAGCCCTCGCGCGGGGTGCCGGGGCCGTAGGCGCCGCCGCGGCTGGCGATCACGGTGACCGGGGTGCCCTTGATCTTCGAGTCCTCGGTGCCCGCGGTGCGGCCCATGAGGATCACGTTGTCCAGCCAGGCCTTCAGGGTCGAGGGGATGGCGAAGTTGTACATCGGGGCGCCGATCAGCACCGCGTCCGCCTGCTCCAGCTCCTCTATGAGCCGCACGCGCTCCGCGAAGGCCGCCGCCTGCTCGGGCGTGTGCGTGGCCGGGTCGGCGAAGCCCGCGGTGTGGGCGTCGGCGGTGATGTGCGGGACGGGGTGCGCGGCGAGATCGCGGTGGATCACCGTGCCCTCCGGGTGCTGTTCCTCCCAGGACGTGCGGAAGGCGTCGGCGACCGCGCGGGAGGCGGAGGCGCCGGCGGGGAACACGGAGGAGTCGATGTGCAGAAGCGTGGCCATGGGGGTCTCCAGGGGGGCTGGGCTAGCCGAGCCAACATTTTGCTCAGCAGCTGAAGTTTCGTACTCGACTATGAATAACACAGGTACTTACTTTTTTTCATCCCCATTCGAGAGGGCAGTACCCTGAAGCCATGACGGTCGAGCAGGAACACGACACGGACCTGTGCAAACAGGTCGACAAGGGCATCACCCGTGTCTTCCAGCTGTTCGGAAAGCGCTGGACCGGACCGATCGTGGCCGTCCTGATGGCACAGCCCATGCACTTCTCCGACCTGCGCCGCGCCATCCCCGGCATCAGCGAGCGCATGCTCTCCGACCGGCTCACCGAACTCGGCGCCGCCGGCCTGCTCGTCCGCGAGGTCGCCGAGGGCCCGCCGCTGCGCGTCTCGTACCGGCTGACCGAGGCCGGCAAGGCCCTGGAGCCGGCGCTCCGGGAACTCGGCGAGTGGGCCAAGGTGCATCTGCCCGAGGGGTGGGAGTCGGGGGGCTGCTGAGGGCACGTGGGTTTTCCACAGGCGCGGCCCTGTCCACAGGTCCGAGTTGTCCACAGGGTCTGACGTGTTTTCGCCACCCGCTGTACGGTCGTCGCGAGTTGATGTTCGTGCGTGCGGAAGTGCGGGGGAGGCGGTCGGTATGACCGAGACCGGAATCGGTGTGGGGCGTAGGCTGCCCGGAGTGCGGGGCTTCGCCACCTGGCCGGTGGAGGGATCGCCCAAGGAAGAGGGGAAGGCGCTGCGGGAGAGCGTCCCGCGTGGCGCGCACGCCGCGCTCGACCTGGATGCCTCCCGCCCCGACGCGGTGACCGCCGTCGAGGAGTCCGGCCGCGGCCGTATCCCCGGGCTCACACCGATACGGGTGGGGCGGATGGCGGCCACCCCCTTCGCCTTCCTGCGCGGTTCGGCGGGCCTGATGGCCCACGACCTCGCCCGCACCCCCATGACCGGGATCGGCGCCCAGATCTGCGGCGACGCCCACGCGGCCAACTTCGGCCTGTACGGCGACGCCCGCGGCGGCCTGGTCATCGACCTGAACGACTTCGACGAGACCGTGCACGGCCCCTGGGAGTGGGACCTCAAGCGGCTCGCCGCCTCCCTGGTGCTCGCGGGCCGGGAGGCCGGCGCCGACGAGGACACCTGCCGTACGGCGGCGCACGGCGCGGTGGGCTCCTACCGCCGGACCATGCGGCTGCTGGCGAAGCTCCCGGTGCTGGACGCGTGGAACGCCATCGCGGACGAGGAGTTGGTCTCCCACGCCGACGCCCGTGACCTGCTCGGCACGCTGGAGCGGGTCTCGGAGAAGGCGCGGGGCAACACCAGCGGGCGGTTCGCGGCCAGGTCGACCGAGGCCGCCGAGGACGGCGGGCGCCGCTTCGTCGACGCCTCACCGGTGCTGCGCCGGATCCCGGACGAGGAGGCCGCGGCGGTCGCGGCGTCCCTGGAGGAGTACCTCGACACGCTCTCCGAGGACCGCCTCCCGCTGCTCGCCCGGCACACGGTGCACGACGTCGCCTTCCGCGTCGTCGGCACGGGCAGCGTCGGCACCCGGTCGTACGTCGTGCTGCTCCTCGACCACCGCGGCGAACCGCTCGTCCTCCAGGTCAAGGAGGCCCGCCCCTCGGCGCTGGTGCCGCATCTGCTGACCGCCGGGTTCGACGCGCCCGCCGTCCCGCACGAGGGCCGGCGCGTGGTGCTCGGGCAGAAGCGGATGCAGGTCGTCAGCGACATCCTGCTGGGCTGGACGACGGTCGACGGACTGCCGTTCCAGGTACGGCAGTTCCGCAACCGCAAGGGCAGCGTCGACCCCGCCGCCCTCGCCGCCGATCAGATCGACGACTACGGCCGGATGACCGGCGCCCTCCTGGCCCGCGCCCACGCCCACAGCGCCGACCCGCGCCTGGTCGCCGGGTACTGCGGCAAGAACGACGAACTGGACGACGCCATAGCGACGTTCGCCGTCGCCTACGCCGACCGCACCGAGGCGGACCACGCGGAACTGGTGGGGGCCGTGCGGTCGGGGCGGATCGCGGCGGAGCTGGGGGTGTGAGGTCCCGGTGGGGCCGCCCCGGCACGCTGCTCGTCGCCTGCCGGGACCTGTCGGCCGAGTGGTCGGCGGCCGACTGTCCACAGGCGCGGGGCGGCCGTGGCCTACGCTGGTCGGGTGACGACCCCGGAAGCTGAGCAGTCCCAGTCCGCACCCGTCGGAGAACCGGTGCCGGAGCAGGCGGGCGCCGAGGTGCCGTCCGCCGCCGGAGCCGCGGCGGGCGAGGGTTCCGTACGCGAGGAAGCCGGGGGCGCCGCGGTCGGCATCGGCCCGGCGGACGGTGCGGCGCCCCGGCCCGAGGAGCGGCTGGAGCGGGCCGTGCGGGCCGCCGAGCAGGCGTTGATCGAGTACGAGATCGCGGTGGACACCTTCCGCATCGAGGTCGAGAACTTCTCCCGGCTGCACCACCAGAAACTCGGCCCGATGTACTCCCGGCTCGACGAACTGGACGCGCAGATCGCCGAGGCCAAGGCCGCGCGCAGCGGTGACCCCGAGGACATCCGCCTCGCGGACGAGGCCCGGGCCCGGGTCATGCCGATGCCGGCGGTCGAGGAGCTGTTCCACGGCTGGATGGACGGCGACGGCCTGTTCCCGGAGGCCGCCGCGATGCTCACGGACCAGCCGGTACGGCCCCCGCAGCGGGTGCGCCCCAGCGAGGAGGCCCGCAAGCTCTACCGTGAGCTGGCCCGCAAGGCCCACCCCGACCTGGCGCAGGACGACGGCGAGCGCAAGCGGCGCGAGGAGTTCATCACCCGGGTCAACGCCGCCTACAGCCGCGGCGACGCCCCGCTGCTGCGCGAACTGGCCGAGGAGTGGGCCGCGGGACCGGCCCCGGTGGAGCGCGGCCCGAGCCCCAGCGAGGAGCTCTACGCCCGCCTCGAATGGCTCGCCCAGCGCAAGGAACTGCTCACCCTCGTCGCCCGGGAACTGGAGGAGGGCGCCATCGGCTCCATGCTCCGGATCGCCCCGGACGACCCCGACCGGCTCCTGGACGAGATCGCGGACCAGCTGCTCGCCCAAGTCGCCGAGCGAGAGGCCGAGTTGGCGGCCCTGCTCGGGGAGCCCGACACGTCGGCGGGACAGTCGGGTAGCGTCGAGTCATGAGTTTCGGAGCTGGTGTGCCCACGGTCGAGGTCGGCGACCTCAAGGACGGCGACTTCCTGCTGGACGTCCGCGAGGACGACGAGTGGCAGGCGGGTCACGCCACGGGGGCGCTGCACATCCCCCTCAGTGAATTCGTGGCCCGGTACGGCGAGTTGACCGAGGCGGCGCCGCAGGACGGCAGGGTCCATGTGATCTGCCGCTCCGGCGGGCGCTCCGCCCAGGTCACCACGTATCTGACCCAGCAGGGCATCGACGCCGTGAACGTCGACGGCGGTATGCAGGTCTGGGCCGCCGCGGGCCGCCCGGTCGTCACGGACGAGGGCCAACCGGGCTTCGTTCTCTAGCACTTCGGAGGCCCTAGCCCAGCGGATACGCCGCCAGCAGATCCCCCAGTGCCTCCTCGTGTGCCGACGCCGGGCCGAGCGACAGCTCCAGGTGCTTGGCCCAGGCGTGGTACCGGTGCAGGGGGTACTCGGTGTCGGCGCCGAACCCTCCGTGCAGATGCTGCGCGGTCTGCACGACCCGTCGTACCCCCTCCGCCGCCCAGATCTTGGCCACCGCCAGATCCGCGGCGGCGGGCAGCGCGCCCGGTGCGCCCGAGGCGATGCGCCACGCGGCCTGCCACAGCGTGGCCTCCATCGCGCGCAGGTCGATGTACCGGTCGGCGGCCTGTACGGCGACGGCCTGGAAGGTCGCGACCGGGAACCCGAACTGCTCCCGCTTGCCCGTGTATTCGGCGGTCATGCGCAGGACGGCCGTACCGAGCCCGAGGGCCAGCGCGCAGGTGCCGGCGGTCAGCAGGTCGCGCAGCCACTCCCAGGCGCCGTCGGCGTCGATGACGTCGACCACCGCGATCGGCACGGATTCCAGGCGCAGTTCGGCGAGCCGTTCGCCGGTGGTGGAGATCTGCTCGGCGAGTACGACGCCGTCCCGGTCCGGGGCGACCAGCGCGAGGACGCTCCGGTCGGCGTCCGTGTGCGCCGGTACGACGACCAGGTCCGCGTCGAAGGCCCACGGCACCGCCGTCTGCACCCCGTCCAACAGCCACCGGTCACCGTCCCGCCGAGCCGTCACGGCCAGCTCGGCCGGGTCGTGGCCGGTCCGCCCGTGCGCGGCGACGGTCAGCACGAGGTCACCGCGGGCCGCCCGGGCGAGCAGGCCGGACCGCAGCTCCTTGCTCCCGAAGGCCTGTACGGCCGCCGCGGCGGCGCTGCTCTCCAGGAGCGGCACCCTGGCCAGCACCTTCGCGGACTCCCGCAGCAGCAGACACAGGGCGATGGCGTCCAGGCCCGCGCCGCCGTACTCCTCGTCGAGCAGCAGGCTCAGCAGGTCGGCCTCGGCGAGCCGGGCCCACAGCGCCCGGTCGAAGTCCTCGGCGACGGCACCCGTGGTGTCCGCCGGACTGGGCACGGAGTCCGGCACGACGTCGGCGAACACCCCCGCCGCCGCCTCGGCCGCCGCCTGCTGCTCCTCGCTGAAGGTGAAGTCCACGGTTCCCGTCCTTCCGCAAGACCTGATCTGACGGAGCGTCAAGATAGAACACGTTCTAGAAGAAGGGAACGGGTCGGCCGGTCGTCCCATGGACGACATGCCGACGACATGCCAACGTGCACGGCCTGTGAGGACCGGGACTGTGCCCGGAGCGCGGGGCTGAGTACCGTTCCGTGCGACGGACCGGAATCGGAGACGGGGCGGAATGGACGCGAACGACGGAGGCTCGAACGCCCCCGAGGGGCCGCACGTCCCCGCGCAGCAACCCCCGCACCCGCCTCCGCCCCCTCCCTCGCCCCCGCCCGCACCGGACCCACCCGTCGGTGTCGCCGCGCTGTCCCTGCGCTACCAGGTGGGCGCCGCGCTGGCGGTCGCGATCGTCGCGGTCGCCGCCCTCGTGCATCTCGGGATGGTGTTCCTGCACGTCGCGCCCTCGAACACGGTGACGAAGCAGCACGGCAAGGCGATCGACGAATGGATCTACCCGGAGTTCGAGCAGAACTGGAAGCTGTTCGCGCCGAACCCCTTGCAGCAGAACATCGAGGTCCAGGTGCGCGCCGACATCCGCACGGCGGCCGGTGCGACCCGTACGACCGGCTGGTACGACCTGTCGGCCGAGGACGGCGTGGCCATCGACGGCAATCTGCTGCCGAGCCACACCGAGCAGAACGAGCTGCGCCGGGCCTGGGACTTCCTGACCGCCACGCACGACGCCGACAACAAGGCGATCGGCGTGCGCGGCACGCTCGCGGAGACGTATCTGCGCCGCATCGTCGTGCTGCGCCTGGGGCGGGACGACGCGGCCGGGGCGGGCGGCACCGTCCAGCGCGTCCAGGTCCGCTCCGTCACCACCAACGTGCCCCCGCCCGAGTGGAGTGACGAGCAGGTGTCGACCACGCCCCAGTACCGTGTGCTGCCCTGGTGGACGGTTCCGGCGGACGAGGGCGCGGGAGGTGTCCGGTGAGTGGTTTCGCCCCGTCGGTCTCCCGCGGCATCACCCGCGTCACGGAGTCGGCCCTCGGCCCGTACCAGAGCGCCGTGATCCGCATCGGCTTCGCCGCGACCTGGCTGCTGTTCCTGCTCCGCGAACTGCCCCACCGCCAGGAGCTCTACGGCCCCGACGGACCGTGGAGCTGGGATCTGGCCCGCCGACTGATCGCGGACAACGGCGCGTTCACCGCACTGATGTGGTCGGACGGGCAGTTCTGGTTCGAGACGGTGTACGCGCTGGCCGTCCTGGCGAGCGTCCTGCTCCTGCTGGGCTGGCGCACCCGTACGACGTCCGTGCTCTTCATGGTCGGCGTCCTCTCACTCCAGAACCGCAGCGTCTTCATGGGCGACGGCGGCGACAACGTCCTCCATCTGATGTCGATCTACCTGGTGTTCACCCGCTGCGGCCAGGTCTGGTCCCTCGACGCGCGCCGGGCCGCACGCGCGCGTGGCGAGCGGATTCCCGACCGGGTGGGGCCCGTCCTGTGGGTCGTGCTGGGCGCGGTGCTCGTCGCGGTGACCTCGGCCGGCCGGTTCGACAGCGACTGGTTCGTGCCCGCGCTCCTGTGGTGCGTCTGGCTGGCGCAGGCCCTGTGGTGGGCGGTCGCGCGCTACGCGAAGTCGTACGAGCCCCGGGTGCTGCTGGACGTCGTCGCGAACGTGATCCACAACGGCGCCCTGCTCGTCGTCGCGACCGAGGCCTGTCTGATCTACGCCACGGCAGGCTGGTACAAGATCCAGGGTTCCCGCTGGCAGGACGGCACCGCCGTCTACTACCCCCTCCACCTGGACTACTTCTCCCCCTGGCCCGGCCTCGCCGACGTGCTGTCCTCCAGCGGCACGATGGTGATGCTGGTGACCTACGGGACGGTGATCGTGCAGGTCGCCTTCCCGTTCACCCTCTTCAACCGGCGGGTCAAGAACGTCCTGCTGGCCCTGATGATGACCGAGCACGCGGCGATCGCCGTCCTCCTCGGGCTGCCGTTCTTCTCCCTCGCGATGATCGCGACGGACGCGGTCTTCCTGCCGACGTCGTTCCTGCGCCGGCTCGGCGGCTGGGCGGCACGCACGCGTGGACGGTGGTTCACGCGGGGCGGCCCTACGGCGCCGGACGACGCGGATCCGGGGGAGCCGCGGGCCCCGGAGAACCCCGAGCACAGCCACGTAGGCTTCACCGCATGACCGACCCCGCAGCGGCCGACTGGCACCGGCTCGCCGACACCTCCGTGCTGCTCGACGGCTTCCACGCCCTCAAGCACGCGCTGCGCTTCGGCGCCGAGGTCTCGCTGGCGGTCACCACGGACCGCCAGGCGGCCCTCGCCCTCGCCGACGACCTGGCCCCCGACGTACGGGACACCCTGGACGCCCTGCTGACGGAGGTCCCGGAGACCACGTACCGGTCCTTCGTCCCACGCCCCCACCCGACAGGGGTGGCGGCCCTGGCGGTACGTCCCGCGCGCGCGGCCAATCTGGAGCAGCTCGGGCACACGCCCCGCCGTACCCCCGTCGTGGTCCTCGACAACCCGCGCAACCTGGGCAACGCGGGCGCCGTGATCCGGCTCGCCGCCGGTTTCGGCGTGACCGGGGTGGTCACCACCGGCACGCTCGACCCCTGGCACCCCACGGTCGTACGCGCCGGAGCGGGCCTGCACTACGCGACAGCCGTGGAACGCCTGACGGTGGAAGAACTCCCTCCGGGCCCGGTGTTCGCCCTGGACCCGGAGGGCGACGACATCCGGGGCATGAAGCTCCCGGACGACGCTGTCCTGGCCTTCGGTTCGGAACGCAGCGGCCTGTCGGCCGAACTACGCGCGCGTACGGACCACTTGGTGTCCCTGCCGATGCGCCCCCAGGTCTCCAGCTACAACCTGGCGACGAGCGTGGCGATGACCCTGTATCACTGGTCCACTGGAGCGCCCCTTTAGGGGCGCGGGGAACTGCGCGACCAGCCACGACGGACCTTCGGTCGCACAACAACCGCACCCCCCCCGAGCTATCAGGCGTCCCGACGAACCTCGACAACCCGGAACCGATTGGCGACAAACGCCCCATCACACAGGGCCGCATTCGCCGCCGGATTGCCACCCGACCCGTGGAAGTCGGAGAACGCGGCAGTCTGATTGACGAACACCCCACCAGTCAGGTTCAGCGACAACTGGGCGGCCTCCTCCAGGCAGACCTCCTCGACGGCCTTCTCGACCACCTCGTCGGTCGTGTACGCCCCGACAGTCATCGCCCCCTTCTCCCGCACCGTCCGCCGCAACAACTCCACCGCGTCGGACGCGGAGTCGACCGCCACGGCGAAGGAGACAGGGCCGAAGCACTCGCTCATGTACGCGGCCTCGTCGTCCGGCTTGGCCCCGTCCAGCTTCACGATCACCGGCGTGCGGACGACCGCGCCCGGGAACTCCGGGTTGACGATCTCCCGTGAGGCGAGGGCGACTTCACCGAGGGAGGCGGC
Source organism: Streptomyces sp. NPDC002276 (assembly GCF_053891435.1). NCBI lineage: Bacteria > Bacillati > Actinomycetota > Actinomycetes > Kitasatosporales > Streptomycetaceae > Streptomyces > Streptomyces sp. NPDC002276. The sequence goes on along the minus strand of NZ_JBSFCQ010000015.1, from coordinate 244,878 downwards.
CGCCTCCAGCCGGGCCTTCACGTCCGGGTTGACGATCGCGCCGAGCAGCCCGTTCGCGCGGGCGTCGTCGCCCAGGAGACCGTCCACCGCGCGGGCGAGATCGGCGACGACCTCGTCGTAGGACTTGGGACCCTGGTCGGTGGTGATGCCGTCGCGGGGGATCAGCAGGTTCTGCGGGGTGGTGCACATCTGGCCGCTGTACAGGGACAGCGAGAACGCCAGGTTGGACAGCATGCCCTTGTAGTCGTCGGTCGACTCGACGACGACCGTGTTGACGCCGGCCTTCTCCGTGTAGACCTGCGCCTGGCGGGCGTTGGCCTCCAGCCAGTCGCCGAAACCGGTCGACCCGGTGTAGTCGATGATCCGGATCTCGGGGCGGGTGGCGAGCGTCTTGGCGATGCCCTCGCCGGGGCGCTCGGCGGCGAGCGCCACGAGGTTCGGGTCGAAGCCGGCCTCGGTGAGCACCTCGCGCGCGATCTGGACGGTCAGCGCGAGCGGCAGTACCGCGCGCGGGTGGGGCTTCACCAGGACCGCGTTGCCGGTGGCGAGGGAGGCGAACAGGCCCGGATAGCCGTTCCACGTGGGGAAGGTGTTGCAGCCGATGACCAGGGCGGTGCCGCGCGGGACCGGCGTGAACTCCTTGTTCATGACGAGCGGGTCGCGCTTGCCCTGGGGCTTGGTCCACTCGGCGACGGCGGGCGTGCGGACCTGCTCCGCGTACGCGTACGCCACCGCCTCCAGACCGCGGTCCTGGGCGTGCGGGCCGCCTGCCTGGAACGCCATCATGAAGGCCTGGCCGCTGGTGTGCATGACCGCGTGGGCGAACTCGTGCGTCCGGTCGCTGATCCGCTTCAGGATCTCGATGGAGACCACGGCACGTGTCTCCGCGCCCGCGTCCCGCCAGGCCCGCTGCCCGGCGCGCATGGCCGGCAGCAGGACGTCGAGGTCCGCGTGCGGGTACGTCACGCCCAACTCGACGCCGTACGGCGACACTTCGCCGCCCACCCAGTCGTCGGTGCCGGGCTGGCCGAGGTCGAGGCGGGTGCCCAGGAGGGCGTCGAAAGCGGCCTTGCCCGCCGCCGCGTCCAGGCTGCCGTGCTCGCCGTAGGCCTTGGGGTGTTCGGGGTGGGGGGACCAGTACGCGCGCGTGCGGATCGCTTCGAGCGCCTGGTCGAGTGTCGGCCGGTGCCGGGCGATCAGCTCGTGCGCGGTCGGTTCGGCGGCCATGCGGTACCAACTCCTCTTCTCAAGAACTCGTCAACTCGTCTGCGAGCTCATGACCTGGGCAGGAACAGGGCAAGGATCAGGGGCGGAAACAGGCGGTCAGAGTTAGAGTAACCGAACGATCGGTCGGGACAAGGGGGTCCGCCGCATCTGTGGAAAACCCCGTGCGGGAGGATCGCGGACATGACAGCACTGGACCTCAGCAGCCCCGTGGCCGTCGTCGGCACCGGCACCATGGGCCAGGGCATCGCCCAGGTCGCGCTGACCGCGGGTCACGTCGTACGGCTGTACGACACCGTCCCGGGGCGGGCCCGGGACGCGACCGCCGCGATCGGCGCCCGGCTCGACCGCCTCGTGGAGAAGGACCGGCTGACCCTCGCCGACCGGGACGCCGCACACGCCCGGCTGCTGCCCGCCGAGATCCTCGCCGAGCTCGCGGACTGCACCCTGGTCGTCGAGGCCGTGCTGGAGCGGCTGGACGTCAAACAGCAGCTGATGCGCGACCTGGAGGACATCGTCGGCGACGACTGTCTGCTCGCCACCAACACCTCGTCCCTGTCGGTGACGGCGATCGGCGCCGCCCTGCGCAACCCCGGCCGCTTCGTGGGCCTGCACTTCTTCAACCCGGCCCCGCTGCTGCCGCTCGTCGAGGTCGTCTCCGGGTTCGCCACCGACGTCACGTCGGCCACGCGCGCGTACGAGATGTCCCGCGCCTGGGGCAAGACCCCCGTCGCCTGCGCGGACACCCCCGGCTTCATCGTCAACCGCATCGCCCGGCCCTTCTACGCCGAGGCTTTCGCCGTCTACGAGGCACAGGCCGCCGACCCGGCCACCATCGACGCGATCCTGCGCGAGTCCGGCGGCTTCAAGATGGGCGCCTTCGAACTGACCGACCTCATCGGCCAGGACGTCAACGAGTCCGTCACCCACTCCGTGTGGCAGTCCTTCTTCCAGGACGTCCGCTTCACGCCCTCGCTCGCCCAGCGCCGCCTGGTCGAGTCCGGCCGCCTCGGCCGCAAGACCGGACAGGGCTGGTACGACCACGGGGACGACGCCGAGCTGCCCGAACCGCACACCGCGGAACCGGCCCAGGCGCCCGCCTACGTCGTCGTCGAGGGCGACATGGGCCCCGCCGCCGACCTGGTCGCGCTGATCCGCGAGGCGGGCATCGTCGTCCGCGAGGAGGAAGAGGACCACGGCACCCGGATGGTGTTGCCCGGCGGCGGACAGCTGGCGCTCGCCGACGGACAGACCTCCGTCGAGTTCCGTGACGTCGTCTACTTCGACCTCGCCCTCGACTACCGCAGGGCCGGCCGCATCGCCCTGTCCGCCTCCCAGGACACCGCCTCGGGGACCCTCTCCGAGGCGATCGGCCTCTTCCAGGCGCTCGGCAAGGACGTCAGCGTCATCGGGGACGCCCCCGGGATGATCGTCGCCCGCACGGTCGCCCGGATCGTCGACCTGGCGCACGACGCCGTCGCCAAGGGCGTCGCCACGGAGGAGGACATCGACACCGCGATGCGCCTTGGTGTCAACTACCCCCTGGGTCCGTTCGAATGGAGCCGCAGGCTCGGCCGCAGCTGGGCCTACGACCTCCTGGACGACCTGCACCTGCGTGATCCGTCGGGACGGTACGCGCCGTCCCTGGCGCTCTACCGCCACGCGTACGCCACCGAGAAGCGGGAGGGCACCCCATGACCACCGCCAAGCGCGACACGTACACCCCCGAGAGCCTGCTCTCCGTCGCCGTCCAGGTCTTCATCGAGCGCGGCTACGACGGCACCTCCATGGAGCACCTCGCCAAGGCGGCCGGCATCTCCAAGTCGTCGATCTACCACCACGTCACCGGCAAGGAGGAACTGCTGCGCCGCGCGGTCAGCCGCGCCCTGGACGGTCTCTTCGGGATCCTCGACGAGGAGCACGCGCGCGTGGGGCGTGCCGTCGACCGGCTGGAGTACGTCGTACGGCGCATGGTCGAGGTGCTGACCTCCGAGCTGCCGTACGTGACGCTGCTGCTTCGGGTGCGCGGCAACACCGACACCGAGCGGTGGGCCCTGGAGCGGCGCCGGGACTTCGACCACCGGGTGGCCGACCTGCTGAAGGCCGCGGCAGCCGACGGCGATCTGCGCGGCGACGTGGAGGTACGGCTCGCGACCCGGCTCGTCTTCGGGATGATCAACTCCATCGTGGAGTGGTACCGGCCCGACGGACGGGGCATGGGCGAGCGCGAAGTGGCCGACGCGGTGGCCCAGTTGGTGTTCTCCGGACTGCGCGCCCCGCACTGAGCCGGGGTGGGGCCGGGGTCAGCCCTCGGGCTCCAGGTCCTCCTCCTCGAACACCAGCAGGGTGCGGGTGCTGAGCACCTCGGGGATCGCCTGGAGCCGGTTGAGGACCAGGTCGCGCAACGCCCGGTTGTCCAGGGTGTGCACCAGCAGCAGCACGTCGAAGTCGCCGCCCACCTGCGCGATGTGCGAGGCACCCGGGAGGAGCCTCAGCTGCTCGCGGACCGTCCGCCAGGAGTTCTGCACGATCTTCAGGGTGATGTACGCCGACGTGCCCTGCCCCGCCCGCTCGTGGTCGACCCGGGCGCCGAAGCCGCGGATGACACCGTCCTCGATGAGCCGGTTGATCCGCGCGTAGGCGTTGGCGCGCGAGACGTGCACCCGCTCGGCGACGGACCGTATCGACGCGCGGCCGTCCGCCTGGAGCATCTGGAGGATGTCCTGATCGATGGCGTCGAGCGGGCGCGGGGGCGGCAGCTCGCGTCCCGCCTCCGGGCCGTCGGCCATTTGTTCAGGTGCCATGTCCCCCCGCCTCCCTACCATGGACGTACTGCGTTCATTCCAGGTTGTGGAGAACCGTTTGTCCACAGCCTGGAGCCGCGTGTAGCCAAAATGTGCCGACGACCGAACAATCGGTAGGGAGGCGCCGTACGTCCGAGGCGTCTCTCCGAGCCACTCCCCCGAGGAGGTGCCGTCATGACGGTCATGGAGCAGCGGGGCGCGTACAAGCCCACACCGCCGCCCGCCTGGCAGCCGCGCACGGACCCCGCGCCGCTGCTGCCCGACGCGGTGCCGTACCGCGTGCTCGGCACCGAGGCCGCCGCGCAGGCCGCCCCCGAGCTGCTGCGCCGCCTGTACGCCCAGCTGGTGTCGGGCCGCCGGTACAACGCGCAGGCCACCGCCCTCACCAAGCAGGGCCGGCTCGCCGTGTACCCCTCCACCACCGGCCAGGAGGCCTGCGAGGTCGCCGCCGCGCTGGTCCTCCAGGAGCAGGACTGGCTCTTCCCCAGCTACCGCGACACCCTCGCCGCCGTCGCCCGCGGCCTCGACCCCGTGGAGGCCCTCACCCTGCTGCGCGGCGACTGGCACACCGGCTACGACCCGCGCGAGCACCGCATCGCCCCCCTCTCCACCCCGCTCGCCACCCAACTCCCGCACGCCGTCGGCCTCGCCCACGCGGCCCGCCTCAAGGGCGACGACGTGGTCGCGCTCGCCATGGTCGGCGACGGCGGCACCAGCGAGGGCGACTTCCACGAGGCGCTGAACTTCGCCGCCGTCTGGCAGGCCCCGGTCGTCTTCCTCGTCCAGAACAACGGTTTCGCGATCTCCGTACCCCTCGCCAAGCAGACCGCGGCCCCCTCCCTGGCCCACAAGGCCGTCGGCTACGGCATGCCCGGCCGCCTGGTCGACGGCAACGACGCGGTCGCCGTCCACGAGGTCCTCAGCCAGGCCGTACGGCACGCGCGCGAGGGCGGCGGTCCCACGCTCGTCGAGGCCATCACGTACCGCATCGAGGCCCACACCAACGCCGACGACGCGACCCGCTACCGCGGCGAGACCGAGGTCGAGGCCTGGCGCGCGCACGACCCGATCGCCCTCCTGGAGCACGAGCTGACCGAGCGCGGCCTCATCGACGAGGCAGGCATCCAGGCCGCCCACGACGCCGCCGACGCCATGGCGGCCGAGCTGCGCGCGCACATGAACCAGGACCCGGTGCTCGACCCCATGGACCTGTTCGCCGACGTGTACGCCGAACCCACCCCCCAACTGCGCGAACAGCGCGACCAGTTGGCGGCGGAGCTGGCGGCCGAGCGGGAGGGGACGCACTCATGACCACCGTCGCCCTCAAACCCGCCACCATGGCGCAGGCCCTCACGCGTGCGCTCCGCGACGCCATGGCCGCCGACCCCACCGTGCACGTCATGGGCGAGGACGTCGGCACCCTCGGCGGCGTCTTCCGCGTCACCGACGGCCTCGCCAAGGAGTTCGGCGAGGACCGCTGCACGGACACCCCGCTCGCCGAGGCCGGCATCCTCGGCACGGCCGTCGGCATGGCGATGTACGGCCTGCGCCCGGTCGTCGAGATGCAGTTCGACGCCTTCGCCTACCCGGCGTTCGAGCAACTCATCAGCCACGTCTCCCGCATGCGCAACCGCACCCGCGGCGCCATGCCCCTCCCGATCACCGTCCGCGTCCCCTACGGAGGCGGCATCGGCGGCGTCGAGCACCACAGCGACTCCTCCGAGGCCTACTACATGGCGACCCCGGGCCTGCACGTCGTCACCCCCGCCACGGTCGCCGACGCCTACGGCCTGCTGCGCGCCGCGATCGCCTCCGACGATCCGGTCGTCTTCCTGGAGCCCAAGCGCCTCTACTGGTCGAAGGACACCTGGAACCCCGAAGACCCCTCACCCGTTGAACCCATCGGACGCGCCGTGGTCCGCCGCCCGGGCAGCAGCGCGACCCTCATCACCTACGGCCCCTCCCTCCCCGTCTGCCTCGAAGCCGCCGAGGCGGCCCGCGCCGAGGGCTGGGACCTCGAAGTCGTCGACCTGCGCTCCCTGGTGCCCTTCGACGACGAGACGGTCTGCGCGTCCGTACGGCGCACCGGCCGCGCCCTCGTCGTACACGAGTCGGGCGGCTACGGCGGCCCGGGCGGCGAGATCGCGGCCCGCGTCACGGAGCGCTGCTTCCACCACCTGGAGGCACCGGTGCTGCGCGTCGCCGGGTTCGACATCCCGTACCCGCCGCCGATGCTGGAGCGGCACCACCTGCCCGGCGTCGACCGGATCCTGGACGCCGTGGGACGCCTGCAATGGGAGGCGGACAACTGATGGCACAGGTACTGGAGTTCAAGCTCCCCGACCTCGGCGAGGGCCTCACCGAGGCGGAGATCGTGCGCTGGCTGGTCCAGGTCGGCGACGTCGTCGCCATCGACCAACCGGTCGTCGAGGTCGAGACGGCCAAGGCGATGGTCGAGGTCCCCTGCCCCTACGGCGGCGTCGTCACGGCCCGCTACGGCGAGGAGGGCACCGAACTCCCGGTCGGCGCCCCGCTGTTGACGGTCGCGGTGGGCGCACCTACCGCTGACACCGAGGGCTCGGGCAACGTGCTGGTGGGCTACGGCACGGGGGCGCCTCCCGCGCGGCGGCGCAGGGTGCGGCGGATGGCCGCGGACGTCGTGACCTCGGTGGCGGACGCGCCTGCACCCGCCCCCGCCGCCGGGACTGGTAGCCGCGGCGACGGTCCCGTACCCGTGATCTCCCCGCTCGTACGACGGCTCGCGCGCGAGAACGGCCTGGAACTGCGGGAGTTGACGGGTTCCGGGCGGGACGGGCTGATCCTGCGGGCGGACGTCGAGAAGGCGCTCCGCGCGGCGGCGGCCCAGGAGGCGACCGCCCAGGAAGCGACCCTGCTGCCCCCGGCGACGGTTCCCACCGCCATGCCCTCGGCAACGGCCGCCATCTCCCCTGCCGACGGAGTCACCCGCACCCCCCTCCGCGGCATCCGAGGCGCCGTGGCCGACAAGCTCTCCCGCAGTCGCCGTGAGATCCCGGACGCGACCTGCTGGGTGGACGCCGACGCGACCGAGTTGATGCGCACCCGCGCGGCGATGAACGCCGTGGCCGGGCCCAAGATCTCCGTGCTGGCGCTCCTGGCCCGGATCTGTACGGCCGCGCTGGCCCGGTTCCCCGAGCTCAACTCCAGTGTGGACATGGAGGCGAGGGAGGTCGTCCGGTTCGACCGGGTGCACCTCGGGTTCGCCGCGCAGACCGAGCGCGGACTCGTCGTACCCGTCGTACGGGACGCGGGCGCACGGGACGCGGAGGCGCTGAGCGCGGAGTTCGCCCGGCTCACCGAGGCGGCCCGGGCCGGGACGCTGACCCCCGGGGACCTCACCGGCGGGACCTTCACGCTGAACAACTACGGGGTGTTCGGCGTCGACGGTTCCACGCCGATCATCAACCACCCCGAGGCGGCGATGCTCGGCGTCGGCCGGATCGTCCCCAAGCCCTGGGTGCACGAAGGGGAGTTGGCCGTCCGCCAGGTCGTGCAGCTCTCGCTCACCTTCGACCACCGGGTCTGCGACGGCGGTACGGCGGGCGGTTTCCTGCGGTATGTGGCGGACTGTGTGGAACAGCCGGCGGTGCTGCTGCGCAACCTGTGATCACGGAAGCCCGCACAAGTTCCCTGTGATCAGGGCGGCCCGCATACTCGGGGGGTGACCGCGTACGAGCCCCCCGACTCCGCGCCCGGCGACGCGTACGACGCCGTCGTGCTCGCCGGTGGCGCCGCCCGGCGGCTCGGCGGTGCCGACAAACCCGGGCTGCGGGTGGGCGGCCGGGCCCTGCTCGACCGGGTGCTCACCGCCTGCGCCGACGCCCGCACCACCGTCGTGGTCGCCGACCCCCGGCCCACCCCCCGGCCGGTGCGCTGGGCGCGCGAGGACCCGCCCGGCGCGGGCCCGGTCGCCGCGCTCGACGCGGGCCTGCGCCACACCACGGCCGACACCGTCCTGGTCCTCTCCGCCGACCTGCCGTTCCTCGAACCGGCAACCGTACGGCGGCTGTTGACCGCCCTGCGGACCGACGGCACCCACGGCGCGCTGCTCACCGACGCCGACGGCCGCGACCAGCCGCTCGTCGCCGCGTACAGCGCGCGGGCCCTCCGCCGGGAACTCACCGCACTCACCTCCGAGCACAGCGGCCTCACCGGGCTGCCCCTGCGCCGCCTGACCGCCGCGCTCGAACTCACCCGCGTCCCCGACCCCGTCGCGTCCTTCGACTGCGACACCTGGGACGACCTCGCCATCGCCAGGGCACGCATCAGGGAGCATGGGCACGTGTTGGATGAATGGATTTCCGCAGTCAAGGACGAACTGGGCATCGACCTGGACGTCGACACCGGCATCCTGCTCGACCTCGCCCGCGACGCCGCCCACGGAGTGGCCAGGCCCGCCGCCCCGCTGACCACCTTCCTGGTCGGCTACGCGGCGGCACAGGGCAAGGGCGGACCCGAGGCCGTCGCCGAGGCGGCCCGCAAGGCCGCCGCCCTCGCGCTGCGCTGGGCGGACGAGGACACCGCCGGGACGGGGTCCGACGCCAAACCGGGCACCCTGGGGACGGGGACGGGGACGGGGACGGGGACCGGGCCCGACACCAAGCCGGACGCCCCGTCCGACGCCCCCGGTCCGGACGCCGTCGGATGACCGCGCGCGGCACGCACACGCACGTCGGCGAGCATGCCCAGCATGCCCAGGACGTCGAGGACCTCGACGTCGAGGAGGTACTCGCCCTCGTGAACGAAGCCGGCACCGGCGGGCAGGCCGAGCCCCCGCCCCCACCGGAGGGCACGCCCCGAACCCCCGGCGCACCCCGCACGTCGGACACCCGTCAGCACAAGGCCACCCCGTGGCCCGAGGCCCGGGCCGTCGCCGCGCGCGCCGCACGGTCCGGCGGCCACCGCGCCCCCGTCTCCGTGCCCCTCGACTCCGCCCTCGGCCTGGTCCTGGCCGCGCCGCTCGTCGCCCTGAGCGACCTGCCCTCGTTCGACACCTCCGCGATGGACGGCTGGGCGGTCGCGGGCCCCGGCCCCTGGGCCGTACGCGAGGACGGGGTGCTGGCCGGACACGCGGAGTCGGAGCCGCTCGGCGACGGCGAGGCCGTGCGGATCGCGACCGGCGCCCGGGTCCCCGCCGACACCACCGCCGTCATCCGCAGCGAGCACGGCCGCACCGACGACAAGGGCCGCCTCCACGCGGCCCGGGACGTCGGACACGGCCAGGACATCCGCCCGCGCGGACAGGAGTGCCGCAGCGGCGACCACCTGCTGCCCGGCGGCACCCTGGTGACCCCGGCGGTGCTCGGCCTCGCCGCGGCCGCCGGCTACGACACGCTCACCGCCGTACCCCGCCCCCGGGTCGAAGTCCTCATCCTGGGCGACGAGTTGCTCACCGAGGGACTGCCCCACGACGGGCTCATCCGGGACGCGCTCGGCCCGATGCTGCCGTCCTGGCTGCGCGCGCTCGGCGCCGAGGTCACCGCGGTCCGCCGACTGCGCGACGACGAGAAGGCGCTGCACAAGGCGATCACGGCCAGCACCGCCGACCTCGTCGTCACCACCGGCGGCACCGCCTCCGGCCCGGTCGATCACGTCCACCCCACCCTGCGCCGCCTGGGCGCCGAACTCCTCGTGGACGGCGTCAAGGTGCGCCCCGGCCACCCCATGCTGCTGGCCCGCATCAAGGACGACCAGCACCTCGTGGGCCTGCCCGGCAACCCGCTCGCCGCGATCTCCGGCCTGCTCACCCTCGCCGAACCGCTGCTGCGGACCCTGTCGGCGCACCCCGCCCCGGAGCCGTACGCGCTGCCCCTCCAGGACGCGGTGCACGGGCACCCGTACGACACGCGGCTCATCCCCGCCGTGCTGCGCGGCGACTCCGCGATTCCGCTGCACTACAACGGACCGGCCATGCTGCGTGGGATCGCGGCGGCCGACGCCCTCGCGGTCGTACCGCCGGGTGGGGCGCGGCAGGGGCAGCGGACGGAACTCATCGATCTGCCCTGGGCAGTCGCCGGAATCGGGGTGTGTTTCACGTGAAACAGTCGGGCCATGACGCGATCGCCCGCCAGGCGGACGAACATCTCGTGACCCATCGGGTGAAACTCCCGAAGAAAGTGGTCGAGCACCCCTTCCAGCAGGTCGCCAAACGGCTGTCCATCGCGCTGTTCCTGCTGGCCGCGACCGCGCTGATCGTCTATGCCGACCGCGACGGCTACAACGACAACTCGGACGGCTCGGTCGACTTCCTCGACGCGCTGTACTACGCCACGGTCACCCTCTCGACCACCGGCTACGGCGACATCACCCCGGTCAGCGACGGCGCCCGGCTCACCAACATCCTCGTCGTCACGCCCCTGCGCGTGCTGTTCCTGATCGTCCTGGTCGGCACCACCCTCGAAGTCCTCACCGAACGCACCCGGGAGGAATGGCGCCTGAATCGCTGGAGGTCCACCTTGCGGGATCACACCGTCGTCATCGGCTTCGGTACGAAGGGGCGGTCGGCGATCCAGACCGTGTGTGCGACGGGGCTGAGGAAGGAACAGGTCGTCGTGGTCGACCCCAGTGCGAAGGCGATCGAGGCCGCGAGCAGCGACGGGTACGTCGGGGTCGTCGGGGACGCCACCCGCAGCGAGGTCCTGAAGCGTGCCGAGGTGCACAAGGCACGGCAGATCATCATCGCGACCCAGCGCGACGACACGGCCGTGCTGGTGACCCTCACCGCCCGGCAGCTCAACCGCGGCGCGAAGATCGTGGCCGCCGTGCGCGAGGAGGAGAACGCGCCGCTGCTCAAGCAGTCCGGCGCCGACGCCGTCATCACCAGTGCCAGCGCGGCCGGCCGGCTGCTCGGCCTGTCCGTGCTCAGCCCCGCCGCCGGCATGGTCATGGAGGACCTCATCCAGCAGGGCAGCGGACTCGACATGACCGAGCGGCCCGTCATAAAGGCCGAGGTGGGCAGGACACCGCGCGAGACGGACGACCTGGTGGTGAGCGTCGTACGCGGGCACCGGGTGCTCGGTTACGACGACCCGTCGATCGGGACGCTTCAGCTGACCGACCGGCTCATCACGATCGTGCGGGTCTCGCCGGGCTCGCAGGTCGCGCCGCACACCCGGCCGCTGCCGGAGTGATCGACCCTCAGCGTTCCGCCGTATGACGAGGAGTAGCGTCGGCCTCATGCATGCGATCACGATTTCCGAACCTGGTGGGCCCGAGGCGCTGGTGTGGGACGAGGTCCCCGATCCGGTGGCCGGCGACGGCGAGGTGCTGGTCGAGGTGGTGGCCACCGCGGTCAACCGGGCCGACATCATGCAGCGCCAGGGTTTCTACGACCCGCCGCCCGGCGCGTCCCGCTACCCCGGCCTCGAATGCTCCGGCCGGATCACCGAGGTCGGCCCCGGGGTGTCCGGATGGTCGGTCGGCGACGAGGTGTGCGCGCTGCTCGCGGGCGGCGGTTACGCGCAGAAGGTCGCCGTTCCGGCCGGGCAGCTGCTGCCGGTGCCGCCGGGCATCGACCTCAAGTCGGCCGCCGCGCTGCCCGAGGTGGTCTGCACGGTCTGGTCGAACGTCTTCATGGTCGCCCACCTCCGCCCCGCCGAGACCCTGCTCGTGCACGGCGGTTCCAGCGGTATCGGCACCATGGCGATCCAGCTCGGCAAGGCGGTCGGCGCGAAGGTCGCCGTCACGGCCGGTACCAAGGAGAAGCTGGACTACTGCGCCGAGCTGGGCGCGGACGTCCTCATCAACTACCGCGAGCAGGACTTCGTCGCCGAGATCGCGCGGGCCACGGGCGGTGCGGGCGCCGACGTCATCCTCGACAACATGGGCGCCAAGTACCTGGACCGCAATGTCCAGGCCCTCGCCGTCAACGGGCGGCTCGCGATCATCGGGCTACAGGGCGGCATCAAGGCCGAACTCAACATCGCCGCCCTCCTCGGCAAGCGGGCCGCGATCAGCGCGACCTCGCTGCGGGCCCGCCCGCTCGGCGAGAAGGCGGCCATCGTCGCCGCCGTACGCGAGCATGTGTGGCCGCTGATCGAGTCCGGCCAGGTCCGTCCGGTCGTCGACCGGGAGCTGCCGATGAGCGAGGCGGCGGCAGCGCACCAGGTGGTCGAGGACAGCGGCCACATCGGCAAGGTCCTGCTCGTCGCGCCGTAGGCCGGACTGGACAGGCCCTAACCCCGGCGCACCCGGAGGCCGATGAAGGCGAGGCCCAGGCCGAGTCCGATGAGGATCAGGCCGCTGCCCAGCGGGAGGATCCGCAGCACGGGCTCGGCCGGGTCCTCGGCGTGGGTGACGGACTGGTGCACGGGCTGGAGCGGTGGCGTGGACGGCACGACCGCCGCTGCCTGGGACGGCGACGCGGAGTCGGCGGGCGTCGGAGCGGCCGAAGTGCCGTCCTCGTCCGCCGTCGGCTTGGCCGCGTCCCCGTCGTCGCCTCCGTTTTCGTCCTCGTCCGCGTCTGCGCTCGGCCGAGCCGTCCGCCCCGGTCGTTCCCGTCCTTCACCGGCCTGGCTTCCGGCCCGGGAGGGCTCGGCGGAGGCGTGAGTGGGGGCCTGGGCGGGGGCTTGGGCGGGGGCCTGATCGTGGTGATCGGGACCAGCGGCGGGCTTCAGGGCGGTGGCGGAGGCGGACGCGGGTGCCGTGACCGTCGTACGGCCACCCCCGGCGCCCCCGGTACTTCCCGCTCCCACCCCGTACGCCGGAACACCCCCGTACGGATTCGCCACCGTGCCCGTGCCCAGCACAAGCAGCAGTCCCGTGGTGCGCAGCCATGGAGTCACGGGACAAGCGTCACATCGGGCAGGTTTCCCGGCATTCCGGGTTCGGGCAAACGGTGGATCACCTTACGAGGGGGGCACCACGGTGGTGAGGTGTACGGGTGCGAGAGAATGGCGGCATGGAGATGCCGAGGAACGAAAGGTCACCGGAGAAGCCTCAGATCCTGGTCGTGGGCCAGGACGGGATGGCGCTCGGTGGCACCGGGGACGAGGACTCCCGCGAGATCCCGGTGACGGAGATGGTGGAACAGCCCGCCAAGGTCATGCGGATCGGCAGCATGATCAAGCAGCTCCTGGAGGAGGTGCGTGCGGCTCCCCTCGACGAGGCGAGCCGGGTGCGGCTCAAGGAGATCCACGCCAGCTCGGTGAAGGAGCTGGAGGACGGTCTGGCGCCGGAGCTGGTCGAGGAGCTGGAGCGGCTCTCGCTGCCCTTCACGGACACGGCGATCCCGAGCGACGCGGAACTGCGCATCGCTCAGGCGCAGTTGGTGGGCTGGCTGGAGGGACTCTTCCACGGGATCCAGACCACGCTGTTCGCCCAGCAGATGGCGGCGCGGGCGCAGTTGGAGCAGATGCGCCGGGCGCTGCCGCCGGGTGTCGGTGACGGCGGCGAGGAGGGCCAGCCGGGCGGCGGCCGGGTGGGCGGTCCGTACCTGTAGAGACCCGTACAGGTAGACACCCGTTACATGTTCAAAGGGCCCGGCAGCGGTTGCTGCCGGGCCCTTCCGCGTCACGGGGTCAGGACGGGTCGCCCGTCGAGACGTTCAGCTGGATCTGGGGCATCTTCTTGGGGTCCACGTCCGTGCCGGCCGCCGGGAACTGCTCCATCACCGTGCCCTGGCCGTAGGTGTTCTCGTCCTCGGCTCTGGTCTTCACCTTCCAGCCCGCGGCCTGGAGGCAGGACTTGACCGAGTCGATGTACTTGAACTGGAAGTCCGGGATCTGGATCTCGGTGGGGTCGTTGTACGACTCCTCCGGCTCCGTGCACGCGGTCGTCTCGATCGTCTTCGTCGTGTCGCCGTCGCGGTGGCCCTCCACGGCCGTCACCGAAGCGCTCTCACTGGAACCGCTGTCGCTGCCGCCCAGGTCGTCCGAACCGCTGTCGGCCGAGCCGCTGTTGGCCGACGCCAGGCGCCCGATCAGCGCGACGATCACGACGAGAGCGACGATGACCGCGCAGATGATCACGGGCCTGTTGCTTCTGCCGCCGCCTGCGCCGGGGGTCGGCGTCGGGTGCTGCGGGTTCAGGTTGTACGGCGGCGGGGTGGAGAGGCCCTGCTGCCCGAACCCGACCGAGGCCGGCGTCTGGTAGCCCGGCTGCTGCGGATAGCCGTAGGCGGGCGAGGGCGGCGTGGGCGCCGGAGTGCCGTGGTGGTACGGGCCCGGGTACGGCGTCTGTACGGGGCCGGTGGGCGCCGGGGCCGCCTGGTCGACCGGCGGGAACACCGCGGAGCCGACACCGGAGCCGCTCTGCGCGGGGGCCCCCGGCACGATGCTCGGGGCCGCCGCGTGCAGCGAGGACGCCACCCGCAGACACTCCTCGCGCATGGACTCGGCGTTCGGGAAGCGCTCGTTCGGGTTCTTCTTCAGCGCGCGGGCGACGAGCGCGTCCACGGCCGGCGGCAGCGAACGGTTGATCGAGGAGGGCGCGACGGGCTCCTCCTGGACATGCGCGTAGGCGATGGCCAGCGGCGAGTCCGCGTCGAACGGGAGCCGCCCGGTGACCAGTTGGAACAGCATGATGCCGACCGAGTACAGGTCGCTGCGCGCGTCCACGCCGCGGCCGAGCGCCTGCTCCGGGGAGAGGTACTGCGGGGTGCCGACGACCATGCCGGTCTGCGTCATCGAGGTGACCCCGGACTGCATGGCGCGGGCGATGCCGAAGTCCATGACCTTCACGACACCGCGCTTGGTCATCATCACGTTGCCCGGCTTGATGTCCCGGTGGACCAGGCCCATCTCGTGGCTGATGTCCAGCGCCGCCAGCACGTCCGCGGTGATCTTCAGCGCCTTGTCGGCGGGCATCGCGCCGAACTGCCGTACGTCCTCGTCGAGTACGGAGCCCAGCGGGCGGCCCTCGACGTACTCCATGACGATGTACGGCATCGTCGAGCCGTCGAGCGCGTCCTCACCGGTGTCGAAGACGGAGACGATGTTGGTGTGCGTGAGCTTGGCCACGGCCTGGGCCTCGCGGCGGAAGCGCTCGCGGAAGGCCTGTTCACGGCCGAGTTCGGTGTGGAGTGTCTTGATCGCGACCTGGCGGTCGAGCACCGAGTCGTAGGCGAGGTGCACCGAGGCCATGCCGCCCTCGCCGAGCAGGTCGCGCAGCTGGTACCGGCCACCCGCCAGCGCGCGCCCCGTATACCGGCCGTGCGGGCCGTCCTGGCTCATGTTCCGTGTCCCCCATCGGCGCCGGCTCAGTGATCGAAAGTGCCATTCCCGGCCAAGTCTGCCGGAGGGCACTGACACGTCAAGCGCGGTGCCCGATCCGTGACCGTACGCGAAAGAAGAGTCGTGGAAGCGTTACAGGTGCTGTACCGGCGGTACACAGAATTTGCACGACGGCCCGTGGTACCGATTTGATGGCCGGTCCGTCTACGGACGATTCCGGCACTGATCCCGGAACGGCGGCTTGCGCCGAGCCTGTAGCGTGGCCGACGGAGACCGTGACAACACCGCGCGCACCGCGGGCAGAAACGACGGCGAGGACTGATGGCACAGCAGCACGCTCAGGGCCCGTCCGACCCCGAGGCGGCTGGCGGCGGAATGTCGGACGCACCGGAACTGTGGGGCAACGGCGGACTGGTCGGCGACGGCCGGTACCGGCTCACCCACAGACTGGGCCGGGGCGGTATGGCCGAGGTTTTCGCGGCCGAGGACGTCCGGCTGGGGCGCACGGTCGCGGTCAAGCTGCTCCGCTCCGACCTGGCCGAGGACCCGACCTCCAAGGCCCGCTTCACGCGTGAGGCCCAGTCGGTGGCCGGCCTCAACCACCACGCGATCGTCGCCGTGTACGACTCCGGCGAGGACACGGTGTCCACCGGCGGCTACGGCGCGGGCGGCGCCCAGTCCGTGCCCTACATCGTCATGGAGATCGTCGAGGGGCGCACGATCCGCGACCTGCTCCTGAACGCCGAGGCGCCGGGGCCCGAGCAGGCCCTGATCATCGTCTCCGGTGTCCTGGAGGCGCTCGCCTACTCGCACCAGCACGGCATCGTGCACCGCGACATCAAGCCCGCGAACGTGATCATCACGCACAACGGCGCCGTCAAGGTCATGGACTTCGGCATCGCGCGCGCCCTGCACGGGGCGTCCACGACGATGACGCAGACCGGCATGGTCATGGGCACCCCGCAGTACCTCTCCCCGGAGCAGGCGCTCGGCAAGGCCGTCGACCACCGCTCCGACCTGTACGCGACGGGCTGCCTCCTCTACGAACTCCTCGCGCTGCGGCCCCCGTTCACCGGCGAGACTCCGCTGTCGGTGGTCTACCAGCACGTCCAGGACATCCCGGTCCCGCCGTCCCAGACGTCGAACGGGGTCTGCCCGCCGGAACTCGACGGCCTCGTCATGCGCTCGCTCGCCAAGGACCCGGACGACCGTTTCCAGACGGCCGAGGAGATGCGCGGGCTCGTCCAGTACGGCCTCCAGATGCTCTACGACCAGGGCGGCCACACCGGCACCTGGAACACCGGCCCGGTGACCGTGGCCAACGCGCAGGGGACCCCTCCGGGGGGCTTCGCCGGCACCACCGTGATGCCCCAGGGCGACCCCTCCGGCACCGCGCAGATCCCGCAGCCGATCCTGCCGGGCGGTTACGGCAACGGCGACGACGGCGGCTTCGAGGGGCACGGCAACCACGGCAGCGGCCGGGGCAAGCTGTGGATCCTCGCGGTGCTCGCGGTGATCGCCATCGCGGCGGGCGTGGCGCTGGCCATGAACAACACCGGTAACGGCACCGGCGGTTCGGGCACCTCGCAGTCGCCGACCACCTCGCAGTCCGCGACCGACGACACGGCCAGCGAGACACCGAGCGACGAGGCGTCGGCCACGCCCTCGGACACGGAGACGGACGACAGCGGCACGAACTCCGGCTCGGGCTACACGCCGTCGAGCACGCCCTCGTACACGCCGTCCGAGACGGCCACCGAGAAGCCTTCGAGCACGCCGTCCGCGACGGCCTCCGAGGAACCGTCGGACACCCCGACCGCGTCGACCTCGTCGGACCCGACGGACACGGGCGACCCCGGTGACGACGGCGGTACCGGCACCGTCGCCGGCGCCCTGGGCGGCGGCTGACCCCCACGCACAACGACACGCGCGCGTGCACCCTGTAACAGGGGTCCACGCGCGCGTGCCGTTTTCCGTCGTCCTCCAGGAGGTTCCAGGAGGTTCTAGAGGGCTCTAGGGGGCGTACTCCGTGAAGGCCTCGCACACCGCGTCGTACTCCCGGGTCCACCACACGGCGAGCGCCGAGGCGGCCGGGAACTGGGGGTCCGCGCGGGTGTCGCCGCGTTCGTAGTGCCAGCGCAGCATCCAGAAGTCGTTGAGCCGCTCCCACCACACCCGGTGCACGGCGGCGGCCAGTTCGGACGGCGTGGCCCGCGCGGAGCGCCGGTACGCGTGCGCGTACGCCCGCACCTTGGGCAGGTCGAGCGCCCCGTCGGGCCGTACGAAGAAGATCGCGGCGGCGCGTACGGCCTCCTCCGCGCGGGGCTGTACGCCGAGCCGGTCCCAGTCGACGATCGCGGCGGGGGCGTCGCCCTTGTAGAGCAGGTTGAACGGGTGGAAGTCGCCGTGCACCCACTCCACGGAGCCCCCGCGCGGCGGGCGCCGGTCCGCGTGCCGCTCCAGGAGTTCCCGCCGTTCCAGCAGCCGGTGGCGGGCCAGTTCGTCGAAGGCGTCGGCGGGCCGGTGGCGGCGGACGTGCCCGAGCAGGTCGTCGATGAGGGCGAAGGTGTCGGCGGGGTCGGCCCCCGGCAGGCACTCCCCGCGCTGCCCCGGCATCACCCGCTCCAGGCTCGCGTGGACGACCCCCAGCAGCGCGCCGAGGCGGCCGCACTGGACGGTGGTGAGCTGGCCGCCGTGGCGGTGGCGGCCGTCGATCCAGGGGTGCAGGGCGTAGGCGTGACCGCCCACGACGGCGACCGTACGGCCGTCGCGGTCGGGCAGCGGCGGGGCGACGGGGACGCCGAGGTCGGCCAGCCGCCGGGTCGCGGCGTGCTGGCGGGCGATCGCGGCCGGGTCCGCGGTCTCGGGGTCGAAGTGGTGCTTGAGGAAGTAGCGGCCCCGGGTGGTGCGGAGCCGGTAGCCGCGGTTCAGGAGGCCCTGTTCGACGGGTTCGCAGGTGACGGCGGACCCGGCGGCGTACTGGCTGAGGAGGGCGCCCAGTGGGGGCGCGTGAGGCACGGGGGGTGGTACACGTAAGGGTGGCACGCGGCCGATGCTAGGGCACGGGACGGGCCCGTGAGCTGCGGTTTGTCACAGAAAGTCACCGGTCGGTCGTCGATGGTCGCTTTCGGTCACGGGGTGGGCCGGAAGTGCCGTTCCAGACCGCCGTCCACGGAGTGCACGGTGCCGAGCCGCGGTTCGATGCGCAGGTAGACCATCGCGTCCCGGGCCGGGCCGAAACGCTCGACCTGGTCGGCCGTCGGCTCGTGCGGCTCGCACGTGCCGATCACCTGCACGGACCACAACTCCTCGCCCGGCCCGGCCGAGTCCAGGTTGTCCGCCCCGTAGGCGACCACGCTGCCCACGCACGCGTGGTGGTGGCCGTGGCTCCGGGGCATCCGCAGCAGCAGCCTGCCGTCCTGGACGATGTGCCCGGCGAGGGCCAGGAAGGGCAGCGCCCTCAAGGTGGTGGCCACCCTGCCGTGATCGGTACGGGAGAGCAGGGCGATGGCCGGCTGTGCGTCCTCGGACATAGGACCACTGTCGGCGTATCAGGCCTCCCGGGGGAGAGGTCTTTGGTCCCTAATGGCGCTGCCGCTCGGCCTGTCTGCGCGCCACGTAGGCCGCCGCCTGCGAGCGCCGCTCCATACCGAGTTTGGAAAGCAGACTGGACACGTAGTTCTTGATGGTCTTCTCCGCGAGGTGCAGCCGCTCGCCGATCGCCCTGTTGGTGAGCCCCTCCCCGATCAGGTCGAGGATCCTGCGCTCCTGGTCGGTGAGCGCGTCGAACCTGTCGTCGGGCTCGGCGCCGCCGTTGCGCAGCCGCTCCAGGACCCGGGCGGTCGCCACCGGGTCGAGCAGCGACCTCCCGGCCGCGACATCCCGTACGGCACTCAGCAGTTCGTTCCCCCGGATGGCCTTGAGGACATACCCGGAGGCGCCCGCCATGATCGCGTCGAACAGGGCCTCGTCGTCCGCGTAGGAGGTCAGCATCAGGCACCGCACCGAGTCGTCCCGCGCGCGGATCTCCCGGCACACCTCGACGCCGCTGCCGTCCGGGAGCCGTACGTCCAGGATCGCGACATCGGGGCGCACGGCCGGGATCCGCACCAGCGCGTCGGCCGCTGTACCGGCCTCGCCGACCACCTCGATGTCGTCCTCCACGGAGAGCAACTCATGGACACCTCTGCGTACCACTTCGTGGTCATCGAGGAGAAAAACACTGATTTTTCCGTCTTCGCGCACACGCCAAGTCTCACACGCGGCCTCTTCCCGTGCCCGAGGTGACCGGGATAACGTGCCGTTGTTCCGGCCCCCTGCAAGGCTGTGACCAGGACTTGTTCCCGACTTTGCCGATTTACTTGGAAATCCAAGCAAAATCGCAGGTCAGGAGGGGTTTCACAGAATTGTGGAGCACTGGGTAACGTGCCTGTTGCAGGGCGTTCGCCGGGGCACCTGTCACGCCTGCTCCCGACGACCGCACCCATCCCTGTGCGTCCGTGGGGCGCAGGTGAGCCGCACTGGCACCCGGCGAACCCGGGGAGCCGGACCGACGGAGGAGCACACGTGACCGTGGAGAGCACTGCCACGCGCAAGCCGCGACGCAGCGCCGGAAGCAAGGCCAAGGGCGCCGACCCGGACCTCGTCCAGCTGCTGACGCCCGAGGGCAAGCGAGTCAAGAACGCGAAGACCGCCCCGTACGACAAGTACGTCGCCGGCATCACCCCCGAGGACCTCCGCGGCCTGTACCGCGACATGGTGCTCACCCGCCGCTTCGACGCCGAGGCCACCGCCCTCCAGCGCCAGGGCGAGCTGGGCCTGTGGGCCTCGCTGCTCGGCCAGGAGGCCGCCCAGATCGGCTCCGGGCGGGCCACCCGCGAGGACGACTACGTCTTCCCGACCTACCGCGAGCACGGCGTCGCCTGGTGCCGCGGGGTCGACCCGACCAACCTGCTCGGCATGTTCCGGGGCGTCAACCACGGCGGCTGGGACCCGAACACCAACAACTTCCACCTGTACACGATCGTCATCGGCTCGCAGACCCTGCACGCCACCGGCTACGCGATGGGCGTGACCATGGACGGCGCCGACAGCGCCGTCGTCGCGTACTTCGGGGACGGCGCCTCCAGCCAGGGCGACGTCGCCGAGTCGTTCACCTTCTCCGCGGTCTACAACGCCCCGGTCGTGTTCTTCTGCCAGAACAACCAGTGGGCCATCTCCGAGCCCACCGAGAAGCAGACCCGCGTCCCGCTCTACCAGCGCGCCCAGGGCTACGGCTTCCCGGGCGTCCGCGTCGACGGCAACGACGTCCTGGCCTGCCTCGCGGTCACCAAGTGGGCGCTGGAGCGGGCCCGCAACGGCGAGGGCCCGACGCTCGTCGAGGCGTACACGTACCGCATGGGCGCCCACACCACCTCCGACGACCCGACCAAGTACCGGGCCGACGAGGAGCGCGAGGCGTGGGAGGCGAAGGACCCGATCCTGCGCCTGCGCAGGTACCTCGAAGCCGCAAACCACGCGGACGAGGGATTTTTCGCGGAACTCGAAGCGGAGAGCGAGACGTTGGGCAGGCGTGTACGCGAAGCGGTCCGTGCCATGCCGGACCCGGACCGGTTCGCACTCTTCGAGCACGTGTACGCGGACGGGCACGCGCTCGTCGACGAGGAGAGGGCCCAGTTCGCCGCCTACCAGGCGTCGTTCGCGGACGAAGAAGGGGGAAAGTGACATGGCGGACACCGCGACAACCAAGAACCTGCCGCTGGCCAAGGCGATCAACGAATCGCTGCGCGCCGCCCTGGAGTCCGACCCCAAGGTCCTCATCATGGGCGAGGACGTCGGCAAGCTCGGCGGCGTCTTCCGCGTCACGGACGGCCTCCAGAAGGACTTCGGCGAGCGCAGGGTGGTCGACACCCCCCTCGCCGAATCCGGGATCGTGGGCACCGCCATCGGTCTGGCCCTCCGCGGCTACCGCCCGGTCGTGGAGATCCAGTTCGACGGCTTCGTCTTCCCGGCCTACGACCAGATCGTCACCCAGCTCGCCAAGATGCACGCCCGCTCCCTGGGCAAGGTGAAGATGCCGGTCGTCGTCCGCATCCCCTACGGCGGCGGAATCGGCGCGGTCGAACACCACTCGGAGTCCCCCGAGGCCCTGTTCGCCCACGTCCCGGGCCTGAAGATCGTCAGCCCGTCGAACTCGTCGGACGCCTACTGGATGATGCAGCAGGCCATCCAGAGCGACGATCCGGTGATCTTCTTCGAACCGAAGCGGCGCTACTGGGACAAGGGCGAGGTCAACACGGAGGCCATCCCCGACCCCCTGCACAAGGCCCGCGTGGTCCGCGAGGGCACCGCCCTGACCCTCGCCGCCTACGGCCCGATGGTGAAGCTCTGCCAGGAGGTCGCCGACGCGGCGGCCGAGGAGGGCAAGTCGCTGGAGATCCTGGACCTGCGCTCGGTGTCCCCGCTGGACTTCGACGCGATCCAGGCCTCGGTCGAGAAGACCCGCCGCCTGGTCGTGGTCCACGAGGCGCCGGTGTTCTTCGGCTCCGGCGCCGAGATCGCGGCCCGCATCACCGAGCGCTGCTTCTACCACCTGGAGGCCCCGGTGCTCAGGGTCGGCGGTTACCACGCCCCGTACCCGCCGGCCCGCCTGGAGGAGGAGTACCTGCCGAGCCTGGACCGGGTGCTCGACGCCGTCGACCGCGCTCTGGCGTACTGAGGAGAGGGTCGTGACGACGATGACTGAAGTGGAAGCGTCCGTACGCGAGTTCAAGATGCCGGACGTGGGCGAGGGCCTCACCGAGGCCGAGATCCTCAAGTGGTACGTCCAGCCCGGCGACACCGTCACCGACGGCCAGGTCGTCTGCGAGGTGGAGACCGCCAAGGCGGCGGTGGAACTCCCCATCCCCTACGACGGCGTGGTCCACGAACTCCGCTTCCCGGAGGGGACGACGGTGGCGGTGGGCACGTCCATCATCGCGGTGGCGATCGCGGGGGGCGCTGCCGCTCCCGAGGAGACCCCGGCCGCCCCCGTGGCCGCTCCCGCACAGGAGGAGGCGAAGCCCGCCGCCCGCACCCCGGTACTGGTGGGCTACGGCGTCTCCACGTCCGCGACGAAGCGCCGCCCCCGCAAGGGCACGGAGATCCCGTCCCAGGAGACGTCGGCGGCGACGGCGGCGAAGGCGGCCGTACAGACGGAGCTGAACGGCCACGCGCCGACCGTGACCTCTCCGTCCCCGTCCCCCTCCCGCCCCCTCGCCAAGCCGCCGGTGCGCAAGCTGGCGAAGGACCTGGGCGTCGACCTGGCGACGGTGACCCCGTCGGGCCCGGACGGCGTCATCACCCGCGAGGACGTCCACGCGGCGCTGGCTCCGGCACCGGAACCGGTAGTTCAGACCCCCGCTCCCGCTCCTGCCCCCGCACAGGCCCCTGCCCCTGTCCCCGCGGCCCTCTCGGTGCCCTCCGCGACGTACGACACGACCCGGGAGACCCGTGTCCCGGTCAAGGGCGTCCGCAAGGCGACGGCGGCGGCGATGGTCGGCTCGGCGTTCACGGCACCGCATGTCACGGAGTTCGTGACGGTGGACGTGACCCGCACGATGAAGCTGGTCGAGGAACTCAAGCAGGACAAGGAGCTTCAGGGCCTACGGGTGAACCCGCTCCTGCTGATCGCCAAGGCGTTGCTGGTCGCGATCAAGCGCAACCCGGACGTCAACGCGTCCTGGGACGAGGCCGCCCAGGAGATCGTCCTCAAGCACTACGTCAACCTCGGCATCGCGGCGGCGACCCCGCGCGGCCTGATCGTGCCGAACATCAAGGACGCCCACACGAAGACGCTGCCGCAACTGGCCCAGTCGCTGGGCGAGTTGGTGTCGACGGCGCGGGACGGCAAGACGTCCCCGGCGGCGATGCAGGGTGGCACGGTGACCATCACCAACGTCGGCGTCTTCGGCATCGACACCGGCACCCCGATCCTCAACCCCGGAGAGTCGGCGATCCTCGCGGTCGGCACGATCAAGCTCCAGCCGTGGGTCCACAAGGGCAAGGTGAAGCCGCGTCAGGTCACGACCCTGGCCCTGTCCTTCGACCACC
This sequence comes from Streptomyces sp. NPDC002276, assembly GCF_053891435.1. Lineage (NCBI taxonomy): Bacteria > Bacillati > Actinomycetota > Actinomycetes > Kitasatosporales > Streptomycetaceae > Streptomyces > Streptomyces sp. NPDC002276. The sequence goes on along the minus strand of NZ_JBSFCQ010000015.1, from coordinate 221,549 downwards.
GGTTGGTGGACGGGGAGTTGGGCTCGAAGGTGCTGGCTGACGTGGCGGCGATTCTTGAGCAGCCGAAGCGGTTGATCACCTGGGGATAGGCGCAGGGGCCGCGCATCTCCGCGAGTAGGAGGTGCGCGGCTCAGCTCCGTTGCGCCGGGGGCCCGTAGTCAGCGCGTGGCGCGGTCAGCCGGTCGGCGACCAGCGCGATCCAGCCGCTGGGTGAGTACGGCGCCGGTGGGTCGACCTCCATACCCAACTCGGCGAGGGCGTAGTCGGACTCGTCGAGGTCCAGGGCGATCAGTTCGTGCAGCTCGCCGACGAGGCGGGCGGCCAACTGCGGGTCGGCCGACGTCCGGTAGTCGTCGATCGCCACGTTGTGGTCGTCGAACTCGTCAGGCATGTTCTGGGAGAACCAGCCGCCGAGGAACTGACCGAGTTCCGGGAAACGGGCGTGCCATTCCCCGTGGGTGGCGGGGGCGGCCGGGGGCGGGACCTCGCCCTCCTCCACGCTGTGCTTGATGTGGTCGGCGAGGCAGTACAGCCACCGTTGGAGGTCGGATTCGGGAAGGCCGACGTCCGGGACGGCGCAGAACTCGCCGAGCCGCAGCCGGAGTCGGCCCGGCGGATTGTCGGCGTACTCCCGCAGCTGCCGCTCCGCGACGGCGAGGGCCCACGGCCGGCTGTGCCAGGTGTGGCGCAGGCAGGCGATCAGCGCCTGGCTCGGCCTGTCCGCCGTGTCGTCCGGCCGGCTGACCGGCGTAGGCGCGGATCACCTGGTCCAACTCGCCGTAGCGGCGGTCGTGTTCGAGGGGGCTCAGGGGCACGGGGATCAGCCTCTACGGATCGGGTCGTTACAGGTAGACGCGGAACGTGGCGTGTACGGCGAATCCGTGCGGCCGGGACGCGTCCCGCTTCAGGATCATCCGGGCCGCGCGTACGTCGACGGGTTCCCGTCCGGCCAGCGTCATCGCCTGGAGGAGGACCCGTCCGACCGGCTCGGGGCGGGAAGGCCATGTCGCCTCGATCGTCAGGCGGGGCGGGTAGACCGAGCCAGCCAGCGGTGTATGACCTGTTCGTTGGCGGTGACGACCTGTTGGGTGGCCCACTGGGCCGTGGTGCGGTCGAGGTAGGTGGCGGTACGGGTGCGCATGCTGAACGGGTTCCCCTGATCCGGCTCGGCGGCCCTACCGCTTCTGCCAGTGCCACAGGGGTGAGTGGGCTTCCTTCAGGTGCTCTGTGCAAAGGCGGATGAAGAGAGGGAAGAAGTCGGTGAAATCCTCACTCCCCGACCCGCCGTGCACCACGTAACTGAAGAAGTCGTCCAGCTGTTCCTCGGTATGGAAAAGGGTGAGCGCCTCCGAGCATTCAGCAACCGCTCCCGGGAGCTGCCAAGGGCATCGGGGGTGTGTCTCTGAAATGTACATAAGGATACCCTCCTCCGCACTGGCATCCTGCATTTTGTCGCTGACCGCAACGCCATCCTGGCCGAAGTAAATCGGCAGGATCTGGTCGAGGCGAGGAAAGCGAAAATGCAATTCCATTGACGTCATGGGGATTGCGTACAATTCTTCATCGCTCGACGGTGAGAGCCATTGCTCGACATAATCGGCGATCTGTCGGTAGGTAGTCGGCGTATTCGATCCGGATTCCGATTTCGGTAGGTTCTTCAGTGACCGGTGTGACCCGTCCGGGTATTGCTCGAACAAGTCCGCGACGCGTCGTAGCTCGGTCGAGATCTCGTAGATGCTCCGACCGCCGGAAACCTGGGAGTTCCAGATTCCTCGCATCATCGGGAACAGGTCGGCGCGCCACGTACTCGCGTCATCAGGGATCACTTCGGGGAATCCCGCGTAACACGAGAGGAGGAGTCTGGCGCCGGACACGCTGAAATAGTCGGCCAGATTCTGTTTATTGGATGACAAGGTCGAGCACCTGGCCCTTCTATTTGGCGACTGGCATGGATGTCAGGACAGTGAAAGGAGGATCGAGATTTTCATTAGTGTACTGTGCCAACTTCTGTGCGGATTCCAGATCTTTGAACGTGGAGGCCTGGGCGATTTTTGGCTGTCCGTAGGGCCATGTCGTTCCCGGTTTGGGGGACCCTTCAGGTCGTCGCGCAGACGTTGGGCCAACTGGTCGTCCGTCAGGCCGACATGCTTCGAGACGGTGTGGGAATTCTCCAGCCACTCCGTGGACGCCAGGTCGACTCTGTAGACCCCGTTGTCCGCGTCGCCAGGAGTGGACCACACATGGCCGGGCTTGAAGTCGGTCAGGGAACGAGACTCGAACGCCTCCGCGCGGGCTTCCTCGGCCTCGTACGTCGGAGCGCTCATGGCGGCTTCCGTCAATTCGGGGAGGAGCTTGCGCAGCCGTTCGGCGCCATCGTGAAATGCCTTGTGATACGCCTCCACGGCGACATCGCACCCACCCTTGTCCATATGTGAACGGAACGTGAGGACGATCTCGCCAAAGGTGGCATAGGCGCTCAGTTCGGTGAACTCGTCCCAGGAGAAGCCGTCCGGGACCATGTCGTGGACGGTCGCCTTCGTGGCCTCCAAGGCCAGGCGCTCCGTCGTCTTCCGGCATTTCTCGGCGGCGTCCGCGACATAGTGGAAGATCTGCTTCATGTCGTCACCGGTCTTCTTGAGGACCTCGATGACGGGGCGGCGGTCGGCGGGCGCCGTACCGGGATTGGTACGCCAGTCACGGCCGCAGGTCACGGCCGCCGGTCTGGGACGGCGGTATGGCGTTGTTCTCACCGTCACGTCGGCCGCCCCACGCGGTGGTGCCCCAGATCGACTGGCAGAAGGCGTTCATCGCGCTCTGCCAGTCGTTGTTGCCGCAAGCTCCTGGCCCTCGCGAAGGCGGACCGGGACCGTCGCAAGGTCCAGGGCTGGTGGAATCAGTACCCCCAGCTGAAGGAGCAGATGGAGTACGTGGCTCTGGAGGACGTCGTCACAGAACTCCGGATGTGGCAATTGACCTTCATTCCGGGCTTGTTGCAGACACCGGACTACGCCCGGGCTCTTGCGGTGGGCAACGGAACCTGGGAGAACCCCGACGAGATCAGCCCCTTCGTCGAGGCGCGGATCGCCCGTCAGGCGCGGCTGGTCGGCGAACACCCCCTGCGACTGTGGGCGGTGCTGTGCGAGGGGGTGTTGCGACAGTCGGTCGGTGGACGGGACATCATGCGGGCTCAGTTGGACCATCTCCTCGGAGCGGCCGAGTCGTCCAACGTACGAGTACAGGTGGTCCCGTTCACCGCAGGCGCTCATCCCGGTATGACCAGTGCCTTCACCGTGGTCTCCTTTGCGGAGCCTGGCGCCTTGGACCTCGTGCAGGCGGATACCTTCTCGACGAAGGTCTGGCTGGAGAGCGAGGCTGACGCCGCGCGTCACAACGAGGTCTTCAGCCGCATCACGCGGTTGGCGCTGACGCGGCAAGACTCCCTCAGCCTCATCGACAGTGTCCGTAAGGAGATGTAGGTCCCTTGTCCGACTTCGAGTCCGCCAAGTCCACGCACACCGGCGGTGACGCGCACGGGGGACACGGGGGACACGGGGGACCACCGCGGGGTGACGCGTCGTATCTGCGTGAGCTGGGCGAGCAGTTGGCCGACCGGCATGCGGACGCGGTCCGGCAGGTGCGGGAGTACGAGCGCCAACTGGCCCACGTGGTGCGGGTGCTGGCCTTCACCCCCGGCCGGGACAGCCTGGTCAACCTCCTCCGGTTCCTCGACGAGAAGCGCCCGTCCACCGGCAGCCCGCGCCCCCTGCTGCCCTACGTCGCCTCGGTCCTCGCGGAGCACCACCAGGTCGCCGACCTCGCGGCCGTCGTCTTCGAACCTCGCGGGCGGGAGTACCTGAACGAGCTGCGTGCCTGCCTCCTCCACGAGTTGGTCCTCCGTGGCGTGCGGACCGACACGTATCCGGCGCTGCGTTCCGCGCTGCACTTGCGCCCCCCGTGGCACGCGCTGTCCTGGCTCCCGGCGCACCGTCTCGACGTGGAGTCCGGCGCCGACTTCCCGAGGCGTTCGGTCAACGGCTCCGCCTACGGGGTGCCGAGCCAGCTGCCCGCCGAGGGGCGCGTGGACCTGCCGACACCCCGTACGTCCGAGCGGTCCGCCCTGCGCGACATGGCCACGGCGGACGTACGCGAGAGCATCGTCGCCGCCGTGCGGGCGGGCGAATGGGCCGACCACGGCGCCTGGGTGTTCGTGCTGGACGAGGCGCTCCCGCCCGAGCGCGTGCCCGCCCTGCTGCCGACCCTGCCCATGGGCTGCGTCGACGGGCTCGGCCCCATGGACCGCTTCGAGGTCGCCGTCCGCCCGCTGGAAGAGATCTGGCGGCTCCTCTTCGACACGGCGTCGATGGGCGGCATGCACGACTCGGGCGTGCACGGCGCGTACGGCCGCCTGTGGGCATGGCGTTCGATCGCGGGGCTCAGCGGGGCTCCGGCGGACGCGAGCGCGGAGGAGGTGGAGCACCTCGCCCGGCAGAGCACCTGGTTCCACTTCGAGGCCGACACGGACTGGTTCCATGGCGACATCGACTCCGACTACGGCATGGCCGCCCTCTCTCCCGACCGCCGCCGGATCGCGGTGCTGGCGGCGACGGACACCGATTAGGGACGAATAGGGGGGCGTACGACGAAGGGCCCGCCGCTGGCATGCGGCAGGCCCTCCATGAATGTGTCGGTTGCGTCAGATCGTCGCGAAGCCGTAGTTCAGGAGCTTCGTCGCGTCCGTCGCGCGCTGGGTGACGGAGGACGACGCGAGGACCGTGCCGATGACCGTCTTGCCGTTGCGGGTGGCGGCGAAGACGAGGCAGTACTTGGCCTCGGGGCCGGAGCCGGTCTTCACGCCGATGGTGCCGCTGTAGCTGCTGAGCAGGGTGTTCGTGTTGGTCCAGGCGGTCATCGTGCGGGTGCTGCCCGTCTTGGTGATCGTCTTGGCCTTGTAGGACTTCGTCTTGACGACCGTCTTGAACGTGGCGTTCTTCATCACGTTGCTGGCGAGCTTCGTCAGGTCGCGCGGCGTCGAGTAGTTGTTGCCGTTGCCGATGCCGTCGAACGAGTCGAACTTCGTGTTCGTCATGCCGAGCGTCTTCGCCGTGGAGTTCATCTTCGCGATGAACGACTTCACGCGCGCGGCCCGGGTCGAGCCCGTGCCGAACTTGTCGGCCAGCGCGTAGGCCGCGTCGCAGCCCGACGGCAGCATCAGGCCGTAGAGGAGCTGACGGACGGTGACCTTGTCGCCGACGATCAGGTGGGCGGAGGAGGCGGTGTTGGCGACGATGTAGTCGCTGTACGCCTTCTGGATGGTGACCTTGGCGTCGAGGTTGAGGTTCGACTGGGAGAGAACGACCTTCGCGGTCATGATCTTCGTCGTGGAGCCCGTCGACCGCTTGGTGTCCGCGGCCTTCGTGTAGAGCGCCTTGCCGGTCGCGTTGTTCATCACGAAACCGCCCGCGGCCACGATCGTCGGCTTCGTGACGGCCTGCGCGGGTGCCGCGGTCAGGGCGCCGGTCGCGAGCACGGCGCCTGCGGTCACGGTGACCGCGGCGGCTCTGCGGAGGCGGCTGCCCTTGATGCCGGTAATGGCAGTAATCAACTGAGGTACCCCGAATACGTTGAATGCCCCTGAGGAACGGCCCAGTTGGAGGGGGGAAAGAGAAGGGCCGCACGTGTGTGACACGTAAGTAGCACAGAAGGTTGTGCGGTTGCTGGGGCGGGTTCCCCGAAGGTGTGAAACGCCCCCGGGAACCGGCCGCCGAAACGCACCCCCATAGACGCGCCCCCGGCCCTCCTTGGTTCCGGCCGGTTCCGTCCGGTCCCGGCCGATCCCGTCCGCATCCTGGACGCCCGTCCTCATGCGTACGTGTTGTATCTATGCTGTCCTCATGCCGTACCCGTCCCCCTCCCCGTCCCTCGTCGCCACCGGTTCCGTCCCGCCCGCCGTCAAACAACCGCCCGCCGCGGACCGCGTCTACACCCACGTCAAGCAAGGTGTCCTGGACCGGCTCTACGAAGGCGGAACCCTGCTCACCGAGGGCGAGTTGGCCGAGGCCGTCGGAGTGTCACGGACACCCGTGCGCGAGGCGCTGCTGCGCCTGGAGGTCGAGGGGCTGATCAAGCTCTACCCGAAGAAGGGCGCCCTCGTCCTGCCCGTCTCCTCGCAGGAGATCGCGGACGTGGTGGAGACTCGGATGCTGGTCGAGCAGCACGCGGTCCGCAAGGTCGTACCGGCGTCACCGACCCTCATCGCCCGGCTCGAAGAACTCCTCGCGCGGCAGAAGGAACAGGCCGCCGCGGGCGATCTGGCCGGCGCCGCCGTCACCGACCGCTGCTTCCACGCCGAGATCGTCCGCAGCGGCGGCAACGAGATCCTCTCCCGCCTCTACGACCAACTCCGCGACCGCCAGCTGCGGATGGGCGTCGCCATCATGCACTCCCACCCCGACCGCATCGCCAAGACGCTCACCGAGCACGAGGCGATCCTCGACGCGCTGCGCACCGGCGACGCCGAGGCGGCCGTGGAGATCGTGCACCAGCACGTCGACTGGTTCTCCCACCTGGCCCGGGGCGAGGTCCGATGAGCAGCAGCAGTAGTTCGAGTTCCGCTCTCTCCCTGCCCGGTGATCCCCCCGGCGGCCGCCGCGCCCTCGCCGTGTGGGGCATCGGCGTCTCCGTCTACTTCGTCGCCGTCATCTTCCGTACGTCCCTGGGCGTGGCCGGACTCGACGCCGCCGAGCGCTTCCACGTCAACGCCTCCGCCCTCTCCACCTTCTCGATCCTCCAACTCCTGGTCTACGCGGGCATGCAGATACCCGTGGGCCTGCTCGTCGACAGCCTCGGCACCAAGAAGGTGTTGACCATCGGGGTGGTGCTCTTCACCGCAGGCCAGCTCGGCTTCGCCTTCTCCCCCTCCTACGGCACCGCCCTCGCCTCCCGCGCGCTGCTCGGCTGCGGCGACGCGATGACGTTCATCAGCGTGCTGCGGCTCGGCACCCGCTGGTTCCCGGCCCGGCGCGGGCCGATGGTCGCGCAGCTCGCGGGCCTCGCGGGAATGGCCGGAAACCTCGTCTCCACCCTGGTGATCGCCCGCCTGCTGCACGGCATCGGCTGGACGGCCGCCTTCGCGGGCAGCGCGCTCGCCGGGGTCGTAGTCCTCGTCCTGCTGCTGCTCTTCCTGAAGGACCACCCGGAGGGGCACGAGCCGGAGCCGTTCCCGCACCGGGGCGCGGCCTACGTCCGCCGCCAGATCGCCGCCTCCTGGCGCGAACCCGGCACCCGCCTGGGCCTGTGGGTGCACTTCACCACCCAGTTCCCGGCGATGGTGTTCCTGCTCCTGTGGGGCCTGCCGTTCCTGGTCCAGGCCCAGGGCCTGTCCCGCGCCACCGCCGGCGAACTCCTCACCCTCGTCGTGCTGTCCAACATGGTGGTGGGTCTCGTCTACGGCCAGATCGTCGCCCGGCACCACGCGGCCCGGCTGCCGCTGGCGCTGGGCACGGTCGGCGCTACGGCGTTCATCTGGGCGGTCGTTCTCGTCTACCCCGGCGAGCACGCGCCGATGTGGCTGCTGATCGTGCTGTGCGCGGTGCTCGGCTCCTGCGGTCCCGCCTCGATGCTGGGCTTCGACTTCGCCCGCCCGGCCAACCCGCCGGAACGTCAGGGCACCGCCTCCGGAATCACCAACATGGGTGGTTTCACGGCCTCGATGACGACGCTGTTCGCGGTCGGCGTCCTCCTCGACGCGACCGACGACAACTACTCGATCGCCTTCTCGGTGGTCTTCGTGCTCCAGGCGCTCGGCGTCAGCCAGATCCTGCGGCTACGGCGCAGGGCGGCCCGCCGCGAACGCGAACGCCTCGTGGCGAGCCGGGTGGAGACAGTCCACGTGCCGCACGCGAGCCACCCTTAGCAAGGGGCCAGAGACCCCTGACAAGGGATCAGGCAGGGATCAGGCAGGGATCAGCGTCAGATAGGCGAGGCCCAACACGCCCCGGTAGCCCATCCATTGGGCCCGGTGCCGGTCGAGGCGCTCGCGGGTCGCGGCGGCCAGCGGATGGTCGCCGTGCCCGGCGAGCCACACCTCCACGTCCGCCTGGTACCCCGCCTCGAACTCCTCCCACTCGTCCAGGTTCGCCGTCTCGACCCACTCGGGACGGAACCCGGCCGCCACCGCCAGGTCGACCAGCGTCGCGAGGTCGAGATGGTCGTCGGCGGAGGCCTCCGGCCACATGCGCGCCAACTCGGCCGCCGTCGGCGGACGTTGCCAGAACCCCTCGCCGAGCAGCACCCGCCCGCCATCGGCGACGAGCCGCCGCAACGCGCGCAAAGCCTTGGAGATCTCGGGAGCGAGGGCCTGGCTCGCACCCACGCACAGCACCAGATCGGCCGGCCCGCGCGCCGTCCCCACGGCCGACTCCGCCACGAACGCGACCCGCTCCGCGAGCCCCCGCGCCTCGGCACCACGCCGCCCGCGCGCCAGATCCCGCACGTCCAGGTCGACCCCGGTACCCCGTGCCTCCGGTACGGCGGTCAGCACCCGGAGCATCAACTCGCCCCAGCCGCACCCCAGATCGAGCACCGTCCGCGGCGCCGAACCGGCAAGCCGCCGTACGATCCGGGTCGCCCGCTCCTCGGAGAGGGGACCGTGGAAGATGAGCCGGGTGAGGCGGGGCGGACCGTCGCCGGGCTCGGCGTTCTCCGCGCTGTCGGTTCTGGTGGACGTCACGTCAGACATGCGGCGGAGGCTAGCCGCGGACGGCCGGCCACCGACAACGAATTCCCGCTCCCGGTGACTGACTTGGGTGTGTTACCTCGACTGACTTGGGTGTGTTACTTCGTGACCGCGAAGTTGCGCAGTATCGACGCCGCCAGCTCCGGATCGCCGTCCGCCTTGACGCGGTCCGACACCGATTCGAGGGGGACCCGCCCGCACGCCAGCCGGACGTACGTCTCCCAGTCGAGGATCAGGGTCGCGGCGGGGCCGAGCGCGGGGGCCGTCTCCAGGGAGCCGCGGCCCTGGATGTCGACGCGGATCGTACGGAGGAACTCGATCGGACCGTGCACGTCGAAGACGACCGCCGAACTGCGCGGTGCGCCCGAGTCCTCGGCGACCACCTTCGGGAGCTCGGCGAGCAGCACGTCACGGGCGATGTGCGCGCCGGGCGAGTCGAGGTTGCCGGGGCGGCCGAGGGCGGTACGCAGGTCCTGCTCGTGCACCCAGATGTTGAACGCGTGGGTGCGCATGGACTCTTCGAGCGTGACCTCGGTGCTGACATGACCGCGGACCGTCCGGCCCGGCTCCCGCGACTCGTTGCGCAGCTGCCGGTTGCGCCGGATGATCGTGTACTCCAGCTCCGACGTCATCTCCGGCGCCGTGTGGTGGCGGCGGACGTCGACCTGCATCTCCATGTACCGCTGGTGCTCGTTGGTGACGTGGTAGAGGTCGCGCGGGAGGGTGTGGATGGGGCGCGGGTCGCCGAGCATCTCGTTGTCCAGCCCGATGACGTGCGAGACCACATCGCGCACCGACCAGCCCGGGCACGGCGTTCGCCGGTTCCACTCTCCCTCCACGAGCGGGGTCACCAGCTCGGATATCGCTTCGATGGAGTGGGTCCAGGCGTCGGCGTAGGGCTGGAGAGTGGGATGCAGACTCACGGAACGGGACCCCTCGGCGGTCGGTACAGGTCGGTACAGGTCGGGTGGCAGGCGTCGTTGCCAGCGGGAGGTGGCTGTCGGCGGGCGTCTTGGAACGCTAAGTTACGCTGCTGTGAGGCAGCCCGGCAGTGCTTTCGTGTGACGATCGTAGGCCCGTGTGAACGGCTTGAATGCCAGGACGGTGGTAGTGTGCGCGCCTCTCTTATCCAGATCGCCGTAGAAGAGGGCGAATCGGTCGAATCTCGTCGGGTTCGGATGGGCGGTCTCGTCCGCGAACAGGCGGGCGCCGACCTGGTCGTCCTGCCGGAACTGTGGACCACGGGCGCGTTCGCCTACGAACTGTTCGGCAGCGAGGCCGAGCCCCTGGAGGGGCCGACCTACGAGGCGATGGCCAAGGCGGCGAGCGACGCGGGCGTCTGGCTGCACGCGGGCTCGATCCCCGAACGGGACCCTGATGGACCCCTCTACAACACGTCCCTCGTCTTCTCCCCCTCCGGTGAACTGGCCGCCGCCTACCGCAAGATCCACCGCTTCGGCTTCGACAAGGGCGAGGCCGTGCTGATGGGCGCGGGCAGCGAACTGGTGACGGTCCGTCTGCCCCAGACGGTCATCGGTCTCGGCACCTGCTACGACCTCCGTTTCCCCGAACTCTTCCGCGGCCTCGTCGACGCCGGCGCCGAGACCCTCGTCCTCCCCGCGGGCTGGCCCGAACGCCGCCGCGCCCACTGGACCCTCCTCGCCAAGGCCCGCGCGGTCGAGAACCAGTCGTTCGTCCTCGCATGCGGAACGGCCGGTACGCACGCCGGAGTTCCCCAGGCCGGTCACTCGATCGTGGTAGATCCCTGGGGCGAGGTCCTCGCGGAGGCGGGCGCCGGCGAGGAGGTCCTCACGGTGGAATTCGACCCGGCGCGGGTGTCCGTGACACGGGAACAGTTCCCGGCACTGAAGGACCGCGTGCTGGGGCTGGAACGTCCGCGGCACGCGGGGTGAGCGGCAGACCCGAGGCGGGCGACGGGTCTGAGGCGGGCGGCAGATCCAGGCGGCTGCGGGCCGGACTACGGCGCGCCTTCTGGGCCGTCGACCGTGGCTTCGACGGCGCGGACCCGCCGCCCCGGCCGCTGGTGTTCGCCGCGCGGAACGCGGCGGGCTGCGCGACGGTCGCGGCCCTCCTCGTCGCGGCCCCCGTCGGCCTGGCCCTCTCGGTCTTCACCGACCCGGTCTGGGGCCGTCTCCTGGAGACCGTCCTCACCGGCACGTGCGCGTGGCTGCTGTTCTGGGCGTTCCTGCGCTTCGAAGGCCGCCGTCAGGCCCACTACGCCCGCACCGGCTACGACCTCGCACCGCGCGACTCCGGGGCGCCCACCGGCGCCCGGGCCCTACTCACCGACCTGCTCATCGCGTGGGTCCCCACCACGGTCCTTGTCCGGCTCGTCGGCAGGCTGGACGACACCCCTCCCAACTGGACGGACAGCGCGGTGCTCGCCGCGCTGGTCGTCGTCTGCATGCGCTTCGCCGACCACCTGAGGGAACGCCGCCGGACCCGTGCCCGCAAGGCGGCCGCCCCCGGCCCCGAAGCGCGTTAGTCCTCCCGCTCCTTCTCCGCCAGGTGGATCACGCACACCGCCACCGCGATGAGCAGCGCCGCGTCCGCGTCCTCCCGGACGATGTCGACGCCGTACGTCTCCCGGATGTGCAGCCAGCGCCGGGAGATCTGCGCGAGCAGCTCACCGTCGTAGTCGACGCCGAACTCGCGGTCCAGGATCTTGCCGCTGACGTCGAGTTCGGTGCCGTCCACCAGGGACACCCGATAGTGGTTGCGCAGCAGCGAGAACCGCTTGCGTCTGATCGTCGCGAGGGGCTCGCCGTCCCGTTCGATCACCATCGTGTCGCGCAGGGCGAGCATCTTCTTGTGGATGTCGATGAGCACGCGCCCGTGCGTGTCCTTCAACTCGAAGGTGTCCCTGATCCGCATGGCCTTGCCGTCGACCAGGAACACCTTGTTGCCGTGCTGGTCCTCGATCCAGTAATCCTCACCGAAGCCGAGGATCCGATCGCGTACGAGGAATCTCATGCCTCTACGGCTTCCCCGGCAGCCGGTCCGAAACGCCGCCGGTAGGCCGACGGGCTCAATCCGGTCTCCTTCCGCAGGCGTACGCGCAGGTTCGCCCCGGTGCCGAGCCCGCACCGCGCGGCCACCACGTCGAGCCGTTCCTCCCCGCGTTCGATCAGCCGGCAGGCCAGCGCCACGCGCTCCCCGGTCAGCCACGCGAGCGGAGTCGTCCCGAGCTGCGCCCGGAAACGCCGGTGCAGGGTCGCGGGGGAGACGGCCGCGCGGGCGGCCAGCCCGGCCACCGTCAACGGCTCCCCCAGCCGCCCCTGCGCCCACGCGAGCAGCGGCGCGAGCGACTCGTCGGGTACGTCGGGAATCGGCCGTTCCACGAACTGCCGCTGCCCTCCATCCCGGTGGGCCGCGAAAACGAGCCTCCTGGAGACCGCGTTGGCGATCTCGGCGCCATGGTCACGCCGTACGACATGCAGCCCCAGGTCGAGCGCGGCGGCGCTGCCGGAGGCGGTGAGGATGTCGCCGTCGTCCACGAAGAGGACGTCCGGTTCGAGCCGCACGCGCGGGTGCAGGGTGCGGAAACGGTCGGCCCACATCCAGTGGGTGGTGGCCCGGCGCCCGTCCAGCAGCCCGGCCTCGGCGAGCGCGAAGCTGCCGGTGCACAGGCTCATGACACGGGCCCCGCGCGCGTGGGTGCGCCGGATGGCGTCCAGGACGGCGGCCCCGCGCGGTACGACGTTGTCGGGTCGGCCCGGTACGACGAGGGTGTCGGCCGAGTCCACGGCGTCCAGGCCGTGCGCTCCGGTGAGGGTGAAGAACCCGTGGTTCATCCGCACCTCACGCGCGGGCGTGCACACCAGGACCTCGTACAGCGGCCCGGGGAGCCCGAGTTCGGGCCGGGGCAGCCCGAACAGTTCGGTGGCGACGCCCACTTCGAAGGGGTTGGTTCCTTCGTCGACGATCACGGCGACCCGGTGCGGACGTGTTCGAGGTCGCTGAGAGGATCCTTGCGGCATGTGCGATTCCTAGCACTCGTGAGGCGCTCACGGAACCCGCACGATGGCCCCCATGGAACCGATCTCTCTCACAGCCGCGCTCGCGTCCTTCACGGACCACTGGAGCCCCCGCATCGTCACGACCGTCAACGACTACGACGTACGCGTGGCGAAGGTCGAGGGCGAACACCTCTGGCACACGCACGACCACACCGACGAGTTCTTCCTGGTCCTGGCCGGTGAACTGCACATCGCGCTGCGCGAGTTGGCGGGGGAGCGCACGGTCGTCCTCTCCAAGGGCAGCGTCTTCACGGTCCCGCGCGGCACGGAACACAAGCCGTACGCCCCCGTCCCGTCCGAGATCCTCGTCCTCGAACCCACGGGCACGCTCACGGTCGGCGACCGGCACGAGGAGATCCCGGCCCACGTGGACGCGACGACGGGACGACGGGTCACACCTTGAACCGACCCTCTGCCCGCTAATTCTAAAAATCTAAATTCGTTGAGCGCGCACTCCACGATCGTGTTGGCTGGCGGCACCGGACTGTGTCAGTACCGCAGGGAGTTGAACGTGCAGGACAGTGGTGTCGACCTCGACCCCGTCGCCCACAATCGGGTGGCCTGGGACAAGTACGTCCAAGAGGGCAACGAGTGGTCGAGGCCGGTGAGTTCCGAGGATGTCGAGCGTGCCCGCAAGGGCGACTGGTCGATCGTTCTCGTCGGGCACGAGCCGGTCGACCGCTCCTGGCTGCCGGCGGACCTGACCGGCAAGGACGTGTTGTGCCTGGCCTCCGGCGGTGGCCAGCAGGGTCCGATCCTCGCAGCGGCGGGGGCGAGGGTCACCGTGTTCGACAACTCACCCGGCCAACTCGGCCAGGACCAGCTGGTGGCGGCCCGCGACGGACTCGAACTGCGCACCGTCCTGGGCGACATGCGCGACCTCGGCGCCTTCGGCGACGCGACGTTCGACGTCGTGTTCCATCCGGTCTCCAACCTGTTCGTACCGGAACTGGCACCGGTGTGGCGCGAGTGCTTCCGCGTCCTGCGACCGGGCGGAACCCTGCTCGCGGGCTTTCTCAACCCTGACGCGTACCTGTTCGACCACGAGGCCCTCGACGAGCGCGGCGAGCTGATCGTCGTACACAAGCTGCCCTACAGCGATGTCACGCAGTACTCCGCAGAGGAACGCGCCACGAGGTTCGGCGCGGATGCGGCTCTGGAATACAGCCACACCCTCACCGGCCAGATCGGCGGGCAACTCGCCGCGGGCTTCGTCCTCACCGGCTTCGCGGAGGCGCCACACCAGTCCGACGCGTCCGCCCAGTACATGTCGCACTACTTCGCGACGCGAGCGGTCAAGCCGGGCTGAGCCCACGGCAGCATGTTGGTGGTGTCGGTGTGCTGTCGGATCTTTGTCGGCGGGGTCTGGAACGTTTCGGACAGGTCCTGCCGGAGGTCATCCGGCAGGCGCGAAACGCGAGGAATCACCATGACCACTCACGTCACGATCATCGGTGCCGGGCTCGGCGGTCTCACGCTCGCCCGTGTCCTGCACGTCCATGGAATCCCGTCGACGGTCTACGAGGCGGAGCCCTCCGCGACGGCACGCACGCAGGGCGGGCTGCTCGACATCCGCGACTACAACGGCCAACTGGCCCTACAGGCAGCCGACTTGATGGACGAGTTCCGCGCCATAGTCCTGGAGGGACGTCAGGCGATGCGGGTCCTGGACCGGGACGGGAAGATCCTGCTCGACCTGCCGGACGACGGTACGGGCGGCAGTCCCGAGGTGCTGCGCGGCGAGCTGCGGCAACTGCTGCTCGACTCGCTCCCCGCGGGCACCGTCCGGTGGGGGCACAAGGTCGGCGGTGTCCGTCCCCTGGGCGACGGCCGCCACGAGGTGACCTTCGCCGACGGCACGACCGTCGTCACCGGCCTACTGGTCGGCGCGGACGGCGCCTGGTCGAGGGTCCGGCGACTGCTGTCCGACGCGACGCCCGAGTACATCGGCATCTCGTTCGTCGAGACGTACCTGTTCGACGGCGACACCCGGCACCCGACCAGCGCGAAGACGCTGGGCGCCGGAGCGACGATGGCCCTTGAGCCGGGAAAGGGGATCATGGCCCACCGGGAGCGCGAGGGGAACATCCACTCCTGGGTGATGCTCGCCAAGCCGCGGGACTGGTTCGAGGCGACCGATTTCACCGCGCTGATCGTGCGGGAGTTCGACGGCTGGGCGCCGGAACTCACCGCACTGATCACCGACGGTGAGACCCCTCCGATCCTGCGCACCCTCCACACCCTGCCCGCCGACCACCGCTGGGCCCGGACACCGGGCGTGACCCTGATAGGCGACGCCGCCCACCTCACGGGCCCGAACGGCGAGGGCGCCAACCTGGCGATGTACGACGGCGCGGAACTCGGCAAGGCCCTCGCGGCTCACCCCGACGACATGGAGGCCGCGCTCACGGAGTACGAGCAGGCGATGTTCCCCCGCAGCGCCGCGTCCGCCGCCGAACAACCCGACCTCCACGAGGTCCTGGGCGACGACACACCCCACAACCTGCTGAACAGGTTCGCCGGGAGTTGAGCGCGCTCACACCCTGAACTGATCTTTGAGTGAGGTGAGTAGGGCGTTCAGGGCGGTGGGGGCGGGGGTGAGGAGCGTGGCGGGGGCGTCGCTCTCGCGGAGGTGGAGGGTGGTGGGGCTGGCGGCAATCTCCAGGCAGCTGGTTTCGACGTTTCCTCCGGAGTACGACGACTTCTGCCAATGGAGGGCTTTGGGCACGGGCGTTCCTTCAGAATTCCTGGGCGATACGTCGGATGAGGTCGAGGGAAGCCTCCTGCGGGAGAGCTGCCTTGTCGATGCTCTCGCCCCAGGTTCGGTAGCGGCTCAGCCGCATTGGGGCATCGATGAACTCGGCGCCATGGGGCGCGTCGATCTGCACGGTATCGAGTTGGGGAATGGCGCCGCCAACGTACTGCATGGAAAATTCCGCCCCTGCGAACCCCTCGGCTGCGAACGGGATGACACGAAGAGTGACCGACTTCCGGTCGGATGCCTCAAGGAGATGGTCGAGTTGGGCGCGGGCAACCTTGGAGCCACCCACCCGCATCCGTAGTGCGGCTTCGTGGACGATCACGTCGTACGGCGTCCCCGAAGAGATCACCTGCTGACGACGCATCCGGAACGCGACACGGGTCTCGCACTCCTCCTCCGTGAGACTCGGCGCGGCGAACATCGAGACTGCGCGTACGTGTTCCTCGGTCTGGAGAACTCCAGGGATGTGCACCATGTGGAACACGCGGACATACAAGGCGTGGTGCTCCAACTCGGCGAGGTCGAGCGCCTTGGGCGGGAGCACACCGCGGTACTCCTCCCACCAGCCCTTGGACCGCGGCGCCGCCATCTCGACCAATGCGTCGATGAGTTGGCTGTCGTCGCATTTGTAGAACCTGGCCAGTCCGCGCAGCCGCTGCTCGCCGATTCCGAACCGGCCGGACTCGATGTGGCTGATCTGGGTCTGGTTCACCCCGAGGAAGGCGGCGGCGTCCCGCGACTCGATACCCGTCGCCTCGCGCAGCTTGCGTAGTTCGGCGCCGAGTCGCCCTTGGCGTGCGGTGGGGTTCGCCCTCGGCGGCATGGAGGTCTCCTCGTTCGGCGCACTTTCCTTGAACGGTTGGTGCGTATCAGGCTGAGTCGCTATGGTCGTAACGTACCTCACGGAGGGTGCCAACACGGTCACCCATCCGCAACTCCCGCACGCCCAACGCCCGTTGGACGCGCCACCCCGGCCGTCGACACCGGGGCGCCGGACAGCAACGAGCCCGGGCTCGCACAAACCCCCCTCACTCCACCGGAGTTGATGCCCCATGCCCTCGTACACCCTGATCTGCCCACCCCTCGACACCTCCCCCCACATCGCCCGCGACTTCGTCGCGGCGGTCCTCCGCACACTGGAACTGGACCGCACCCTGGTCGACGACGCGATCCTCTGCACCTCGGAACTCGTCACCAACGCCTGCGTCCACGCGAAGGGCGGTGACGGCACGGTGCTGTGGCTGGTGGTGGAGGAGGGCCGGCTGCGGGTCGTGGTGTACGACGGGGACGAGAACCCGCCGGTGATAAGGGAGTTGACGGCCGAACCCGGTGAGCGATGCGGTGGCCGTGGCCTCTACCTGGTGGACGCCCTCACCGAAGGCCACTGGGGCCACGGCCCGGACATCCCGTACGGCGGCCAGTCCCACCCGGAGGGCAAGGGAGTGTGGTTCGACCTGCCCGCAGAGCCGGTCGCGGACCCGCCCGTACAACGCCCGGCATCACCATGACTAGACAGTGAGGCCAACGATGGCAACAGCGGTACCTGAAGCACTCGCCAAGTCGCGGCACTCCCCGGTGCACGTCCTGGTGGCGCTCCTGGCCGGACGCGGTGGCCGAGACGACCGGCACCTTCACGAACGTCGCCGCGGGTGAAGATGTGCGTTGGCTACCCCGCTCGCGAGCCCACGGCCTCTTGGTCCCCGCACTGGACGGATGGGCAGTGGACCGGTGAGCGGATGGCAGTGCGCCACGATCCGGCCTTGGCGGAGCAGTACGCGACCGCCCACGAGGCAGCCTGGGAGAGGGCCGTTCCCCACGCGGAGTACCGGCCGGACTGACGAACGCGCTGTCGTGACTGTCAGTGGTGGGTGGCAGTCTTGATTCATGACCGATGCATCCGCGACCCCGACTCCTCGACGCGCCCGCGCCCGCGTCCGCGCCCCCCAGCTCACCGGCAAGGGCGGCTGGCTGAACACGGGGGACAAGCAGTACAGCCTCGCCGACCTGCGCGGGCGCATTGTCATTCTGGATTTCTGGACCTTCTGCTGCATCAACTGCCTGCATGTCCTCGATGAACTGCGGGAGTTGGAGGAGAAGCACCGCGACACGGTCGTGATCATCGGCGTGCACTCGCCGAAGTTCGTGCACGAGGCCGAGCATCAGGCTGTCGTGGACGCGGTCGAGCGATACGGCGTGGAGCATCCCGTGCTGGACGACCCGGAGTTGGCGACCTGGAAGCAGTACGCGGTGCGCGCGTGGCCGACGCTCGTCGTGATCGACCCGGAGGGGTACGTCGTCGCGCAGCACGCGGGCGAAGGCCACGCGCACGCCATCGAGCGGCTGGTCGCGGAGTTGGAGACCGAGCACGCGGCGAAGGGGACGCTACGGCGCGGGGACGGGCCGTATGTGGCCCCGGAGCCCGAGCCCACCGTGCTCCGTTTCCCGGGCAAGGCGTTGGCCCTGCCGTCCGGGAACTTCCTGGTCAGCGACACCACCCGGCACCAGCTGGTCGAGCTGGCGGCGGACGGGGAGACGGTCGTACGGCGGATCGGTTCCGGGGCGCGCGGCCTGCACGACGGTTCGGCCGACTCCGCCACCTTCAACGAACCCCAGGGGCTCACCCTCCTCGACGACGGCTCCGTGGTCGTCGCCGACACCGTGAACCACGCGCTACGACGCCTCGACCTCGCCACCGGCGCCGTGACCACCCTCGCGGGCACCGGCCGCCAGTGGATGCAGGGCGAGCCCACCTCGGGTCCCGCGCGCGAGGTCAGCCTCTCGTCCCCGTGGGACGTGGCCGAGTGGCAGGGCAAGGTCTGGATCGCCATGGCCGGTGTGCATCAGCTCTGGGCCTACGACCCTGCCGACGAGACCGTCTTCGTCACCGCCGGTACCACCAACGAAGGGCTCGTCGACGGGCCCGGCCCCGAGGCCTGGTTCGCGCAGCCGTCCGGACTCGCCGCGACCGCCGACCGGCTCTGGCTGGCCGACTCCGAGACGTCCGCCCTGCGCTGGGTGGACGTCGAGGGTGTCGTCCACACCGCCGTCGGCACCGGGCTCTTCGACTTCGGGCATCGTGACAGAGCCGCCGAACAGGCCCTGCTCCAGCACCCGTTGGGCGTCACCGCGCTCCCGGACGGCTCGGTCGCGATCAGCGACACGTACAACCACGCGCTGCGCCGCTACGACCCCGCGACCGGCGAAGTCACCACGCTGGCCACGGACTTGAGGGAGCCGAGCGATGCCGTGCTCGTCGGTGACGAGATCCTGGTCGTCGAGTCGGCCCGGCACCGGCTGACCCGGCTGCGGTTGCCGGAGGAGGCGGTGCGGGTCGAGTCGGTTGCCCATCGGACCCAGCGCGCCGCCACCGAAGTCGCCCCGGGCGAGCTGGAGTTGGACGTCATCTTCCAGGCCCCGGCCGGGCAGAAGCTCGACGCCAGCTACGGGTCCTCGACCCGGCTGCTCGTCTCCGCCACCCCGCCCGAGCTGCTCCTCGCCGGCGAGGGCGCGGGCACGGACCTGAACCGTACCCTCACCCTCAACGAGGCCGTCGTAGAAGGCGTGTTGCACGTCTCCGCCATGGCCGCCTCCTGCGATGACGACCCCGCCAACAAATACCCCGCCTGCCACGTCCACCAGCAGGACTGGGGCGTCCCGGTCCGCCTCACCGAGGGCGCGACGGACCGCCTCCCCCTCGTCCTGGCCGGTATGGACGACCGGGGCGCCTGAAACGGGGGATCGCCCGGGGCAACGCCCTACCGCCGCCGCGCCCGCGGTGCCAGCTTGTACAGCGCCATCCCCGCCGCCACCAGCGTGGTCGCCGCCACCATCATCGCCATGCTGTTCAGCCACAGGCCGGTCGCGGCCAGTGTGGCCCCACCGGCGCCGGTCGTGCCGGCGCCGACAACTCTTCCGTACATAAACGTTTCTCCTTGCGAACGTGAAGTGATGTGAGAAGGGGTGTGAGAGGTGCTGTGAGGGGTGGGCTAGGTAGCCACCCACTTCTCCTCGCTGCGGCGGACCAGGCCCCACAGGGAGGTGAAGTAGACGGCGTGCTGGAAGAGGTCGTAGAGCATCTCGGGGATCATCAGCGCGGCGACCAGGATCGCGAGGGGGCCCGCGCGGCGGACCGAGACGGTTTTCTCGACCACGAAGATCAGGCCGATCGCCGTCCAGAACGGGGAGAGGCCGGGCCAGCCGTAGAGCGTGGTGTACGTGGCCATGAAGGTCAGGTAGATCAGGAACGACAGCGCGCCGAAGCCCATCAGGAACTGCTGGAGGAAGTAACGCGCGGTGACCTTGGTCCAGCCGTAGTCGCGGAGGTTCTCCAGGGCGCCCCGCTGCCAGCGCAGGCGCTGGTGCCAGAGTTTGGGGAGGCTGGTCATGACCTCGGTGGTGACCGCGCAGCCCGCCGGGGACATCGCGCGGTAGCCGAGGGTCTTGACCGCCTTGGTCATCTCGTCGTCCTCGGTGAGGGAGGCGAGGCTGTAGTAGCCGTCGCCGCCGCCGATCCGCCCCGAGTGGCGGGCCTCGCGGACCTCGCGCAGGACGCGGGCGCGGAACATCGTGCCGGTGCCGGTGAGGACCTGGGCTTTGCCGCCGGTGCGGTTCAACTCCCAGGCGTAGCGCTGGAACTCCATGCGCTGGAGGAGTCCGAGGAGGCCGCCGCCCTGCTCGCCGTAGAAGACTCCGCCGACGGCGCCGACCTTGCGGTTGAAGGTGGCCATGGCGGTCTCGCTGAACCAGGGGTTGAGGACGGTGTCCGCGTCCTGGACGAGGAGCAGGTCGCGTTCGTCGAGGTGGGGCAGGACCCAGTCGATGGCCTGGTTGAGGGCGCCGGCCTTCTTGTGGGTGTTGCCCTGCGTGGCGAAGATGTCCGCGCCGTGCGAGGCGGCGACCTCGGCGGTGTCGTCGGTGCAGTTGTCGGTGACGACGACGATCAGGTCGGGTTTACGGGTTTGCCGCCACAAGCCCTCGATCGCGGCGCCGATGCGGTCCGCCTCGTTGTGCGCCGGTATGAGGACCACCAGCCGTGGTTCGGGCACGGCAGTGACTCCCTGTGACGATCGCGGGGCGGGCCCGGGGCTGCCTCTCCCCGGGCCCTCAACTGCGCAAAGTCTTCACGAGGTTCACACAACCGCACAATGCGCCCAGCGTCACGGATTGCTCACGGTTGGCTGTGTATGTCCTGTGCGGGCGATTCGGCCCGTGTGCGGGTTACGCCCGGTATCCGTCGCGGTTCCGGTCCTCGTCCACGACGGTCGTCGAGCCCGGCAGCAGCACCCGGCGGCGCCGCGCGATGCTGCTGAACGTCACCACGCCGATCAGTCCGACGGCCATGAGGATCACGCCGACCAGCGTGAGATTGACCCCCTGCATGTGCCAGTCGGTCGCGAACGCGAGAATCGCGCCGACGGCGATGAGGATGATGCAGCCTCCCAGGCCCATGGGTGTCGCCTCCCTGTGCTGTCCGCTCGTTCCGGTCCGCGACCGGGTACCCGGGAAGGCAACACCCATGCGCCGAACGGGAGTTGGCCCACCGTTGGCTAGCCCTCCAGGAATGCCACCAGCGCGTTGGCCAGCAGGAACGGGTCGCGGTCGCCGCAGAGTTCGCGGGCGCTGTGCATGGAGAGGATCGCCACGCCGATGTCGACGGTCTTGATGCCGTGGCGGGCCGCGGTGATCGGGCCGATCGTCGTGCCGCAGGGCATGGAGTTGTTGGAGACGAAGGTCTGGAACGGCACACCGGCCTTCTCACAGGCCGCGGCGAACACCGCGCGGCCCGAACCGTCCGTGGCGTAGCGGTTGTTGACGTTGACCTTGAGGATCGGCCCGCCGTTGACGCGCGGGTGGTGCGTCGGGTCGTGCCGTTCCGCGTAGTTGGGGTGCACGGCGTGCCCGGTGTCGGAGGAGAGGCAGACGGTGCCCGCGAAGGCCCGTGCCCGGTCCTCGTACGAGCCGCCGCGCGCGAACACCGAGCGCTCCAGGATCCCGCCGAGCAGCGGCCCGTCCGCGCCCGTGTCGGACTGCGAGCCGTTCTCCTCGTGGTCGAAGCCGGCGAGCACGGGGATGTACGGCAGGTTCTCGCGGGCCGTGACGGAGGCGAGGGCGGCGGCGCCGGCGTGCAGGGACAGCAGGTTGTCCATGCGCGGTCCGGCGAGCAACTCCTGGTCGCGGCCCAGGTAGGAGGGCGCCTCGACGGAGTGCGTCATCAGGTCCCAGCCGGTGACCTCGCCCGGCGCGAGACCCGACTCCTCCTCCAGGAAGGCGATCAGGTCGCCGTCGCGGACGTCGTCGCCCAGGCCCCAGATCGGCTGGAGGTGGCGCTGCTTGTCCAGCTTGAGCCCCTCCGACGACACGGAACGGTCCAGGTGGATGGCGAGTTGGGGCACTCTGAGCAGCGGGCGGTCCACGTTCACCAGGCGGGTCGAGCCGTCCCGCAGGCTCAGCCGGCCGGCCAGACCGAGGTCGCGGTCGAGCCAGGAGTTGAGCAGCGGGCCGCCGTAGATCTCGACGGCGACCTGGCGGAAGCCGTGCGCACCGGTGTCCGGGCGCGGCTTGACCCGCAGGTTCGGGGAGTCGGTGTGGGCGCCGATGATGCGGAAGGGGGTGTGGGGTGCCGCACCTTCGGGGACGAACCAGGCCACGATCGCGCCGCCGCGCAGTACGTACTTGCCGCCGGTCGTCCCCTCCCAGGCGTCCGTCTCGGCGACCTGCTTGAATCCGGCCTTCTCCAGCCGCTCGGCGGTGTTCGCCACGGCGTGGTACGGCGTGGGGGACGCCGCCAGGAAGGACATGAGGTCGTCGGTGTGGCCGCGGTCGAAGCGGGGGGGTTCGCTCATGGGTTCACCTTAACGACGTACGAGGGCCCGCTCCGGGTGATGGGAGCGGGCCCTCGTAAGGGCGATGTGGGGTTTCGCGAAGCTGTTCCGGTCTGTCCCGGAAACGGTTCTGCGGCTGGCTAGAAGGCGGCTTCGTCCAGTTCCATCAGGTCCAGCTCGACACCCTCGGCGACCTTGCGGGCCAGGGTCAGACCGGGCAGCACATTGGCCGCGAAGAACTTCGCAGCCGCGATCTTGCCGGTGTAGAACGCGCGGTCCTTGGCCGACGCCGTCTCCAGTTTCTCGACGGCGACCGCGGCACCCTTCAGCAGCAGGTAGCCGACGACGACGTCACCGGAGGCGAGCAGCAGGCGGGTGGTGTTGAGGCCCACCTTGTAGATGTTCTTGACGTCCTGCTCGGTGGCCGCGAGGTCGGTCAGCATCAGACCGACGATGGCCTCCAGCTCTACGGCCGCCTTGGCGAGGTGCTCACGGGCACCGGCCAGCTCCTCGCCGCCCGTGCCCAGCGCGAGGAACTTCTTGATGTCCTCGGCGAGGGAGTTGAGGGCCGCGCCCTGGTTGCGGACGATCTTCCGGAAGAAGAAGTCCTGGCCCTGGATGGCCGTCGTGCCCTCGTAGAGGGTGTCGATCTTGGCGTCCCGGATGTACTGCTCGATCGGGTACTCCTGGAGGAACCCGGAGCCGCCGAAGGTCTGGAGCGACTGGGCGAGCTGCTCGTAGCCCTTCTCGGAGCCATAGCCCTTGACGATCGGCAGGAGCAGGTCGTTGAGCGCGTGCTCGACCTTCGAGTCCTCGCCGTTCGCCTCCTTGACGGCGATCGCGTCCTGGATCGAGGCGGTGTACAGCACGAGCGCGCGCATGCCCTCGGCGTACGCCTTCTGCGTGATCAGCGAGCGGCGCACGTCCGGGTGGTGCGTGATGGTGACCTTGGGCGCGGCCTTGTCCATGAACTGCGCGAGGTCGGGCCCCTGGACGCGCTCCTTGGCGTACTCAAGGGCGTTGAGGTAGCCGGTCGACAGCGTGGAGATGGCCTTCGTCCCGACCATCATGCGAGCGAACTCGATGATCCGGAACATCTGGCGGATGCCGTCGTGCTTGTCGCCGATCAGCCAGCCCTTGGCGGGGTGGCGGTCGCCGAAGGTCATCTCGCAGGTGTTGGACGCCTTGAGGCCCATCTTGTGCTCGACGTTCGTCGCGTACACGCCGTTGCGCTCGCCCAGCTCGCCGGTCTCGACGTCGAAATGGAACTTCGGCACGAGGAAGAGGGAGAGCCCCTTGGTGCCCGGCCCGTGGCCCTCCGGCCGCGCGAGCACGTAGTGAAGGATGTTCTCCTCCATGTCGTGCTCACCGGACGTGATGAACCGCTTGACGCCCTCGATGTGCCAGGACCCGTCGTCCTGCTGGATCGCCTTGGTCCGCCCGGCACCCACGTCCGACCCCGCGTCGGGCTCGGTCAGCACCATGGTGGACCCCCAGGTCCGCTCCACGGCCAACTGCGCGATCTTCTTCTGTACGTCGTTGCCCTCGTCGTAGAGGATCCCGGCGAAGGCCGGACCGGAGGAGTACATCCACACGGCCGGGTTCGCGCCGAGGATCAGCTCCGCGTACGACCAGATCAGGGAGGGCGGAGCCGTCGTACCGCCGATGGCCTCGGGGAGCCCCAGCCGCCAGTACTCGCTCTCCATGAAGGCCTTGTAGCTCTTCTTGAAGGAGGCCGGTACGGGCGCGGTGTTCGTCTCCGGGTCGAAGACCGGCGGGTTGCGGTCGGCGTCGGCGAAGGACTCCGCGAGCTCGTTCTCCGCGAGCCGGGTCAGCTCCTCCAGGACGCTCTTCGCGGTGTCCGTGTCCATCTCCGCGAAGGGACCGGTGCCGTACAGCTTGTCGCGCCCGAGGACCTCGAAGAGGTTGAACTCGATGTCGCGGAGATTCGACTTGTAGTGCCCCATGGCGACGACTCCGTAAGAGATATGTGCAACGAGATGTGTATCGAGAGGAGTACTAAGCAGTAGCTACGATGATGCTACCCGTCGGTAATAAGACGCAACCCCAAGCCGTCCATCTGTGACTCAGTACTCTTGCGGGCATGTACGGCTACGACCAGAACGTGGGCGCTCAGCAGGGGTACGTCCCGCCCCAGCAGCAGATGGCCGGTGGCGTGGGCGGCTACGGCCAGCAGCCACCGCTCTACCCCGAGCCGTCCCCGCCCTCGCTGGCGGACGCGGTACGCGCGTTCACCACCGGGCAGATGGCCGCGGAGGACTTCCAGCAGGTCTTCGCGACCTCCAAGGTCTACTGTCCGCGCGGCGACAACCCGGGCTTCCTCGCACTCCACAACACCCAGCAACCGGTGATCCCGATGTTCACCTCGCTGAAGGAACTGCGCCGCTACGCGGGCAAGGAGTCCAAGTACTTCGTGATCACCGGCGCCGAGGTGATCGACCTGCTGCCGACGGGCTACGGCTTCGTCGTCGACATGGAGGGTGAGCACCGCATGGTGTTCGACGCGAAGGCGGTCGAGCAGATGGTGGAGTTCGCGATGCGCAGGATGTACGGCTGAGCGGCCGACCCGACCCAGTGGCTTAGTCGCTGAAGTGTCGGGCCCGATCCGACGAGATGTCGACCGGGTTCCCGGTGCCGCCGGGTTGTGCCCCGGTTGGCTGGAAGTGTGCGGTTCCGTCAGACAGCGGACGCGGCACACCGACGGGGGCCCGCATGGCGGCGGCACGGAACGTACTCATCACAGGCGGTTCGGCGGGGATCGGACGGGCGTGCGTACGGCGGTTCGCGCGCGGCGGCGACCACGTCTGGTTCACGTACCACTCGGGGCGCGAGCGCGCGGCCCGGCTGGTCGCCGAACTCGCCGGCACCGGCCGGCACCCGGCGCGGGCCTTCGAGTTCCGCCAGGGCGAGTGGCCCGACCACGAACGCCTGGTCGCGGAACTGCCCGGACCGGTCGACGTACTCGTCAACAACGCGGCGGTCGGCTCGAAGACCGTCGAGCAGTACGTCCCCGGACCCGGCCACACCCAGGACGCGGCGTTCCTACAGATCAACGCGGTCGGGCCGCTCTGGCTCACCGAGCAGCTGCTACCGGGGATGCGGGCGCGCGGACGCGGCACGATCGTCAACGTCGCGAGTGTCGGCGGGGGCGTGGCGCAGTTCCCGGGTTTCCGTGTCGCGGACGGCATGAGCAAGGCCGCCCTCGCCTACCTCACCCGTCACCTGGCCGCCGAGCTGGTCCACGACCCCGTCGACGTCGTCGCCGTCTGCCCCGGCGCGGTGGACACCCCCATGTTCGAGGCCAGCACCCTCGCGGGCCTCACCCCGCAGGAACGCGCCACCCTGGAAGCCACCCTCCCCCGAGGCCGCCTGATCGCCCCCACGGACATGGCCGACCTGATCTGGCACCTGACCGGCCCCCTCGCCACCCTCCTCCACGGAGCGGTGCTCGACGCGTCGATGGGGCTGGGGGTCCGCCCGGGGTTGCTGGGCGGGGTGGCGGAGGGGGCGGGGGTGGAGCGGTGAGGGCGAGTATCCGGTGGGGCGCGGGCGTGGTTGCCGGTGCTCGCGTGTCGGTCTCGGATTCCTGCCGCGGCACGCGCCGCGTGGTCGGTCGCCGTGGGTGCGTGACGGTCCGATCAGGCTCGGCTTCCGGCCGGGCCGTGCTTTGTGTGGCTGGTTCTTGTGGGGGTGGGGCTGTCCGGTGGGTCCCGGCTTCCCGCCGAGGCGCGGGACCGGTCGCCTTTCCTTGCGCGGCGGCCCCGATTTCCCGCCGACCCGCGCGTCGCGTCGCCGCTTCGCGTGGGGGCGGGGCCGTCCAGTCGGTTCCGGTTTCCTGCACGGGCGCGGGTCCGGTCGCCTTTCCTTGCGCGTCGGCCCCGATTTCCCGCCGGGGCGCGAGCCCGGTCGCCGTTCCTCGCGCGGCGGCCACCGCTCCCCGCCCGACCCCGCGTCGCGGCCCCGCTCCGCTCGCGCTCGGAGTCGGCTCGTGACCGCGGTCTCGCGACAAGCCGCCCGGCTGGTCGTCGGTTCGCCCGCCATCGCGGAGGCGCACTTCCGGGCGGAGGCGTTGCCGTATCACCCACGGCTGCGGCCCGACGGCTGGCTGAATCTCGGGACCGCGGAGAACCGGCTCGTCCAGGACCTGCACACCGAGCCGCCCCGCCCGCTCACCGCCCGCGACACCCGTTACGCGCCCCTGTACGGCACCCCGGAGCTGCGCGCGCATCTCGCGCGGCATCTCACCGTCCCGGGGGAGCGGCCGGTCGACCCCGAGGACCTGGTGGTCGTGGCCGGGGCGACCGCGGCCCTGGACGTCGTCGCCACCGCGCTGTGCGACCCGGGCGAGGCGATCGTCGTGCCCACGCCCTGCTACGGCGCGTTCGACACCGACCTCGGGGGCCGCTCGGGCGCCCGGCTGCTGCCCGCCCCACCGGACCCGGACGACGGCCACGGGCTCTCCGTACGCGCCGTGGACCGGACGCTCGCCGAGGCCCGGCGCGACGGCGTGGACGTACGGGCCGTGGCGCTAGCGTCCCCGGCCAATCCGACCGGAGAGGTCCATCCGGCCGCGCGGCTACGGGAGTTGGCCGAGGCCGCGGCCCACCACGGCGTGGACGTCGTCGCCGACGAGATCTACGCGGGCTCGGTGTTCGGGCCGCGCCCCTTCACCGGCCTGCGGACGGTCGCCGCCGACCCCGCCCGCACGCACACCGTGTGGGGCTTCGCGAAGGACTTCGGGCTGCCCGGCTTCAAGGCGGGCGTCCTGCACACCACCGACCCGGAGATCCGCGCCGCCGCCCGCGCCCTCGCCTACTTCGCCCCCGTCTCCACCCACACCCAGGCCCATCTCACCGCGCTCCTCGCCGACCCCGCCCGGGTGCACGCGTTCCTCGCCGAGAACCGCCGCCGCCTCGGTGCCTCGTACGAGCGCGCCGTAGCCCTGCTCGACGCCTTCGGCATCCCGTACGCCCCCGCGCAGGCGGGCTGCTCGATCTGGGCCGACCTGGGCGCCCACCTGCCCCACCCCGGCTTCGCGGGCGAACGCGCGCTGTGGCGGGAGATCCTCGACCGCACCCACGTCAGCATCCTGCCCGGTGAGGCCTTCCACGCCCCGCGCCCCGGCTGGTTTCGCGTCTGCCACTCGCTCGACGCGGCCGTCGTGGCGGAGGCCCTGACCCGCCTCGGCCACCTGCTCACCGAGAAGGCCGAGAAGGCCGAGAAGGCCGTAAAGAACGGAAAGGCCGAGAAGGGAGCACCCCATGACGACCCACGGCACCGACACCCCACCGGGCCCGCTCGACCGCTGGTATGAGCAGGCGGGCGTCCGCACCGGCACGCGCCGCGTGTTCCACGAGGAGACCGAGCGTGGCCGGGTCTTCTTCCCGGCCGCCCTGGTGCCGTACGCCCGCCACGAGGCCGTACGGGAACTGTCGCCCGAGCGGCTGCGCGAGCTGACCGTGCGGCACCTCTACCAGTTCCTGCTGTCGACGACCCACCTGGAGACCCGGGTCGTCAACACGGCCGCCGAGGCCGTCGCCAACGGCCGTACCGGACTCGACCTGCCCGCCGCCCTGCGCCCGGACGCCTTCAAGGTCTACTGCGACGAGGGCTACCACGCCCTCTACAGCCTCGACCTGGCCGACCAGATCGCCGCCGTCACCGGCATCGCGATACCGGACCAGGACTACGGCGGCTTCGTCGAGCGGCTACGGGCCTCCGCGCACCGCTCGCTGCCGGGCGCGCCCGCGCTCGCCGGGCTCCTCCAGGCGGTGGTGTTCGAGACCCTGATCACGGCCGTCCTGAACGAGGTGCCGGGCGACCCGTCCGTGGTCGGAGTGGTCCGCGACCTGCTGCGCGACCACGCCCGGGACGAGGGCCGCCACCACCGTTTCTTCTCCGCCCTGTTCCGGGAGGTGTGGGCCCACCTCTCCGGCACCGACCGGACCGCCGCCGCCCACGCCCTGCCCGAACTGATCCGGGCCGCCCTGACCTGGGACCTCGCCCCCGTCCGCACCTCGCTGCGGCTGGCGGGCCTCGCCCCCGACACCGCCCGCGAGGTCGCCGACGACTGCTGCGCGGCCGGCCCGGACCCCCGCCGCCTGAACGACACCGCCCGCTCGACGCTACGGCTCTGCGCGGCCGTCGGAGTCCTCGAACTCCCGGGCGCCCGCGAGCACTTCGCAGCCCACGGCCTCGGCGACGGCGATGCCGATGGCGATGGCGACGGCCACGAGGAGACCCCGTGAACCCGACCCCGGCCACAACCACCACGAGCCTCACCTACGGCACGTACCTGCGCCTGCCGCAGCTCCTCGACCAGCAGCTGCCCCTCGCCCCCGCCGCGCACGACGAGCATCTGTTCATCACCGTGCACCAGGTGCACGAGCTGTGGTTCAAGCAGTTGCTGGTCGAGCTCACGGACGCCCGCGACCGGATGTCGGCGGGCGAGAACGCCGTAGCCGTACGACGGCTGCGCCGCTGCCGCGAGATCGAGCGGGCGCTGCTCGACGCGCTGACGCTGCTGGACACCATGGCGCCGGACGACTTCCGGGAGTTCCGCGGTGCGCTCGGCACGGCCAGCGGCGTGCAGTCCGCGCAGTTCTACGAGATCGAGGTGCTCTCGGCGCGCCGGGACCACCGCACCCGCTCGATGCGCTGGCTGACGGCGGCCGAGAGGGCCCGCCTGGACCGGCGGCTGCTGGAACCGACGCTGTGGGACGGGTTCCTCGCGGCGCTGGCGGGCCTCCCGAGGGCGGACCGGGCCGCCGCCTTCCGCGGCGAGGGACCGTTCGGGGAACTCGCGGACGCGCTGCTCGGCCACGACGAGGGCTGGGCGCTGTGGCGGGCCCGGCACGTCCAGGTCGTGGAGCGGCAGATCGGCGGGCGGCGGGGTACGGCGGGCAGTTCGGGGGCCGCGTATCTGCGGGAACGCGGCGGGGAACGGTTCTTCCCGGAGCTGTGGGAGGCTCGGGGCGCCGTGCTGTGAGCCCCTGAAGTGCCCGCTGTGTGTGCCCGCCGTGCGGGTGGGTCGGGCGGGAGCCCGGAGGGAATGTCCTCCGGGCTTCTTCTGTTGTGGGGTAGCAGAAAGTTCAACGCTCAACTAAACTCGACGCACAAGGAGGTCCCGACATGCCTGCAGTGACCGTAGAGAACCCGCTGACCCTGCCCCGCGTGGCCGCGCCGGCCGACGCCGTGGCACGTCCCGTGCTCACCGTCACGACCGCACCCGGCGGTTTCGAGGGTGAGGGCTTCCCGGTGCGCCGCGCGTTCGCCGGGATCAACTACCGTCACCTCGACCCGTTCATCATGATGGACCAGATGGGCGAGGTGGAGTACGCGCCGGGCGAGCCCAAGGGCACCCCCTGGCACCCGCACCGCGGCTTCGAGACCGTCACCTACATCATCGACGGCGTCTTCGACCACCAGGACTCCAACGGCGGCGGCGGCACCATCACCAACGGCGACACCCAGTGGATGACGGCGGGCGCGGGCCTGCTGCACATCGAGGCGCCGCCGGAGTCGCTGGTCGTGTCCGGCGGGCTGTTCCACGGGCTCCAGCTCTGGGTCAACCTCCCGGCCAAGGACAAGATGATGGCCCCCCGCTACCAGGACATCCGCGGCGGCCAGGTCCAGCTCCTCACCACCCCCGACGGCGGCGCGCTCCTGCGTGTCATCGCCGGTGAGCTGGACGGCCACCAGGGCCCCGGCATCACGCACACCCCGATCACGATGGTGCACGCCACCGTGGCCCCGGGCGCGGAACTGACCCTGCCCTGGCGCGAGGACTTCAACGGCCTCGTCTACGTCATGGCGGGCAAGGGCTCGGTCGGCGCCGACCGCCGCCCGATCCACCTGGGCCAGACCGCCGTCTTCGGCGCCGGTTCCTCGCTGACCGTCCGCGCGGACGAGCAGCAGGACTCGCACACCCCGGACATGGAGGTCGTCATCCTCGGCGGCCAGCCGATCCGCGAGCCGATGGCGCACTACGGCCCGTTCGTCATGAACACCCGCGAGGAACTCCAGCAGGCCTTCGAGGACTTCCAGAAGGGCCGACTGGGCACCATCCCCGCCGTGCACGGGATGGGCGAGGGCGGCCTGTAAGCCTTCGCAGAGCTTTCGTAGCGCCTTCGTAGAGTGCTTTCGTAGAGCGGAACTTCCCGAAGCCCCGTCCTTGTCCGGACGGGGCTTTCGGCTTGCGGGTCGGCGGCCGGTCCGGGTCCTCCGTCCGGGTGACCCGGGCCCGGCCGCGGCATGAAGGCCCAGCTCATGGAAAGGGACGGGCTGAAAGTGGACGTCGAATGCAAGGAAGTCACCCGTGCGTATCCGCATGAGTCTGGCCGTCGCCCTGGCAGCCACCTGTCTCGCCCTGACCGGCGCGGCAAGCCCCACCCAGGCCCGTACCCCCGCCACCTCCACCCAACAAGTCGCGAGCGCCGCGTCGCATCGCGCGGACGAGAACTGCGGGGCCGGGGAGATCTGCTTCTGGCACGACAGGAACTACTCGGGCACCCCTGGCGGTGGACCCCCGGCTCCGGGTACCGCGACATGCCGTCCAACCTGCATGACCACGTGTACTCCTTCAAGGCCAACGCCAACGCCTGCTTCATCGACTGGAGCCCGCAGGAGAAGCGGCAGGTCCTCTCCGGCGACTACGCCCAGGCCTACGACACCAACTTCGGTACGCGGATCGACGCGGTGGGCCCCACCTGCTGAGTCCGTCACCCGGGCGGGCCGTCCCCACGGGACGGCCCGCCTTCCGCGTGTTCGGCTGGGACCGTGCAGCTGCTCCCGGACCCCGTACGACGCCTCGCCGCCTGGTGCGCCGTCGTCCTGCTCGTCTCCGGGGTCGTCTACGTCGGGATCCGGCTCTGCGTGGAGTTCAGGACCGCCGTCACGCCCGTGCTGCTCGCGCTGCTCGGCACCGCGCTGCTCGGGCCGCTGTACCGGCGGCTGGTGAAGGCCGGGGTCAACCGGTCCGTGGCCGCCGCCGTCACCTGTGTCGCGGTCGTCGCCGTGGTCGGCGGGGCCGTCTACATCGTCGTGGCCGCGCTGATCGACACCGGGGACCAGATCGTGTCCTCGCTCAAGAACGCGGCGAACTCCGTCTCCGACCACTTCGGGGCCGCCGGGACCTCACTGGACGACCTCGCCTCCAACGCCAAGGAACTGCTCACCAAGTTCGGCGGGACGGCCGTCTCGAACGTGATCAGCGGGGTCAGTGTCGTCGGCGAGACGATCGCCATGGCCGTCCTGGCGCTGCTGCTCGTGTTCTTCTTCCTGCGGGACTCCCACCTCGCGACCGGACTGCTGCGCTCGCTCGCCCCGCACGGCACCGCCGACCTCGTCGAGGCCATGGCCCGCCGGGCCTTCGAGGGCGTCGAGGGCTTCATGCGCGGGACCACCGTGATCGCCCTCATCGACGCCACCTGCATCGGCATCGGCCTGCTCGTGCTGGATGTGCCGGGTGCGGTGGGTCTCGCCGCGCTGGTCTTCGTCGGCGCCTACATTCCCTACCTCGGCGCGTTCCTGTCCGGCGCGGTCGCGGTGCTGGTCGCGCTCGCCGACCGGGGTGCCGTCATCGGCCTGTGGGCCCTCGGAGTCGTCCTCGCCGTGCAGGTCCTGGAGGGCCACGTGCTCCAGCCGATGATCCAGAGCCGGACCGTGCAGATGCACCCGGCGGTCGTGATGATCGCGATCACCGCCGGAGCCTCCGTGGCCGGCATCCTCGGCATGCTGCTCGCGGTCCCGCTGACCGCCGCCGCCTTCGGAATCGTCCACGAACTGCGCGAGCGCTACGGCACGACCGACCCCGCCGGGGAGCCGTCGCCGTCGCCGTCGGACTCGTAGAGCTCGAACCAGATGCTCTTGCCCTCGCCCCTCGGGTCCACGCCCCACGTCTCGGCGAGCAGCTCGATCAGCAGCAACCCGCGCCCGGAGGACGCCAGTTCACCGGGGTGCCGCTTGTGCGGGAGGTCGTCGCCGGCGTCCGTGACCTCGACCCGCATCCGCCGCTCACCGGGCTCACCGGCCACCTCGGCGGTCAGCAGGGCATCGGCGTCGGTGTGCACGAGAACGTTGGTGAGCATCTCGGAGACGAGCAGCACCGCCGAGTCGACCTGGTCGGCGCCGGTCCAGTCGTGGAGGAGTTCGCGCAACTGCTGCCGGGCCACCGCGATCCGCTCGGGCTCGGCCTGCGCGACCGTGAGGACCGTACGGCGGATCTTCGGCGGGTCGGTCACCGTGTCGCCGCAGCCGCAGCTCTCGCCCTCCCGGGACAGCAGGAGTACGGCGATGTCGTCTTCGCGGCGGTCGGCGAGCGGGCCGGTGGTGTGGTGCGAGGAGGGCCCGTGGACGGCCTGGACGAGCGCGTCGGCCAGTTCCTCCAGGTCGCCCTTGTGCTCCTCCAGGATGGTCCGGATGCGCTGCCAGCCGGTCTCCAGGTCGTGGCCGCCGGTCTCGATCAGCCCGTCGGTGCAGATCAGCATGGTCTCGCCGGGTTCCAGGGCGAGCGTGGTCGTCGGATAGTCGGCGTCCGGGTCGATACCGAGCGGCAGTCCGCCGGCCGTGGGCCGCATCAGCACCGTCCCGTCCGCCATGCGTATCGCGGGGTCGGGATGGCCCGCGCGGGCGATCTCCAGCACGCCGGTCTCCGGGTCGGCCTCGACGTAGAGGCAGGTCGCGAAGCGCGGGTCGGTGATCTCGGCGCCGCCGTTGGTGATGCCGTGCAGGAAGCGGGAGGCGCGGGACAGTACCGCGTCGGGCCGGTGCCCCTCGGAGGCGTAGGCGCGCAGGGCGATGCGGAGCTGCCCCATCAGCCCGGCGGCGCGCACGTCGTGCCCCTGCACGTCCCCGATGACGAGCGCGATACGCCCTCCCCCAGAGGGGGGACCCCCAGGCAGCGGGATCATGTCGTACCAGTCGCCGCCGACCTGGAGGCCGCCGCCGGTCGGTATGTAGCGGGCGGCGACGCTCATGCCCGGGATCTCAGGGCCCAGCGTGGGCAGCATCGAGCGCTGGAGGCCGTCGGTCAGCTCCCGTTCGGACTCGGCGACACCGGCCCGGGACAGGGCCTGGGCGAGCATCCGGGCGACCGTGGTGAGGACGGACCGCTCGTCGGGGGTGAAGGCGACGGGGTAGGTGAAGGCGGCCATCCAGGCGCCCATCGTGCGCCCGGCGACGGTCAGCGGCAGGAACGCCCAGGACTGCCGGTGGAAGTGCTGGGCGAGCGGCCAGGTGACCGGGTAGCGGGTCTTGTACTGCTCGGGCGTGGACAGATAGACGGCACGGCCGGTGCGGACGACCTCGGCGGCCGGATAGTCGGTCACCGTGGACATGTGCGAGAACGGGTCCTCGTCGCCCGGCTGATGCCCGTGGTGCCCGATGATCGTGAGCCGGTCGCCCGACACCCCGAACACGGCGAGGCCGTCCGGTGAGAAGCCCGGCATCGACAGGCCCGCCGCGACCCGCAGCACCTCCGCCGTGGACCGCGCCTCCGCGAGCGCCCGGCCCGCGTCCAGCAGGAACGCCTCGCGGGAGCGCCGCCAGTCACCGGTGACCGCCGTCCGTCCGGCGGGCGTGCCCGGCGTGGGCTCGGTGACCTCCTGGAGGGTGCCGATCAGCTCGAAGGACCGGCTCTCGGGGTCGTAGGACGGCTTGGAACGGCTGCGGACGGTGCGGATGACCCGGCCCCGCCCGTCCATGATCCGGATCCGTACCTCGGCGAGGGTGTCCTCGGCGACGGCAAGGCCGACGACCCCGGCGATCTCGTTCCAGTCGACCGGGTGGAGTCTGGCCCGGGTCTGGGCCTCCGTGAGGGTGGTCGGCTCGGCGGGCAGCCCGAGCAGCCGTGCGGCCTCGGCGTCCACCGTGACCAGCTCCGTGGCGGTGTCCCAATGCCACAGACCGGTCGCGAGGGCGGCGAGTACCTCCCCCACGGCGGGCAGGGGCTCACCAGTGCGCATTGCCCCACTCTAAGAAGGTGAGATCGAACCCTGCCACCGAGGGAGCCCCGAGTTAATGGTGGGGAGGCGCTCCATGGGTGGCCGGTACCCTTGGGGGGTCCGGGCTCCGGCCCCGGATGTTTCACGTGAAACACATGAAACAGACTCTGATCCGCGAAGGCTGGATGAACGACGATGCATCGGTACAGGTCCCACACCTGCGGCGAGCTCCGCGCCTCTGACGTCGGCACCGACGTCCGGCTGAGTGGCTGGCTGCACAATCGGCGCGACCTGGGCGGCATCCTCTTCATCGATCTGCGCGATCACTACGGCATCACGCAGCTCGTCGCCCGCCCCGGCACGCCCGCGTACGAGGCTCTCGACAAGGTCACCAAGGAGTCGACGGTCCGTGTCGACGGCAAGGTCGTCTCCCGGGGCACGGACAACGTGAACCCGGACCTGCCGACCGGTGAGGTCGAGGTCGAGGTCGGCGAGGTCGAGCTGCTTGGTGCCGCCGCCCCGCTCCCCTTCACGATCAACACCGAGGACGGGGTCAACGAGGAGCGGCGCCTGGAGTACCGCTTCCTGGACCTGCGCCGCGAACGCATGCACCGCAACATCATGCTGCGGTCCTCGGTGATCGCCTCGATCCGCTCGAAGATGGTCGCCCTCGGCTTCAACGAGATGGCCACCCCGATCCTCTCGGCGACCTCCCCCGAGGGCGCGCGCGACTTCGTGGTCCCCTCCCGCCTGAACCCGGGCAAGTTCTACGCCCTCCCGCAGGCCCCGCAGCAGTTCAAGCAGCTGCTGATGATCTCCGGCTTCGACCGCTACTTCCAGATCGCGCCCTGCTTCCGCGACGAGGACGCGCGTGCGGACCGCTCGCCGGGCGAGTTCTACCAGCTCGACGTGGAGATGAGCTTCGTAGAGCAGGAAGACGTCTTCCAGCCGATCGAGAAGCTGATGACGGAGCTGTTCGAGGAGTTCGGCGGCGGCCAGCCGGTCACCTCGCCCTTCCCGCGCATTCCGTTCCGCGAGTCGATGGTGAAGTACGGCTCCGACAAGCCGGACCTGCGCGCGAAGCTCGAACTCACCGACATCACGGACGTGTTCGAGGGCTCGGATTTCAAGGCGTTCAGGGGGCAACACGTCCGTGCGCTGGCGGTGCCGGACGTGGCGTCGCAGTCCCGCAAGTTCTTCGACCAGCTCGGTGACTTCGCGGTCACCCTCGGCGCGAAGGGCCTGGCCTGGGTCCGCGTCGCCGAGGACGGCTCGCTGACGGGCCCGATCGCGAAGTTCCTCACGGAGGAGAACGTCGCCGAGCTGACCAAGCGCCTGTCGCTGGCGGCGGGCCACGCGGTGTTCTTCGGCGCGGGCGAGTTCGAAGAGGTCTCGAAGATCATGGGCGCGGTGCGGGTGGAGGCCGCGAAGCGCGCCGGCCACTTCGAGGAAGGCGTCTTCCGCTTCTGCTGGATCGTCGACTTCCCGATGTACGAGAAGGACGAGGAGACCGGGAAGATCGACTTCTCGCACAACCCGTTCTCGATGCCGCAGGGCGGTCTGGAGGCCCTGGAGACCCAGGACCCGCTGGACATCCTGGGCTGGCAGTACGACATCGTCTGCAACGGCGTCGAGCTCTCCTCCGGCGCGATCCGGAACCACGAGCCCGACATCATGCTCAAGGCCTTCGAGATCGCGGGCTACGACCGCGAGACCGTCGAGGAGCAGTTCGCGGGCATGCTGCGCGCGTTCCGCTTCGGCGCTCCGCCGCACGGCGGGATCGCCCCCGGCGTCGACCGCATCGTCATGCTCCTGGCCGACGAGCCGAACATCCGCGAGACGATCTCCTTCCCGCTCAACGGCAACGCGCAGGACCTGATGATGGGCGCGCCGACGGAGCTGGACGAGACGCGCCTGCGGGAGCTGCACCTTTCGGTGCGGAAGCCGCAGCCGAAGTAGTAGGCGTTAGGCGTTAGGCGGGAGTTGGGGCTCGGAACCGGGATCGGTTTCGAGCCCTTTCGCTTGTGCACAGGATTCACAGCGCATTCTCATGTTCATGTCATGTTTCTTACCTCTACCTTCCGGGCCATGACGGATTCCCAAGTACCCGAAGCTCAAGTACCCGAAGACAGTGGACGGTTGGCGCGCCGTACGGTCCTGGTGGCGGGCGGCGTGGCGGTGACGGCGGTGGGTGCCGCCGGAGCGCTGTCGGCGAGCGCCTCGGCCGCGCCGGAGGAGGCGCCCCAGGACGCGCCCCAGGACGCCTGCTACACACTCACCTCCGAGCTGGTCGAGGGCCCGTACTACATCGACGCCGACAAGATCCGCCGCGATGTGACGGAGGACCAGGAGGGCATCCCCCTCACGCTGGCGTTGAAGGTGATCGACGCCGACACATGCAGACCGCTGCGCAACGCGGCGGTCGACATCTGGCACTGCAACGCGACCGGCGTCTACTCCGGTTACGAGGCGGGCGGCGGCGGTGGCGGCCCCGCCCCGACGGGCGCGCCGCCCTCCGGTACCCCGACCGGCACCCCGACGGGTGGCCCGCCGCCCGGTGGCGGCGGAGGCCACCAGGAACCCACCGACGACGACCGCTTCCTGCGCGGCACCTGGCACACGGACCGCCACGGTCAGGTCACGTTCAAGACGGTGTTCCCCGGCTGGTACCAGGGCCGTTGCGTCCACATCCACGTCAAGGTGCACGTCGACGGCGAGTGGACGGACGCGGGCTACGAGGGCGGCCACACCTGCCACACGGGCCAGCTCTTCTTCGACGAGAAGTCGGTCCTGGCGACGGCGGTCCTGGAGCCGTACGTCTCCAACACGGCGACCCGCACGACCCTCACCGAGGACGGGATCTATCCCCAGAACGGCCACGAGGGCGGCCTGCTCTACCTCAAGTACGACAGGCGCCGCATCGGCCGGGGCGTACGCGCGCATCTGACCCTGGCGGTGGAACCGGACGACACGAACGACGGCACGGGCGGCGGAGGAGGCCCGGCCCCGTCGGCTTCCGCGTCCGCCTCACCGTCGGCCACGACAGGCTGACGACCACCACATCGGCCTCGTACGCCCCTCCGGCACCCCACCATGGAAACCTCGCAGCGGACACACAGGAATATCGATGTGCCTGCACAGAGGCGGGGCGTGTCATGGACGTACGAGGCCGGAACCGCCCGGCCCGTTGACCGTGAAGGCCGGGAGGAAGCGATGGGATACGTCGTACTCGCACTGCTGTTGACAGCCGGGGCGGCGTTCGCCGTCGTCGCGCAGCGCCGCTCGCACCAGCCGCGGGCCCTGTCCGACCTCGACGCGG
Source organism: Streptomyces sp. NPDC002276 (assembly GCF_053891435.1). Lineage (NCBI taxonomy): Bacteria > Bacillati > Actinomycetota > Actinomycetes > Kitasatosporales > Streptomycetaceae > Streptomyces > Streptomyces sp. NPDC002276. The sequence goes on along the minus strand of NZ_JBSFCQ010000015.1, from coordinate 183,911 downwards.
AGGTCGAGGCCAGCGGCTGGGTACTGCGGCTCGGCGCGGGCCTGTCCGTCCCCGAGGCGAGGATCTGGGCGGGCGCGGGCGAAACAGCGACGCGGGCGCTGACGGCCGCGGCGGAATGCCACCGGGCCGCGGGCGCCCAACTGTCCGCGGCCCACACGGCGGACGAATACGCCCAGGCGACCCGCACGGCTCAGGAGGGCCTGGCCCACATCGCCACGGCACGCGCCGCTCTGGGGAGCGGGCCGGTACTGGCGGACTCGGCGGCGTAGGAGATCGGGCCGGTCAGCCGCGCCGCTGCCACCAGCGGCGTCGGCGGGGCGGGGCGTCGGCTGCGAGTGCGTGCAGGGCTCGTCGTACGGCGTCGAAGGTGGCCACGGGATGGTGGCCGAAGCCGTGGTCGTCGCGCGGCAGGGCGACGCCTACGCAGACCAGTTTGAAGCTGTCGCCCTCCAGCGGGACGGACATGAACACCGGGGCGCCCACGCACCCTTGGGGCAGCAGGCCGCCCCAGCGGACGGTCCCGTCGTCCGCGCGGGCGAGTTCACCGACCACCGCGGCCTGATCGCGGGCACCGTCGTCCGGATTCACGTCATGACCGAGGACGTACGCTACGACAGGTTCGGCGCCGATCCGCGCGATGTCCTCGTCGCGGGCGGCGATGCCGTCGGTTATCTCGTCGGTGTTCCAGCGCCAGCCCTTGCGGTCGGCGTACGTGTGCAGAACGGCCGCGGGCATCACCGCGACGCCCAGATCCCCCAGGTGGATCCAGCCCTCGGCGAAGTCGGTGAGCATCAGTTTCCCGGCGCTGGGAGCGGGGTCGCACAGGGCCGGCCGTATGGTCACCTCGGCCAACTCGACACCCCGGGTGAGTTCCCCGGCCGTCACGAGGAACTGCCGGATCACGTCACCGTCCGGTGCGCTGTCGACAAGCTCGTTGAACCAGAAGAACGTCCCGTGACTCCCCTTCCGGCCGATGGCCTCCTGGAAGGGAAGTGTCGCGCCACCGACACTTCCGACGATGGCGTCGACGGTGGCTTCGTGAAGACTGGGCAGTTCAGGCATGCGGTGGAGCCTATGCGCTGACTGTCAGCCCCGACGACGGGTTATGCACTGGGCTGGTCGGCCTCAGGCGCCTCGACGAACAGGTCTTCGGCAGTGGAGGCGGTCAGGGAGCGGTCGAACCAGAGGGTGAGGGTGTCGAGGTCGGTGCAGGAGGTGATGCGGTCCCGGATGTCCTCGGGGACGTCGATACCGTGCTTCTCCAGCACACGCAGGATCAGCGAGGCGCGATCCTCGGTCTTGCCCTCCAGGTACTTCTCCTCGAAGAGCGTCCCGTGGCCCGGGAAGTGGGTGATGACGTTCGACATCAGCTCTCTCCATTTCTTCTTGGCCGGAGTGTTCTCCAAGCCGACTTCCGTTACCTCGAACCAATACGCCGTGGTACCTGAGTCGAATGACAGGAGTCCGCGGGCCAGCGTCTCCAGTATGGCGGGCGCTCGCCGGTCGTCGCTATGGACGATGGCCGAGAGCACGGAGAGCGCCGGTTGCCGGGCAACCGTCGACTCGTCGGTGATCACCGGGACGGTGCCCGGCCCCAGCACGAACGGGCGCGTGACCTGGGTCGGCCATGGACCGACGGCGCACTCGAAGGGACCGGCTGCCCACTTCGCCGTCGACCGGTCCCGGCATACGGCCACCAGCAGCACCGGCATGTCGTACTTCGCACTGAGGTGGGCCACGTAGTAGGCCCAGCTCTTCGCCTTGTCCGGGTCCTTCTTGGTCTGGGACTCGATGGCGAGCAGGAAGCTCTCGCCCATGGCGGGTTCGAACTTGAGCACGGTGTCCACCCGGCGTTCCAGGGGCCGGATTTCGGTGGCGTCGGGCGTGATCGAGCCGAAGTCCGACTTCGCGGGCGGCGGGATGCCCAGCGATTCGAAGACGAGGGTGAGGGCCTCCGGATGCTCCTGGAAGAGCCGGTGGGTCGCCTCGTGGGTTGATGTGACCATGTGCGCAACCTAGGTGGATCAAGGACGGGGATGTCCGGTCGAATGGGTGACGTTCACTCTTTCGAGGGGCGGAGGAACGTTCAGGCCGCCGTGGTCAGTTCGCACCAGACGTACTTGCCCTTGCTGCCGTTCTTGGGCAGTGGCTGCCAACCCCACTGGTCCGCGCAGGCCTTGACCAGGACCAGGCCGCGGCCGCCCTCCGGGTCCAGGTGCTTGGTCAACTCCCGCGGTGGCTCCGGGGGTTCGGGGTCCGTGTCCCAGGCGCCGATGCGGAGAGTGCCGGGTTTCCAGGTGATCCGGAGGATCGCGGGGCCTTTTGTGTGGCGTACGGCGTTGGAGATCAGCTCGGTTGCCAGGAGTTCGGCGGTGTCGACCAGGGCGATGAGGCCGTGCATCGTCAGGATCAGGCGGAGGGTGCGGCGGCTGACGGTGACGGCGCGGAGGTCGTGGGGGATGGTGAGGGTGTACTCCCAGGGGGCGGCTGGTACTTCGGTTTCGGGCATGCGTGACTCCTGGTCAGGGAGGGGGAGTTGGCGGGTCGACGGTGGCTTGTCGCGGCCGGCATGGCATGGCGGGGCGGTGCGCTTCCGGGGCCCGGGTTCCGCAGGGTGTGCGGTGCGTCACCGACGGTAGGGCATTAATTTGCTCCGCCGCAAGCGGCTTGCGTAGTCTGACCCCGCAAGAGGGAAGCTGCGAGCGCCAGTTGAGAAGGGGCCACCATGCCGCCGAGGGTTCGGCCGACTGTGCGTCAGGTGCGGGTGGGCACCGAACTGCGCAGGTTGCGGGAGGCCGCGGGGATGACCGCGCGAGAGGTTGCTCAGTTCCTGGGGTCGACCTCGGCCCAGATGAGCCACATCGAAGCGGGTGTCGGTGGGGTCAGTGGGGAGCGTGTGCGCATGCTCGCGGCGCATTACGCCTGTGCGGACGCCGAGTTGGTCGACGCATTGGTGGAGATGGCGACGGATCGCACGCGGGGGTGGTGGGAGGACTACCGGGACGTGCTGCCACCCGTGTTCTGCGACCTGGCGGAGCTGCAGGATCGCGCGGCGTATCTCCAGGAGATCGCTACGGCACATGTGCCGGGGCTGCTGCAGACCGAGGAGTACTCGCGGGCCGTGTTCGCCTACTGGCGCCCGGAACTACCCAAGCCCGACATCGAGTTGAGGGTCGAGCACCGGTTGCGGCGCAGGGAAGTCCTAGGGGCCGTTCCCTACCTGGCGGTACTCCACGAACCCGTGCTGCGTACGAGGGTGGCCGACAGGCGGGTTGCGCGGGCGCAGCTCGACGTCGTGCTTGAGCTGTCGGACAGGCCGGGAGTCACCGTGCGGGTGATCCCCTTCGATGTGGACGGCTTCGCGGGCGCGAGCGCGGAGTTGCTGTACATGGGCGGTCGCGTGCCGGCGCTGGACACGGGGCAGAGGGATACCGCCCACGACACGGCGTTCGTGGATGCGCCTGCGCAGTTGCTGGCCATGCGAACGCTCTTTCGTAAGGTGGAAGCAGTCTCCCTGGACCCGTCCCGGTCCCGGGCCTACATACACCGCATGGCCAAGGAGCTGTGAGACATGATCCAGTGGCAGAAATCCAGCTTCTCCAACGGGAACGACGGCGCCAACTGCGTGGAAGTGGCCGCTTCCGAAGGTGAACTCCTTCTCCGCGAGAGCGACGACCCCACTCGAATACTCCTCGTCACATCGACCGGTCTCGCCGGACTCCTACGCCGTCTCGGAGCCGACCCGCGATAGCTGAAGGAGCTGTGAGACGTGATCCAGTGGCAGAAGTCGACCTTCTCCAGCGGAAGTGACGGGGCCAACTGCGTGGAAGTGGCCGCCTCTGAAGGTGGGTTGCTGCTCCGGGAGAGCGACGACCCTGCCCGAATACTCGCCGTCTCCTCCACCGGGCTCGCTGCCCTCCTCCGTCGCCTGCACGGGCCCCCCACCCCCCTTCAAAAAGCGTGACACTCTCCCGCCAAAGCGACACACTTTTTTTCGGGTGCCCCTGGGGTGGGCACCCCCCGTCCCGAAAATCTTCGCAACCGCGGCAACCTTCCTGATCTCCACGGCCACTGAGGAGTCGTAACCCCCTCGCCGCACCAAAGGACTCCCCCGTGGCCACGCCTTCCCCCTCTCACCGCCGCTCCCTCCGCAAGCGCCGCACCCTCGTCGTCACCGCTGCCGCAGCCGCCGCAGGCATCGGTGCGGGCATTCTCGTGCTCAACGCGAACGCCGCCAGTACCAGCGTCGACCTGTACCACCAGACCCTCGCCGCCAAGGACGGCTGGGCCTCGTCCGGGACCGGGACCACCGGGGGCGCGAAGGCGGACGCCGCGCACACCTTCACCGTCAGCACCCGCGCCCAGCTCGTGAAGGCGCTGGGGTCGGCCAGTGACACCACGCCCCGGATCGTGAAGATCAAGGGCACGATCGACGCCAACACCGACGACTCGGGGAAGAAGCTGAGCTGCGCCGACTACTCGGCGGGGACCGGGTATTCGCTGTCCGCCTATCTCAAGGCCTTCGACCCCTCCACCTACAAGACCTCCAAGCTGCCCTCCGGTACGCAGGAGAAGGCGCGGGCCGCCGCGCAGGCCAAGCAGGGGAAGAACGTCATCTTCCGGGTGCCCGCCAACACGAGCGTCGTGGGCGTGCCCGGCACCAACGCCGGGATCACCGGCGGCATGTTGCAGATCCAGGGCGTGGACAACGTCATCGTGCGGAACCTCACCTTCGCCGCCACCCAGGACTGCTTCCCGCAGTGGGACCCGACGGACGGGGACAGCGGGAACTGGAACTCGCAGTACGACGCCGTGACGCTGCGCGGTGCCACGCATGTCTGGGCCGACCACAACACGTTCACCGACGCGCCCGGCCTCGACACCTCCGACCCGACGTACTACGGGCGCCAGTACCAGATCCACGACGGCGACCTCGACATCACCAAGGGTTCGGACCTGGTGACCGTGGAGCGCAACCAGTTCACCAACCACGACAAGACGATGCTCATCGGCAGCAGCGACACCGACAGCGTCGGCAAGCTGCGCGTCTCCATCCACCACAACGTGTGGAAGGGGATTGTGCAGAGGGCTCCGCTGGCTCGGATCGGGCAGATCCACATCTACAACAACTTCTACGACACCACGAACCTCAACGGGTACGTGCTCCAGTACAGCGTCAACTCGCGGGCCAAGGCGCAGGTCGTGGCCGAGGACAACTACTGGAAGATTCCCGCGAGTCAGAAGGTCGGCAAGTTGTTCAGCGGGGACGGCACCGGGTCCATCGCCGGTGGCGGCAACCTCGTCAACGGCACCGCCACCGACCTCGTCGCCGCCTACAACGCCGCCAACTCCAAGAAGCTGAAGACCACCGTGAACTGGACCCCGACCCTCACGGCCGGCCTGGAGACCTCCGCCAAGAACCTCCCGACGGAGCTCGCCACCACCACCGGGGCCGGGGTGCTCAAGTAGCGGTCGCGCGCTTCGGAGCCGCAACTTCCCTTACCGACAGGGAAGTTGCGGCTCAGCTGTCGTACGTGCCGTCCCACGGCGGCCCGAAGGCGTGCCGGTCCGGGTACAGCTCGGCCCAGCTGCCGTCCTCGTCCTCCTCGACCAGCAGGCCGAACAGGACGCCGTCCACGGTGCGTTGGAAGGGGCGCACCGCGATGTCGGTGTAGCTGCGGCGGGGGAGGGCGCGGAGCAGTTTCGCCAGGTGGATGCGGGCCTGGGAGAGGACCGACCCGTCGCCGTGCGGGGCGCGCTGCTGCTCGGCCCAGGTACCGGCGCACCAGATCTCCGAGTCGCGGTAGCGCCCCGCGGCGTCGAAGGTGTGGAGCACCGTGTAGAGACGTTTCTGCTCTTCCCAGCCGTCGCCGGGACGGAAACCCTGGGGGAACGCGTAGGTGACCGACGCCAGGAACTGACCGTCCGCGTAGCGGCCGACGGCACCGCTGCGCTGATTCGGGTCGTAGGCGATCGGGATGACCTCGGGGACTGCCATGGCGGCACCTTACGGGTTGGCGCGAACACGTCTACGTCGGGGTCCGTCACCGAGCCCGCATGACCTCGCTGAGTTGACCCGGGGTCAATGGTGGCACCGCGAGGGGACGCGCCGCACCAGCCCGCAGACCGTCGAGGAAGAAGCCCAGGCAGCGGCGCCAGGCGTCGGGCGCCGTCGCCATCGACTCGCGGATCACCTGGGACATCGCCCAGATCAGGGTGACCAGGTCCTCCGGCTCGAAATCGGGGCGCAACTGCCCGCTGTCCCGGGCCCGTTCGATGATCTGCTCCGCGCGCCGGAAGCCCTGGTGACAGGCCTGTTCGACCTCTCCCGCCGCCCGGAACCGCTGCGCCAGCGCGTCGTTGAGGCCGTGGTCCTCGGCCTGTAGCGCGAAGAGTCCCTCCAGGTACCCGACGAACCCGTCCCAGGGGTCCGGGGCCGCCAGCGCCGAGTCGATGATCCGCTCCAGCGCGGCCAGCCGCTCCGGGAAGATCGCGTCCCAGAACGCCTCCCGGGTCGGGAAGTGGTTGTACAGCGTGCCGATGCTGACCCCGGCCCGCCGGGCGATCTCCTCCAGCGACGCGTCGAGCCCACGCTCGCCGAACACGTCGGTGGCGGCGGCCACCAGTTTCGCCCGGTTGCGCGCGGCGTCGGCCCGTAGGGGCTTGGGGGCGGGGGTGGGGGCGGGCTGGTGCATGACGCCATCATACGGAACTTGAGGTGAGCCTCAGGTTCCGTGCTACGGTCGGAAATGTAAGTTGAGGTGCGCCTCAAGTTAGCCGTGTCCGTGAATTCACCCCGGAAGGCTCCGCCATGCCCACAGCGCAACAGCCCAAGGTCGCCGTCGTCCTCGGGGTCGGCCCCGGCCTCGGCATGTCCGTCGCCCACCGTTTCGGCCGCGAGGGGTATGCCGTGGCGCTGGTGTCCCGCAGCGACACCCGGCACGCCGGCTATGTCGCGCAGCTGACGGAGGCGGGCGTCGAAGCGCGGTCCTACGTCGCCGATGTGCGCGACACCAAGCAGCTCGGCTCGGTTCTCGACACCGTCGTCGAGCGCTACGGCCGTATCGACCTCGTCTACTACGGGCCGGGCGCCCTCGACCTCGATGAGAGCCGCCCCAAGTCGATCACCGAGACCGACTCCGCCGGTGTCCAGGAGGCGATGAGCTGGATGTATCCGGCCGTCGACGTGGTGGGCAAGGTGCTGCCCGGCATGGTCGAGCGCGGGAGCGGTGCCCTCGTGTTCGCGGGCGGGCTCAGCGCCGTAGTGCCGATGCCCGCGCTCGGCGCGCTCGCCGTCTCGTCCGCCGCCCTGCGCAACTACGCCCTGACCCTCAACGCGGCGCTCGCCGACACCGGGGTCTACGCCGGGAACCTGGTCATCGGCGGACTCATCGAGCGCGGTGACATCCACCAGCTGGTGACGGCCGACCCGGAACAGTTCGGGGATGTGGGTGACAGGACCCTCGACCCCGACGAAATCGCCGACGGCGCCTGGGAGTTGGTGGCGCGGGGGGACCGGGCCGAGGACACGTTCAGCGTGCTCGGTTAGGAGTCCGTACGGTCGTCGAGGCGCGGGAAGAGAACCTCGCCCTTCGTCACCGGGGAGCCGGGCGGAAGCGCGCCCCAGGCCGAGGCGTCCCGGATCCGCTGGTCGGCCAGGGGGCCGAGGGTCGCCCCCGCGCCCAGGGAGTCCCACAGGCGCTCCGACGTCTCCGGCATGACCGGTGCGAGGAGGATCGCGATCGCGCGGAGGGAGTCGGCCGCCGTGTAGAGGATCGTCGCCAGGCGGTCGCGGGCCCCGGGGGAGTCGGACTTGGCGACCTTCCAGGGTTCCTGGTCGGTCAGATAGCCGTTGACCTGCTTGACGAAGTCGAAGACGGCCAGGATGCCGCCCTGGAAGTCGAGTTGGTCGCCGATACGGTGGTCCGCCTCCGAAGTCGCCCTCAGCAGGCCCGACTTGAGTGAGCGCTCGGCCTCGGTCTCCTCCCCCGGCGCGGGCAGCGCGCCGTCGAAGTAGCGCGCCGTCATCGCGGTCACCCGGGACGCCAAGTTGCCGTAGCCGTTGGCGAGTTCGCTGGTGTAGCGGGCGGTGAAGTCCTCCCAGGAGAAGGAGCCGTCCTGGCCGAAGGCGATGGCGCGGAGGAAGTACCAGCGGTAGGCGTCCACGCCGAAGTGCGCGGTCAGGGACCGCGGGCTGATGCCGGTCAGGTTCGACTTGGACATCTTCTCGCCGCCGACCAGCAGCCAGCCGTTGGCGGCGATCCGGCCCGGCAGCGGCAGGCCGTTGGCCATGAGCATCGCGGGCCAGATCACGGCGTGGAAGCGGAGGATGTCCTTGCCGACCAGGTGGACGTCGGCCGGGAAGGTCGCCTCGAACTTCGCCGGGTTCGAGCCGTAGCCCACCGCCGTCGCGTAGTTGAGGAGCGCGTCGACCCAGACGTAGATCACGTGCGAGTCGTCCCAGGGGACCTTGACCCCCCAGTCGAAGGTCGAGCGGGAAATCGACAGGTCCTGGAGGCCCTGCCGGACGAAGTTCACGACCTCGTTGCGGGCCGAGGCGGGCTGGATGAAGTCCGGGTGGGCTTCGTAGTGGGCGAGGAGCCGGTCGCCGTACTCGCTCAGCTTGAAGAAGTAGTTCTCCTCCTTGAGGAGTTCCACCGGCCGCCGGTGGATGGCGCACAACAGCGTGCCGCTGCCGTCCTCCGCCTCGATCAGCTCGCCCGGGAGCTTGTACTCCTCGCAGTGGACGCAGTACGGGCCCTCGTAACCGCCCTTGTAGATCTCACCCTTGTCGTGCAGGTCCCGCACGAACTCCTGGACGCGGTCCGTGTGCCGGCGCTCCGTGGTGCGGATGAAGTCGTCGTGGGAGATGGCCAGATGGGCCCACAGCGGCTTCCAGGACTCCTCGACCAGACGGTCCGCCCACTCCTGCGGGGGCACGCCGTTCGCCTCCGCCGTGCGCAGGATCTTCTGGCCGTGCTCGTCCGTGCCGGTGAGGAACCAGACGTCCTCACCGCGCCGGCGGTGCCAGCGGGCGAGGACGTCGGCGGCGACGGTGGTGTAGGCGTGGCCGAGGTGCGGGGCGTCGTTGACGTAGTAGATGGGGGTGGTGACGTAGTAGTACGTCACCGGGTCACCCCTGGTCTCCGCCGAACCGCTCCTTGTACGTCTCCAGGTCCTCCTCCGTGAGCTTCGCGAAGAGCACGGGGGGGACGGTGAAGGGGGTGCCCGCGGGGACGGAGGACAGGGCGCGGGCCTCGTCCGCCGAGACCCAGGTCGCGGTGTCCTCCTTCAGCGCGAACGCCTGGCGCATCGCCGCCGAGGAGGACGGGATGAAGGGCTCCGAGACCACCGCGTAGAGGTGGATCAGGTTCATCGCCGTGCGCAGGGTGAGGGCCGCGGCCTCCGGGTCGGTCTTGATCTCCAGCCAGGGGGCCTTCTCCTCCAGGTAGGAGTTGCCCGCCGACCACAGGGCGCGCAGCGCCGCCGCGGCCTTGCGGAACTGGAGGGCCTCCATCTGGGTCTCGTACTCGGCGAGGAGGTCGGCGATCTGCCCGCCCAGCTTCGTCTCCGGCTCGCCCGCCGCCGCGCCCGCCGGTACCTCGTCGCCGAAGCGCTTCTTCGAGAAGGACAGGACACGGTTCACGAAGTTGCCGAGGGTGTCCGCCAGGTCCTTGTTCACCGTGGCGGTGAAGTGCTCCCAGGTGAAGGAGGAGTCGTCGGACTCGGGGGCGTTGGCGATCAGGAAGTAGCGCCAGTAGTCGGCCGGGAGGATGCTGAGCGCCTGGTCGGTGAAGACGCCCCGCTTCTGGGACGTGGAGAACTTCCCGCCGTAGTACGTCAGCCAGTTGAAGGCCTTGACGTAGTCGACCTTCTTCCACGGCTCGCGGATGCCGAGTTCGGTGGCCGGGAACATCACCGTGTGGAACGGGACGTTGTCCTTCGCCATGAACTCCGTGTAGCGGACCGGGTTCTCGCCCGCGTCCGACTCGTACCACCAGGACTTCCAGTCGCGGGTCTCCGGGTCCTGGTCCGACCACTCCTTCGTCGCGCCGATGTACTCGATCGGGGCGTCGAACCAGACGTAGAAGACCTTGCCCTCGGCCGCCAGCTCCGGCCAGGTGTCCGCCGGGACGGGGACGCCCCAGTCCAGGTCGCGGGTGATCGCGCGGTCGTGCAGGCCCTCGGTGAGCCACTTGCGGGCGATGGAGGAGGCGAGCTGCGGCCACTCCTCCTCGTGCGCGGCGACCCACTCCTCGACCTCGTGCTGGAGCTTCGACTGGAGGAGGAAGAGGTGCTTGGTCTCGCGCACCTCCAGGTCGGTGGAGCCCGAGATCGCCGAGCGCGGGTTGATCAGGTCGGTCGGGTCCAGGACGCGGGTGCAGTTCTCGCACTGGTCGCCGCGGGCCTTGTCGTAGCCGCAGTGGGGGCAGGTGCCCTCGACATAGCGGTCCGGGAGGAAACGGCCGTCCGTGGGCGAGTACACCTGGCGGATCGCGCGCTCTTCGATGAAGCCGTTCTCGTTCAGGCGGCGGGCGAAGTGCTGGGTGATCTCGCGGTTCTGCGGGGAGGAGCTGCGGCCGAAGTAGTCGAAGGCCAGCGCGAAGCCGTCGTAGACCGCCTTCTGCGCGTCGTGCGCCTGCGCGCAGAACTCCGCTACGGGGATGCCCTGTTCCTTCGCGGCCAGTTCGGCCGGGGTGCCGTGTTCGTCCGTCGCGCAGATGTACAGGACGTCGTGGCCGCGCTGGCGGAGGTAACGGGAGTAGACGTCCGCCGGGAGCATGGACCCCACCATGTTGCCCAGGTGCTTGATCCCGTTGATGTACGGAAGGGCGCTGGTGATGAGGTGTCGAGCCATCGGGGGCTGCTCCCAGGTCGGTCTGCTGGTGTGCTGTGTGGTGCGAACCTTGAAATCGTAGCCGACATGGGTGTGCCGCCCGCCTCCCGTTTTACGGGGTGGGAAGCGGGCGGCACGTTGTCCTACGGCCGTGCGGTTACGGGCGCCAGTCGATCAGTACGCCGTCGTAGAGCTCCGCGTCCGTGAGCTCCAGGGGGGTCGGGCCCGCGTGGAAGAAGGCCGTGTTGTCGGTCTTCAGCTTGCGGAGGTAGTCGAAGGCCTTGTTGTCGTGGTCGCCGAACGCGACGAACGAGAAGAACACCGAGGCGTGCGACTTCGCGGCGTCCGTGAGGGACTGGGTCGCCGGGGTCTTCGCGTCCGGGGCGCCGTCCGTCTGGAAGACGACCAGGGCGGGGGTGCCGGGGGTGGCGTTCGCGTCGTAGTGCGCGAGTACGGCTTCTACGGCGGCGTGGTAGCTGGTACGGCCCATGCGGCCGAGGCCGGCGTGGGCCTCGTCGACGGCGTTGTCGGGGGAGGTGGGGGTCAGGTCGGTCGTGCCGTCCACTTCGGTGGAGAAGAAGACGACGTGGACGGTGGGGGTGGGGTCCGGGTCCAGGTGGGTCGCGAGGGCGAGGGTCTGGTCGGCGAGGGCTTGGGCGGAACCGTCCTTGTAGTACGCGCGCATGCTCGCGGAGCGGTCCAGGACGAGGTAGGTCTTCGCTCGGGTACCGGTGAGGGTGGCCTTGGCGAGGGCGACGGCGGCGGAGTCGCTGCCCACGGCCTCGGCTACGCCCTCGGCCTCGATCGTTTCCCCACCCGCACCGCCCGTGACGGACTCGTTGTCGGGTGCGGGTGGCCCCTGTGGGGCGGACTCGCCGTCGGCGGCAGCGGCTGCGGCTGCGAGCGCGAGCGCGGGGACGGGTTCGGCGACCGGTTCGGCGACTGGTTCGGCGACTGGTTCGGGGGCGGTTTCGGTGGCGGGCTCCGCCTCCGGCGCGGCTTCCGCCTCCACTGCCTCCGGCTCAGTTTCCGCTTCCGCGACCGGCTGGGGTTCCGGTTCCGGTTCCGGTTCCGGGGCGACCTCGGCGACCGGCTCGGCCTCGGGGGCGGCGGCTTCCGCGACCGGCTCCGCCTCGGGCTCGGGCTCGGGCGCGGCTTCCGCGACGGGCTCCGCCTCGGGTTCCGGCGTCACCTCGGCCACAGCCTCGGCTTCTTCCACCGTCGGCTCGACGGTCGGTTCGGTCTCCGTGACCGCTTCCGGTACGGTTTCCGGCTCGGTGTCCACGACGGGCTCCGGCGCGGCATCCGTGACCGGCTCAGTCACCGGCTCCGCCTCGGAGGTCTCCTCAGCCGTAGCCTCGGTTTCCTCTGTCTTCGTCTCGGCGGCCGGCTCGGGCGCGGCTTCCGCGGCGGTCTCCGCGACCGGCTCCGCCTCGGGCTCCGCCGCCACCTCAGCCGTAGCCTCGGCTTCTTCAGCCACCGGCTCCGCGACCGGCTCGGTCACCGTCTCCGCGACCGGTTCGACAACAGCCGCAGCCTCGACCTTCGACTCACCCTCGGTCTCGGTCTCAACCCCAGCCGTCGCCGCACCCTCCGTACCCTCCGCCCCTTCCTCCGATGTCGCCGGCTTCGGGACCGTCACGTTGTCGAAGGCCAGGGCCACGAGTTCGTGTTCGTCGTCCTCCAGGGTGGAGGACGGGCGGGGTTCCGGGACCTGGGCGACTGCCGTGGGTGCCGGGGTGGTGAGGTCGGGTTCTGTGGACGGGGACGGGACCTTGGCGTCCGGTTCCCGCGTGGTCTGCTGCTCTTGCGAAGGAGTGCGTTCCGCACTCTCTGCTTCCGCGGCACGCTCCTTGCGTGACCTGCCGAACGCATTCCGCAGGAGAGTGAGAATGCCCATGTGCGCAACCCTTCGCGTGAGTTGAAGCCGTCAATCCCTGGCCAGGACGGACACGTAAGGTTAGCGGCCCCGGACGGCGATCTTAGGCAGGGTCGACGCGCGTGGGAGGCCTTCTGTCAACACCCCCTGTTTCAGCCACCACTTCGCTCACCCGTTCACCTGCCACTTCACCGAACGACGGGCATTGTCAGTGGGTCCCCCTACCGTGCCTTCCATGACACACGTGACGCACCGCACGTACCGCACCCACTGGATACACGGCCCGCTCGCCGGTCATCAGGAGGTCAACGTCGTCTTCTTCCGGGGGATGTCGCTGGACGCGCTCACGCGAGGGCTGCTCGCCGCACGGCGCATCCCGCTCGCGTACGCCAAGGGCGGTGAAGGCGAATGGGGGCTGGTCATGCATGACATGTTCGGCTGGAGCCACGACGACTACGACGATGCCGACTACCGGCAGTTGTGCCGGGACGGCGGTGAACTCGCCGTCTTCACCACGGAACCCTGCATGGCCAAGGCGCACGGCCCCCGGTTCGACTACTTCCGCGAGGGACGCGTCGTCTGCGGGATGAGCTTCGAGACCCTGGCCTACGGCGTCGGGGACCACCCGGATCTGCTGTCACCCGCCCTCACCGCCGCGCGGCTCATCGGGCCGCACGCGGAATACGACCGGGAGGACAGGGAGGAACGGACCGTAGAGACGATCTCGGCCTTCTTCTCCCTGCCCGATCCCGACTTCTCCCTGACCTGACCTCAGCGCGGTGCACTCAGTGCGGTGAAGCGATAGCCCGTGCCGCCGCGACCTCCTGCCGCAGCGGCTCCAGCACACTTCCCGCCGGTCCCGTCAGATCCGTACGGACCTCCACCAGCACCTCCGACTCGCGCACCCCCTCCGCCAACTCCCGCAGCTGGAGTGCCACTTGGGTCACCTCCGCCGATGACGGCGGCGGCGCCCCGTGTTTCACCCGGACCCTCGCCGCCGTCGTCGCGTCGACGATCCGTTCCACGGCGACGACGAGGGGGAGCCAGCCGGCGGCGAGGCGGCCGGTGGGCGGAGGCTCGGTGAGGGCGCGTTGGAACTCCGTGCGGATGACGGACAGGTCCCGGTAGAGGCGGCGCCGCATCCGGGCCCGGACCGCCGGATCGGCCTCCACACCGGCGGAACCGGGCGTGCCGAACGCCGACTCCACATACCGCGCCGTGTCCGCCACCGCCTCCGCCAACCGGTCCCCCACCCGCGTGTGCCAGCTCTCCGGCCAGAGCAGATAGCCCGCGATCAGCGCGATACCGCAACCGATCAACGAGTCCACCAGTCGCGGGAGCAGCAGTGCCGTCCCCTGGTGGTTCAGGATGTCGGACAGGAGCAGGATCACCGGGGTGATCGCCATCGTCTGGTAGCCGTAGCCCCGGGGGGTCAGGGCGGGGATCAGGGGGGCCAGGACGAGCAGGACCAGTACGTCCCACCAGCCCCTCGGTACCGCCGACAGGACCGCCGCCGCGATCACCAGCCCGGCCACCGTGCCGAGCGCGCGCAGCAGTGCCCGGGAGAAGACCGAGCCGAAGTCGGGCTTGAGGACGAAGGTGATCGTCAGGGCGATCCAGTACGAGCGCGGGACCGGGACCGTGGACACCAGGATCTGCGCCAGGCCGATGCAGAGGGCCAGGCGCAGGCCGTAGCGCCAGGAGCCGGAGGAGAGAAGGACGTTGCGGGCCGCCCGCGCCGCCCGGATGCGGAGGGCCGCCGGACGGCCCAGGCGGTCGTCGATGCCCCGGGGGTCGACATCGGGCGCGGTGACGACCTCGGCCGCGTGGCGCAGGGCGTGGTCGACCGCGCGGGTCGTCTCGCTGGTGGGGGCGGGGAGGTCGAGCCCTATCGGACCGGTGTAGCCCGTCTCGACGGCGTGCGCGAGATGGCGGACCGCGTCGTGGATCCCCGGCGGAAGGGAGCGGCCCGACTGATGGACCGCGGGGGCCGCCTCGACGACCGGCGTGATCGCGTTCAACTGGGCCAGCAGGCGGGTGAGTTCGGGGTTGCGGCCGTGGTGGCGGGCGCGCCGGGCGAGGACGAGGTCGTAGGACTGGTTGAGGGACTGGGTGACGGCCTGGCGGGTCGCGTCGTAGGCCGCCGTCGGGTCGTCGCCGCAGGTGGTGAGGAGGTCGGCGACGGTGCGGTAGGTGTTCGCGACCGCCGTCCGTTCCGGGACGCCGGAGCGCAACGGCCAGGCGAGGAGCGCGAGGAGGAGGACCAGGAGGCCGCCGCCGGACATCAGGACGGGGGCCAGCCACCACGCGCCGGGGAGCGGAAGTCCCGCGCCGATCACCGAGTTGAGGAGCAGCAGCAGGCCCGACACGGAGGCCACCGCGCCGATCGTCGAGATCATCCCGGACGCGAGCGCGATGAGGGTCAGGGCGGTGACCGCGTACCAGCCGTGGCCGTAGACCGCCGCGCCGAGCGTGACGCCGATCGCGCCGAAGAGCTGGGGGATCGCGATGTTGAGGATGCGCATGCGGTAGGCGTCGGCGGTGTCGCCGATCACGCCGGAGAGGGCGCCCATGGAGGCGAGGGCGCCGTAGGAGGTGTGTCCGGTGGCGAGGCCGAGGGTGAGGGGGAACGACATCGCCACGGCGGCGCGGGCGATCGCCGGGCGGTTGAGGGGGGCCTGCTGGGGTTGGAGGTTCCTCACCAGCCAGTCGGGGGGTGTGAGGCCGATGGGGAACTCGCGGGACATGCGCCCATTATGAGCGGCCTCCCGCGTTATTCGTGCTGGTGGAGCGCGATGTCCACCAGCAGCGCGCGGTGGTCGGTGTCGGCGAGGTCGAGGAAGCGGGCGCTGTTCGCGGAGAAGTCCGGCGAGAGGAGGACGTGGTCGATCTGGGTGCCGAAGGTGGGCAGCAGGCGCTCGGGCCAGCTGGGGGTACGGGGGTGTCCGGCGAGGCGGGCCGCGTCGCGCAGGCCGGTGTCGAGGATGCGGCGGAACGCGGCATGGTCCTGGGAGGAGTTGAAGTCTCCGGCCAGGACGGTGGGGGTGGTCGGGTCGGTGGCCGCGAAGGTGCGCAGCCTGCCCAGCTCGCGGCGCCACAGGCCGACCTGGTTCGGCAACGGGGGCATGGGGTGGGCGAGTTGGAGGCGGACGGGATGGCCGTCGACGTCCGCGACCGCGCCGGGCATGCCCATCGTGCCGGTGACACCCTTCGTGCCCTTGAGGGGGAAGCGGCTGAGAACCACCGAGCCGTGCGAGCCGGCCGCCACCACGGCCTGCCGGTAGGGGAGTTGGGTGCCGAAGTCCCGCCGCAGGGTGGCCTGGCAGGTGTACTCGCACTCCTCCACGAACACCACGTCCGGCCGCTCCCGCCGGATCACCGGCACCAGGGAGCCGGTCCCCCGCCCGAACTCGACGTTCGAGGTCAGCACCCGGAACTCGGCGATCGCGGGCCCGGTCGGCTCACCGCTCTTGCCGTACGGCTCGATGAACCAGGCCAGCAGTCCGAGCAGCGCCACTCCCCACACCAGTCCCAGTCGCCAGCGGGAGAGCAGGGAGAGGAGAAGTCCGAGGCCGACGGGGGCCAGCAACCACGGGAAGAAGGCGAGGAGTTGGGGGACGGGCGTGATCGCGTCGGTGTCGGCCGTACGGCAGCCGACGACCACGCTCACGGCGGTGAACAGCAGGCCCGCGCACCAGAACGTGAAGTGCCGGCCCCGGTGGCGTTCCGGTACGAAGTCGGCGGCGGTCCACTCGGAGGTCACGGTGCCCACGTGATGACCTTCCGCCGGTGGACGCAGATGCCGGATGCCCGAATCATCCCACGTGGGCCGGGAACTCCCCCGGGAATCAGGATTTCAGGAGTCAGGAGTCAGGAGTCAGGAGTCAGGAGTCAGGGATCAGGAGTCAGTGACTCCTGATCCCTGATCCCTGATCAGGCCTGGACCCGGGTCGGCTGCTGCGCCCCCTCCGCCGCGGGTGCTCGCCGGCGTCGTACGAACTCCCGTGCCGGGCGGGCGTATCGGGTGAGCCAGGCCGTCGCGGCGACCGTCAGGCCGAGGCCGAGGAGCAGCCAGGCGACTGTGCGCAGGGTCGAGGTGAGGGCGTCGTAGATCGCGCCGCCCGCGGCCTGGGAGACCTCGGCGGGGAGGTCGGAGACCGTGAGTTGGCGGCCGATCGCGAGGGCGAGGCCGAGCAGCGCGCCGCCGAGGGCCGTGCCGAGCGCGGTCGCGGTGATCGCGCGGCGGCGGCGCACGGCGACGGCGATGCCGGTGACCGCGAAGACGGCGGCGGTGACGGGGAGCCAGAAGCCGGCGACCTCAAGCACGTGGAACTCCCTTCGGAGCGGGCCCAGTTCACCGGCCGGGAGGACCGCGACCTCGGTGTGCTGGACGGGGATGCGGTCCGCCAACGGCACGTGTTCGTGGGTGAGTCGGTGCTTGACGTGGGCGGCGACCGGGGCGAGGTCGACGGTGACGGCGCCGCTGCCCTCCTCGTCGCGCAGGGCGTGCAGCACGGCGTCGTGGGTGGCCCGGTTGCTCTCGTCCCAGGCCAGCCGGAAGGCCTCGGTCTTGGTGAAGGAGCGCACCGCGTCGTGCACGAAGGGGGCCATCGTGCCGCGCATCCCGCCCACCGTGCCGCGCATCCCGTCCACATGGATCCCGCGCATGATGCCCGCGCCGACCGTGTCCGCGACGACATCCCGTACGGCCGGGTCGGCCGCGAGGGGCGCCATCGCGGTGACGTAGCGGCCGGAGTCCGTCAGCCCGTACGCCGCCCAGGCCGCCAGCGCGCCGAAGGGCGTCAGGAAGCAGGAGAGGGCGACGAGTACGGCCGACAGGGCGCTCCGGAGTCGTGGGGGCACCTCCCCAGGACACGGGCGGGGCGTGCGGGGCGCGAGCCGGGTGCCGGTAATTGCCTGCATTCGGGTGCGATGTCAAGCCGAACGGGTGCCCTGGCCTCGGAACCCTTGGCGGAACTGGCCGTTCCGCTCTCGGGTGGAGGGTTGACCCGAACGGGTGTTTCCTGGAACCGGGGAGAAGGAGGCCGAACATGCGCACCACTCCGGCCCTGCGGACTCTGGCCGCGGCCCTGCTCACCGGTGGCACCCTCGCCGTCGCGGCGGCGGGCACCACCGCGACGGCAGCACCGACCACGTACGCCGAAGGACATGGCGGTGGTGGCGGTGGCGGCAGTCCGATCTGGGGCACGATCGTCTCCCGCACGGATCTGAACGTGCGGCAGTCACCCACCACGCACTCACCCGCCGTCGACACGCTCTCACCGGGCAGCCAGGACCGCGTCCAATGCGTGGTCAGGGGACAGAACGTCAACGGGAACTCCGACTGGTACTGGCTCGTCGGCGCACAGGGCTGGGCCAGCGCCTCGTTCGTCGACACCGGCGGCCAGTGGGTGCCGTCCTGCTCGGACCCGTGTCCGGGCTGGAAGGACGGCAGCGACTCGAACGGGAACAACTCCAACTGGAACAACGACCCCAACTGGAGCGACAACTCCAACTCGTGGAGCACCTCGGCCTCCGGGTCGTGGAGCGTCTCGGGCTCGTGGAGCTGGAGCGCCTCCGGGTCGTCGAGCGGCGGCGGCATCTGGAACTGGGCGCCGTAGAACTCGTAGAAGTGGTGGGCCCCGGCGCCGAGTTGGTGCCGGGGCCCACTGCTGTGCGGGGTCAGCGGATGCGGTTGCCCTCTCCGTCCTCACGCGTGTAGTAGCGGTAGAAGAAGACCAGGAACACGCCCGCCGTGGTGGCGAGACCGATCGCCGCGGACCGCAGCACGCTCTCGCCGGTCTGGCTGTAGAGGAAGCCGAGCGCGGCGCCCGCGAAGCCGGACTTCACCAGCGAGTGCAGTTCGCGCTTGAGCAGCGGGGCGAACCGGGCCACCGCCAGGCACAGCACGATGAACGCCAGCGCCGTCACGAAGCCGAACAGGATGTTCCAGCCCGTGATGGGGCCGCCGCCGCGACGGTTGGCCGCCGCCCAGTAGCCGTAGACGAGTCCCAGGACGACCGGGATCGCGACCTTCGCCACGCGGTGGACGCGGGCGTCGAAGATGTCGGGCAGCCCGCTCGGGGCGGTGAATCCGCCGGAGCCGGGTGTGGGTGCCGCATGAGCCATGAGAGCACTCCTCTCTCTCGCCCCCGTCTACCAATGCACACCCCGGGGGAGGCGGTGGCAAGTCGGGGTGCGGGCACGGTTGCCCCATGTTTCGCTGGGGCGCATGAAGCTCGTACTCTTCGGCGCCACCGGCATGGTCGGCAGCCGGATCGCCACCGAGGCCTCGGCCCGCGGCCACCAGGTGCTGGCGGTCAGCCGTTCCGGCCAGTCGCCGGTCCCCGGGGTCACCGCGACGGCGGCCGACGCGGCGGACGCGGCGAAGGTCGCGGAACTGGCGCGCGGCGCCGACGCCGTCGCCTCGGCCTGTGTGCCGCCCCGGGACGGGAGCGACCCGCGCGGGCCGTTCCTCGCCCTCAACGAGGGGCTCGTCGCGGGTGTCCGCGCGGCCGGGGTCGGGCGGCTCCTCGTCGTCGGCGGCGCCGGCGGCCTGGAGGTCGCCCCCGGCCAGGCCCTCAGCGACCAGCCCGGCTTCCCCGAGGCCTACCTCCCCGAAGCCCACGCCCACCGCGCCGCGCTCGCCTACTACCGCACCCTCGACGACCCCGACTGGACCTACGTCTCCCCCGCCGCCGAGATCGCCCCCGGCAAACGCACCGGCCGGTTCCGCGTCGGCGGCGACGCGTTCATGACCGACGACCAGGGCCGCAGCTTCGTCAGCGCCGAGGACTACGCCGTCGCCTTCGTCGACGAACTCGAACAGCACGCCCACCCGCGTACCCGGATCTCGGTCGCGTACTGACGGCCGTGAGCGGCCGCGGACTCATACCGGTGCGCTCCGGCTCCGGTTCCGGCTCCGACGCTGGTTCCGGCTCCGATTCCGGCTCCGGTGACAGCGATGCCCTACGGCGGCAGCAGCTGCTGCGCGTACGCGGGCGCAGCGTCGCCTGGGTGCCGCCGCTGCTGGTACTGATCACCATCCTGCTGGTCGACTGGTACACGGGCGGCGAGTTCCGGACCGTCTCCTGGATCGTGCTCGTGCCCGGTATCGCCGCGGCGATCTGCGGGGTGTGGGGCACGGCCGTCTTCGCGCTCCTCGGCGTGGCCACCTACGCGCTCGCCGACCACGCCTGGCCGCGCCAGTACCAGACCGGCCTGCCCGACTTCATCCTCGTCGGCGTCGGCGGCGCCCTCGCCGTGCTCGCCTGCGTGGTCCGGGTCCGCGGCGAACGCCGCATGCTGCACATGCGGGACGTCGCCGAGACCACCCGCCGCACCCTGCTGCGCCCGCTGCCGCCCGGCTTCGGCGGCCTCGACCACGCGGCCGTCTACCTCGCCGCGGACGCCGTCGCCCGCGTCGGCGGCGACTTCTACGACATCCAGCCCGGCCTGCACGGCACCCGCGCCCTCGTCGGCGACGTCCAGGGCAAGGGCCTCGGCGCGGTGGAGGCGGCGGCCGCGCTGCTCGGCACGTTCCGCGAGGCCGGCTACCACGAGACGGACCTCGCGACCGTCGCCGCCCGCCTTGAGGTCCGGATGCTGCGCCACGGCCGGCACCTCGCCGCCCTCGGCCGCGAGGACGTCGACCGCTTCGCCACGGCCGTCCTGCTCAGCTTCCCCGCCGGCGACCCGGGCACGGTCGAGGTCGTCAACTTCGGGCACGAACCCCCGCTGGTGGTCGGCCCGTTCGGCGTACGGTCGCTGCCGCCCGGACACGGACTCCCGCTGGGTCTTGGCGAGTTGGCGGGCATGGAGGGCCCACCGCCGACCCTCCGCATCACCCTCGCCCCCGGCGAGACCCTCCTCATCGTCACCGACGGAGTCACCGAGGCACGCGACAGCGCGGGCGCGTTCTACCCCCTCAAGGACGACGTCACCGAGGGCGTCCACCTCGACCCGGGCACCGCCGACCCGCACCGCCTGGTCGCCCACGTCCGCGACGGCACCCTGCGCCACTGCGGCGGCCGGCTCGCCGACGACACCACGATCTTCGCGGTACGGCGGTCCTGAGAACGCCGGTTGTGACATCACCCTTTGCAGCAGCAGAGGTTGGGCAGGCTACGGTGCTGCGGTACGAAGTGATCGACGGTTCGGGGAGGGCACATGCCAGGAACGGTGCTGCTGCTCGCGGCCTCGCCGGTCGGCAAGGGGCGCCTGGTGGACGCGGCGTCCGTGCTCCCGGTGCTCGCGGCCGTCGCCCCGGCCGTGCTGTCCGGCACGGAGACGGCCAACGTCGTCGAACTCGCCGACCCGTTGGAGCCGCAGGCGGTACTCACCCGGCTCCGGGCCGCCGCGACCGCCCCCGGACCGCTGACGATGTTCATCACCGGGCAGCTCCAACTCGACCGCAAACAGCACCTTCCGCACCTGGCGCTGGCGCGTACGACTCCGTCGACGGTCCGCTATACGGCGCTCCCGTGGGCCTGGATCCGCGAGGAACTGCGCCTGCGCGCACCCGGCACGACAACCCTCCTCCTCGACCTCCACGCCGACGCGGAGACCTGGCAGTGGTTGCGCGCCCACCCGCTCGACTCGGGCCGCACGCACGCGGTTTACGGTCGCATCGCACCGCCGCCGCCCCGGCGGGGGGTGGCTGCGCCGACGTACATGAAGGCGGTGGCGACGGTGTTGCGGAGCGGGCACCGGCCGCCGGTGGAGGAGTTGCACCAGCTGGCGGTGGGTCGGCTGGGCGCGGAAGGCTATGCGGACGTGCTGCTTGCCTCACTGGGGGTTGCTGCTGGCGTCCCTGGGGGCTCCGCCCCCAGACCCCCGTCGGCCCTGAAGGGGCCTCGTCCTCAAACTCCCCCAGAGGGGGGACCCCCAGACGGGCTGGAAAATGAACGGAGTTGGGAGGGTGCCCGGCGTCACAAGAGTGATGCGGGCCCGAGCCAAGAAGAGGACGCAGCCCCAAGCCAGGACCAGGACAGCGACCCCCACACCGCCATCTCCTCCGCCGTCCAAGCCGGTCGTCACCCCGACGCCGACGCCCTCGCCGCCGAGCACGAGCAGGCCGCCGTACGGGCGCACGGGCGGGGGTCCGAGCAGGCCTTGCACTGGACGGAAGTGCGGGCCGATCTCGCGATGTTGGCCGGGGACCCGGTGGGCAGTTGCCGGGCCTGGCTCGCGGTGGCGTCCGCGCGGCTGGCGGTGGGACAGTCACCCGGTGTGCCCGCCGTCGAGGCGGCGGTCGACCGCGCCCATCACCAGTGGGGACAGATTCACGACCCCGCACTCGCCCGTGAACTCGGCCTCGCGCTGGCCGAGTTGAGAGGCCGGGTGCCGGGTCGCCGCGCGGGCGCCTTGGACCACGTACGGAAGCAGCTCCTCCAACTCCAGCCGTAGGGCTAGCCCTTGGCCAACTCCACCCGCAGAGCCGTCATTTGCATGTCCAGCGCGAACTCGAAGCGCTCGTCGAAGGTACCGGCGACGATGTGCGCGGAGGCTGCGCGCAGCGCCGGGAACGAGTCGTCGTCGAAGGCCAGGACCGGGTCGGCCGCGTCGGCGGACTGGGCCTGCTGCTCCTGTGTGATGCCCAGGATCAGATAGAACAGGGTCCAGTTGGCCCAGGCCGCCGTTCGGGGCGGGAAACCCGCGTCCAGGAGAGTCTGGATCATCGTGTCGGCCAGCCGGTACGTATTGGTCTCCGTGGTCGAGAGGCCTGAGAGCAGGCGTGCTCCGTCGCGATGGGCCAGGAGAGCTGCCCGGCACCAGCGGGCGAGGGCGCGGACGCGGTCGTCCCACCGCGGCGGGAGGGTGTCGACGTCCAGTCCCGCGAGGATGGCGTCGGACATGAGGACGAGCAGCCGTTGCTTGTTGTCCGCGTGCCATCGGACGGTGTTGTGCTGCACGCCCAGCCTGTCCGCGACGGCGCGCATGGTCACCTTGTCCAGGCCCTGCTCGTCGAGCACGTCGAGCGCCGCGTCGACGACCGCCGCACGGCTGATGCCCATAACGCCCATTCTCCGTGACTCCGTGAGCCCGTGAGCCCGTGAGTCCCTGACCTCTCTTGTCCGGTGGTCAATATACAAACGGACTCTCTTGTCCACTGGATAAGAGCGGGCTACTGTGCAGTGACCAAGAGATGAGGAGTGGGTTGTGTTCCTGGATCCCGAGTTTCTTCCGGTCTACGAGTCGCTGCCGGAGATGGACGTGTTCGCCGATGTGCGGGGCGCCCGCCTGGCCCTGGCCGCGGCCAGCGGTGACGGCAAGTCGGACGGCGAGGTGAACGTCGAGGACCGTGAGGTCCTCGTGGCGGGCCACGCGCTGAGCCTGCGGGTCTACACCCCCGCCGCCTCCAGGAGCGCCGCTCCGCTCCCCGTGGCGGTCTGGCTCCACGGCGGCGGATTCGTCCTCGGCGGGCCCAACGCGGAGGACGCCACCTGCCGACGGCTCACCGCGGAGCTGGGGATCGCCGTCGTCGCCCCGGACTACCGGCTCGCCCCCGAGCATCCCTACCCCGCCGCGTTCGACGACTGCTACGCCGCGCTGCGCTGGGTCGTCGACGAGGCGGACGCGCTGGGAGTCGACGTAGAGCGGGTCGCGCTGGGCGGGCACTCCGCGGGCGCCGCCCTGGTGGCGGCCGTGGCCCTCGCCGCCCGGGACCGGCAAGGGCCGCGTATCAGGTACCTCCACCTCGGCTACCCGGTCCTGGACGACCGCCTGGAGACCGAGTCGGCCCGGGCCGTCACCGATCCGAGGCTCTTCAACCGGCAAGGGGCGGCGGCAGGTTGGGAGCTCTACCTCCAGGGGAGCGATCCGGAGGCCGGTTACGCCGTGCCGGGCCGGGCGAAGGACCTGAGGGACCTGCCGCCTGCCTACATCCTGGTCGACGGGGTCGATCCGGTACGGGACGAGGCGCTGGAGTTCGCCGCCCGGCTGAGCGCGGCCGGAAACTCCGTCGAACTCCACCTCGTGCCGGGCGTACCGCACATGTTCGACGTCCTGGCCCCTGACATCCGCGCGAGCCGACGGGCCGTGGCGGCCTGGACGACCGCGTTCGCCCACGGCGTCGGAGCGACCAGTGACCATGACCAGTAACCAGCAGGTCGTCATCGCGGGAGCGGGCCCGGTCGGGCTCTGGCTGGCCGCGGAGCTGCGGCTCGCCGGTGTCACGGTCACCGTCCTGGAGCCGCGCCTGGAGCGCGATCCGAACTCCAAGGCGCTCACCGTCCACCCCCGTACCGTCGAGCTGCTGGCCTCCCGCGGTCTGGAGGACCCCTTCCTCGCAGAGGGCCTGCACATTCCCAGCGGGCACTTCGCGGTCCTCGACAGCAGGCTCGACTTCGGCCTGCTGGAGACCGACTTCCCCTTCACCCTGGCGCTGCTCCAGAGCCGTACCGAGGAATTGTTCGAGATCCAGGCCCGGGCGGCCGGTGCGGACATCCGGCGCGGTCACCGCGTCACCGGTCTGACCGAGAACCCCGACTCGGTCACCGTGCACATCGAGGGCCCCGACGGGTCGTACGACGAGGAAGCGCTGTACGTGGCCGGTTGCGACGGCACGCGCAGCACGGTCCGTACGAGCGCCCATATCCCTTACCCGGGCGAGGACTTCACCGTGCTGGGCTTCCTCGGCGACGTCGTCCTGGACGAGCCCCCGGCGGGCGTGGCGTTCAGTAAGACCGGCATCGACGGCCTCGTCATGATCGTCCAGCTGCCGGGCGGCCTGCACCGCGTCGTGGGCGGTGTGCCCGCGGACGTCCGCACCGACTGGCCCGGCGACCTCACCCTGGAGGAACTGCGGGCGAACGTCCGGCAGGTCACGGGCACCGACTTCGGCATGCACTCGCCGACCTGGCTCTCCCGCTACGGCAACACCAGCCGCCAGGCGGAGCGTTACGTCAAGGGCCGGGTGGTCCTCGCCGGTGACGCCGCCCACCAGCACATGCCCGCGGGCGGGGTGGGGCTCAACGTCGGCGTCCAGGACGCCACCAACCTCGGCTGGAAACTCGCCGCCACCATCCAGGGCCGGGCACCGGCCGGTCTGCTCGACACGTACCACGACGAGCGCCACCCGGTCGGCGCCGACCTGCTGGAGCACACCAGCGCCCAGACGGCCCTGATCTCCGCGTTCAGCACGGACGGCCAGCGCCTGCGTTCACTGCTCACCAAACTCGTCGACGAGCAGCCGTCGTTGAACCGGACCCTGGCCGAGCGCCTGTCCGGACTGCACGTCGCCTACGACGCCCCCACCGCCGACGCGCACCCGCTCACCGGCCGCCGAGCGCCCAACCTCGCCTTCACCGACGGCGGCGACACCGTGTTCGCCCTGCTCCGGACCGGCCACCACGTCCTGCTGGACCTGCGTGGCGGCCCGGGCGCGCCCCTCGCCACCGCCGAGGACGGCCACCTCGTCACCCGCACCGGCACGCTCACCGGGGAGCACGCTCCCTGGGCCGACGTCACCGCCGCGCTGATCCGCCCCGACGGACATGTGGCCTGGGCGACCGAGGAGGACGACCCCGCACAGCTCGCGACCGTCACCCGCGAGGCCCTCGACAGGGCCGCCCTCACCCACCCCTAGCGCCCCAACTCACCCTCTCCACAACGCCCTTGGGAGTACACATGTCCGCGGAAATGATCAACCCCCCGACCCTCGCCCCGCCCGTCATGAACCTCTACACGCAGGTCGTCGCCGCGACCGGCACCCGGTTCGTGGCCATCGCCGGGCAGGTCGCCATCGACAGCGAGGGGCGACTCGTCGGCCCCGGCGACTTCGAGGCCCAGGCCGAACAGGTCTTCCGCAACCTCCGGGCCGCGCTCGAAGCGGCCGGTGCCACCCCGGCGGACCTGGTCAAGATGACGATCCACGTCGTGGGCCACCGCCCCGAGATGATCGACACGGTCTTCACGGCAGGCAGCAGGGCCTTCGACGGCGAGTGGCCGCTGCCCGCCAGCACCTACCTCGGCGTCGAGGCACTCGGCCTGCCGGAATGGCTCATCGAGGTCGACGGCTACGCGGTCATCGCCTGAGACGGCACCTGACACGACATCTGACACGACATCTGACACGAGACCTGACGCGGCATCTGACACGGCACCCGACAAGGCATCTAACGCACCGTCAGAATCTCCAACGCCCCCGACACCAGCGTCCGTACACCCGGCACGACCGTCACCAGATCGGGCGCGAAGTTCGGGCTGTGGTTGCTGGGGACGGCGTGGAACTTCTCCATCAGGTCGGTGCCGGGGGCCGCGTCCCAGGTGGCCGCCGGGGTGCTCGTCACGAACCAGTAGGAGTACGGCACCCCGTCCGGGACGAGGTTGGGGAAGTCCTCGCTGCCCGTGGCCGGACCGGGGTCGAAGACCGTGCCCGCGCCGAGGACCTCGGTGTGCACGGCGGCGATGCGGCGGTCGGTGTCCGCGTCGTTGACCATCGTGGGGAGGCTGGTCCCGATGGTCACCTCGGGCTCGCGCGGGCAGCCCGCGGCGACGCACTCGCCGGACGCGATACGGCGGATCGCGGCGATCATCCGGTCCCGCACGTCGGCGGACTGGGTGCGCAGGTTGAGGGAGATCCGGGCGCTGGTCGGGATGATGTTGTGCCGGGTGCCCGCCTCGATGCGGCCCACGGTCAGGACGGCGGAGTCGCGGGCGGCGATCTCGCGGGACACGACCGTCTGGAGCCGGGTGACCAGGTAGGCGGCCGTGACGACCGGGTCGACCGTCGCCTCCGGGCGGGAGCCGTGGCCGCCGAGCCCGTGGATCTCGATGTCGATGTCCGTGGAGGCCGACATGATCAGGCCGGGCACGTGCGGGTAGAACCCGGCGGGACCCGGTGCCGCGTGCTGGGCGAGCGCGACGTCCGGACGCGGGACGCGCTCGTACAGGCCGTCGGCGACCATCGCCGCCGCGCCCCCGCCCGTCTCCTCGGCGGGCTGCCCCACCAGGACCAGCGTCCCCGACCAGGTGTCCCGCCCGGCGGCCAGCGCCTCGGCGGCGCCCGTCAGCCAGGTCACGTGCAGGTCGTGCCCGCAGGCGTGCATCACACCGTCCGCGGTGGAGGCGTACGGCAGTCCCGTCTCCTCCCGCACCGGCAGCGCGTCCATGTCGGCGCGCAGCAGCACGGTCGGTCCTTCGCCGTTGCGCAGCACCGCGGCGACGCCGGTGCCGCCGATGCCCTCGACGGTGTCGTAGCCCGCCTTGGTGAGGCGTTCGGTGAGCTTGGCGGCGGTGCGGTGCTCGCGGCCGGAGAGCTCCGGGTGGCGGTGCAGGTCCCGGTAGAAGTCCTCCAGGTCGGGGACCGGGAGGTCGGCGGTGAGGTCCAGTGCGGTGCGCGCGGCGGGGGAAGAGGTCACGGGGGCAGCGTATGCGGGTCGTATGTGCGTGCGGGAGCCCCGGCGGGACAGGGGGGATGTCCCGCCGGGGCGGCAATGGGCGGGCGTCGTCGGCTACTTGGTGCCCAGCTTGATCGCCGGGCTCCTGGTCGAACCGGTACCCACCGCGCCACCGGCTCCGGCCGGGTGCCCGTCGGCACGGTGACCGAGGCCGGCGCGTCCGCGCACGTCCTCGGGGCCACCGTCGGGGACCGCGCGCTGCGGCTGTGGAACACGGTCACCGGCCGTCAGGTCGCCGTCCTCCAGGACACCGGGACGCAGTCCGCGTCCTTCAGCCCGGACGGCGGCACGGTGTTCGCGGGCAGGGGCCGAGGTCTGCGCGAGGACGGGGAACCCGGAGCTGACGCGGGCGCAGTGGCGGACGTACGTGCCGGACGCGCCGTACCGCCGTATCTGCCGAAGTCACCCATACGGACCAGCCCACGCGGCCACGGTTCCTTCGCGCTGCTCCACTTGGTGGTGACAGGGGGCTGGTAGTACCCACCGAAGGAAGTGCCGCTCATGGCTGTCCCTGAATCCACCCTCGCGATCAACTTCACCCAGGGGCTGAACGACGCCTGGTCGAAGGTCGCGCAGTTCGTGCCGAAACTCGTCGGTTTCCTGGTCATCCTGGCCATCGGCTGGTTCGTGTCGAAGATGATCGCCCGTGTCCTGGACCGGGTGCTGCGGCGCGTCGGCTCGGAGAAGCTCTCCGAACGGGCCGGTACGGCACGGATGTTGCGGGACTCCAAGTACGACATGACCGGCATCGTCTGCAAGATCGTGTACTACGCGCTGATGCTGATCACCCTCCAGCTCGCGCTGGGCGTCTTCGGCTCCAACCCGGTCAGCACGATGATCAACGGCATCGTCGCCTGGCTGCCGCGCGGCATCGTCGCGGTGGTCCTGATCGTCGTGGCGATGGCCATCGCGAACGCGGTGCGCGGGATCGTCGGCAGCGCGCTGTCGTCGATGTCGTACGGCAGGATGCTCGCGACCATCGTGTGGGCCTGCATCGTGGCGCTGGGCGTGATCGCCGCGCTCGGCCAGGCGGGCATCGCGACGACGGTCACCCAGCCCGTGCTGTACGCGGCTCTCGGGACCGTCGCCGGAATCCTGATCGTCGGTGTCGGCGGCGGCATGATCGCCCCGATGCGGCAGCGCATGGAGCGCATGCTGATGGCGGCGGAGCGCGAGACGACCAACGCGAAGGGCAGCCTCACGGCGTACCAGGCGGGCCGCGCGGACGCGATGGGCAACCAGCCGGCGCGGGAACGCACGGACACGGGAATGGGGACGGACCCGCGCCAGGAAATGTGACGGTCGCCGGTGTTCGTGCAGGTGAGGTGGGTGATCCGGAGTTGATTCGCCCCTTGGGCGGGACTGTCGGATCAACTCCCCGGCGATGACGATCGGAGGCGTCGCCACCCGTGGCGGGTGGTGACGCCGACCGACGTATCGACGAGGAGAACGACCATGAAGGTGTTCCGGCGAGGCCGCCCCAGGCCGGCTCTGCCGGCGCCCGCTCCCGCCCTGGCGCTCATCCCCTTCTCCACGGGGACCGCCAGGTCGAGACCGGTGGTCTGCCGTTCTACCCGCGCACGGACGTGACGCTTGTGCCCGAGTGGGATGCCGGCAGGCGGTCCGCCGCCTTGGCCGGGCTTGCCGCTGCCGCGCCGATCAGGGCGGCTACGGCGATGACGGCGGCGCAGAATCCTCTGACGTAACGCGCGGACATACCAACCTCGCAACGACAGTGACGGCGACGGCAACAGCGAAGAGTTAAGCACGCTTAATGCGTGCCTAACTTAAGGGGTTGGAGTGCGCAACGGGAAGGGCTTCAGGGGGAGTTGAGCCAACGGAAACCTGTTTTCAGTCACCCCGGCGCTGCTCCGGAAGCAGCCCGTGCCGGTGTACCAGCCAGCTGATGGCCGTCAGCCTGCACACCGCGTAGTCGTGCCCGACCGGCTCCCGCCAGTCCAGCTCCGCGAGCGCGTCCAGAAAACCGAGCGCGTAGTCGGTGAGATCGGCGGAGTCCGGGGGCGGTGGTGTCAGACCGGGGCCGCCCGCCGACAGGCGTTCCCGCAGCTCGGCGACGTGCTGGTCCACCGCGGCCGTGAAGGCAGGCTCGAAGGCGAACTCCGCGAAGCGGGGCCCGTAAGCGCTGCTGATCTTGACCAAAGGGGACATTTCTCCACCGTACGGCAGGCGGGGCGGGCGGAGTTACGTGATTCCGGTCACCGGGTCGCGACGCAGTGGTTACGCTCGGCGACAGGCCGTAACTACTCGGAGGTGGCTGGCACATGGTCCACGTTCGTCAACTCGACCCGAGCGCATCCCCGTTGGACTACTTCGGCTACGAGGCGCGGCGCCTGCGCGAGGCGGCCGGCATGACGCTGGAGCAGCTCGGCAAGGTGATCTACTGCACGGGCTCCCTGATCGGCCAGGTCGAGACGGCGTCGAAGGTCCCGAGCCGGACCTTCGCGGAGGCCCTCGACGCGGCGTTCATGACGGACGGGTTCTTCAGCCGCCTGCTCAAACTGGTCCTGCGGAGCCAGTTGCCGAAGTGGTTCCAGCCGTACGCCGAGATGGAGGCGAAGGCGGCCTTCATCTCCACGTACCAGTGCCAGTTGGTGCACGGCCTCCTCCAGACACCGGAGTACGCGGCGGCGCTGATCACCGTCGACGAGCCGGACCGGGTCGAGGAGCTGGTCGCGGCGCGGATGGAACGGCAGCGCATCCTGGAGCGGAAGCGGCCCCCCGCGGTGTGGGTCGTCCTCGACGAGTCCGTGCTGCTCCGGATGGTCGGCGACCACGAGATCATGCACAGGCAGCTCGCCCGTCTGGTGAGCTACCGGCACAGCCCCTGGGTGAACATCCAGGTGCTGCCGCTCTCCGTGGGCGCGCACACCGGAATGATGGGTTCCTTCACGCTCCTGCGCTTCGACGACGACCCGGACATCTACTACTCCGAGGGCTACGACCAGGGACATATGACCGCCAGCCCGGACACCATCAGGGACCGTTCCGTCAAATACGCTCGCCTCCAGGCGGGGGCCCTCTCGGTGCAGGACTCCGCCGACCTGATCGCGCGCGTGATGGAGACGTTATGGAGACCGGGCGACGGACGACGTGGCGCAAGTCCAGTTACAGCGGCACCAATGGCGGTGAATGCGTGGAGGTCGCCGACCGCACCCGCCGCATCGCGATCCGTGACTCGAAGCACCCCGGCGGAGCCGTCCTGACCGTCTCCCGCCGCCGCTTCGAGGAGTTCGTCAACTCACTCTCCACGTAACTGAGTTACCGGCCAGTCTGTAACTCGGCTTACTGGCATGATTAATGCATGGTGAGACGGGACGACCCGGAAGTCATCGGGCGCAGGGTCCAGCAGTTGCGACACGAACGCGGGCTCACCCAGCGGCAGTTGGCCGAGCCCGCCTACACACCGGCATACATCTCCACCCTTGAGGCCGGCCGGGTCCGCCCCTCCGACGACGCGCTGCGCCACCTCGCGGAACGGCTCGGCGTCGCCTACGACGAACTGGCCACCGGCCGCCCCGCCCACCTCGCCACCGAGCTTCGCCTACGGCTGACCGGCGCCCAACGCACCCTGGCGACCGGGGAGTCGGAGGAGGCGGCGGAGCAGTACG
Organism: Streptomyces sp. NPDC002276; assembly: GCF_053891435.1. Lineage (NCBI taxonomy): Bacteria > Bacillati > Actinomycetota > Actinomycetes > Kitasatosporales > Streptomycetaceae > Streptomyces > Streptomyces sp. NPDC002276. The sequence goes on along the minus strand of NZ_JBSFCQ010000015.1, from coordinate 153,164 downwards.
CCGAACTCCTCGCGGAGGCGGAGTCGCACGGGCTGGTCGACGAGGAGGCCATCGCACTGCTCGGACTCGGCGAGTGCGGCCTCGACACCGGCGACCTGACCGCCGCCCGCATGTACTTCGAGCGAGCGGAGCAACGCCTCGCCGACGAACCCCTCCCGGCCCGCGTCCCCGCCCTCCGCGGCCGTGCCGTGGCGCACTACCTCACCGGTGAACTCCGTTACGCCGTCTACCTGTTGGAGTCCACGCTCGACGAGCTGAACCGCGGCGGCCTGCACGACCCCGACGCGCTCCTGCTGCTCTACGCGAGCGCGATAGGGCCGTACATGGACATGGGCGCGCACGCGAGGGCGGCCCAGGCGGCCGAGTTGGCGCTCGCGCTCGCCCCGCAGGTCGCGGACCCGGCGCTGCTGGCCCGCATGCACCGCTCGGTGGCGCGCACGCTGATCGCGGAGGGCAAGGTCGCGGAGGCTGACGCCTCGCTCGCGAAGGCCGCCGATCTGTACCGCCAGCTCCAGTTCCGGACCGAACTCGCCAACTGCCACTGGATGCGCGGCTACGTCTACGCCCAGGACGGCGAACTGGAGCGCGCCGAGGTCGAGTTGAGGCAGGCGCTGGCCATGCTGACTGCGAAGCGCGCGGCGCTGTACAGCAGTCAGGTCGCCGTCGAACTGGCGGACGTCCTGCACAAGCGCGGCAAGTCCGACGAGGCCGCCACCCTCCTCCACGACGTCCTCAGCGACCTCAGCTCCGAACGCGGCGCCCTGCACTCCGCCGCCGCCCACCGCCTCCTCGGTATCATCGCCGAGGACGCCCGCGACACGGAGGCGGCCGAGGAACACTACGTCCGCGCCCTCAGCCTCCTGGAGCGCGCGGGCGCGGCCGGCGACCTGGCCGACCTGTGCCGGATGCTCGGCGATCTGCTCCGCCGTACCGGCCGGGTGGAGGCGGCGCTCGACGCCTACCGCACGGGCCTCGGGCACCGTACGGCCCCCGGAACCACGACCCTCGGCCCGGCCCCCGCACAGCCTCCTCTTTGACAAATCGGGGATACCGCACAGCGCCGAGGGCTACCGTGCCCCGTACGAGTACGAGTCGTAATCGTGCGAAACGGGATGAGACAGGCGCGTGCAGAACGAACGGACCGTGGTCGACGGCCTGCGCCTGGCCGTACGCGCCATGGTCTACGCGGTACTCGGCGGCGCGGCACTGATCGCGATCGCCACGGTCGTGTCGGTCCTCGGCCCGATGCTGGCGATCGACCTCCACACCCCACCCGTGGCGGCCTGGTGGACGGTCTTCACGGCGGTAGCCGTCCAAGGCGTCCCCTTCTTGCTCCTGGGCACGGTGGTGTCGGCGGCGATCGGCGCGTTCGTACCGGAGCGGGTGTTCACCCGACTCCTCCCCCGCAACCAGGCGCTGGCCGTCCCGATCGCGGGCGCGGCAGGAGTCGTACTCCCGGGCTGCGAGTGCGCGTCGGTCCCGGTGGCGAGCAGCCTGATGAGACGGGGGGTAGCCCCCGCCGCGGCCCTGGCCTTCCTGCTGTCCGCTCCCGCGATCAACCCGGTTGTCCTGGTGGCCACTTCGATCGCGTTCCCGGGCCAGCCGAAGATGGTGCTGGGCCGCCTGGTCGCGTCCCTGGCGACGGCGGTGGTGATGGGCTGGCTGTGGGCGCGCTTCGGCAGGGAGGAGTGGCTACGACTCCCGAGCCGCACGCGGTCCGCCGAGCACTCGACGGTAGGCGTGAAGGCATTCATCGCGGGCCTCCAGCACGACTTCCTCCATGCCGGCGGCTTCCTGGTCCTGGGCGCGGCAGCGGCGGCGACCTTCAACATCGCCGTACCGCGCTCGATCCTGGACATCTTCACGGGCTCGTCCTGGCTGTCGCTGCTCCTGCTGGCCTTCCTGGCGGTGGTGCTGTGCGTGTGCAGCGAGGCGGACGCGTTCGTGGCGGCCTCGCTGAGCGGCTTCTCACCGGCGGCGAAGTTGGCGTTCATGGTGGTGGGCCCGATGGTCGACCTGAAGCTGATCGCGCTTCAGGCGGGCACGTTCGGCCGCTCCTTCGCCCTCCGCTTCTCCTCGACGACATGGCTGGTCGCCGTGACGAGCAGCACGCTGGTGGGCTGGTGGCTGCTGTGAGGCGCTACGGCTCGGCGGTCCTCCTCCTGCTGACGGGCGGGGCGGTGCTGCGGATCTCCCTCTTCAGCGACCTGTATCTGCGGTATGTGCAGGCGGCGTTGCGGCCGTATCTGGTGATCTCCGGTTCGCTGCTGATGGTGTTGGGGGCGGTGGCGGCGGTACGGGGGATGACCCACCGGGACCACGAGGAGGAACACGAGGAGGAAGCGGAGGACGGGCACTCCCACTCCCACGGCCCCCGCATCGCCTGGCTCCTCACCCTCCCCGCCCTGGCGCTGCTCCTCTTCCCGCCCCCCGCGCTGGGCTCGTACAGCGCGGGCCGCGAGCAGGCACAGCTGGCGGCACAGGGAGTGGGCACCTTCCCCGCGCTGCCCGCCGCGAAGGTGCTGGACATCTCGGTGGCCCAGTACAGCTCACGGGCGATCTACGACACCGGTCACTCCCTCAAGGGCCGCACGGTCCGTATGACGGGCTTCGTCACCCACGGTTCGAACGGCGCCTGGTACGTCACCCGCCTCGTCGTCACCTGCTGCGCGGCCGACGCGACGACCAGCAAGGTCGAGATCAGGGGCAGCGAGTCCGACGACGCGCCCCAGACCGACACCTGGGTCACGGTCACCGGCACCTGGCTCCCCAAGGGCAAACTCGGCACGGACGGGGCGTGGCCCCCGCTCCTCGACGCGACGACCGTCACGCAGGTGAAGGAGCCGGCGGATCCGTACGAGAAGCGTTGAGGCCGTTCCGGAGATACGGGTGATTGCGGAGCGTTAAGGTGCTGGTGATGCGCAGGGTGTGGGGCGTGTCACTCATCGCTACGAAACAGGGGTCGCGGGGGCAGCTCGCGCGGCCGTGCATCTGGGGGGCCTCATGCACGAGATGGTCAAGGGCGGGAACGTCGGTCTCGCGTCGCTGAGCGAGGACATCGGCTCGGTGCTGATGAGCCTGAGCTGGGGAAGTCCGACGGGAGAGGGCGACGCGGACGTATCCGTACTGCTGCTGACCGGGGACGGCAAGGTGCGCAGCGACGGGGACTTCTACTTCTACAACAACCCCGTCGCCGCCGACGGAAGTGTGCAGCTGCTCGGCAAGTCACCTACGGCGGACGGCAGCGAGGACCGGATCACGTTCGACCTGACCGCGATTCCGGCCGGCGTCGAGCAGATCGTGGTGGCGGCGAGCCGTTACGAGAGCGCCCGTTTCTCCGAACTCCAGGATCTGCGGCTGACGTTGGCCGACGGTTCCGGCGAGAGCCTGCTGCGCTTCACGATCGAGGATCCCGGCGAGGTCAGCGCGCTGCTCTTCGGCGAGTTCTACCGGCGGGGCGGCGACTGGAAGTTCCGTGCGATCGGACAGGGCTACGAGTCCGGACTCGCCGGTGTGGCAACGGACTTCGGCGTCGACATCGACGACGACGCGGAGGCGGACGCGGACGCGGAGAACCAGTCCGGCGGTGACACCGACACCGAGGTTCCTGCGGTGGAAGCCGTCGCCGCGATTCCCGCGCAGCCGCCGAGTCCCGCGGTCGAGTCGGTTCCCGAGAGCCCCGAGAGCCCCGAGGCCACTGCCGCGACCCGGCCCGCCCGTCCCCGTACCGCCAAGAAGAAGGTCACCCTGCCGAAGGTGGCCAAGAAGTCCCTCGCCGAGAACGACTCCTGGCGGGGTGCCCGGCTCTTCCCGGCCTCCGCGCTCAAGAGCGATCACGAGCGGGAGACCCGGGCGACCTCCGTGCTGCTGTCGGTGATGGCTCAAGTGCCCGAGTTCGGGCGGCGGTTGACGGCTGCCTTCGGTGCCCCGGTCGGCCGGATGGAGACGTTCACCGAGGTCACGCTGCCCAACGGCGAGTCCCCTCGGCGGCCCGACGGGGTGATCCGGGTCGAGCGGGCGGGCAAGCTGTGGACCGCGCTCGTCGAGACGAAGACGAACGGCAACCCCCTCAAGCCGGACCAGGTGCAGGCCTACGCGGACATAGCGGCCCGGCGCGGATACGAGGCCGTCATCACGCTCTCCAACGACGTCGAGCTGGAGGGCAGTCCCCTGGTGGAGGTCAAGCTCGACGGGCGGCGCAAGAACAAGGTGGCGCTCTGGCATCTGTCCTGGGCCGAAGTCGCCCACCAGGCACAGATGTTGATCCGGCACGAGGGCGTCGGCAACGCGGCGCACGCCTGGCTGCTCCAGGAACTGCTCCACTACCTCCAGCACGAGAACTCCGGCTGTCACGGCTTCCAGAACATGGGCCGTTCCTGGGTCCCGGTGCGCAACGCGATCGACGCCGAGACCCTGTGCCAGGGCGACCCGCGAGCGGTGGAGGTCGTGGAAAGCTGGGAACGGCTGGTGCGGCAGGTGTGCCTGCGGCTGGGCGGCGAACTCGGCGAGAAGGTGCTGCCCGTGCAGCGCGCCAGACGCGGCACCGATCCGGCCTCCCGGCGCGCCGCCCTCGCAGACCGCCTCTGCGTCGACGGCAGACTCGACGCCGAGCTTCGTATCGAGGGCACGCCCGGTGTCCTGGCCCTCTGCGCGGACCTGCGTACCGGCAAGCTGCGGACGTCCATCGAGATCGCCGCCCCCGACCAGGGCTACCCCCTCAGCTGGGCCAAGCGGCTGGTCCGCAGGCTCGCCGAGGCACCGGCCGATCTCCACGTCGAGGCCGTACTGGAGGGGCAGGCGGGTGGTCCGCGAGGCACGCTGGAACGCCTGCGACCCGAACCGGCCGACATCCTCCCCAAGAACGGCGCCCAGATCACCGGCTTCCGCCTGTCCCTCTTCAGAGGCATGGGCAACACCCGGGGCACCGCCGAATCGGGCTTCATCCGCAGCGTCGACGAGTCCGTGGACCGGTTCCACGCGAGTGTGGTGGTCCACCTGGACGGCGGCCGTCCGGCACGGTCGCGGAGGCCCGTCGAAGCCTGAAAGCCCCTCCGTCGCGCCCCGGTCGGTCGTATGGTGCGGGGATGGGTGACAGGTCGGCGAGTATCGAAGTCCCTGATGTGGTCGGGATGACGGGGCGGGAAGCGCACGTTCTCTGCCGTGATCTGGGGCTGTTCCTGGGCTACTACAACATGGATCAGCAGTTGCCTCTGAACATGGTGATCGCCTATCAAGAGCCCCCGTCCGGAACCATGGCCGCGCCTGCCGCGGCGGTCAGGATCTGGACGAGGTTGGATCCGTTGCCCGACGATCGGCGGTTGCGGTAGGCGGGAGCCGTGGGCTCCTAGATCTGCACCCGGCCCTGTCGCTGTACGTCCGTCAGCCGTTGCGCACCGATCTCCAGTGCTCGGCTCATCGCGTCCGGGGGTACGTTCGCCAGCCCGCCGTTCGTGAGGGTGATGGTGTCGTCGCCGATGCGGACGGCGGCGGTGTCCAGGGTGAGGGTGGACTGGTCGCCCTCCGGGGTGGTGCCGGTGAGGGTGACGTGGAGGCCCCCGCGGGCGTCGCCGACGTTCGGGAGGGTGGCCTCCGTGACGGTCACCGTCTGGGGGCCTGAGCGGGTGGTCGCCGCCGTGAACTGGGCGCACTTCTGCGGGAGTGTCTTCAGCCAGGCCAGGGTGCGGTCCACGTCGGCGGAGCGGAACGCGGCCACCTGGTAGTGGAGTTGGGCGTCGTCGTCGGTGTCGTCGAGGCCGATCGTCGCCTCGGCGGTGGCGGGGGTGCCGAGGAGTTCGTCGGCGTAGAGCGCGTCCAGGAGGCGCTGGCAGTCGGGGTCGGCGGTCTTCGCCTTGAGGAGGGTGTCGCGCCAGGTCGCCGTGCCCTGGGTCGGGGTCCAGGGGGCGCCCAGGTCCGTGTCCGCGATCAGTGCGGTCTGTGCCTGCGCCTGGGTGAGGACGGGGGCCGCCGCCGGGGACGCGTGCGCCGCGGGGGTTCGTACGGCCGAGGGGGAGGGCGCGCTCGTCACCTTGTGCAGGGCGGCCTCGTTCGCGCAGCCCGCGACCGTGAGCAGGGTGCCCGCCGACAGCGCCGAGGCGAGGAGGAGGACACGGGCCGGGGAACGGGTCATCGAGGGTCCCTCCTGGGGCGGACGCGTGACGCGGATGCGTGGCGCGATGCGTGCGCGGATACGTGGCGCGAGTGTCGGCGCGTGCTCCCACGGCACCATCGCCCGCGCCCGCCCACCAGCGCGCCGGGCCGTCCGGGTGACTGCCGGCCTCGTCGAGGGCCATCGGGAAACCAATACCGGCCATTCGGTTCCTCATTGGCCGCCCGTCCGCGCCCCGCCTACTGTCGAAGGCACCTCATCGACCACCACCCAGGAGACCCCCCATGTCGAAGATCCTCTTCGTGCTGACCGGCGCCGACCACCTCACCCTGGCCGACGGCACCCCGCACCCCACCGGCTACTGGGCCGAGGAGGCCGTCACCCCGTTCGAGGCGTTCAAGGCGGCCGGTCACGAGGTCGTCGTCGCGACGCCCGGCGGTGTCGTACCGCCCGTGGACCGGGGCAGCCTCGCCGCCGACTTCAACGGCGGCCAGGAGAACGCCGACCGCGTCGCCACCGTGCTCGCGTCGAGCCCCGAGTTCCAGCACCCGGTCAAACTGACCGAGGTCGACCTCGCCGACTACGCCGCCGTGTACTACCCCGGCGGCCACGGCCCGATGGAGGACCTCGCCGTCGACGCCGACTCCGGCCGGCTCCTCACCCTGGCCCTCGCCTCCGGCAAGCCGCTCGGCGTGGTCTGCCACGGCCCGGCCGCGCTCCTCCCGGCCGTCAAGGAGGACGGCACCAACGCCTTCGCCGGCCGCCGCCTCACCGGCTTCACCAACGCCGAGGAGACCCAGGGCGGCCTCGCCGACAAGGTGAAGTGGCTGCTCCAGGACCGCCTGGTGGAGCTCGGCGCGGACTTCCGGCAGGGCGAGCCGTGGGCGCCGTACGTCGTGGTCGACGGCAACCTCGTCACCGGCCAGAACCCGGCGTCCTCCGCACCGGTCGCGGACGAACTGCTCAAGCAGCTGGCGGGCTGAGACCGCCCGCCCCACCGCACGGGGGAACGGCCGAGCGAAGAGAACAGGCCAGCGGCACATGCCAGCCGCACTAAACAAATTCCGTGCATGCTCCATCCGAAGTGGTGAACACCCCAGCTCAGCGGGGTGATACGCCCCGGTCGTCCCCCATGCTGACGTCGTCTCCCCCGTCCCCTCACGAAGGAGCACGACCATGTCCGAGACGACCGAAGAACCCAACGTCGGCAACTTCACCCTCGGCGATCCGCTGTCCGTCGAACCCACCGCGCCCGTCGAGGTACCGGAGCACGAGGAATGGCTCCTGCCGGGCGGCTTCGCCTGGGTGTTCCTCGGCGAGCGCAACAGCGCTCTCACCCGGCCCGTCATCCTGGCCGACGGCTTCAACCTCGGCCGTAGCAGGCTCGATTGGCTCTACCAGGGGTTGGAGGGCGGCGAGTTCCCGTTCGTCTCCGAGCTGCGCCGGCGCGGCCGGGACGTGATCCTGCTCGGCTACGACGAGCGCAGCGCGTCCATCCTGGAGAACGCGCAGACGGCCATGGCCGCCATCATGCGGGCCTCCGCGGAGCAGCTCGGCAGCACCCGCCTGGCCGTCGGCGGCTTCAGCATGGGCGGCATCGTCACCCGTTACGCGCTCGCCAAGATGGAGACGCAGCGGATGGACCACCGCACCGGCCTGTACTTCTCCTACGACAGCCCCCACCGCGGCGCCTCCATCCCGGTCGGCGTGCAGGCGTTCTCGCACTTCATCCCGTTCCCGAACGACTTCGCGAAGCAGATGGACAGCCCGGCCGCGCGCCAGATGCTGTGGCGGCACTACGACAAGGAGACCGGCAAGATCGGGGTCGCCCCCGAACGCACGGAGTTCCTGGCCGAGTTGGAGCGGGTCGGCACATGGCCGTCCATCCCGAGGCTGATCGGTGTCGCCAACGGCCGTGCCGACGGCGTCGGTCTGCCCGACGTGCCGCCCGGCGAGGTCGCGCTGCGCATCGACCGCATCTACCCGGGCACCACCTTCTACACCCAGGCCCAGGGCGACGACGTCACCGCCGCCTACCTCAACCGGCGCTTCCCCAAAGCCGAGAAGACCATCACGACCAGCGGCTTCCCGGAACTGGACGGCGCGCCCGGCGGCACCCTGCACACGTACAAGATCCTCGCCGACGCGATGAAGAAGCTCGGCGGCAAGACCGACCTGCGGCACGAGCAGGTGTGCTTCGTGCCCTCGGTCAGCGCGGTCGCGGTCCGTGACATCGAGAAGCAGGACGACCTGTACGCGAACATCAACGAACTCGATCCGGATCAGGGCGAGTTGCACGAGTTCCTCTGCTCGTACGAGACCACCGCGCACACGGCCATCACCCCGGAGCTGTGCACCTGGCTGCTGGAGCGGCTCCCCGACTGACAAATCCCGTCGCGCGGGCCGTCCTACGGCTGCTACGGTCCGCCGCATGAAGCGCGCCCGTCTCTTTGTGACGACGACGCCGGAGAGTGTCCCGGCGCGCTGACTGCTGACCCAAGTCGAAGCCCCGGGGCGAGTGCCCCGGGGCTTTGTCGCGTGGTGCTCGCCTCCTGATGCGTATGGGGAGTTCACCATGTACGACCACCGACGTCTCGGCCGCGAGCTGGGCCTCTTCGACACCGACCCGCTGATGGGTGCGGGACTGCCGTACTGGCTGCCGGACGGTGCCGTCGTCCGGCATCAACTGGAGGAGTATGTGCGGGAGTTGGAGTGCGCAGCCGGGTATCGGCACGTGTACTCGCCCGTTCTCGGCAAGCGTGAGCTGTACGAGATCTCCGGGCACTGGTCCCACTACAGCGACGACATGTTCCCGCCGATGCGGCTGGGCGCCGAGGAGGTCGTGTTGCGGCCGAGTCTCTGTCCGCATCACGCGCTCATCTACCGTTCCCGTTCCCACAGCTACCGTGAACTGCCGCTCCGTATCGCCGAGTTGGGCGGCATGTACCGTTCCGAACTCTCCGGTGTCCTCGGCGGACTGACCCGCGTCCGCGCCATCCAGCTCAACGACGCGCATATCTTCTGCACCCTCGACCAGGCCGTCGAGGAGGCCCGCGCAGCCCTCGCCCTCATCGCCCGCGCCTACGCCGACCTCGGCATCCGAGCCTCCCGCCACCGGCTGTCGCTGCCCGGGGACGGCGTCTCCGGCGGGGGCGGCAAGTACGTTGCGGATCCGGCCCTTTGGCGCCGGGCGACCGCGATGCTGCGGGAAGTTCTCGAAGCATCCGGGGTGGCCTACGACTCCGCCGAGGGCGAGGCAGCCTTCTACGGCCCGAAGATCGACGTCCAGATCGAGGACGCGGCCGGCCGCGAGGCCACCCTCTCCACCGTCCAGATCGACTTCCACCAGCCCGCACGCTTCGACCTGCGCTACATCGGCGCCGACGGCGCGAAACACCGGCCGGTCATGGTGCACCGCAGTGTCATCGGGAGCGTGGAACGGGCGGTGGCGCAGCTGGTGGAGCAGCACGGCGGAGCGTTCCCGGCGTGGCTTGCGCCGGTGCAACTGGTCGTCCTCCCGGTGTCGGAGGCGCGGGAGCAGCAGGCGTACGACCTCGTGGAGCGGGCCCGCGCCCTCGGACTGCGTGCCGAGGTCGCCGCCGAGGGCAGCCTCGGTGCCCGGATCCGGGCGGCGCGGCTGGTCCCGTACCAGGCGGTGATCGGCGAACGGGAGGCCGCCGCGGGCCTGGTCGCCGTACGGCTGCGGGACGGCCGCCGGGTCGACCCGCTGCCCGCCGCCGACCTGCTGCACCGCGTCACCGCGCGGGTCGGGGCACGCGGCACCGAACTGTGGGCGGATGCGTAAGGTCGCAACCGAACAGCACCCTTGCGTCGAGAGGACCCTGTCGTGACCGGTCAGCCCATCCCCGTGATCATCGACTGCGACACGGGGGTCGACGACGCCCTGGCGCTGCTGTTCGCCGTCCGGCACCCGGGCCTGGACCTGCGCGCGGTGACCTGCGTGGCCGGGAACACGGACGTCGACCAGGTCGTACGGAACACCCTGATCGTCCTGGACCACGCCGGGGCCGGTGACATCCCGGTCGCGCGCGGCGCCGCCCGGCCGCTGATCGAACCGGCCCGGTCGGCCGCGCACGTCCACGGCCAGGACGGCATGGGCGACCTGGGGCTCCCGGCCTCGGCGCGCACGCCCGTCGACGTGGACGCGGTGACGCTGCTGCGCCGCGAGATCCTCGCGTCCCCGCGCCCGGTCACCCTCATCCCCACCGCCCCGCTGACGAACATCGCGCTGCTGCTGCGCACGTTCCCCGAGGTGACGGCCAACATCGAACGGATCGTGTTCATGGGCGGCGCGGTGGCGGTCGGGAACGCCACGCCCGTCGCGGAGTTCAACGTGTGGCACGACCCGGAGGCGGCGGCGATCCTGCTCACGGCCGGGGTGCCGATCACGATGTACGGCCTGGACGTGTTCGAGCGCGTCCAGGTCCCGGCCGCGGATGTCCAGCGCCTGCGCGAGAGCACGGAACCCCGCCTGAAGCTGGCGGGCGACCTGCTGGCCCACCGCGACCCGGCCGCCTCCGGCGACCCCACCCCCACCGGCGGCCTCGGCGACGCGGGCGCGGTCTGCGCGGTCGCCGACCCGGCCGGCCTCACCACCCGCCTCCTCCCGGTCGAGGTCTCCCTCGCCCCCGGCCCGTCCCGAGGCCAGACCATCGTCGACCGACGCCCACGCCACGGCGAGTCCGAAATCCACGACGGAGCCCGCGAACAGGCCCTGGTGGACGTGGGGTTGGACGTGGATGTGGAGCGGTACGTGAAGCTGTGGCTGGAGACGGTCGAGGGGTAGTGGGTGGGTTAGGGATATAGTCCTTAGGGGTGTATCCCTAACTCTTTGGCTTACTCCGGGCGCTCGTCGAGCAGTGCGGGGGCTTCTACCGCTTCCAGGTGGAGGAGAGCGGTATGCGGCTGCTCCTGTGCGGTTCGGCGATGTCCGTCATGGGAGGGCTGCTCGCCGGCACCGCGCAGCGGCGTCGGCTTCAGCGACGCCCTCCGCGCCGAGGCGGAAAGGGGTGGCGTGCTGCTGATCGGCCTCGACGAGTTGTACGGCCGCGCGATGCCGACGGCGCTACTGCCCTGAACGAACGATCCCCGCCGCTCACAACCCTGAGGCTGTCGTGAACGGCGGGGTGTCCGCAGAAATGGTCTCCGCAGAGATACGGCGATACGGCTACGAGTGCGAAGCCCGTCGACGTCGCGTCGCCACCACGATCGCCGCGCCGCCCGCCAGCAGGGCCGCCGCGCCGCCGACGATCGCGCCGGTGTTGCCGCCGCCACCGGTCTCGGCGAGGTCGCCGCCGCCACCGTTGGGCGAGGGTGCCGCAGGGGGAACGGTCGACTCGGACTCGGCCGGGGTCGGAGTGGAGGACTCCGGAGTCGACTCGGAGGCGCTCGGGGTCGGGGTCGGGGTCGAGGACTCCGAGGCGGGCGGGGTGGACTCCGGGGCCGACGGGGGGACCGAGGCCGGGGCCGAGGGGGACGGGGGCTGGGACTCGGTGCTCGTGCAGTCCTTGGTGCCGCCGTTCCAGGCCGCGATCAGCTTGTCCTTGATGACCGTGTGGTCGGGGCCCTTGGGCAGGTCGCCGTGGACGAAGCCGTCGCCGGCGGCGGGATTGCCGTCGAACTTGACCGCGCCGCGGTAGAGGTCGATCTGCGCGAAGCAGCCCTCGTCCGGCACCGCGATGTCGAGGGAGTCGGTCTGGCCCTTCTTCACGGTGACCGTGTCGAAGTCGACGAAGACCTGCTGGCCGGAGGTGGCGAAGGTCGGGCCGTGCGCGGTGTACGAGGCGAGCGAGGCGGTGCAAGTGGCGGCGTCGCCCGCGGTGCGGACCTTGATGTGGACCTTGCCGTCGTCGGTGGGCTTCAGGTTCTGGTCGTCGACCTTGACGGACGGGAAGAAGCTGGTGCCGTCCAGCGAGAACTGGCAGCCCTCGGTCTCGGTGACCGTGCCCGCGCCGGAACCGGGCTTGTAGTGGCCGCCCGACTCCCAGCCGTCACCGCCGCCGCCGTGCCCCCCGGTGGCCCAGGCGCCGGACGCGGCGGCTACGGAGGCCGCGGCGAGGGCGAGGGAGGCGGCGCCCGTCCCCAACAGGCGGCGCACGGTGACACGACTGGCTATGGACATACTGATCCCATCTGGCGTGTACAGGGTGTGGAGGGTGTGGATCAACGCGAGAAACACTGGGCTCATTGGTCACATGCGCCACAGCGTGTGCACATCGTGGGTCCACCGGAAGATGACTGTCAACTTGCCTTGGTGTAGAGGGAATTCATAAGGAGACCACGTGTCCGACCTGTCCTCCCGTGACCCGAACTGGTGGCGTCAGGCCGTTGTGTACCAGGTGTATCCGCGCAGTTTCGCCGATGCCGACGGTGACGGACTCGGGGACCTGAGGGGCATCACCGAGCGGCTCACCCACCTCGCCGCCCTGGGCGTCGACGCCCTCTGGCTCAGCCCCTTCTACCCGTCCGAACTCGCCGACGGCGGCTACGACGTCGCCGACTACCGCGACGTGGACCCGCGCCTCGGCACCCTCGACGACTTCGACGCGATGGTCACCGAGGCGCACCGGCTGGGCCTGAAGGTCATGGTCGACATCGTGCCCAACCACACCTCGCACCTGCACAGTTGGTTCCAGGAGGCGCTGGCGGCCGGTCCCGGTTCCGCCGCCCGCGACCGGTACGTGTTCCGGGACGGGCGAGGCGAGAACGGCCAACTCCCGCCCACCGACTGGCCGTCCGTCTTCGGTGGCAGCGCATGGCGCCAACTGCCGGACGGAAAGTGGTACTTGCACCTCTTCACCCCCGAACAGCCCGACCTCAACTGGGACAACGAGGAGGTGCGGGCCGACTTCCGCACCACGCTCCGCTTCTGGTCCGACCGGGGCGTCGACGGCTTCCGCGTCGATGTGGCCCACGCGCTGGTGAAGGACCTCGGCGAGCCGCTGCGGGACGTCGGCCCGGTCGCGGCGTCCGCCGAGAACGTCCTCGACTCCCTCCCGCCCGGCAGCCACCCCTACTACGACCGCGACGAGGTCCACGAGATCTACCGCGACTGGCGCCGCAGCGTCTTCGACACCTACACCCCGCCCCGCATGGCGGTCGCCGAGGCCTGGGTCCCGGCCGCCCGCCGCGCCCTCTACGCCCGCCCCGACGAACTCGGCCAGGCCTTCAACTTCGAGTACCTGGAGGCCGGTTGGGACGCGGACGAACTGCGCGAGGTGATCACCGGCTCGCTCGCCACGGCCCGCGCGGCAGGCGCGTCGGCCACCTGGGTGCTGTCCAACCACGACGTCGTACGCCACGCCTCGCGCCTGATGCTGCCGAGGGGCACCGACCCGAACACCTGGCTGCTCTCCGACGGCCGCACCCCGCGCGTCGATACGGCGGCAGGCCTGCGCCGCGCCCGCGCCGCGACCCTGCTGATGCTGGCGCTGCCCGGTTCGTCGTACGTCTACCAGGGCGAGGAACTCGGACTCCCCGAGGTCGCCGACCTGCCCGTCGAGGTCCTCCAGGACCCCATCTGGGAACAACAGGGCCACACCCACAAGGGCCGCGACGGCTGCCGGGTACCCCTCCCGTGGACCACGACCGGTCCGTCGTACGGCTTCGGGTCCGGACCCGCGTGGCTGCCGCAGCCGGCGAGCTTCGCGTCGTACGCCGTCGAGGCGCAGGACGGGAGCGAGGGCTCGACGCTGGAGCTCTACCGCAGGGCGTTGCGGCTGCGCCGCAAGCTGCTGGAGGGGGAGTCGCTGAGCTGGGCCCCGGACAGTCCGCCCGGAGTGCTGCACTTCACGCGCTCCTCGGGCTGGCGGTGTGTCACCAACCTGTCGGACGGGCCGGTCGCCCTGCCGCCGGGAGAGGTGCTGCTGAGCAGCGAACCGGCGGCAGGGGGCGGTGAGTTGGGTCCTGACACGACCGTGTGGCTGGGGGCGTAGCGCGCTCTGTGGTGCGCTCTGTGGCTGTGGTGCACTCACCCCACGGTCGGGGTCTGGCTGGTGCTGGGTGAGGCTTCGCCCGGCAGGAGCGGCGGCTGGGTGGTGCTGTTCACGGGCGGGGTGAGGACGACCTCCGGCGCGCCCGCGGCCGGGGGCGGCGGGGTCAGGTCCACGGCCGGCAGCTTCGGCGGGGTCGTCTCCTGGAAGAGGACCTGGCTGAAGTTGACCAGGCCGGTGTCCTCCATGACCGTGATGTGGTCCAGGACCGTCGCGTTGGCCTGGTTGGCCAGGATCCGCACCAGGGTGTTCTCGGTCGTCCCGCGGATCTTCGCGATGGTGGCGAAGATCGAACCGTGCGTGACCCGCAGGATGTTGGCGAAGTCCGTGTCGAACTGCTTGCCGCTGTCCGCGGTCAGGGTGTTGATGAACCCCTGCTGCTGCGGGCTGGGCAGGTTCGGGATCGTGATGTTGAGCATAGGGGCGATCTTGCGGACGCTGGAGTCCAGCGCTGCGTGCCCGTCGATGAGGTGCTTGCTCGCCGTGATGACCGCCGGGCTCGCCCCCTTCTTCAGTCCCATCTGGCCGACGGGGTACTCCCACAGCCCTGCCGCGCGCACCTTGACCACGAAGTCGCGGTCGGCCTCGGTCAGCGGCCCCCACTGCGTGTTGGCGATCACACGTGAGGGCGAGCTGGAGACCGTGGTCACGCCCAGCATTGCCGGATAGGCAAGGGCGACGAGAGTCAGGCTGAGGGCACCGCCCACCACCATGGTTCCCGTCGCGTTCCGCGAAAAGCGCACCGTACCTCCTGTGTCGTGGACCGCCCGTCGGCGGTACGGACAGTGGGGAGTACGGATCGGGGAAGCGTTCGAAGTCTTTGGTTTTGGTAAAGCCCGAGTGGGGCGCGTCACAAGTGGCGGGTGATGCCTCCGGTTCGGCGCCCCGATTTCGGGTGGGTTGGGGCTAGTTGAACTGACCGGGCTGGTAGTCGCCGGCCGGCATCGTGAGCATGACGTTCATGCGGTTGAAGCTGTTGATGAGGGCGATCAGGGAGACGAGGGCCATGAGCTGCTCGTCGTCGTAGTGCTTCGCGGCGTTCGCCCACACCTCGTCGCTCACCCCGCCGGCCGTGTCCGCGATCCGGGTGCCCTCCTCCGAGAGCTCCAGCGCGGCGCGCTCCGCGTCGGTGAACACGGTGGCCTCGCGCCACGCCGCGACGAGGTTCAGCCGTACCGAGGTCTCGCCGGCGGCCGCGGCGTCCTTGGTGTGCATGTCGGTGCAGAACCCGCACCCGTTGATCTGACTCGCCCGGATCTTCACCAGCTCCTGCGTGGCGGCGGGCAGCGGCGAGTCCTCAATGACCTTGCCCGCCGCGATGAAGTGCTTCAGGGCCTTGCCGGCGATCGGGCTGGTGAAGGCGTTGAGTCGGGCACCCATGGTGGGCTCCTCTGCGTTTCGTTGTATCGCTGCCGTTGCTTGTACAGGACTGACGAAACGGGCGGCGGGAATGTGACAACGCGCGAAGAAAAGCGGTGGAGCGGCGCCGCTGTCCGCCCCTACCGTGCTGCGGGACCGAGTCGTCTGGGCAAGGACGTGCCGTTGTACACCGTGTGAGACCTCCCGAGTGCTGAATCGTCGCGCGTCGCGCTGTTGCGCCGCGCTCCTTTTTGCTGCGGACTTCTCACTGGAAACGGTGTACTTCTGTGCTCGAAAACTGGGTGGTCATGCCCACCTGCCTGCCGCTCGTCCGCCGTCGCTGTCATGCGTGCGGGGGCGGACACTTCCGGGCGAGCGGCAAGTTCCGCGTCAACGCCCACCACAAGCTGCTGGATGTCTGGCTTCTGGTGCTCTGCACGGGATGCGGTGACACGGCGAAACTGACGGTGATGGAACGGGCGAACGTACGGTCCATACGCCCCGAACTGCTGGCCCGACTGCACGCCAACGATGCTGTTCTGGCGTCGGAGTTGCTCCAGGACCCGGTCGTGCAGCGCCGTAACCGCATCGCCCTCGACTGGTCCGGCGCGTGGCGTCTCGACACCGGCGCCGGATCGGAGCCCCTGAACCGCGAGGTGATCGACATAGCGGTCCGCTTCGCGGCCCGGATCCCGGTCCGACCGGTACGGCTGATAGCGGAGGGCTGCGCTTTGCGACGGGCCGAGGTCGAGGCCCTGATCACGGAGGGGAGGCTGGTGTCGACGGCCCGCCTGAACACGAGGCTCTCCGACAACTTCACCTTCACCCTGAAGCGCTGACGCGCCCGCGCGGGGTGAGGGTGTCTGCGTTGCGTATCGCTTGGAGGAGGTGAGAGACGGGGGTGGGGGTGGTGGTGAGGACGGTGGTGGGGGTGTCGCTCTCGCGGAGGTGGATTGTGGTGGGGGTTGCGGCGAGTTCGACGCAGTCGTTGCCTTCACCGCCGCCGGAGAAGGATGACTTCTGCCAGTTCAGGGCGTGATTCATGGTGTGCCTCGCAGCTCCTTCGTCAGGGGCATGGGGTGAGGGAGCCCGTGTGTATCGCTTGGAGGAGGTGGGAGACGGGGGCGGGGGTGGTGGTGAGTGTGGTGGTGGGGGTGTCGGATTCGCGGAGGTGGATGGTGGTGGGGGTTGCGGCGAGTTCGACGCACTCGTTGCCCTCGGCCCCTCCCGAGAAGGACGACTTCTGCCAGCCGACTTCCACGCAGTCGTCTCCGTCGCCGCCGCCCGAGAAGGATGACTTCTGCCAGATGATCTCGGTGGCCATAGGTCGGTTCACAGCTCCTTCGTCATACGGTGGATGTAGTCCCGTGTCTTGACCGGGTCCAGCGCTGCCGCCTCCACCTTACGAAAAAGCGTTCGGTACCGGATGAGTTGGGACTCGCCGTGCAGGAACGGGCCGCCCTGGGGCGCGTCCCGCTTGGCTGTGTCCAGTTGGGGCACGGGTCCTCCCGCGTACACCATCGAAGTGTTGGCCCCGGCAAAGCCGTCCACATCAAAGGGAATCACCCGGACTGTGATGTGCGGGCGCTCCGACTGCCGCAGGATCTCGTCCAGTTGGCCCCGCGCTGCGTGTCTGTCGGCAACCTTCGTGCGCAGCACCCATTCGTGGATGACAGCCTCGTACTCGACCGTGCTGTCGTCCTCGACGGCCACGCGCCTGCGCATACGGTGCTCGACCCGTGGTTCCAGCTCGCTCTGCGGCAATTCAGGGACCATGTACGAGAAGACGGCCCGGGCGTATTCCTCGGTCTGCAACAGACCAGGCACATGTGCCGTGGAGATCACCCGCAGATACTTCGCGTGATGCTCCAGTTCCGACAGGTCTAGGAAGCCGGGAGGCAGGACTCCGCGGTACTCCTCCCACCAGCCACGCGTACGGTCGGTCGCCATGGCCACGAGCGCGTCGATCAACTCCTCATCCGCACAGGCGTAGAGCGCCCCGAGCCGCCGCACCCGCTCCTCACTGACGCCTGAGAGCCCTGCCTCGATCTGACTCATCTGGGCCGAGGTCGACGTGAGCAGTCCCGCCGCCTCCCGGGCCGACATGCCCGCCAGGTCTCGCAACTTGCGCAGTTCGACCCCGAGCCGTACCTGACGAGCTGTCGGCTGGTTCCTCGGCGCCATCCCGATCGTCCCTTCAACGGCAGTGGTCGCAACCCCTGTTGGGGACCTCGTTCGGGTGTCAGCGTACGCGAACAGCTTGCGCTAGGAGAAATTTCTCCTCTACCGTCAGTGATGCGCCGCACACCCTGCGGAACCCCGGGGCACCGGAAGCGCACCGCTCCGTCCTGCCATGGCGGCTGCGGCTCTGCCACCGTCCCCGGACCTCAACTCCCCACCTCACGCACGGAGTTCACGCATGCCCGAAACCGAAGGTCCCGCTGCCTGGGAGTACTCCCTCCACATCCCCAACGACCCTCGCTCCGTGACGGTCTGCCGCCGTACTCTCCGCCTTGTCCTGACGATGCACGGGCTGATCGGTCTGGTCGACACCGCCGAGCTTCTGGCGACGGAACTGGTGGGCAACGCCGTACGGCATACGGACGGTCCCGCCGCGCTGCGTGTGTCCTGGGCTCCGGACATCCTCCGTATCGGGGCTTGGGACGCGAACCCCGAACCACCGCATCCCCCGCGTGAGTTGACCGCGATCGCCGATCTGGAGGACGGGCGCGGGCTCGCCCTTGTCGCCGCCTGCGCGAAGCAGTGGGGTTGGCAGCCGCTGTCCAGGGACGGGCGCCGGGGCAAGTACGTCTGGTGCGAACTGGGTGGTGCGGCCTGAACGTTCCTTCGCCCCTCGAAAGAGTGAACGTCTCTGAATCGGCCGGACAGTTCGGTCCTTGATCCATCTAGGTTGCGCACATGGTCACATCAGCTCACGAGGGCATGCACCGGATCTTCCAGGAGCGGCCTGAGATCCTCGCGCCCGTTTTCACGGTGCTGGGCATCGAGTTATCCGAGAAGGCGGCGGTGTACGCGATCACCACCGACGCGACGGAGACACGGCCGATGGCTCGCCACATCGATACGGCACTGCGGATCTGCCCGTCGGACGGCGAGGACTTCCTGCTCGCCGTCGAGGCGCAGGAACGGCGGGACGGCAGGAAGGAGCAGAGCTGGGCGTACTACGTCGCGTATCTCCAGTCGAAGTACAAGCTGCCCGTGCTGCTGCTCGTGGTCTGCCGCGACCGGGCCACGGCCAAGTGGGCGGCCGGTCCGTTCGACTGCGGTACGCGTGGCTGGACGGTCCAGCGCACGTGTCCGCTCGTCGTCGGGCCGGACAACCTCCCGATGATCAAGGACGTGCGGAGCGCGGCGAAGAATCCCGCGATGGCCGCGTTCTCCGCCCTGACACACGCCAACAACCCCGAATGCGACGCCATACTGGACGCACTGGACCACGCCCTCGGTGGCATGGACTCCGACGCCTCCGACTACATCTACCAATTTCTCGACGTCACTCTGGGGGACACCCCCGCCGGAGACAAATGGAGGAGCCTCATGGGTTTCGTCAACTACTTCCCTGGCCGTGGCCACCTCATGGAGAGGGCCTACCTCGAAGGTCAGGCCGAGGGCGAAGCCAAGGGGCAGGCCGAAGATCGCGCCGCATTGATCCTGCGTCTCCTGGAGAAGCGCGGAATCCTCGTCTCCCGGGACGTACAGGACCGCATCACGTCCTGCACCGACCTCGACACACTCACCCTTTGGTTCGACCGAGCCTTGACGGTCGAGCGTGCGGAGGAACTGTTCGACGAAGAGGCGGACGGCCAGGAGTAGGTCAACGGCCTCCCGTTGACGGAATGTTGACCGGTGGATGGCACAGCGTTGGTGAACCCCCGCTATACGTTCGGGCCCATGCCACCACTCCCCCCACACCCCCAGCGGGCCCGTCAGGCGCCCCTCCCCGTGCTGCCGTATCGCAAGCCCACCAAGGGCCGTGACTACTGGGTGCTGAACGACGTCCTTCCGGATGTCGACGCTGTACGGGAGCGGTGTCTCGCCAAGGACGACTGGGTGAAGGGGTATCCGTACACCTCGGAGACCTGGCCGGGGTTGCGCACCATGCCGGGGTTGGAGCCCTCCGAGTTGGGGCGGGTCGAGCGGCTGGTCAAACAGGCCACCGGGGCCAAGGAGTTGTGGGTGCAGAAGGCGCCCGGCGGCGGGACGCTCAACCACAACTGCATCCAGGTCGTGGGGGAGGGCGAGAGCGAACCCCGGCCCCACACCGACTCGCGGTCGCTGTGCCGGTATGCCGCCGTGCTGTATCTCAATCCCTCCGTGCCGAAGGACTGCGGCACCAGTTTCTTCCGGCAGCATCTGCCGGGTGGGCGGCTCGGCGGCAACGTCGTGCAGGCTCCGCACAACAACCTCGTCGAGGCGTTGGGTACGCGGTTCGTGGCGCCCGACGCCTTTGAAGAGGACGTACGCGTGCCGCACCGGTACAACAGTCTGCTGCTTTACCACGCCAACCTCGTGCACAGCGCGACCGGTTACCACGGCAGCACGCTGGAGGAGAAGCGGATGACCGCCGTCTTCTTCTGGATGGCCTGACCCGACCAACCCCCTCTCCCCCCGGCACCCTCTCCCAAAAAGTGTGACACCTCCACCAGAGGTGTCACACTTTTTCTGAGACCCACCCCCCAGCAGCCGTTCACCCGAACGGCGTGGCACTGCTCGCGGAACCGGGGCGTTGGGGATGCGCTGGCAGGGTGACGGAACTCGACCGACTGCGGGCGCGGGTTGCTGTGCTGGAGGCGGAGCGGGCGCGGGGGCCTCGGCACCGGGTGCGTTCGCTGGTCGCCGTTCTGCTCGTTGTCGTCGGGTGTGTGCTCGCTCCGCTCGGGGTCGTGGCCGCGTGGACGGCGGACACGGTGGGCGATACGGAGCGTTATGTGCGGACGGTGGCGCCGCTCGCCTCCCATCCGGACATCCAGGACGCCGTCGCGGACCGGGTGACGACCGCGGTCATGGGGCATCTCGACCTCACCACGCTGCTCTCCGGCGCCGCCCCGGCCGAACGCCCGCTGCTGGAAAAGGCGTTGGGGGCGCTCGGCGGTTCCCTGGAAGACGCGGTCCGCGCCTTCGTCCACGACAAGGCGCGGGCCGTCGCCGCCTCCGACGCCTTCGCCAGGATCTGGAAGGACGCGAACCGGCGTGTCCACAGCACTGTGGACAAAGCCCTGACCGGCAGCGGCGGCGGTGCCGTACGGCTCGACGGTGGCGCGGTGACGCTCGACGTCGGTCCGGTCGTGGATCAGGTGAAGCAACGGCTGGTCGACGACGGGATGACGGTCGCCGCGAAGATCCCCGAGCTCCACACCTCGATCACGCTCGTCAGGAACGACGACCTCGACTCCTACCGCAAGTACTTTCGGCTGCTCCAACTCGCCGGTACCTGGCTGCCGTTGGTGGCCCTGCTCCTGGTCGCGGCCGGTGTGCTGCTGGCGGGGCGGCGGCGCAGGGCGCTGGTCACCGGCGCGCTGGGCGTGGCCGCCGCGACCGCTCTCCTCGGCATCGCGCTGCGGATCGCCCGCGCCCTGTATCTGGACGCCCTCCCGGCCGGGGTGTCGCAGCCCGCCGCCGCGGCGGTGTACGACGCGCTGACCCGGTTCCTGAGCACGACGGTCCGGATGGTCGTGGCGGTGGGGGTGGTGGTCGCGCTCGGAGCCTGGCTGACGGGGCCCGGTCGGCGGGCGGGTCTCGTACGGCGGCTGTGGACGTCCGGGATCGGGGCGGTGCGGGCCACGGCCGACGGGGCGGGGTTGCGTACGGGGCCGGTGGGGCCGTTCGTCCGCCGGTACCGGTCGTGGATCGGCCGGCTCCTGGTGGGCGCGGCCCTGCTGGCCTATCTGCTCTGGTCGCACCCGACGGGGTGGGTGGTGGTGGGGCTGGCGTTCGCGCTGCTCTTCGCGCTGGCGGTGGTGGAGTTCCTGGCGGCGGACGACGATCCGGGGCCGAGGCCGGGGCTCACCCGGACGGCGTAACCCCCCTGGTGGAGGGCGTCCCTCGGCCGGATGGTCGAAGCACCACACACCACCACACCACAGAGAGGTGGGGCATCGCCATGACGCAGCAGCCGCACTCGACCCAGCAGCCGCACTCGACGTCCACCGGCGGCGAGGAGAAGCCCCCGGTCTGGAACGACGCCGGCCAGCAGACCGGTCAGGCCCCCGGCGCCCGCGGCTACGGCCCACCCCCCTCCGGCGGCGGGCTCGCGGTCGGAGGTGCCGTCTTCGCCGGTGTCCTGATGCTGATGAACGGCGTGATCGCCATCCTCCAGGGCATCTCCGCGCTCGCCAAGGACGACGTCTACACCCGCGTCGGCGACTACGTGTACAGCATCAACCTCACCGGCTGGGGCGTGATCCTCCTCTGTCTGGGCGCGGTGGGCGCGGTCACCGGCTGGGGCATCCTCAGGGGCATGAGCTGGGCCCGCGTCTGCGGCATCGTCCTCGCGAGCCTCAGCGCGATCCTCCAGTTCATGTTCCTGCCGTACGCCCCGATCTGGTCGGTCATCATGATCGCGGTCGATGTCTTCGTCATCTGGGCACTGGCCGTCTACGACCCGAAGGCTTCCGGGGCGCGCCAGTAAGGACGACGAACGGCGACGAACAGCGACTAACAGCTGGACCGGCGAGTGGGCGGGTCAGACGTGTCGGACGGGTCAGACGTGTCCGATGCCGCCCCCGCCGAAGGAACCGCTCCTTCCCGGCACCCAGCGCTGCCGGTTCTGGTCCTTTCCCGTTCTGCTTCCGGAGTGATGGAGCTGGTACGGCATCAGCCGTTCCTTCTCCTCCGAGGCGACGGGCATCTCGTCGGGTTCCCGCATCTCGCGCATCTCGTGGACGGCGCCGCCGACGGGTAGGTGGGGCTGCTCCTCGGGGAGCGGCCGCGGAAGTTCCTGGTCCCGGACCTTCATACCGAAATGTATGGCCCAGACCAGCGCGCCTGCGATCAGCAGGCCACCGAGAAAGGCTGCGGTCACGTCGAGGGTGTTGTGCGAAGACGCAGCCAGCAGTTCGTACGCTGCCGTGCTCATACTCCGAGTATCACTCTTTGGGAGTGAATGTGGCGATCCGCGTGAGATAAGCGGTGACCTC
Source organism: Streptomyces sp. NPDC002276 (assembly GCF_053891435.1). Lineage (NCBI taxonomy): Bacteria > Bacillati > Actinomycetota > Actinomycetes > Kitasatosporales > Streptomycetaceae > Streptomyces > Streptomyces sp. NPDC002276. The sequence continues at coordinate 130,530 of NZ_JBSFCQ010000015.1, read as the reverse complement.
GGCGGGGTCCCTCGTGAGTAGCGCTATGTGGTTGTCGGGGCGGACCAGCACCAGCGCCGGATCCGTCACGCCGTACGCCCGCCGCGCATGCCCCTCGTGGTCGCGAACGTCGCGAACGTCGCGAACGTCGGTCGCCGAGTCGGAGGCTCCGCCGTCCACCGTGAACGCCTGTAGCAGACCCTCGTGCTCGACCGCCAACTTGCCCACCGCGTCCGCGACTTCGGCACCGAAACCGAGCAGCGTGAACCGCGGGTCCGCGTACACCTGGAAGAGCCGGACCGGATGCCCCGTCGCGTCCAGGCAGGGTGCGTCGGGCGCGCGGTCGCCCGGACGCAGGACGGCGGCGTCGCCCGGAGTGCGAGCGTCGGCCGGACCCGCGAGGGAACTCCACGGGTAGCCCGTGCCCATGGGCGGCGGAGCGGCGACCTCGATACCCGTGCCGGGTTCCTTGACCGCTTCGAGCACCCGGGCGTACAGGTCGGTGGAGACCCCCAGCGTCCACGCGGCCACCGGAAGACGCTCCTCCTCGTACGTGTCCAGGAGCCCGGGACCGGCCTGCCCGCTCGCCACGAGGGCCAGCTTCCAGCCCAGGTTGTAGGCGTCCTGGATACCGGTGTTCATACCGAGCCCGCCCGCGATCGGATGGACATGGGCCGCGTCCCCGGCGAGCAGGACCCGGCCGACCCGCATCCGGTCGACCATGCGGACATTGACCCGCCAGATGGACAGCCAGGTGGGGTTCGTCAGCGTCACGCCGGGCACGCGTGCGCACCGGTCGAAGATCCGCTGGAAGCTCTCCAGCGAGGGCGGCAACGGCTCGCCGTCCGCGTCGAGTTCGGGGCTCGCCTGGAGCTGGAAGGAGTCCGTACCGGGCATGGGGCACAGCGCCAGCCCGCCGCCGTCCGACGTGAACCACTGGTGCCACACGTCCCGGCCGATCCCCTCGGCCCGTACGTCCCCGACGACCATCGACTGCGTCTCCTCGGTCGTACCGTCGAAGCGCACCCCCAGTACCTTGCGCACCCGGCTGCGCCCACCGTCACAGCCCACCAGGTAGCCGGCACGGATGCGCTCCCCGTCGGCGAGGACGGCCGTGACACCGTCCGCGTCCTGCTCGAACTCGGCCACCTCCGTGCCGAGTTGGACGCCGACCCCGAACTCCGCGAGCCGGTCGCGCAGGATCTCCTCCACCTGCCACTGCCCTATGAGCACCCCCCGCTCGTACGGCGCGTCGGGCGTGGGGCGCGCGTCCGCGAACGGGTCGGTGTCGTTCACATGCTTGCCGTCGAAGTACTTGCGGAACGGCAGCCGCGTCGTCCCGGTGGCGAGCACGCGCTCGGTACCGCCCACGTCCTCCAGTACCTCCAGGGTGCGTGCCTGTAGGCCCTTGCCCCGGGACTCCCGGTGCGGGGCCGCCGCCGCGTCCACGATCCGCACCCCCGCACCGCGCCGGGCCAGCTCGATGGCGAGCGTGAGGCCGGTCGGCCCGGCGCCCACGATCAGAACGTCGTCGGTCATCGCGATCCCTCTCGTCGTCGTTGCGTCAAGGGAACACCGAACCAGCAGAAAATGCAACCAGGTCTCAGAAGATTCTCGACTTCACTCAATCTCCGGTCTCATTTGACTCTCGGTCTCATCGTCCGGTAGTGTGGCGCGCATGGACGAACTCCCCGGCCTCCGTGAGCGCAAGAAGGAACGCACCCGGAACCTCATCGCGCAGGAAGCCCTCCGTCTCTTCCGCGAGAAGGGGTTCGACGAGGTGTCGGTCGTCGAGGTCGCGGCGGCGGCCGAGGTCTCCAAGGCCACCCTGTTCCGGTACTTCCCGGCGAAGGAGGACCTGGTCCTGCACCGCTTCGCCGACCACCTCGGCGAAGCGGCCCGCGTCGTACGCGAACGCCCGCCCGCCCTGACCCCCGCGGCCGCCCTGCGCGCCCACTTCCTCGACCGCCTCGCCGCCCGCGACCCGATCACCGGCCTGAACGACCACCCCGACGTGCTCAGCTTCATGGACCTGCTCTACGGCACCCCGAGCCTCCAGACCGGCCTGGTCCAGCGCTACCGCAGCCAGGAGATCGACGCCCTCGCCGAAGCCCTGGCCCTCCCCGACCCCGACCCCGACACTGACCCCGACACCGGTGTCGCCGACGCCACCCCGCTCACCAGGCGCCTCGCCGCCACCCACCTGATCGTCGTCCAGCAGGAACTCGGCATGGCGAACTGGTGGACCATGGCCGCGGGCCGCACCGCCGACGAGGCCTACGACGACGCCGTCGCCGAGGCGGAGCGCGCGTACGGCCAGCTCATGACCGGCCTGGACACGGTGTTCCCGGCCTGAGCGGTCTGAGCGGCCGGGACCGTGGGCGCGCTCCACGGTGTAGTTGGCTACACCATGCATCCGGCACCCTGCTCTCCCGCGCCGGCCGCGCCCCGGTGCCAGCCTGGTGGACATGGGTATGACAGTGCGGCAGGCGATGCGATCGACGGTTCAACTGGCCAGAAGTGTGGCCATGACCCTCGGGACGTATCTCTTCGTCACCGCGTTGCTGATCGCGACCATGGGGACGCTGTTCGTCGTCGGCGCCTGGATGCTCCCGGAGGCGGTGCTGCTGGTGCGCCGGATCGCGGGCGCCAAGCGGCGCCAGGTCGCCGAGTGGAGCGGGCGCGACGGACGCGGCGGGCCTGGCATCCCCGAGGCCTACCTGCCGCTGGACGGGCGGCCGTTGCGGGAGCGGTTCGTCGTGGCGGTGCGCGATCCCGGTACGTTCCGGGACCTGCGGTGGATGTTCGCCCAGTACGCGTACGGGCTGCTCGGACTGCTCGCCGTCCCGCTGTGGATCGTGGGACTGCCCGTCGACGGCGTGTGGTGCGGGCTGTTGCGGCGCCGGGCGCTGGTCCTGCCGTTGCTCGGGCGGCTCGCGGATCTCGACGCGCGCTGGTCGACGGCCCTGCTGAAGCCGTCGCCGAAGGCGCTGCTCACCGAGCGGGTCGAGGAGCTGGCCCAGACCCGGGCCGGAGTGATCGCCGCGCACGAGGCCGAACTGCGGCGGATAGAAAGGGACTTGCACGACGGGACGCAGGCCCGGCTGGTGGCGCTGTCGATGCGGATCGGACTGGCGAAGCGGGCCTACGACCGGGAGGGCGGCGGTGATCCGGAGGCCGCCCGGCGGCTGCTCGCGCAGGCGCAGGACCAGGCGGAGGAGGCGCTGACGGAGTTGCGGCACGTCGTGCGCGGTATCCACCCGCCGATCCTCACCGACCGCGGGCTCGCCGGTGCCGTACAGGCGCTGGCCGCCGGCAGTGGGCTTCAAGTCGCCCTGGATGTCCAGGAGTTGGCGACCGGTCCGCGGGCCCCGGCGGCGGTCGAGGCCGCCGCGTACTTCCTGGTCGCGGAGGCGCTGACCAACGCGGTGAAGCACAGCGGCTCGGACCGTGCGGAGGTGCGGCTCGCCCGGGTGCCGCACGGGCTGACGGTGTGCGTGCGGGACGAGGGGAAGGGCGGTGCCGAGGAGGCCGGCGGCACCGGACTGCTCGGGCTGCGCCGCCGTATCGCCGCTCTCGACGGGACCGCATATGTGAGCAGCCCCGCCGGAGGACCCACGGTCGTCGCGGCGGAGCTGCCCTACACCTGGTGAACAGGCGTCGGAGAACGGTCAGTTGGAGAAGTAGAGGTACTTCCAGCCGCTGTACGTCGTCGAGTTGACGCTGTCACCGGACGAGCCGTTGATGTACGCGGCCCGGATGCGGGCCTTGATGCCGGACTGGCCGGGGGCGCCGAGGTTCACCGAGACCTTGCCGTTCGTGCCGAGGCCGAAGTACTCGGAGTCGGAGTCGTACCAGTGGCCCTCGTAGTAGACCTGAAGGTCGAGCCGCTCCTGGCGGTTCGTGTAGTAGGTCATCGTCGTGGTGACGATCGGCGCCGTGTTCTTGTGGAACCAGTAGTACGACGTCGAGCCGATCTTCGCCGTCTTGTAGTGCTTGGTGATGGCGGTGGAGATCTTGACCTTGGCGTAGGCGTTGACCTTCACCGTCTTGGACGCGTAGCGGGCGTCACCGGCGAAGACCGCGGAGACGGCGGTGTCGCGGGTCATGTCCACGGTCACGGTGAGGTTGCCGCTGGAGTTGACCTTGCCGGTCTTGATCAGCTTCTTCGGCTTGTCGGCGCCGAAGGGGTCCGCGTAGATCGCGACCGTGCGGTTCTTGTAGGTCTTGCCGAGGTGCGCGGTGAACTTCACGTCGGCGCCGTACGCGTACAGCTTGCCGTTGTTGTTGACGCTCAGGGTCGTGGCCGCGCGGGACACGGAGACCTTGTCGGAGGCGCTGACCGGTGAGTGCGTTCCGTCGCCCGCGTACGAGACCTTGTACGTGACGGTGCCGCCGGCCGGCGGGGCGTCGGTGAAGGAGTAGGTGCCGTCCGCCTTCACGGTGACGGCGGGCAGCGCCTTGCCGTTCGGGCTCTCCATGTCGGTGCGGGTGACCTGGAGTTGGACTCCGCTCGGCAGCGGGACGGTCGCGGTCAGCTTGCCCGTCACCGTCAGCTGCTTGGCCCGGGTGGCGCTCGACGGGGCGTTCACCGTCAGGGACGGGTTGTTCGTCGTCGTGTCGGTGAGGGCCTTGAGGCTGTACGAGCCCTCCGTCCCCACCAGGGCGAAGATCCGTGAGGAGTCCGGGGCCCACGCGACGGCGGCGGTCTGGGACGTGCCGGTCGAGTAGGTGCGCACCGGCAGGGTGGTGTCGGGCCGGTAGACCGAGATGCTGGCGCCGTTGACCTGCGCGACGAGTCCGTCGGCGGCGATGTCGGCCCGCTGGCCCGTGGGGTAGGCGCCGGCCGCCGTGAAGTCGCCGTTCGCGTACGTGTCCCGCTGGGTGCCGTTGAGCAGGACCTGCGCGGTGCCGGGGACCAGGTCGATGTCCCCGATGCCGCTGTTCAGCGTGTAGTCCATGAAGTGCCAGGCGAGCAGCGTCGGTTGGGCGCCGGTCACGTCGAAGACGGCCTGCGAGTCCGAGGAACTGCCGGTGTCCGCGGCGGCCAGCAGACCGGGCGCGGCCGGGTCGGCGTCGAGCAGCGCCGGGTTCCAGAGCCCGGGCCACTGATCCTTCGGGAACTGCGCGAGCGTCACCGGGTCGGTTCCGCTCGCCGGGTCCACCGCCGGGTCGACCGACCCGAGGTTGCCGTCCCACTGATCGCCGTAGCTGAACCAGACCTTGCCGCCGGCGAAGGCGACGTGCCCCGGACCCCTGTCGGTCGCGACGGCGTAACGTGCCTTGACGTCGAGCGTCGCCGCGTCGAGCGCCACGATCTCGTGACTGCCCTGCGCCGCCGCGTACAGCGTCGCGCCGTCGGCGGACAGTGCCAGATCGGAGACCCCGCTGATGCCGCTCGTCGACGCGACGGTGGCCCCGTTGTAGTCGGCGGCCACGACCAGCCCCGCCGAACGGTCCCCCACGAACACCCGGTTGAGAGCGCCGTCCACGACGAGGCCCCCGGGCGAGGCGACGTTGGCGGTGGCCGCCGAGGCCGTACCCGTCGCTACGACGCTGAGCGCCGCCGAGCCGAAAAGAACCGCGAGCGCTGTCGCGGTGGAGATGCTGCGCTTCCGCACGTGTTGTTCCCCCACATCGAAAACCGGTCAGGAGACCGGGAGTTGAGAGCGCCGCGCAACACCCGGACGTGACCGCGGATGAGAGTCGCGGTGACGCGCGGGGCGCGGCTGCTATGCGCAGCGTATGGCATGCCTGTGACAGGTGGGAAAGGGGTTATCGGGTTGCCGTGTACGCGGGGTGCTTGGGAGGCTCGCGGTCACCATGACGAGGGGGCGTTGATGAGTGATACGGCCGGACGGCGGCGGGTGTGGGTGTGGCTGGGGGTCGGTGCGCTTGTGCTCGTGGCGGTCGGTGGCGGCGGTGCCTGGCTGTACCGGGACGAGTTGTTCCATCCGTTCGGGGATCCGCGGGCCTGTGACGGGAGCGACCTGAAGCTGCCAAGGGTGATCACCGCTGGGGGCGCGACGATCCCCACCGGCGCGTCCGACGTCCACTACTACACACAGAACGGCAGCGCTGAGGTCACGTTCACGAGCGGGCTGACAAAGGACTACCTGTACCGCGCGGGCATCCTCCCGAAGGGGAAGGCCCTGTTCGACAAGAAGTACGGGACGCACGCGGACGCCGACCCCGAGATCGCGCTGCCGGCCGGGCTGTGCGGTTCGCCGCTGCGCGCCCCCGCCTGGGTGTACCACTCCACGGCTGCCGACGGCACGAGCGTCGACGTCACCGTCGAACAGTCCACGGTGTACGACGACGCGTTCCGCTTCCCGGCCAGGGCCGTGGTCAACTACACCACGCCCTGAGCCGGGCCTCCGCCGCCGGCGTACGTCAGTTCTGGTGGACGGAGTTGTGGCCCGGTCCGCCCGACAGGACGTCCGTGCCGGTGCCGCCCCACAGCGTGTCGTTGCCGGAGTTGCCGTAGAGGGTGTCCGCGCCGGCGTTGCCGTAGAGGACGTCGTTGCCCGCGCCGCCGTAGAGGTAGTCGTTCCCGGCGCCGCCGCTGATCCGGTCGTTGCCGGTGCCTCCGGTCAGGCTCTGGCCGCCCGCGCCGCCGGTGATCGTGTCGTTGCCCGCGCCGCCGTCGGCCGCTGCGCCCACGGTGGTGATCGTGTCGTTGCCGTTGCCGCCCTGGGCGATGGTGTCGACGCCGCCGTGGATGGTGTCGTTGCCGTTCTCGCCCCAGCCCACGGAGTACTTGCCGAGGGTGAGGGTGTCGTTGCCGGTGCCGCCCGAGACGTAGTTGCCGTCGACGCCGCCGTCCTCGGTGTACTTGTCGTTGCCGGCGCCCAGGTCGGTCGAGGCGAGGTAGTACGTCTGGGCCGTCTTGTTGTGGTACGTGAGGGTGTCGTTGCCGTCGCCGAGCGTCAACTGCACGGTGGGGTAAGGGTCCTGGCTGTCGAACGTGGTGACCGTGCAGGAGACCTTGGTGTGGTCCGAGGCGGTCGGGTAGGCGCAGCCGGTGCCGGGCTTGATGGTGACGACGTCGTCGATGACGTACGTGATCTTGTCGGTGCCGGTCGTGTGCGTCGCGGTGACGACCGCCTTGTTGGCCTGGCCGGCGGCGGCCGTGTACAGGACCTCGTTGCCGCCGTTGCCGAGCGCGGCGGTGGCCGGAGCGGTGGCCGCTCCCGCGGTCCCGGCGAGCAGCAGCGGGGCGGCCAGACCGGCGCCGAGGGCCAGGGTGACGAGGCGACCGAGAGAACGAGAGGGCATCGCACAACCTCCGTGAAACGTATGGGGAGTTGGCGGAATCCGAGGAGTTCGGGTTCCGCCACAGCGTCTGACGCCCGCCCTGGAGGCTTGGTTGTGCTTCCTCGCGTCCGGGTGCCGTCCCGGCGGGAAGTGTCAGCCGCCATTCAGCGCGAGTTCACGAACTGGCCCGCCCATCCACCACAACCATCGCTAGGGGAAGGCGAGTTCACCCGAAGCGGCCCGCCACGTAGTCCGCCGTCCGCTGGTCCTGCGGGGAGCCGAAGACGTCGTCGGTGGCGCCGGCCTCCACGATCCCGCCGGGGGTGCCCTGTTCGGCGAGGAAGAACGCGCACTGCTGGGAGACCCGGGCGGCCTGCTGCATGTTGTGCGTGACGATCACCACGGTGACCTGCCCGGCCAGTTCGTGGATCGTCTCCTCGACCCGGCGGGTGGAGGTCGGGTCGAGCGCCGAGCACGGCTCGTCCATGAGCAGCACCCGAGGACGTACGGCCAGGGCGCGGGCGATGCACAGCCGCTGCTGCTGGCCGCCGGACAGCGCGCCGCCGGGCTGGCGGAGCCGGTCGCGGACCTCCTTCCACAGCCCGGCCCGGGTCAGCGACTCCTCCACCAGCTCGTCCTTCTCGCGACGGTTCACCCGCGTCCCGGTCAGGCGCAGACCGGCCACCACGTTGTCGTAGATCGACATCGCGGGGAACGGGTTCGGCTTCTGGAAGACCATGCCGATACGGCGGCGGGCGTCCGTCAGCCGCCACGAGGCGTCGTAGATGTCCTCGCCCTCGAAGAGCACCTCGCCGCCGAAGGCCGCCGACGGGATCAGCTCGTGCATGCGGTTGAGGGTGCGCAGGAACGTCGACTTGCCGCAGCCGGACGGGCCGATGAGCGCGCTGACCTGGCCCGCGGGCATGGTCAACGACACCTGGCCGAGCACCTGGTGGGTACCGAACCAGGCGGAGACGGCGCGGGCTTCGAGGGTCGCGGGAGCGGCCGTCGGGTCGACGACGGGGAGGACGGCGGTGTCGGTCTCGGTCTCGGTGTCGGTCACGGTCATGTCTGGGTTCCCTCGCTTCACAGCAGGTTCGGCAGCAGTTCGGTGGTGCGCGTGGCGACCTGGAGACCCAGGACCGCGACGAGCGGGGCGAAGACGATCCACGTCTGGTGACGGCCCCAGCGGTGCCAGGCCCATACGGCCGCTACGGCGGCCAGCAGCAGCGCCTGCAACCACATCACCAGGGGCCACGGCACGCCGTCGGGACGGGCGAGGGGTTCCTCGGAGTCCGGCAGGGTGCCGGAGCGGATCACCGCGGCCGGGGTCTGGAAGGCGGTCGAGACCAGGTCGGCGTCCACGCGCAGGACGCCGGAGGGCATGAAATGCGGGCCGGTCGCGGTGACCAGGACCAGGCGGCCCTTGCCTGCGGCGAGGGCGACGGGCGACGGGTCGCCGGCCCGCCGGACGTCGGTGACCTGGTACCTCGCCGTGCCCTGACCGGTGGTCACGGTGAACGTGACCCCCTCGCGCAGCTCGGCCAGCCGCCCGAACGGGCCGCCGTAGGCCGCCGCACGGCCCATCAGCACGCTGGTGCCGGACTGTCCGGGCAGCGGGGTGTCACGGCGGTGGCCCGGGCCGTCGGTCAGGACGGTGGAGTCGGTGCCCTCCAGGACGACCTGGCTCAGACCCAGGGACGGGACGCGGATCAGGGCCACCGGGGTGCCGGGCGCGAGGAGCTTTCCCTGCTGGTCGGTCTGGGACACCGGGGCGGTGCCCAGGGCGAGTTGACCGCGCAGCTCGTCGAACGAGGCGTGCTGCGCGGAGTGTTCCTGGGCGCCGCTGAACACGAGCAGCTGCGCGGTGATCCCGAGCAGCAGGGCGGCGAGGCTCAACAGACCGCCGCGCGCGAGATGGCGGACGGCGGTGACGCTCCGCGCGCCGCGGACGCTCCGGACGAGGGCGTGCGGCACGGCCGGAGCGGGCCTGACGGGGGTGGCGACGGTCACGGCGGCCCGCCTCCTTTGCTGTCGTCGTCTGCTGTCGTCGTCGTAGGGGCCGCCGGGGAGACGGTGGAGTCTCCCCGGCCGCACGGTCAACTGGTCGTGGATCAGGTGGACTTGATGGTGAAGTTGGCGCCGGACTTGGTGTTCACCGTCGTCGAGCCCGCGTAGTAGGCGTGCAGGGTGTGCGTGCCCCGGCTCAGCCTCGGCAGGGTGATGGTCACCTTGCCGGCGCTCAGCGTGCCGGTCGCGATGATCCGGCTGCCCTCGTAGACACGGACGGTGCCGGTCGGCGTGGTGCCGGTCGCGGTGACCTTGACGGTGACCTTCGCGCGGGCCGTGTGACCGATCGAGGCGGGCGAGGTCTTGGAGACCGCCGCGTTCGCCTTGGTGACCTTCAGGGAGACGGTCGCCGAGGACGCGTTGAGCTTGGTGGCACCGGCGTAGGAGACGGTCAGGCTGTGCGTGGCGACCTTGAGGTGGTTCGACACGTTGACGGTGACCTTGCCGGAGCTGTTCAGCGTGCCGGTGCCGACGACCGTCGAGCCGTCCTTCACGGTGACCTTGCCGCTGGGGACGACACCGTGCGTGCCGGTGACGGTGACCGCGACCTTCGGGGTCGTGCCGTACGCGGTGGTGGTGGCGGCCGCCTTGGTGGTGCTCGCGTACTTGACGGCGCCGGTCCAAGTGGCCGCGGTGCCGGTGCCGTTGATGTTGTTGGCGGTGACGGTGGCGGTGTAGGTGCCGGTGGCGAGACCGGTGAAGGAGTACGACGTGGTGGAGGTCGCGACGTCCTTGCTGGCGACGACGGCGCCGTCCGCGTCGAAGAGCGTGATCCGGTAGTCGGTGACCGGCATGGCCGGGACGGTGCCGTTCGGGGTCCAGCTGAGCTTGAGGCTCGCGTCGCCGAGCGTGGACTTCAGGGCGGGCGCGTTCGGCGTGTGGATGTCGAAGGTGTCGCCCTCCTCCAGGCCGCCGAGCTTGGCGTGCTTGGTGAGGGAGATGGAGCCGTTGTAGGACTCGTTGACGAAGCCGAACTTGGCGATGACCGACTCGGCGGCGTCCGACGCCAGCTGCGCGGTGTGGCTGCCGCTGGTGACGAAGACGTCGTACAGGTCCTTGTCGTAGAAGATGCTGCTCGGGTCGATCGCCCGGCTCGGGACGACGTTGTAGACGTCACGGCCGAAGGTGGCGTTCTCGTAGTAGGCGTTGACCGGGGTCAGCTTGCCGTTCACCGTGGTGATCGGGCTGGTGGCGCCGTCGTCGTTGGGCAGCTGCACGGAGGCCAGGTGAGCGCCGGCCGCCGCCGCCGTCTTGCTGTAGTCGGGGGCGATGCCGTTGTTCTGGGCGATCCAGGAACCGACGGAGAACGGGACGAGCGCGCCGTCCTCGGTGAGGACCGAGTTGGCCTGGTTCTCCTGGACGATGGTGACGCTCGCGGCGACGTCGCCGGTGGCCACGCCGATCGCGTTCAGGAAGAACTTGCGGGTGCCGGAGCTCAGTTGCGGGATCTTCGGGTGCACGGTCTGGCCGTTCACCACGGTCAGCGCACCGGTGTAGATGTCGTGCAGCTGCTTCACGGTCAGGGTGTCCAGGGCCGAGCCCTTGACCGCGACGCCGACCGCGTCACGCGCCATCGGGATGTAGGTGAGAGCGGTGCCGGAGCTGGACGGACCGCCGGAGGAGCGGGCGAAGTCGACCTGGCCCTTGACCGAGGCACCGGAGGAGTCCAGGTCGCCGGTCAGCGACTGGCTCAGGGCGGTGCGGCCGGCGCCGGAGCCGTTCGGGCGCAGGAAGGTCGTGCCGCCGGTACGGGTGGTGATCTTCGTGCCGGTGGCGCCGGTGCCCGGCTCGATCGCGTCGTAGGACGCGATGCCCGCGCCGTTCGCCGACTTCACGCCGGTCGCGGAGTAGCTGGTGCCGTTGACGGTGTCACCGGCCAGGGCGTTGGTGACGTCCTGGGTGGTGTCGGAGCCGACGCCGACGAGCTGGCGGAAGGTCCCGGCGGGAGTGGGGTCGGCGGACGCCGGGCTCGCCAGAGCCAGCGTGCCGGACACCACGGCGGCGGCGACCATGGCCGCCGAGAGGCGCATTCTGCGCATTGCGGTTCTCCAGAAGGTGTGCGAGGTGACGTCGGGTGAAGCAGGTTGGAACTGGTGGATCTGAGAGGGTGGTGCGAGCCGTCCGCCCCGACTGCCTTTCGGGGCGGACGGCGGTTCATGGGGGAGTACTTGTGTCTCCGGGGACTGCGGTTTTTTTAGGGGCGCGGGGAACTGCGCGACCAGCCACGACGGGCCCGCAGCCGACGAACTACCGTCTGTACTGAGGCAATTGACAACCGCCCGCCGCCGGCGAAGGGCGCGCCCACCCCGGCCACAGCGCCGAGCGCCGCCCCAACAGGCACGGCATAGCGCAGCGGACTCGCGGGGTCGGCAGGCGTCGTCCCCGCCGCCGTGGTCGCGACGGCCTGGCCTCCGTCGTACGACGGCGACGCCGACGCCGACCCGCCCGGCGAGGCGCTCGCGTCGGCGCCACCGGCACCCGTACCGCCCCCGCCCGCAGCCCCACCGCTGTCCCCGGCGGAGCCAGGCGCCCCGCCACCCGAGGTGTCGGTGCCACCTCCGTCCGCGGAGCCACCCGTGGACTTCGGAGCGGTGTAGGCGATGAGCGCGTCGGCCGCCTTGCCGGCCTGGGCACGCAGCTTCACGGTGAGCGGGGCGTAGCCGTACGGCAGCTTGCCCGGATCGGCCCCCTGGGTCTGGCCCGCGCTGGAGGCGTACCGCAGCAGCGCCGCGTAGTCCTGGCGGGCGGCCTTGCTCACCTTGCCGGGCCGCACCGCCGCGTACACCAGCTCGGTCAGCGGATACGCGCCCTTCGCCGTGGCGTTCGCCGGGGTGACCTCGGGGACGCCGGAGCCGGTGGCGGTCGCTGCCGCCGCGGTCAGGGCGCCCGCGGTCGGGGCCACGTATTTGCCCGCGCTGTTCTTCAGCAGGGCGGTCTGGAGGCCGTAGCGGGCGGCGGAGGCCGCGTCCGTGATCGTGATGACGAAGCGCGAACCGACGATCTGCGGGCCGGAGTTCTTGTACGCCGGTGGGGTGGCCAGCGGGTCCCAGCTGGACTTCCACAGGGTGTCCGCGCGGCGCGCGTGTAGGGCGCCGGCGTGCATGTCCTCCACATAGGGGTGGAAGTCGATCATGCACTGCTTGTTCGTCGCGGGTGCGCCCGAGCCCGGCGGGATCGTGCACCACGGGTCGCTCTTCGGGTAGTCGTCGGTGTTCGACGGATCGAAGGCGGTGCCGATCGGGTTCAGGTCCGCGTTGGTGCTGTAGTACGGGTTGACCCGCATCCCGTCGTCGTCGGGGACACCGGCGAGGAACCGCCGGGCGTCCGGGTCGGCGAAGATCCACTGCCAGATCGCACGGGCGCTGTCGGAGTGGCCGAGCGAGGTCAGCAGGTCGGTGTCGGTGGCCGGGGTCTCGGCGACCGACAGGTAGGCGAACTCCGGGTTCAGCGCGATGAACTCCGGGTCCGTGGCGAGCCCGGACGGGTTCTTCCGCGCCCAGCCGTACCCCTTGACCGCCGTACCGCTGATGACCGAACCCCAGGTGGAGCTGCGGTAGGACTCGGTGAGCAGCTTGGCGACCAGGCGGGCGTTCAGCTTGATGGACTCGATCTTGGTGCCGTCGAGTCTCTCCTCGGACGGTGGTGCCGTGGACGAGGATCTGCGTTCGATCGTGAACCCGATGACGGCTCCGGAGAGGGCGACCGGCGCGTACGTCGTCGTGTCCGACGGCGCTGCCGAGCCCGTGTCGGCCCCGAGTCTTCGGGTGGTGAACGCGAGACCCGTCGAACCGTCCGCGATCAGCCGGGAGCGGGTGTCGGGTTCGCCGAACTCGGTGTAGCTGTACACCTTGCCGACCGAGCAGAGCTTCGCCTGCCAGCTGGTCATCGCGTCCGCCACCAACTCGCTGCCGGTGGTGGGGCGTTCGTCGGCGCCCAGGGCGCAGTTGGTGCCCACGCTGTTGAAGTCCAGCTTGATCGCGACGCGGTTCCGCCAGTTGGTGGAGGAGACCGGGGAGCCGGCGTTGACCTGGCTCTGGTCCGCGTACGGCTTGCCGTCCAGGTCCAGATGGCCCTGCGGGACGATCACCAGCCAGCAGGAACGGGGCCTGGTCACGCCGTTGGTGGTGACGGGCACGCCGCAGCCGAGGTGGGGCGCCTCGTTGGCCGTCTGGACCTCGAAGAACTCCTTGCCGGTGCCGTCGGCGCCGGTGCGCGCGAAGTCGACCTCGTTGGTGGTGTTGCGGCTGAAGAACTTGTTGTTCTGGGTGCCGGTGGTGATCGTCGTGCCGTCCACCGACTTGAAGGGGACCTCACCGGGGGCGTTCGGGTTGGCGGCGCCGTAGCGGTTGTCCTGGCCGTAGTTGGTGGGGTCGGCGCTGTAGAAGATCTGCCGGGTGTCGTCCTGGCCGTTGCCAGGCCAGCTGCTCCGGTCGGTGGTCGGGGAGGCGCCGTACTGGCACTGGGTGCGGGACGGGCCGGGGTTGGCGGGGACCGTGCCGTCGTCGTCGCCCCAGCACTGCATGATCTGTACGTAGTCGGTGTTGAAGAGGGTGCCCGCGAACATGGTGGGGGTGCCGCCCGTCCAACTCACCGTCACCGCCTGGCTGGTGAGGTGGGTCGTCTGGTCGACGGTGAACTTCATGTCCTTGAACTCGCCCCGGCCCGAGACGGTGACGCTCCCGGTGGCCGGCGCGGCTGTGGCGGGCGGGGCGGACTGTCCTACGGCGAGACCGACGAGGGCGCCGATGGCCGCGCCGGCGATGAGGCGGACCAGTAGCCTCGGCTTCGCCATCGCCTTCCGATTTCCCACCCGCACCGCCCGCGCGGCTTTCGTCGTCGGGTGCGGGTGGCCCCCGCGGGGCTCGTTCGCCGTCGGCGGGTGCGGGTGGTCCTGAGGTGTGCTCGTCATCGTGAACTCCCCTCGTCCTTGCGGTCGTTGGTGCGCGCCGTGATCAGGCGGGAGGCGATCGACGGGAGCAGCAGGAGGCCCAGGATCAGGACGGCCGTCAGCAGCATCAGGGTCTGGGTGGTGGTCCAGCCGTGCTGTGTGGAGACCGCGACCGGCTGGGCGAGGGCGATCGTGCCGTCCGCCGCCGCGGCTGCCGCCGTGCCGGTGCCGGTGCTTGTGCCGCCCGTGCCGGTTCCGCCGGAGGTCAGGGCCTGGCCGGTGTCGGGGTCGACGGAGGGTTGTGCGGAGCCTCCGGTGCCGCCGGTCGTGGTGGTGCCTGTGCCGCCCGTCGTGGTGCCGCCCGTGGTGCCGCCGGAGGTGGTGGTGCCGCCCGAACTTCCGCTGCCGTTCGACGACTTGGCTCCGCCGCTGCCCGTCGTGCAGGCCGTCGCGCCCTGCTTGTCGCAGGCCGAGGGGTAAGGGGCGGTCTCCGCCAGCTTGTTGCGGCCGTCGGTGGTGAAGGTCGGGTTGTTGCAGTTCTTGATGTTGATGTTCTGTGCCCGCACGCCCGGGATGCGTTTGATCTGGTCGAAGCCCGCCTTCACCAGGTTGATCGGGAGGGGCGAGTAGCCGAGTGAGGGCGCCTGTTGCTGGCCCTGGCACATGAAGTAGTAGGAGAAGGCGCCCAGCGTCTTGCCCTTCTCCTTCGTGAACGTGCCCTGCACCTTCAGCGGCAGGATCATGTACGAGTAGCTGGAGAGCGGGTAGTTGCGCCTGTCGGTGTCGTTGTAGACGCCGTTGAGCTGCTGGGTGAGGTAGTCGGCTGAGCTCTTGTTCGTGTTGATCTTCGCCTTGAGGAGCGAGACCGCTACGTTCTTCGGGGTCGGTTCGGTGTAGTAGCCCGCGTGGTTGAGGACCTTGGCGACCGGATAGTGCGCGTTGAGGGCGTAGGAGTAGTTGACGTAACCGATCGCGCCCTCGCCGTAGTTCTGGGCGATGTAGCCGGCCACGCCGAGGTCGCCGGACTGGGCGATCATGCCGGAGACGGTGGGGTAGTAGGAGGTCTGGCCGCAGGCGCCGGAGCGGCCGACCTTCGCGCAGTACGCGTTCCAGAGGGACTTGTGCTGGGCCGCCATCCACATCGTGAACTGGGCGGTGGAGCCGGAGCCGTCGGAGCGGACTACGGGGACGATGGTGCGGTGGGGGAGCGCGAGGCCTGGGTTGTCGGCCTTGATCACCGGGTCGTCCCAGGTCTTGACGGCCCCCGTGAAGATCTTGGTGACCACGGCGCCGGAGAGGCGGAGGTTCGTGACCCGCTTGCCGTTGACGGTCAGGTGGTACATGAACACGGTGCCGCCGGCCACGATCGGCATGTAGGCGTACGAGCCCGAGCCGGGGCGTTCCGCCGCGCTGCCGTCGGTGGGGTGGGTCTGGAACGGGATGTCCGACACCGCGAAGTCGACTGTGCCGCTGAGGAATTGGCGGCGGCCGTCGGAGGAACCGGTACCGGCGTAACTGATCCGCATGCCGTACTGGTTGACCGCGCGGCGCCATTCGTCCACGGCGTTCTCCGCCCAGGTGGAGCCGGCGCCGGCGATGGGGGTGTAGCTGTCGGCGGCGGCCGGCCCTGCGAGTGGCCCTGCCAGTAGAGCGGTGAGGGTGGTGAAGATCGCGGCGAGGACTCCCAGTGCCCGTGCGGGTCGGGGGAGGGTGGGATGGCTGGGCATCAGGTGGTCGTCTCTCCGGGCGCGGGCGGGTGGGTGGCGGCGTTTTCGTTCCCACCCGCACCACCCGTGACAGTTGCGTCGTCGGCTGCGGGTGGCCCCTGTGGGGCGGATCCGCCGTCGGCGGCCGCGGGTCGTTCGTCGTTTCCGCGCGGGCCCTCCGTGTCGGCTTCGCCGCCACTGCGTGCGGTGTGGGTGGCGGGTGCGTCGGCGGGTGCGGGTGGTGCTGGAGGGGTGGGGTCGCCGGTGGCGGCTGCGGGGGGTGCCTGTGGGGTGGGATCGCCGTCTGCGGCTGTGGGTGGTTCAGGTGTGGGGGTGGGGCTGGTTGTCGTTGATTCGGACGGCTTGTGGGGGTGGGGGTCGAACAACGACAGTCCTGGGACCCGGAGTTCGTCGAAGCGGGTCGCGTCCCGGCGGGAGGCTCGGGCTGTGCGGCGGGCCTGGCTGCGGGTTTGTTGGCCTGGGCCTCGGCCGCCGATTACTCGGGCGATTATGAACAGGACCAGGACCAGGGCCATCAGGACCGCCGCCGCTCCGAACCCTCGGGCGATCATCGCCGGTTCGGGGGAGCGTACGAAGCTGAAGACCGCGAGCGGCAGGGAGATCATCGGGCCGTGCAGCGGGTCGTAGTTCGTGGCGGCTGTGAAGCCCGCGGTGAGAAGGACCGGGGATGTCTCGCCGATGCCGCGTGCCGTGCCGAGGATGACCGCCGTTGCCAGGCCTGAGCGCGCCGTCGGCAGGACCACGTGCCAGACCGTTCGCCAGCGTGGTGCGCCGAGTGCCTCCGCCGCCTCGGTGAGCGTGCCGGGGACCAGGCGTAGGACCACGTCCGCCGCTCTGATCACGATCGGCAGCATCATCACGCTGATGGCGAAGCCCGCCGCAAGTCCCGACTTCTCCATGCCCAGTTGGAGGACCCAGACCGCGTAGACCATCAGGCCGGCCACGATGGACGGCAGTGCGGTCATCGCCTCGACGATGGTGCGGACGAAACGGGAGAACCGGCCGGGGATCTGGTTGAGGTACACCGCGCAGGCCAGTCCCAGCGGGACGGTGATCAGCAGCGCGATGGTGATCATCAGCAGCGTGCCGACCATCGCGTGGGCTATGCCGCCTACGCCGAGCGGGTCCAGCGGGCCCGCCGCCTGCATGTCCTGGTGGAAGAAGTTGAGGTACGTCAGCGCCTCGCGGCCCCGCCAGAGGGTGAAGCCGACGACCAGGGTGAGGGCGGAGAACAGCAGGCCCGCCGCTGTCCACAGCACCACCGTCATCACCCGGTCGCGTACCGCCTGGCCGTTCTCCTCCAGGCCGGTGAGTACGCCGTAGACGACGAGCGAGACCGCGTACCAGGTGACCGCGAAGCCCAACGTCCCTGAGAAGGGGGCCAGTTCGCCGAACAGGAGCACGCTCACGCACAGGCCGGACACCGCGGCGCCGGACAGTGCCAGTACCCCGGAGCGGGTGGGGCCGCCTATTCGGCGTGGTACGTCCGGGAGTTGGGTGGCAGGGGTCTCCAACTCCGGTGCCAGCACCGCTTCTTCTACGACCGTCATCTCATGCCTCGCTCTGCGCGCCGGACCGCGAGCGGGCCGCGATCGTGGAGGCGGTGAAGTTGACCGCCAGGGTGAGGAGGAACAGCGCCAGGCCCGCGGCCATCAGGGCCGACATGCCGAAGGAGGACGCGTCGCCGTAGTGCAGGGCGATGAGGGAGGAGACCGAGTTGGAGCCGGTCTGGAGGATGTGCGGCTGGATCACGAAGACCGGCGAGATGATCATGTAGACGGCGATCGTCTCGCCCATCGCCCGGCCGAGCCCCAGCATCGTGCCGCCGATCATGCCGCCCTTGCCGTAGGGCAGGACGACCGCGCGGATCATGCCCCAGCGGGTCGCGCCGAGCGCGTAGGCGCCCTCGCGTTCGCCGGCCGGTGCCTGGGCGAAGACCTCGCGCATCACCGAGCACTGGATGGGCGCCACCATCAGCGCGACGACGATCCCGGCGACGAACGCGGACGCGGTGTAGACGCTCGCGGAGGCGAGCGGGTCGCCCGGGTGGGTGCCGTCGACCTTGAACAGGGGGATCCAGCCGAACCAGTCGGACAGCCAGCGCGACAGGCCGATCACGTGCGCCTGGAGGAAGAAGAGGCCCCAGAGGCCGTAGACGACGGAGGGGACCGCTGCCATCAGGTCGACCAGGCTCACCAGGGTGCGGCGCAGGCCGCGCGGGGCCACGTCGGAGATGAAGAGGGCTGTTCCGACCGCCAGCGGTACGGAGATCGTGACCGCCACGGCCGCGATCAGCAGGGTGCCGGTGAGGACCGCCGCGATGCCGAACTTGTGGACGTCCGGCTGCCATTGGGCCGTCGTGAGGAATGACGGGCCGGTGGCGCGCAGTGCCTGCGTGGCGCGTAGGAGGAGGAACAGTCCTACGGCGGCCATGATGCCGAGGACGACGATCCCGGTGGCCGTCAACTGGTAACGGAAGATGCGGTCGCCGAGCCCGCGGGCGGCCTGTGGCCGTCTGGGCGGCGGATCGAGCACGGGTCTGTGGGGCTCCGTTCTGCCGGAGCCCTTCTGCGCGGACAGCACGTGTCCCCCACCTAGGAAACGAAACGAAACGAACGAGGCGCTTCGCGACTTCCCGGTGGATGCCGCGCGAAGTGAGTCAATGGCCGGATTCTTTCGGCGCAGAGCTTCGTATGTGGAGGATTGGTGAACGGGTCATGTCACTTTGGTGGGGCTGCCGTGGAGGGGGCGCCAACGAGAGCACTCCTGGGGCCATGACCGACGTCCACGAAGTGCGCTGCCGTGCGCGGTGCGTCCGGCACCGGTATGTCGCGAACGCCTGCGCTATGGCGGCGGGCGCGCTCGGCTCGGCCGAACGGGCCGTAGAAATGGGGGAGTTGGAGGGGGGAGTGTTCGTCTCCGCGCGACTCCTGGAGCGCGCCGACCGCAACCCGTACGGCTTCGGCGCGTCTATCGTCCTCGGTGGCGGGCAGCCCGCGGTGGCCCCGGGGTCGGGGTGGTCGGCTGCCCGCCGGATTGCGTCAGGCCTGCTTGGGGCCCGCCTGCTGGACCACCTCGAAGGTCCACAGTGTCGCGTCCGTCGCGGCGGGCTTGGGGCGCTCGGCCGGTGCGGCGCCCTCCTGGGGTGCGCCCCGGTGGGCGGCCTGGCCCATGCCGGACATCCAGTTCTGGAAGTCCTCCTCGGCGCGCCAGCGGGTGTAGACGAGGTAGGTGTCGGTGCCCTCGACGGGCCGGAGCAGCTCGAACCACTCGAAGCCGTCCGAGCCGTCCACCGTCCCGGCGCGGTTCGCGAACCGCTTCTCCAGCGTCTCGCGCTGCTCTTCGGGGACGGTGAGTACGTTGATCTTGACGATGCTCATGGGCCCATTGTCCCAGCGCCGTCACCCGACCCGGTGAACTGGCGTGTCCTCCGGGGCGGTTGTGTGCCGAACGGCGTCACCGGCCGCCCTCTTTCGGGTGATCCGTGGACGGCATAACGGGCGTAACGTTTCCTCACTTCGGCCGCTGAGCTGCGTTTTTGCTGGTGGGGAGGGCATTTTGGCTTGCGTGTTCGAGCCGTGTCACGTTCCCGGCCCGATCTTGATCCGATCTACAGTCGTGCTCGCTCGTCCAAGATCACTTACGAACGAGGCGTGTGTGACCCACCGACTGCCCAGCGCAGCCCCCCTCTTGACGCCGTCGCGGACGGCCGTGCTTGAGGGCATCGCCGGTTTCGTCCCCCCGGACGCGGTGGCGAACGACGCCCTGCCCGCCGCGTGGGGTGTCGACGACGCCTGGGTGCGCAGACGCACCGGCATCGGCGAACGGCGGCGCGCGGCACCGGGGGTGACCACCGGCGACCTCGCGCTGGAGGCGGCCGGCCGGGCACTCTCGGTCGCCGACCGGTCGCCGGCGGACGGTGGCCGATCACCGTCGGTCGCCGGCCGGCCACTGGTCGACGCCGTCATCGTCGCCACCTCCACCCCCGACCGGCCGATGCCGGCCATGGCCCCCCGACTGGCCACCCGACTCGGCCTCGGCGGAACCGCCGCCTGGGACGTGTCCGCCGCGTGCAGCGGATTCGTCTACGGCCTCGCCGCCGCCGTCGGCGCCCTGACCTCGGGGTGTGCCGACCGGGTCCTGCTGGTCGCGGCCGAGGTGTACTCGACGCTCCTCGATCCGCTGGACCGTTCCGCCGGAATCCTGTTCGGTGACGGCGCCGGGGCGGCCGTACTGCGGCGCGGCGCACCGGACGAGCCGGGCGCGGTGCTGGCCCTCGACCTCGGCAGCGACGGCTCGGGGGAAGGCCTCATCCAGGTGCCCGGTGGCGGCGCTCTGGAACGGTCCCGGCCGGGTGAATTCGGGCCGGACGACCGCTACTTCCGCATGCGGGGACACGATGTGTTCCAGCATGCGGTGACCCGTATGACGCAGTCCGCCCACACCGTGCTCAAGCGCGCGGACTGGGCGGCCGAGGACATCGACCGGTTCTGCGCCCACCAGGCCAACGCCCGGATCCTGTCCGCAGTCGGCGCCCGCATCCCCGTGCCCGACGACCGGCATGTCACCAACATCGCCCGGGTCGGCAACACCGGCGCCGCCTCCATCCCGCTGGCCCTCGCCGATGCCGCCGGGCGCGGTGAACTCCACGCCGGGCAAAGGGTGTTGCTCACCGCCTTCGGTGCCGGGCTCACCTGGGGCTCGGCGGCCCTGGTCTGGCCCGAGCTGCCGGCCCTGCCCGGGATCGACGGTGCCGACCCGGCCGTGCCGATGCCGGTCGCCTGAGACCTCGCCCGTCCGCGGGCGGCCCGCTGTCGCCCGTCCGCCGATGCCTGCTGTCCGCGTACCGCGAAATGGGCCAAGTGCCCTGATCGCGCTGCTCCGTTCACCCGCCGAAAGGAACGCCATGTCCCCCGTGCAGACCGCCGTGACCGCCGTACTCACCCAGAAGTTCGAGGTCAGCCCCGAGTACATCCGCCCGGAGGCCACCCTGGAGAGCCTCGATCTCGACTCGCTCGCGCTGGCCGAACTCGCCCTGGCGCTCCAGGAGGAGCTGGGGGTTCCGGTCGCGGAGGAGGAGGCCGCCCGGCACAGCACCGTGGGTGAGCTGGTCGCCACGCTGAACGCCAAGCGGGCATGATGAAAGCACCCTGCGCACCCGTCTCCGTCACCGGCCTGGGGCTCATCACCCCGGCCGGGGTCGGCCGCGCGGCCACCTGGGAGGGGGTCCTGAGCGGCCGTTCCACGGCGGCCACCGATCCCGAACTCAAGGGCTGCGCCGTCGACTTGTCCTGCCGCATCCCCCTCATGACCCCGGAACAGGCCCGGATCGGCGGCGGCAAGGCCTGGCGCATGGGCCGCTTCAGCCAACTGGCCGTGCTCGCCGCGCGGGAGGCGGTCGCCGACGCCGGGCTCGACCCCGCCGGGTGGGACGGCGCCCGGGTCGCCGTGGTGATCGGCTCCGGTCTTGCCGGGGCCGCCCATCTGGAGGACCAGACCCTCCGCCATCACCAGGGCGGCCCTGAGCTGGTGTCGCCCGCCCTCGTGCCCATGCTGATCTCCAACATGGCCGCCGGAGAAGTCCTGTTGGACCTCCGGGCTCATGGTCCCTCCCTGGCGACCGAGACCGCCTGCGCCTCCGGGGCCACCGCCCTGGCAACGGCACGCGCGCTGCTGCTCGCCGGGCTGTGCGACATCGCGGTGGCGGGCGGCGCGGAGGCGGCCGTCACCCCGGTGATCACCTCCGGCTTCCAGCGGATGGGCGCGCTGTCGTCCCGGGTCGGCGAACCCGGCGCCGCCTCACGGCCGTTCGCGGCGGACCGGGACGGGTTCGTGATCGCCGAGGGCGCCGCCGTCCTCGTCCTGGAACGGGAGGCGGACGCCCGCGCCCGGGGGCAGCGGCGCTACGCCCGGTTCGCGGGTGTCGGCCAGACATCTGACGCGTTCCATCCAACTGCCCCCGCACCGGGGGGAGTTCATGCAGAGGCCGCGCTGCGGGCCGCGCTCGCGGAGGCCGGGCTCGGGCCCGGAGACGTCGACCACGTCAACGCGCACGGCACCTCGACCCCGCTCAACGACCTGACCGAGGCCGAGTTGATCGAGCGGGTGCTGCCGCACCGGCCAAGTGTCACCGCCGCCAAGGGAGTTCTGGGACATGGTCTCGGCGCGTCCGGCGCGGTCGAGGCCGCGCTCACCGCCCTCACCGTGCACCGCTCCACCGTGCCGCCGATCGCCAACCTCACCCCGGACAACCTCCCCTACGACCTGGACTGCGTGACCGGCCTCCCCCGCCGCCAGCGCGTCCGGGCCGCCGTCAGCAACTCCTTCGGGTTCGGCGGGCACAACGTCGTGCTGCTCTTCACCGCCGAGCACTGACGTCCGAGGGCTGAGCACCGAGGGACTGAACGCAGGAAGGATCAATGACCGTTCACAGCACGATCGTTCACGCCACCGTCCACATCCCCGAGGGGCGGCAGAGCGTGGCCGCGGTGGAGGACCGCTTCCGGGCGGGCAGCCCCGCCGTGCCGCTGGCGCGCGGGGTGCTCCAGCGCATGTACGGGCTGGCCGAGCGCACCGTGGCCGACGACCTGGAGCAGCCCTCCGACCTGGCCGCGCACGCGGCCCGGCGCCTCTTCGACGACACCGGCACCGACCCGGCCGACATCGACCTGCTCCTCTACGCCGGCATCCTCGCCGACATGGAGGAGCCGGCCACCGCCCATGTCGTCGCCGACAAACTCGGCCTGGGCTGCCCGGTGTTCGACCTGAAGAACGCCTGCAACGGAGTCCTCAACGCCCTGGAGGTCGCCGACGCGTTCATCCGGGGCGGCCGGTACCGCCGGGTGCTGGTGACCACCGCCGAGGTCAGCACCCGGGAGAGCCGTTGGCAGGTGGACGACCCGGCCGACCTGCCGACCGCGCTGCCCAGCCTCAGCACCGGCGACATGGGCTCGGCGCTGCTGGTCGAGGCGGGCGAGCGGCCCGGCATCCTCGGCTCCCGGTTCTTCGCCAACTCCTGGGGCTGGCGGGCGGCCACCCTGCCCAACCCGTACGCCCAGCACCGCAGGCTCGGCCATCTCCGCATCGACTCCGCCCAGTTGGTGGGGTCGTTCGACGGGTTGCCCGACAAAGTACGGGGCGCGATGCGGGAGTTGGGCGTCGAGGGCGACGACCTCGACCTCGTCTGTGTGCACCAGCCGTCGGTGCCGTTCACCAAGGTCGTGTGCGAGTGGGTGGGTGTCGACCCGGGCCGCGTCCTGGCCACTTTCCCCACCCACGGCAACGTGGCGACCAACACCATCCCCCTCCAGCTGGCCGCCGCCCTCGACGCCGGACGGCTTCAACGCGGCGACCTGGTCGGCATGTTCGGCTTCGCGAGCGGGGCCAGCGCGGGAGTGGTCGTCGCCCGCTGGTGAACCACGCCGACGCCTTGTTCCTCGGCTCCATGTCTCCGTGTCTCCGTCGGAAGGTGAATCGGAAGGTGAAAGCACCATGACCACGACCCGCGTCCCCCGCATCCCTCCCCTCCCGCCCGCCGAATGGCCCCCGGTCCTGCGGTCGTTGCTCGCCGACTCGCACCGGGACGGTCCCGGCCGGGAGAACCTGTTCGGCACCCTCGCCCACCACCCCGTCCTGGCCCACGCCTGGCTCTCCCTCGCGCGCGTCCTCACCCACGAGGGCACCCTCGGCCACCGCCGACGCGAGCTGATCGTCCTGCGCGTCGCCCACCGGCTCGACGCGGCCTACGTCCACCGGCGGCACCGCACCCCGGCCGCGGACGCCGGACTGACGGCCGCGGAGATCGACGCGACGGCCGCCGACCTGGACGCGTATGCCTGGGCGGGCGAGGACCGGGCCCTGCTGGAGGCGGCCGACCTGCTCGCCGTCAACTCACCTGTTCCCGACGGACTTTGGGGCCGTCTTGCCCGAGTCCTCAGTCCCGGGCAACTCGTCGAGCTGCTGGTCCTGGCGGGCCAGACCGCCGCCATGTGCGCCACGCTCAACACCCTCCGCACCCCCTCCGACCAGCAGCCCACTCTCACCGTCCTCCTGGACCGCGAACGCTGTTGCAGCGCGGGGCAGTGCGTCGGCGCGGCGCCCGAGGTGTTCGAGCAGGACGAGGAGGAGGGGCGGGTCGCGCTGCTCGTCCCGGACCCGGACGCGCGGTTCGCGGACGAGGTGCGGTTCGCCGCCGACCTGTGCCCCAGTGGCGCCATCACCCTGGTCGACGACGAGGAGCCGGCTCTCCCATGACGACCGTCGCCTCCATCAACCTCCCCGCCCCCTACGGCAGTTGCCCCTTCTCCCCGCCGCCCGCCTACACCGCCGCCGCCCGCGAGGCCCCTGTCTCCAGGGCCGTGCTGCCGGACGGCACGGCGTGCTGGCTGGTCACCGGCTACGACGAGGTCCGGGCCGTACTGGCGGACGCCCGCTTCAGCGCCGACGCGTGCACACCGGGCTTCCCCTTCCTCTCCGCCGGGCAGCGTGAACTGGCCACCGCCAAGCCGAGTTTCATCCGCATGGACGACCCCGAGCACGCCCGGCTGCGCCGGATGGTCAGCAAGGACTTCCTGGTCAAGCGGATCGAGCAACTGCGCCCGGACATCCAGGACATCGTCGACCGGGCCGTGGACCGTATGACCGAGGGCCGCGGCTCGGCCGACCTGGTCGCGGACTTCGCGCTGCCGATCCCCTCGCTGGTCATCTGCCTGATGCTCGGGGTGCCGTACGAGGACCACGAGTTGTTCCAGTCGCTCAGCCGGACGCTGCTCGACAACCGCACCACCCGGCCGGAGGCGGAGCGGGCGCACGCCGAACTCATGGGCTATCTGGCGGAGTTGGCGGCTCGGAAGCGGAGTCGACCCGCCGACGACATCCTCAGTCGGCTCGCCGCCCGCGAGGACCTGACCGACCAGGAGACGGCGTCACTCGGCTTCCTCCTGCTGGTCACCGGGCATGAGTCCACGGCCAATATGACGGCCGTCAGTGTGCTCGCGTTGCTCCGACGCCCGGAGCAGCTGGGCCTGTTGCGGGCGGACCCGGGTCTGGTCCGAGGTGCCGTGGAGGAGCTGCTGCGCCATCTCACGATCATCCATCTGGGCCTGGGGCGCGCGGCGACCGAGACCGTGCGGGTAGGCGGGGTGACGGTCCCGGCCGGGGACGGCGTGATCTGCATGCTGTCCACGGCCAACCGGGAGCGTCAACTCTTCGGCCGGGCCGATGACTTGGATGTGACGCGGGACGCGCGCCGCCATGTCGCCTTCGGGTACGGCATCCACCAGTGCCTGGGACAGACCCTGGCCCGTGTGGAATTGCAGACCGTCCTCACGACCTTGTTCCGCCGTCTGCCCGGCCTGCGGCTCGCCGTTCCCGCCGACCGACTCGCCTACAACCAGGACAACATCGTGTACGGGCTGCGCGCGCTCCCGGTCACCTGGGCCGCCTAGAACACCCGCCCCAGGTCCTGCCGCACGATCGTCCGCATGCTGTGTTCGGCGAGCGCGGCGATCGTCATGGACGGGTTGCAGGCGCCGGTGGAGCCGGGGATGCGGGCGCCGTCCAGGACGTAGAGGCCCTGGTGGCCGAGGACACGGCCGGTGAGGTCGACGGCGTCGCCGAAGGGGACGCCTCCCAACGAGTGCCAGGTGGACGGCGCTTGGGCGTTGGTGTCGATCATGAAGCCGCCGCCCGCCGTGGCGATGTCCTGCATCTTGGCCGCGATCAGGGCCTGGAGTTCGGCGTCGGCGTCGGTCGGCCAGGTGAGGACGGCGTCGTCGGTGTCGGCGTCGTAGGCCCAGGTGCCCGCGCCGTCGACGATGCCGAAGCCGACGACGGTGAGGGCCGTCACGCCCGGCTGCTGGACGGGTGATCCGGCGTGCACGACGGTGAGCGGGATGCCGCTGTTCGGGTCGCGTCCGCCGACGCAGGCGGGGCCGCCCTGCTGGGTGCCCGCGTCACCGGACGGGTTGATCCAGGCCCAGATGCGGTCGCCGTTGTTGCCCCAGCCGGTGCCTATCGCGTCCGGCAGGTCCGGAATCAGGCCCTTGGCGCGGGACTTGACCAGGAGGCGGGTGGTGCCGGGCGAACCGGCGTTGAGGAACACGGCGTCCGCGGTGATCCGGATCTTCTCCTGGACCGCGCCCCCGGTGTCGATGCGGTCGACGGACAGCACCCACTTCTTGTTGGCGTCCAGCGCGAGGTCGCGGACGACGTGCAGCGGCGCCACCTGGACAAGGCCGGTGGACTCCGCCTGGGCGAGATAGGTGACGTCGATGGAGTGCTTGCCGCCGTTGTCGACTCCGAACGCGATGTCGCTGGTGGTGTACGTCGGGTCGTACAGCCCCGCCAACTCGCCCCGGACATAGGCCCAGTCGATGGGCAGCGGCACCTTGAAGGGGGTCAGGCCGGCTCTCGGTGCGATGTCCTGGAAGAGGCGGGAGGACTTGTAGGGGTCGGAGGCGAGGACGTCGTAGGGGACGGTGGAGATGCCCAGCATCCGCGAAACCGTGGGGTAGGCCCACAGGTTGAGGTCGTCGTAGAGGGCGGCGGCCTGTGGGATGGAGGTGGCGAAGTCCGCCTTCGTCGGCTGGAGGGTCATGCCGTGGTACATGATCGAGCCGCCGCCGACGGCCGCTCCGCACATGGCGGTCATGCCGTTTCCCACGACGGCTTCGAGCACGCCTGTGTACGGCGTCCAGGTCTTGTCGACGCCGCCGACGATGGCGTGGTCGGTGAGCCAGGCGGAGCGGTTGTCCATGTTCGCGAAGCGGCAGAACGTGGTCGAGTCCGGGCCCGTCTGCCAGCGCCGTCCGCGCTCCAGGACCAGGGTGGAGACCCCGGCCTGGGCCAGCCGTAACGCGGTGACACCGCCGCCGAAACCGGTGCCGACGACGACGGCCCGTTCGCGAAGTTCCGTGACGGCGGCGGGGGTTGAGGCCGCGGCGGCCCTGGTCTGTCCGGCGCCTGCCAGGGCGACCGCGCCGAGTGCGGTCGCGCCGAGCAGGCCGCGGCGGCTGAGGGTGGGGGTGGGGTGGGGGGAGGTGTGCTCGGGCATGGGGGGACTCCGGCAAGCCGTAGGGGAGTGCGGGTCGCGGGGAGCGTAGCGTGAATGAGCATGACACTGTCAACAGACGGAAATGTAATTCTCGTCTGGGGAAGTCGAGTTACCGCCGAAGGGTGTGGTGGTAGTGGGTGGGTCTCTCCGAAGTCCGGTGAATCCGATCACCGGCAAGTGCCCGCTCTGTACACTCCGTTACCCGTCAGGACTGTGCGTGAGGGGTGGGGCGGTGTCGGTGGTGCCAGCGGCCGGGGACAGGATCGACGGCCGGTATCTCCTGCGCGAGCCCATCGGCACGGGCGGGATGGGTGTCGTATGGCGGGCGTGGGACGAGCGGTTGCAGCGGTGGGTCGCGGTCAAGTGCGCGCGCCTGGACGACGATCGGGCCACCCGGCGGCTGATGGGCGAGGCCCGCAACGCCGGGCGGCTGCACCACCCGAACATCGTCGCCGTCTTCGACTACGTCGACGAGGGCACCGCCTGCTGGATCGTCATGGAGTACGTCCCCTCCCGCAGCCTCGCCCAACTCATGGCCGACCGTGGCCCGTTGGAGCCCGAGGAGGTCGGGTCGATCGGCTGCCAGATCGCGGACGCGCTGGTGAAGTCCCATGACGCGGGCGTGGTGCACGGCGATGTGACCCCGGAGAACATCCTCGTCACCGACGAGGGCGTGGCCAGGCTGACGGACTTCGGCATCTCGCGGGCGCTGGGCAGCGACGCCACGCAGGGCACGACCGGCACCGTGCGCGGCAAACCGCGTTATCTGGCACCGGAGTTGGCCAAGGGCGAGGCGGCAGGTGAGAAGGCGGACGTGTTCTCCCTCGGCGCCTCGCTGTTCGCGGCGGTCGAGGGGCAGTCGCCGTACGGCGAGGCCGAGCATCTGATGACGTACTTGGCGCGGGCTGTCGAAGGGCACATCGAGCCCACGCGCCGGGCCGGTCAACTGGCCGAGCCGCTCGCGGAGTTGCTGGCGGTGGAGCCCCGGGACCGGCCCGACGCGGCACGGGCCCGCAAGCTGCTGACGCGGGCCGCCCCGCCGCCCGCGCATGTCCAGGAGCGGCTGGACGACCGCCGTACCTTGTCCCTCGCGGCCTCGACGCTCCGGCTCGGCCGGCTCTCCCGCCGTACCCGGGACGTCCTCACCCTTCCGCTGCCGCGCCGGGTCCGCCGCCGCCCGCTGGCGATCACCGCGGTGGCGCTGACGGCGACGGGCGCGGTCGCGGCTGGACTCGTCCTCCTCGGCCCGTGGGGTGCAACGGGCGGGGACGGCAAGGGTGTTGGCGCCGCTGACGCGAAGGCCTCGGCCACCGCCGTGCGGGCGGGCACGCTCGGCGACGAACGGACGGCGGACCCCTGCGGTCTGCTCGACGCCGCCTCGCTCAGCCGCTTCGGGGCGACCGCCCTCGACCCCGACTACGGGGAGATCGACCGGTGCGACGTCCTGGTGCGCAACGCCGGCGGTGACGACACCGCGGACGTCCAGGTCAACCTCGACGCGGACCGGGACGACTTCGAGGGCGTCCGGTCGACCCGGCTGGTCGGCGGCCTCACGGTGGTGGCGCTCAAGCGGGACGGGGAGAGCTGCGAGCGTGCCGTGCTGCCCACGGACGGCACCCAGATCCGGGTCGTCGGGCAGCGGTTGAGCGCCTCGTCGCTGGACCCGTGTCAACTGGCCGACGCGGCCACCGATCACGTGGTCGGCGTACTGGCCGAGGGCCCGGTGCCCCGCCGTGCGGCGGCACCGGCGGCCGGGTCGCTGGCCCGGCTGGACGCCTGCACGCTCCTCGACGCCGCCGACCTCAAGCGGGTACCCGGGGTCCAAGTCACCAACCAGGACCGGGGGTTCGGTGCCTGGGACTGCGACTGGTCCAGCGACGACGGCAAGCGGGAGGTGGAGATCCAGTTCAGCCGGGACAACTCGCTGGACGCCGACGACGGACATCTCGTGAACGTCGCCGGCACCAGGAGCTACTACGTCGCCGACGAGGCCGAGGACGACAGCTGCACCGTACGGACCCCGCACCGCACCTACACGGACTCGGTCGGCGAGGACACCACCGAGCTGTTCCAGCTCACCGTGTACGCACCTGGGCCGGGCAGGCAACTGTGCGACACGGCGGCCGAGTTGGCGGGCGAGGTCGTACGGAACATCGCGAAGCGGCTGCCGGCGGGCTGAGGTCTCAGAGCTGTACGGGCATGGTCCAGCAGTTGGAGGTGGCCGGCCTGCCGGACAGGCGGTCGGTGAGCCAGGAGATCGCGTCGCCCTGGTCGGTGAGCAGGGGTGCGAAGTGGTTGAGGAGCGCGCTGCCGACACTCGGCAGGACGACGGCCTTGTACGTGACGTCGGCGCCCTTCGCGCACCAGCCGACGGCGAGTTGGCGGGCCTGGGCGTGCGGGACGAGGTTGTCGCTGACGCCGGTCGCGAGGCGGACGGGCCCCGACGGCTTCAGCGTGCCGATGCGCTGTTGGTCGACGAAGGCCTGGAACGCGGGAGTTGCCGCGATGATGCCGCTGAGGGACTGGCCGTCCGTGGTCCAACTGGTGCTCTTCGTATAGGCGTAGCCGAGCAGCGCGTCGCCCACGCACATGGTCGACAGGTCGGTGAGCGCGGCCTTTCCGGCGTCGTTGAGGTGTGCCTCGGCGAGGGGCTTCAGCTCCGGGTCGGACTGGAGGAACCCGTTGAGCGACCAGCCCAGCGCACCGGCGAGTTCGCTGCCGTCGATGGCCTTGGTGACCGAGGTCAGGTCGGCGGGCGGGGCTCCGGCGTAGGTTCCGGAGAGGGTGACGTCGGGGGCGTAGGAGGACTGGAGTTCGGCCGCTGCCGCGGTGGCTCCGCCGCCCTGGCTGTAGCCGTAGAGCCCGACCGGTGAGGCGGCGGTGACCGAGGTTCCGGCGAGCGAACGGGCGGCGCGTACGGCGTCCAGCACCGCGTGCGCCTCGTCGATCCGGTTGACGTAGGTGTGCAGCCGGTCCGTGGCGCCGAGTCCCACGTAGTCGGTGACGACGACGGCGACGCCCTCGGCGAGCAGGCGGTAGATGGAGAGATCCTCGTAACCGACCGA
The DNA here is from genome assembly GCF_053891435.1 of Streptomyces sp. NPDC002276. Lineage (NCBI taxonomy): Bacteria > Bacillati > Actinomycetota > Actinomycetes > Kitasatosporales > Streptomycetaceae > Streptomyces > Streptomyces sp. NPDC002276. The sequence goes on along the minus strand of NZ_JBSFCQ010000015.1, from coordinate 100,491 downwards.
AACCGTCTGGCTGTTGAAGACGAGGGGGTGTTCCAGGCCCATGGACGCGGAGCACTGGTCGCCCTGTCCGACGGTGCCGGGGGCGACCGCGACGAGGGGGCGCGGGCCGCTGCCGGACCAGTCGGCGGACGGTTCGATGTAGGCGCCGGTGACGGCGACGGGCTGGCCGTTCGAGTCCGTGGACTTGTACATCAGCCGGGTCGCGGTGCCCGGGAGCGGGCCGTCGAGGCCGGGCAGGCTCAGGGCGAGGGGGAGGGGCTCGCTGCGGACGAGGGCGCCGTTCGCGGCGGGCAGGGTGGCGGGCGGGTTGTAGAACGCGGGGATCGTGACCCCTCTGGACACGACCTCGTCCGAGGCGGTGGCGGCGCTGGCCGTCGCGATGACGAGGGCCTGGGCCCCGAGGCAGGCGACGACGGTGAACGCGGCGCCGAGCAGGCGCCGTTGGCGTGCGGGCATGGCGAACCTCCTGTGGAGCGGCCGTCAGGAAGCGGCGGCGCGGTGGCGCACACACGCGTCCCACGTGTGTGCGCCGGTGCCGCCGGAAAGTGGTTCGCCTGGAACTTACCTGCGGGTAAGTTACTCGTGATACCTGTCGGTAGGTTACGTTTCGGTAATGTGACTGACTGTCAAGTCGCGGCGATCAGTTCGAGTCGGTCGGCGACGGCTTCCGGTTCGCTGACCATCAGGTCGTGGCCGGTGTCGATGTCCCACAACCGCCCGGCCGCACGCGCCGGTTCGAGGTCCGCGGGATCGCGGAAGGGCAGGGTGGACGTGCAGACGATCTGCGACTGCGGCAGCGCGCGCACCGCCGCCTCGTCGCGGAGCCGCAACGGCTGCTCGAAGCACTTCCACGGGTGGGGCGTGATCTTCGGCGCCAGCCAGGCGATGTCGTCCGGATCGGTCAACCCGTAGTGGGGCATGGGCCCTTCACCCGGGAAGTTCACCAGCTCCACCCCGTCGACGACCCTCCCCGTCGCCCGCGAGGCGGCCATCAACTCCGGTGCCACATCGGCGAGGGACTGCCCGTTCGCCGGGTTGGCCGCGTCCAGATAGACGAGATGACCGACCCGGTCGAGGGCGCGGTCGGCGGCACCGGTGATGACCATCCCGCCGTAGCTGTGCCCGACGAGAATGGCGTCGAACAGCCCCTCGTAGCGCAGGAGTTGGGTGACGTCGGTGATGTGAGTGTCGAGATCGACGCCGGGCCCGAGCAGATGCGCCCGCTCGCCGAGCCCGGTCAGTGTCGGGGCGTACACCTCATGACCGGCCGCGCGCAGGATCCGCGCGACGCGCTGATAGCACCATCCACCGTGACTGCCGCCGTGCACGAGAACGTACGTAGCCATGCGGGCCTCCCGCCCTACCCGACAACTGTCGGATAACCACCAGGTGTTGGAGAGAATACTGTTGCCGCATGCCAGCGCAACCCCCTGAACGCCACGGCCTCCCCGACCCCCGGGTCCTGCGCTCCCGCGCCGCCCTCGAAGCCGCCCTGCGCGAACTGGTCACCGAACGGGACCTGCGCCAGATATCCGTCGCCGACCTCACCAAACGCGCCGGCGTCAACCGCTCGACGTTCTACGAGCACTACGCCGACGTCCACGACCTGGCGGTGGCCGCGTGCACCGCGACGTACGACGAGTTGGTGGCCACGGAGCCGATCCCGCACAGCCAACTCGCCCCGGACGGCGGCCCGTTGCCCAACCCCCTGCCCGCTCTCTTCACCCATGTCGCCGCCCACGCCCCCCTCTACCGCGCCCTCCTCTGCGACGAGGGCAGCGCCCGCATGATCAACCACCTCCTCCACCGCATCACCCTCGCGGCCCGCACCAGCCGGGGCCTGCCCACGGAGCCCGACACCACGGACCCGGTCTCCGCGTTCCTCGCGGGCGCGATCCTGGGCACGGTCATGGACTGGCTGCGACGGGACTGCGCGGGGACGGCAGAGGAGGTCGGGGCGGCGGTCTGGCCTTGTGCGGTGGCTTGTGCGGAGGTGCTGCCGGGGGTGGCCGACCGTACGTGACCAACTCGTGGTCCTGATGGTGCGGTGGCGGAAGCCGGTCACATCGGGGCGGTGGAGGTGGCGAACTCGGCACGCACCTTCTCCCACGCCTCGTGTACGCGGAGTCCGCGCAGCGCGGCGGGCACGATCCGCCACTCGCCCGACCGGTGCTGGTACACGATGTGTTTCGCCGCGCTGCCGCCGCGGATGCTGCCGATGCTGTTGGTGCCGTATTCCATCAGGCGGCAGAACGAGTACGACGGATTCTTGTAGGCCGTCGGCCCCAGGGCGTACCGCTCCAGAGACAGGTCGGCCCAGATCTTCAGCGGGAACTGCTCCACCACCCGAAGCCGCTCCTCCTCGGCCCTGGCGGCGGCGTCGACGGCCGCCTCCCGGTCGAAGGCCGCCGCGCGATCCGCGAGACCGTCCCAGAACTCCCCCGTGTCAGCCATGCGCGCATTCTCGCGCATGCCCCGTCGGCCGGTTCCCGCATCTCCCGAACCCATGGACGGAGCCCGATGACCACGTTCGGGCCCTGTACATCAATCTGGTACATGACCTACTATTGGTACATGTCCATGAAGCGCACCAACGTCTATGCCGATCCAGAGGATCTGGCGATCATCAAGGAGGCCGCCGCGCGGCGCGGGGTGAGCGAGGCTGAGATCATCCGCCAGGGCATCCATCTTGCGGCCATGGCGAACCGGGTCTGGGACGAGCCGTTGTTCTCGCGCACCTTCGAAGGGCCGGGCCGTACGCTGCCCAAGGCGGAGGTCCGTGACACGGTCGCGGACGCGGTCCGCCGCGAGACGGACGCCGGAAGCGCCGCGTGATCATCGTCATCGCGGACACCTCCGGCCTGCTGGCGGCCCTCGACTCGACGCACCCGGAACACGGAGCGGCCAACGAGGCCATCATGGCCGCGGGCCTGCTGGTCATGTCCCCCCTTCTGCTCGCGGAACTCGACCATGTCGCCACGCGTGAACTCGGTCGCGAGGCAGCCCTCGGCGCGGTCGACGACATCCGTCGGTGGATGCGGCGCGGCCGGGTCGTCGTTCCGGAGATCACGGAGGACCATCTGGCCGCCGCGCACTCGGTCCGTCTCCGCTACCGCGCCTTGGACCTCGACCTCGCCGACGCGGTGAACGTGGCACTGGCCGCCGACTACGACACCGACGCGATCCTCACCCTCGACCGCCGCGACTTCCGTGCGGTCCGTCCGCTGGGCAGCCAGAAGGCGTTCCGCGTACTGCCGGACGACCTGCCGCTGTGACGCGGGGCTCCCGGCCGCGCCGTCCGGCGCGCGCTCATCCTCGCCGTCGACACCGCCCGTCGTGACGCCACCACGGAATACGTCCAGACCCAGATCGACGCGGGCAAGCTGCCCCACCTCGCGGACACGGGCTTCACCGAGCCGCTGTACAACGACGACCCCGAGGCGAGCGGGTGGTCGACCTACTCCGACAGCATCGGAACCCAGTGGTCCATGACCTCGCGCAGCCGTCGGCGATGGTCGGCGATCCAGTCGTCGGGCGGGACGATCGGGACCCGCACGGTGACCATGGACCCGGACTCGTCCTCCACGGCCACCTCCGGGCAGTCACGGTCGCCGGTGAGGTGGATCCAGATCGTCGGCCCGTTGTTCGTCCTCATCCACGCCACGTCCTCGCCGGCGTCGAGCCGGTCCAGCGCGGCGGCCCAGGACTCCAGCTTCGCCGCGTACAGGACCAGGTCGGTACGGCCGGACACGAAGGGCGTCCTGACGACGATCTCGGCGTCGAGCCCGGGTGTCCAACTGACGTCGTGTCTCAGCACGTTGACCGCGACGCTGTTCCCCTCGTCGTCGGCGAGGGAGATGAGTTCCCTCGGCGGGCTGTCGCCCATGGTCGCCCTTTCGTCGGCCGGTGGTCAGAGATGCCGCGTAACGCCACGTCTCAGGTCTCGGGAACCCATTCCACGGGAGGGGGCATGCGACTGTAGTGGGGTCCCCAGATGCCGTACTGGGCGAGGTGCAGGATCTCGCCGCCGACCGCGAGTTCCGCCGGTGGCGGGTTGGGGACGGAGATCCGCGGGTGGCGCCGGCCGTCGATGACGATCCTCTCCCGGTGGTCGTTCCGGATGTCCGCCCAGCTCTGGGCCCGCTCGCGGGTCCACGGGTCCCGCAGGGTCCGCGGGGCGGCCGGGTCGTGGCTGCGGCCGTTCAGGCTGCGGACGAGCCCTTCGCTGTAGACGCCCTTGACCCGGAAGTTCTCCAAGTCGTCAGCGTGCACGACCATGTTGACGTACCGGCGGCCGTTGCCCCTGTGCCGACCGACCGCGCGCCAGCGGCCCGGGCCGGGGTCCCAGATCGTGGGCGGGATCCACAGCAGGGCGCCCACCGGGAAGTGCTTCGTGCCGTACTGGATGTCGAGACCGTCCTCGCCGCGCGTGGTCTCCCGCTTCACGTTGGCCACCAGACACCAGCCCAGCAGCCCGTCCGGCGTCTCTTCCTCGATGGGTCCCGTGTCCGTCACACCGGGAATTCTCGGACACGGTACGGGACTTGAGCCAGCTGTTTTCAACGGCGCCTCCGCCGCTCACACCACCAGCCCGCACACCACCGAACCCACCCCCACCACAACCTCTGCCTCTCTCAGCGTCCCGTCCTCCCGCACCGGCAACACCGCGACCGTCCCGCTGTGTTGATTCGCCACCAGCAGTCGCCCGGGCGCCGAGGTCAGACCTCGGGGCCAGCTCCCCCCGCTGGGCACCTCGCCGAGGGGTTCGAGGGTCGTGCCCGCCAGCCGGAACGCCGCCACCGTGTCCGCGCCCCGGTTGGTGACCCAGACGTAGCGGCCACAGGGCGAAGTGACAATGCCGCCGGGCTGGTTGGGGATGTCCGCTACGGCCGTGGCCGGCACCCGGGACAGTTCGTGCAGGGTGCCGGTCTCGGCGTCGTAGCGGTGGCAGGTCACCGTGGAGGAGAGTTCGTCGGTGCTGAGGACCAGGTCGCCGCCATGGGTGAACGCGAGGTGGCGGGGGCCCGAGCCCGGGCGGAGTTGCGAGGCCGCCACCGGCTTCAACTGGCCGGTGACGAGATCCAGTTGATATGTGAACACCGTGTCCGCGCCCAGGTCCGTGGCCAGGACGTAGCGGCCCGCCGGGTCGACGAGGACCTGGTGGGCGTGGGTGCCCTCCTGGCGGCCGGCCACCGGGCCCGAACCCTTGTGCTCGACCACGTCCGTGAGGTCGGACAGTCGGCCGTCCGCGTCCAGGCGGTGTACGGCCACCGTGCCGGGCAGCGTGTCCGTGCCGTAGTTGGCGGTGAGGAGGAAGTCGCCGCCCGGGTGGCCCGTCAGGTGGCACGGGTTCGCGCCTCCGCTGGTCACGGGTGCCCCCAGTGGAGTCGGCGCCCCGCCCTCCCGCAGCGCGAACGCGCTCACCGCGCCCGGCGTCGACTCGTGTGTCGTGTAGACGACGGGGAAGGTCGGGTGCGCGGCCAGGAAGGACGCGCCGCTCGCCGCCACCGCGTCCACCACGCTCAGACCACCGTCCTGCGGGGTCAGCCGCAGCGCCGTCAGGCCGACGCCCTCACCACCCGTGTCCGGTGTGTACGAACCCGTCAGGACGTCAACGTGCCCTGCGATACCGGTATTTGTCATCGTGAGTTCAGTCCTCAGCGGAGTACGTCGTCGTGGTGGTCCAGCAGCGGGAGTTCGCCCCGGCGCGGCAGGCCCTCCCAGTCGCCCTCCGTGCCGACCGCGAACGCGCCGACCCGGGCGGCCGTGTCGAGCCGGACCGCCGCCGGTGCGCCGGCCAGCAGCTCGGCCAAGTAGCCCGCCACGAAAGCGTCCCCGGCGCCGACCGAGTCGTAGACCCGGGCGGGCAGCGCGAGTTGGCGGTGCGGGCGGCCGTCGAGGAGCGCGAAGGCTCCCTCCGCGCCCAGCTTGATCACGGCACCGGAGGGGCCCAACTCGCAGATGCCCTTGGCCAGTTCCTCGGGTTCGTGGCGGTCCGGCACCGCGAGCCGCGCCTCGTGCGGGCCCGCGAACACCAGGTCGCTGTCGTGGAGGAGGGGGAGGACCGCCTCCCGCGCCTCGTCCTCGTTCCACAGCAGGGAACGGAAGTTGATGTCGAGGGACACCGACACCCCTGCCTCGCGGGCGATGTCGACCGCCCGGCGGACCGCACGCGCCGGTCCCTCCCCCAACGCCGGTGTGATGCCGGTGATGTGGAGGACCGCCGCCCCCGCCACGACGTCCTCCGGGATGTCCTCGGGGGTCAGACGGACGCCCGCCGTCGCGGTGCGGTAGTAGCGCATCCGGTGGTGCGTGCTGGTGCGTCTCTCCTTGAGGAGCAGGGAAGTCGGGGCCGCGTCGCGTACGGCCACAGCGGTCACCCCTTCCGCCCGGAGTTCGCGCAGCACCAGCTCGCCCAGCTCGTCCTCGCTCACGCGGCCGATCCAAGTGGCCCTGCCGCCCAGGCGACTTACGCCGATCGCCACGTTGGACTCGGCGCCGGCGATGCCGAGGCGCAGGGTGGTGCCCAGGGTGAGCGGGCCGGGACCGGCGGCGGACAGGACGCCCAGGGTCTCGCCCACGGTGACGAGGTAGGGCTCGTCGTTCTCGACAACAGGCTTACGGGTGTTCATAGATGGTTCTTCTCCTCGGGCCCGGTGCCGGGCCTGACCGTCTCCAGCAGTGCGCGGGCCCGGGCCGTGAGGGCGTTCAGCGCCTCGGGGGTGGGGTCCCGGTCGGCGTCGCGCAGCAGCGGGGAGCCGACGCCGACGGCGAGTGCGCCCGCCGCCATGTACTGCCCGGCCGCTTCGAGGTCGACGCCGCCGACAGCCATGAGCGGTATGTGCGGTAGCGGGGCGCGGAGTTGGCGCAGATGGGTGGGGCCTCCGGTGCAGGCGGGGAAGAGTTTCACGGCCGCCGCGCCCGCTCGCCAGGCGGTGGTGACCTCGGTCGCCGTCCACGCTCCCGGGTAGAAGGGGACGTCCTGGTCGGCCGCGTCGTGGATGACGTCCGGTTCGACGTTCGGGGAGACCAGGAACTCGGCGCCCGCCGCGAGCGCGTCGCGGGTGTCGGCCGTGGTGAGGACCGTACCGGCGCCGACCGAGACCCCGGCGCCGAGTTCGTCCTTGATCCGGGCGATCGCGTCGAGCGCACCGGCGGTGGTGAGGGTGACCTCCAGGCAGGTGATCCCGCCGGCCGCGAGGGCACGGGCCGCGGCGGGCAGCGCGGAGGCGTCGGCCGACCTGAGGATGGCCATCACCCGGGTACTGACCAACTGAGGTGTGAGCAGGGGCCGTTCCGGAAACTGATGGTCCGTCATTTGACCGCTCCCGCCGACATGCCGGCGACCATCTGGCGCTGGAAGAAGATGAAGATGACCAGGAGGGGCAGCACACCCAGCAGCGCGGCCGGGAACAGGGTGGTCGGCTGGACGGTGTGCGGGTCGATGAAGGAGTACGCGTTCACCATGACCGTGCGCTTGCCCGGGTCCTGGAGGAAGACGAGGGGGACCAGCAGGTCGTTCCAGATCTGGAGCGCGATGAACGTCAACAAGGTGCTGGTGACCGGGCGGAGGAGAGGCAGGATGACGACGAAGAAGGTGCGCAGCGCGCCGCAGCCGTCGAGGGCCGCCGCCTCCTCCAGGTCGGCCGGGATCTGCCGGATGAAGCTGGTGTAGAAGAACACGGCGAGCGGCAGGTTGATCGCGGTGTAGATGAGGACGACGCCCGCGTAGGTGTCCAGCAGGTTCAGGTCGCGCATCAGCAGGTACAGCGGGGCGACCACGACGAACACGGGGATCGACGTGCCGAGGATGAACAGCCGGTACACCGCCGTCGACCAGCCCGCCGTGATGCGGGCCAGCGGGTAGCCCGCGAGCGCGCCGAGCACGGTGATGAGAACGCACGAAAGCCCGGTGATCAGAAGGGTGTTGAGGGTGCTGGTGCCGTAGTGGATCTGGCTGAAGGCGTTCGTGAAGTTCTTCAGGGTGAAGGAGTGCGGGATGCCCAGCGGGGAGCGCGCCACGTCCGCCGCCGTGCGCAGCGAGGTGACGATCGTGAAGACGAACGGCAGGACGAAGAGGACCGTGCCGAGGGTGAGTGCGGTGGTGCCGAGGCCGGTGGCGAGTCTGCGCGGGGTCCACGGGGCGGCGGCGCGGGGCCGGGGCGCGTCGGGCTTCCCGGCGGGGCGGCCGACTTCCGCCGCGGGGACCGCGGTTGAGGGGGGTGAGGTCATGGAGTGATCCGTCCGATTCCAACGATTCCAGCGGTGCCGACCGTTCCAGCGGTGTCGACGGTGAACTGTCGGGGGTGCGTGCGCACTTGAGGGCGTCCGTACGTCGTCACACGCGCCGTTCGCGCAGTCTGAGCAGGGAGTTGGTCGCGCTGGACAGGACGACCACGGTCACCAGGAGCAGTACGGCGATGGCGACGCCGTAGGCGAACTTCCCGCCGCCGAAGATGTTCCGGTACACGAGCAGGGTCAGGGTGTCGGTGGCGCCGGCCGGGCCGCCGTTGGTCAGGACGAGCGGGAACTCGAAGACCTTGAGCGAACCGATCAGGCTGAGCGTCACGTTGACGGTGAGCGCGGGCGCCAGCAGCGGCCACTCGATGCTGCGGAAGCGGCGCCAGCCGGACGCGCCGTCCAGGGCGGCGGCTTCGAGGAGTTCGGTCGGCATGCTCATATAGCTGGCGAGGAAGATCGCGCACGAGTAGCCGGTGAACATCCAGATGTTGACGGTCGCGACCGAGTACAGCGCGGTGGACGGGTCGCCGAGCCAGACGTGCTTGAGGCCGCCGAGACCGACCCCGTCGAGTAGGGCGTTGAGGCCGCCGTTCGGCGCGAAGAGGTACGACCAGATGAACGCGGCCATCAGCGGTGAGATCAGCGTCGGGGTCAACAGGACGACGCTCAGGGCCTTTCGGACCCGCTCGCGGCGGAACAGCATCGACGCGAAGAGCAGCCCGAGGCCGTTCTGCACGACGACGACCACGACGGCGTAGAGGACCGTGTGCCACAGGGCCGCGGATATCTGCGGGTCGTCCGCCATCGCCTTGTACTGGTCCGTGCCGACGAAGTGGGAGATCGGGCCGCCGACGCTGTCGGTCAGGCTCAAGTAGACGCCCTTGAACAGCGGATACAGGATGAAGAGCGCGTACACGGCGATCGCGGGCAGCAGGAAGGCGGCCATGGTGGCACGCCGTCGGTGGAACACGGGGGATCAACCTCCTTGGCCGTCAGGCCCCTTGGGGGAGTGGGTGGGACGGGAGCGGCTTGGGCGGGGGCGAGTGATGGGGATGGGTGGGCCGGCCGGCTCGATCACCCGGCCGGTGTTCGACTGGCCGGACGGCCCAACTACCCCACCGATACGGCTATTTGGCGGATGCCGCCGTCTGGATGTCCTTCAGCGTCTTCGCCTCGTCGGACTGGCCCAGCAGGAATGACTGGATCTTGGAGCCGGTGTCGGTCTCCGACTGGGAGCCGTACCAGGTGTTGGACGGCAGCACCCGGTAACGGCCCTCCGTGAAGGCGGTGTTGAAGATGGTCGTCTCCGTCGAGTCGGGCGTGGTGCCACCCGTGAACGGGGACTCGGCGTGCTCGGCGTCCAGGTACTTCGCCAGATTCGCGCTCTGCGACCAGAACTTGACGTACTCCTTCGCCGCATCCGCGTGCTGCGACTGGGAGTTGACGCCCCAGGCCGTGCCGGAGAACAGCATCGCGTTCGGCTTGGTACCGGCCGCGCCGCCCGGCCAGGGGGCGAACGACACCGGGAAACCGGCCTTCTTGATGTTGGAGACCTGCCAGGCACCCTGGTACCAGAAGGCGCTCTTGCCCGCGCTGAAGTCCTGCGGCCCCTGCGACCACTCGTCGACGCCGAGTTCGTTCTTCCAGTTCACGAAGCCCTTGTCACCAAGGGTCTTGAGCTGGTCGAGCGGCTCCTTCCAGTCCGAGGCGAAGGAGGTCTTCCCGGCCAGGAAGTCCGCGTCCCACTGCTTGTTCTTCTGGTAGACGGTCGTGGAACCGCTCGCCTGGAAGATCGAGCTGCCGGTCCAACCCGCCTTGTCCGGCAGGGAGATGGGCGTGACCCCGGCCTTCTTCAGCTTGGCGAGGTCGGCGAGGAACGTCGGCCAGTCGGCGGGGACCTCGGTGATCCCGGCCTTCTTCAGCAGGTCCATGTTGGCGTAGAGGCCGATGCCGATCAGCTCCATCGGCATGGCCAGCGTCTTGCCGTCGCTCTGCGTGAACGGCTTCGCGGCCGAGGATATGGAGCTGACCCACGACTCGTTCGACAGGTCCGCGAGGTAGCCGGAGGCGCCCCACTTCTTCATCTTGTCGGCGTCGATCATGATGACGTCCCCGGCCTTGCCGCCCAGCAGTTCCGGCTGGAGCTTCTGCGTGTAGGTCGGGTCCGCGGTGGTGTACTTGAAGTCGATCTTGATCTTCGGATGCGCCGCCTCGAACGCCTTGTTGATCTCGGCGATGTTCGCCGGCTCCGCGCCGCCGCCCTTCCACGCCTCCACGTGGAGCGTGACCGTCCCGTCCGCCGAGGTCGAGTCGGAGCCGCCGCCACAGGCGGCGAGCGACGTCGCCAGGGCGGCGACCGTGGTGGCGACCGCGAGCAGTCTCCCGGAGCGCTTCATTGCACACCTCACCCATCATCGGCACATGCCGATTTCATCGTGCTTGCAGGGGTTTACTACAGAGAGTCAGGAATCCTCGACGAGTACCGAGTCCCATCGGCTGTGCGAGGACCGTCTGATATGCCGGTCCTGAATGGATATATCACTGAAATCCATCTAGGGAAACCGGTTGACCAACGACTTCGGCGAACGCTAGGTTGCGGCGCCAGAAGGTGTCAAGAGGTCAAACGCAACACCGCATGCCGAACGCCACACCCCAGGCGAATCCGGCGGTCAAGGATGATTCGGTCGGCAGTCAGGGAGGATTCGCGTGGCTGAACAGCCCGTACGGGCAAGGCTGGTGGACGTCGCACAGGAGGCGGGAGTCTCCAAGGCGACGGTGTCCAAGGTGCTCAACGGACGGCAGGACCTGTCCGTCCGGCCCGAGACCCGACAGCGCATCCACGAGGTCGCCGCCGCCCTGGGCTACCGCCCGCACTCCGGTGCCCGCGCCCTGGCCGGGGCCAGCACCCACGCCCTGGCCCTCCTGGTACCGGCCCTCAACAACCCGACGTACGTGACGATTTCGCGCGGCGCCTACCAGCGCGCCCGTGAACTGGGCTATCTCTCCCTGCTCGCCGAGGACTTCGACGGCCAGGAGGCCGACGACACCTTCAACGACCTGGTCAAGGAGGGCCGCGTCGACGGCCTCCTGATCGCCTCCGCCCGCCCCCACCACCCCCTACTGGAGACCCTGAGCCGCAACCCGGTTCCGCACGTCTTCCTCAACCGCGCCGTCAAGGGCTCGGGCCGCAACGTCACGATGGACGTGGCGCGTTCGAGCGTCACCGCCCTCGACCATCTCCACGGACTCGGTCACCGGGTGATCGGCCACATCGCCGGCCCCTCCGGGATCACCCCCAGTGAGGACCGCAGGGACGCGTTCCTCCGGCACTCCGCCGCACTGGGACTGCTCGCGGCACCGGTCGCCTCCGGCGACTTCACCGAGGAGGGCGGCGCGGCGGCCGCCTGTGAACTCCTCACCCCCGTCGAGGACCGGCCCCCGGTCACCGCGCTGTACACCAGCTCGCTGGCCCAGGCCATCGGGGCGATGCGGGCCATCCACGAACGCGGCCTGCGCATACCCGAGGACATCTCCCTGGTCGGCAACGACGACCTCCCCGTCGCCGGCTACCTCACCCCACCCCTCACCACGGTCGCGATGCCCCTGCACGAGCTGGGGACGGCGGCGGTGGACGCGCTGGTCGCGGAGATCCGGGGGGAGTCGCCGGGGGACGTGGTGGTGCCGACCGAGCCGCGGTTGGTGCTGCGGGGGTCCACGGCGGGGCCGAGTACTACGGGCTGACCAGTAGGGGTTCCCGTTCCCTTACGGGTTCCCGTCCCCTCGGACGACCGAGCCGCCGGTCGGACGGAGGGGCGCAGGACGAGTACCGCAGATCGCAGACCGTACCGAGGACCGCAGGACGAGTACCGAGGACCGCAGGACAGTACCGATTGACGGATGACCGGACGGGCCGGTCACGCCGAGAGGAACACCATGAGCCGCACCACCCCCGAGCATCACCCCGAGCACCACCCCGACCGTCACGCCTCTCGTTTCACCGGCCGCACGGCCCTCCTCACCGCCGCCGCGTCCGGCATCGGCGCCGCCACCGCGCGACGCCTCGCCGAGGAAGGCGCGTCCGTACTGGTCACCGACGTGGACGCGGCCGGGGCCGGGCGAGTGGCCGAGGAGATCCGCGCCAAGGGCGGGGAGGCACGCCACCTCGGGCTGGACGTCACGTCCCCTACGGCATGGCCGACGGCGATCGGCGCGGTCGAGGAGTGGACGGGCCGCCTCGACCTGCTGCACCTCAACGCCGGCCGCAACCTCCCCGGCGCGATCCACGAACTCGACGACGACTCCTGGCACGACCACCTCCGCCTCGCCCTCGACTCCGTCTTCTACGGCGTCCGGGCCGCCGTCCCGCTGCTCTCGGCGGCCCGTGGCGCGGTGGTCGTCACGGGCTCCGTGCACGCGGTCCTCGGCTTCAGCGGCTTCCCCGCGTACGCGGCGGCCAAGGGCGGAGTCAGCGCGCTGGTACGGCAGTTGGCGGTCGAGTACGCGGGCCGGATCAGGTTCAACGCGGTCGTGCCGGGTGCGGTGGACACCGGACTGTGGACCGACGCGCCGGACGAGTACCGGGCCCAGACGGCCGCCCGCACCCCGGTGGGCCGGATCGGCGAACCCGAGGACATCGCCGCCGCCGTCGCCTTCCTCGGCTCCGACGACGCGTCGTTCATCACCGGCCAGAACCTGGTCGTGGACGGCGGGCGCAGCATCAGCTCGCAGGAGTAGGACCTCTCCGTTCCCCGTAAAAACCGCTCCCCGTACCCGTAGTCGTCATACCCGTAGGACCCGGAGGTCCGCAGCATGAAAATCACCGGATACGAGCTGTTCCTCGTCGAACCGCGCTGGCTCTTCCTGCGCGTCGACACCGACGAGGGCATATCCGGCTGGGGCGAGCCCATCGTGGAGGGCAAGGCCCACACCACGGCCAAGGCGGTCGAGGAGATGTTCGACTACCTGACCGGCCAGGACCCCGCCCGTATCGAGGAACACTGGCAGATGCTCGCCAAGGGCGGCTTCTACCGCGGCGGCCCGGTCCTCAGCAGCGCACTCGCCGGCATCGACCAGGCCCTGTGGGACATCGCGGGCAAGACCCACGGCGTCCCCGTGCACCAACTCCTCGGCGGCCACGTCCGCGACCGCGTCCGCATCTACGGCTGGCTCTACGGCGAGACCCCCGAGGAACTCGCCGAGTCGGCGGCGGGCCAGGTCGCCAAGGGCCTGACGGCCGTGAAGATGAACCCCTGCGCGCAGCTCGAACCGCTCGCCACCCCCGCGGCGATCGACGCGATCGTGGCCCGGGTGGCCGCCGTACGCGAAGCCATCGGCCCGGACCGTGACGTGGCACTCGACTTCCACGGCCGCTTCAGCGGAGCCATGTCCCGTCGCGTACTGCCGTACCTGGAACCGCTGTTGCCGATGTTCGTGGAGGAACCGGTCCTCCCGGAGTTCACCCGCGACCTCGGCGACGTCGTCCGCGCCACGTCCATCCCCATCGCGACCGGTGAACGCCTCTTCTCCCGCTGGGACTTCAGGGAGGTGCTCGGCGCGGGCATCGCGGTGGCCCAGCCCGACATCAGCCACGCGGGCGGCATCTCGGAGACCCGCCGTATCGCGGCGATGGCCGAGGCCTACGACGTACTGGTCGCCCCGCACTGCCCACTGGGCCCCATCGCCCTCGCCGCGAGCCTCCAACTCGACTTCGCCGTACCGAACTTCCTCATCCAGGAACAGTCCCTGGGCATCGGCTACGGCGACAGCAGCGGCCTGCTCGGCTACCTCGCGGACGCGTCCCCGTTCGAGGTCCAGGACGGCTACATCCACCGCCTGACGGCCCCCGGTCTCGGCATCACGGTCGACGAGGACAAGGTCCGCGCCGCCGCCGAACGCGGCCACCGCTGGCGCAACCCGGTCTGGCGCAACGCGGACGGCTCACTGGCGTCCTGGTAGCCCAAGCCCGAAGGCCCAAGGCTCAAGGCCCAAGTTCCGTAACCGGCAGGGCTGTTGGCTCCGTGCTGCCCCGACGCCGTCCAATCCGGCGTCGGGACAGCACCACACGCTCCAGGCGCACCGGCGGCAACCGGTCATCGCGCCTGGTGAAGAGGGGAATCTCGCCGCACGCAGCGGCAAGGGACACATCCACCCATCCAAGGAGCGCGCAATGAAGCGTCGCAGATTCGGTTCTCCCGACAGACCAGTTTCCGCCACCCGCCGAAAGCCGGGAATCCTCGCCCTGCTCGCCGCGCTGGCGGGCGCCCTGCTCGTCCCCGTCACGGCCACCAACGCGGCGGCGGCGGGCACGAGTTACTACGTCGACTGCTCGGCCTCCAGCAACGGCACCGGCACCAGCGCCAGCCCCTGGAACGCGGTCGGCAGCGTCAACAGCACGACCTTCGCGGCCGGGGACAGCATCCTCTTCAAGGCGGGCACGACCTGCACGGGCCAGCTCGCCCCCGGCGGTTCGGGCGCCTCCGGCAGCAACATCTCGATGGCGTCGTACGGTTCGGGCGCGAAGCCGATCATCGACGCGGCGGGCGCGACCGGCGCGGTCATCCACCTCCTCAACCAGCAGTACTGGGACATCGGCGGCCTGGAGCTGATCGACAACGCCTCGTCGCCCGCGTACCGTTCGGGCGTCCTGGCCGAGAACAGCTCCGGCGGAGTCCTGAACCACATCCGCGTCCACGACATGTACATCCACAACATCGCGGGCTACGGCGGCGGTTGGTACGCGACGAACGCGGGCGTGGGCGTCCAGACCGACCACACCACCCCCGTCTCCACGTGGAACGACGTGGTCGTGGAGAACAACACCTTCGACCACGTGGACCGCATAGCGGTGGCGGTGACCCCGGACGCGGACGGCCAGGGCACCGGCCTCACCACAGGCACGGTCATCCGCAACAACACGATGACGTACGACGGCGCGGACGACATCCTCGTCGTCAAGAACGACGGCGCCCTGATCGACGGCAACAAGGCGGGCTACGGCGGCGCCAAGTCGACCTGCCCGCCCTCCGGTCAGTACTGCAACGGCGCCTCGGCGGGCATCTGGATGTCCGGCAGCTCCAACACCGTCGTCCAGAACAACGAGGTCTACTGCCACGTCAACGGCGCCGACGGCACCGGCTTCGACGTGGACTGGGGCAACCACAACACCACGTTCCAGTACAACTACAGCCACCAGAACCTCGGCGGCTTCCTCCTGGTGATGCCCCCCTTCACCATCGCCAACGAGCCCACGTCGACCGTCCCCAGCGACGGCACGGTGGTCCGCTACAACATCAGCGAGAACGACGGCAGCAACTCCGGCTGCCCCACGTCAGGCACCCAAACACACGGCGGCGGAGTCCTGCACTTCGTGGGCGGAGTCCCCAACCAGAGCGGCAGTTCCTCCGCCGTCCCCCTCTTCTACAACAACACGTTCTCGGTGCGTGACGGCCTGAGCACCCCGATCCTCTACTCCCGCTCGGGCACCTCGATCAGCGGAGCCCTCTCCTTCCAGAACAACGCCGTCTTCAACTACGGCTCCGGCAACTACTTCACCACCACCGGCACTTCGACCTACTCCAACAACCTCTTCTACGGCAATCACCCGTCCCGCGAGCCCGCGGACGCGGCCAAGGTGACGTCGGACCCGGAGTTCCGCAACGCGGGCAACGCGAACACGTCCTCGTCGTACACGGGCAAGAACGCGTACCAGGTCCACCCGTCGTCCCCGGTGATCAGGGCAGGCGCGGTCATCGCGTCCAACGGCGGCTTCGACGCCTACGGCAACGCGGTGTCGGCCACCGCGGCTCCCAACATCGGCGCGTACAACGGCACCGGCGGCAACCTCCTCTCCAACGCGGGCTTCGAGACGGGCAGTCTGTCCCCGTGGACGCAGGCGAGCGGTACGGCGTCCTCGGTGACGGCGGCCAACTCCCGTACGGGAGCTGACGCGTTGACGACGGCGGCGAGCGGCAGCGGCGCGAACCAGTCCCTCACGGGCCTGACCCCGTCGACGACGTACTTGCTGACGGGCTGGGGCAAGGTGGCGACGGCGGGCGAGACGCTGGCGATAGGCGTCAAGAACTTCGGCGGCACGGAGACGTACACGAACGTCGCGTCGACGTCGTACTCGCAGGCGGCGATCCTCTTCACCACGGGTGCGTCGACGACGACGGCCACGGTGTACTGCTGGAAGAACGCCGGTGGAACGGGGGCGGGTTACTGCGACGACCTCGCGGTGGAACCGCTGACGTCCTCCACCAACACGGTCACGAACCCGAGCTTCGAGACGGGCGCGCTGACCCCGTGGACCCAGAGCACGGGCACGGCGTCGAGCGTGGCGGCGTCCAACGCCCGTACGGGAACGTACTCGTTGCAGACCGGGGTGAGCGCGAGCGGCGCGATCCAGACGGTCACCGGCCTTACGTCCGGCGGCAGTTACCTGCTGGCGGCCTGGGCGAAGGTGGGCACCGCCGGTGAGGAAGTGGCCGTAGGAGTGAAGAGCTTCGGCGGCACGGAGACGTACCTGCGGGCGTCGACGACGACGTACGCCCAGGAACCGATCTTCTTCACGACGGGCGTCTCCAACACGGCGGCGTCGGTGTACTGCTACAAGAACTCCGGTTCGGCGGCGGGGTATTGCGATGACTACTCGGTGGTGAAGCTGCCGTAGTAGGGCTGAGCGACGCGCATCCCCCGGGTCACGGACCCGGGGGATGTCACTCCCCCCTCGACACGCGGCCGAATGACGCCTTGTCCGAGCGGTCCGGGGCTGGTCATTGTCGGTGGCATGTTCACACGGTGACTACCTCGTCCGGAGACCGCTATGTTGCGGGTGCACTTCACTGCCGGGGACATCGCGCGGCTGCGTGTCGCGGCCACCCCCGATCCTCTGTGGGAGATCTCCAACAGTTTCCAGATGCTGATCGACAGGGACAGCCTGCTGGTGTTCGGTCAGTGGCGCAGGCGGGTCCGGCCGCGGCTGATCCGGGACGGTGCCGCGCTGCTCGCCGCGCTGCTGCCGTCCCGCGGCTACACCCCCGACTTCCTCACCCCGGACCTGGGCGGTTACCCGGATCTGGAGAGCGCCGTCGACACCGTGCTCCGTACCCCGAAGGCCACCCTGCGGGGCGACTTGACCAGGCTCGTCGCCTCGCCCGTGAGACCGAGTCCGCCGCCGTCGACGACCGGTCTGCGGGCCCTGGCGGGCGGGGAGCCCGAAGCGCTGCACGACCTGGGCACCGCCCTGCACGGCTACTACCGGCGGGCGCTCGACGAGTTCTGGCCGCACATCTGCGCACAGGTCGCAGCCGACGGCGCGCTGCGTGCCAGGGCGGTGCTCACGGGCGGTGCCGAGGGACTGCTGGCGAGTTTCGAGCCGGTCATGCGATGGCGGCCGCCCGTGCTGGAGGTCGACTACCCGGTCGACCGCGAACTGCGCCTGGAAGACCGGGGGTTGTTGTTGCAACCGTCCTTCTACTGCGTCCGCAGACCGGTCATGCTCGCCGCGCCCTCGCCCGGCCGGACGCCGGTCCTCGTCCACCCGATCCAGCACGTCCTGGGCTGGGCCCAGGGACCCGACGCCGCCTCCGCCGGTGCGAGCCTGGGCAACCTGATGGGCCGTACCCGCGCCGCCATCCTGGAGGACGTCGTGACCGGCCGCACCACCGGTGAACTCGCGGAACGGTTCGGCATCTCCGGTTCGGCCGTGAGCCAGCACACCGCCGTCCTGCGCCGGGTCGGACTGCTGCTGAGCATGCGCCGCGGCAAGTACATGCTGCATACGACCACTCCTGCGGGGCTCGCTCTCCTGAACGGCGCGTTCCGCGCACCGGCCCACGACCACTGGACGGACTCCGTTTAAGGCAGGGCTTCAACGTGTGGCGCCGGTGGTGTCGGCTGTCCCAACCTGGAGCGGCGAAGGGCTGGGACGGTCGCGGGGGAGCCAGCACCCGCCCCGCGGCCCTCAGACCCTGACCAGGTCCGTGACCAACGACCGCACATGAATCGGGGAAACTCATGCTGATCCGCAAGATCACAGGCGCAGTCGCAGCCTGTACCGCCGTCGCCGCGCTCGCCCTGACCGGTGCCGGCGCCGCGTCCGCCGCGCCGGCCTCCGTGGCGGGCGGCCGGGCCGTCGCCCCCACCGGCACTCCTCCCACGACCAGTGGGCTCACCTCCACCGCCTCCACCGCCTCCGCTCTCGCGTCCGGCTGCTGGTACAGCGGCTCCCACTGGTGGTGCAACAACGTCTCCGGCGCCCCCGTCTACGCGAGCGGCACCACGACCGTCGTCGGGTACATGTACTCCAACCCGTCCTGGTTCGTCTGCCGTTCCGACAACGGCGGCTACGTCGGCGGCCCGCACCCCTACCGGTGGGAGTGGACCCAGGCCGACAACGGGGCCTGGGGCTGGATGAAGGACACCGCCATCTACAGCGAGACGGACCCGCTGCCCGTCTGCTGACCGGGCACGACCGACCGTCGGCGCCCCGCCCGGCGAACGCCCCGCTCCGCGCGGGGCGTTCGTCCGTGTTCCCCGTGTTCCCCGGGCCGCTCTCAGTCCGTCGACCCCGGCTTGACCACCGTGTCCACGAAGTCGCCGATCGCTCCGAGGGTGGCGCCCAACTGCTCGATCTGCGGGAAGTGGGCCGCGTCCGCGATCGGTACGAAGCGGCTGTTGGGGAAGGAATCCGCGTAACCGCGGCCGTACTTGAGGGGGGCTATGCCGTCCTCCTCGCCCCAGACGACCAGGACCGGGACGGTCACCCGGTGCAGGCGGGCGCGGAGCTTCGGGTCGTAGGTGAAGTGTTCGCCGCCGTACACGGCCAGGGTCTTCTGGTTGGCGCCGGCGGCCGCGCGCTGCTCGTCGGTGAAGGAGGCGAAGTCGGGTCGGAACTCAGGCTTGGCGAAGGAGAGTTGGCTGATGTCGGCCGGGGCCATGGCGCGGGGGTCGACGACGCGGTTCTCGACCATGTGGGCGTGGATGCCGACCGCGTTGAGGAGGGTCAGGGCGCCGATGCGGCCCTGGTTGTCGCGCAGGGCCATCTCCGCGGCGATCCAGCCGCCGACGGAGTTGCCGATCACCATGACGCCCTTGAGGTCCAGCGTGTCGAGCAGGTCCAGGTAGGCGATGGCCAGGTCGGCGACGGTGTCGAAGCGTTCCGGGCGGGGGGTGCCGTCGAAGCCGGGGTGGGTCGGGGTGACGACGTAGACGTGTTCGGAGAGGGCGTTCGAGATGCCGGCGACCGTGCGGGGGCCGGCGCCGCCGTGCAGTACCAGGACGCCGGTGCCCTCGGTGTTCTCGCCGAACTCCTGGACGGTGACGGTGAGTCCGCTGGGGAGGGCGATGGTGCGGGTGGGGGCGGGGGAGGTGGCGGAGGTGGGCATGGTGGGGTCCTTTTCGCTTGGCTCGCTCGGGCTGTGCTGTGCCCGCTCGGGCTTGCTGCTTGCTGAGAGCTGGCTCTCATGAAGATAGGGGGTGGACTCTCTTTATGCAAGTCCACTCTCACGACGAGAGTTGAGTGTGCCCGGGTAGCCTGCCGCGCTGCTGTGGTTACAAGGTGGTCAGCAAGTCGTTGAGGGGCGCGGGGACGCGGTCGGGGGTGAGGGCCTCGACCAGGACTCGGCCGTAGTGGATCTTGCGGCCCGACGTCGTGCCGAAGAAGCGTCTCAACTGCTGCTGGACGGTGCGGCCTTGCTGGGCGGGCTGGTTCAGGAAGGTGCGCAGGGGGCGCAAGTCGCCCTCCGCGTCGATGAGTTCGGTGACGCGGGCCGGGCCCAGTGCGCGGATCAGTTCGTCCTCCAGGTCCGCCGCGCAGACGAAGACGGCCTGGTGCGGTGCGCCCACGCTGTCGAAAGCCCGGGCGTAGTAGGGGCGTTCACGTTCGTCGCAGAGGCCGGTCAGGCGCAGGCCCAGACCCGGGTCGGATGGTGATGGGCCCAGGAGGCGGGCGTAGCGGCCCACGTTCATCGCGCCGCCCATCGACAGGACGCAGACTCCCTCGGCGGACAGGTCCCGGCCACGGGCGGTCGCGAGTGCGTCCACGGCCGCGACGTCACTGGGGCCTTCGAGCAGTACGGCGACCCGGACGCCGAGTTCCGCGGCCAGCTCGCGCACCGGTTCACCGGGGTCACCGGCCGCCGCCGCCCACTCCGCGACCGCCTCCCGGAACCGGTCCATTTCGCCCGTGCTCACCATGTCGACCATGAGACGAGTCTCCGCCCCGGCCCCGCCGAGCCGGTAAGGATTTTCCGGGAGGGCCGGTCACACCGCGTCCGGCAGTGACTCCGTGAGGTGTTCCCAGGCCGTGTGCACGTCCTCGCCGACGATTCCGAACTGGGTGATCACGGCCACGCAGCGGCCGTTCTCGTCGTCGAGTTCCAGTGCCGAGGTCGGGCCGTGCGCCGCCGTCGAGCGGACCAGGTGGCAGGCGCGGACGGCGGCCAGGTCCAGCTCCAGCGAGCTGTCCGCCACCGCCGCGAACACCCTTCCCCCCACGGTCCGGTCCGTGACGTGGACCCGGCCCGCGCACGCCTGCATGGCCATGGCCGACGGGGCGAACACCGCGACACCGATGGGGAGTCCGACCGAGCAGACGTGGTCCAGCACCGAGGCCACGACGTCGACCTCGATCGGGCGGTACGCGCCGCCGCGGTAGCGGTGGAACGCCGACCGTCGCGCGACCCCGCCCCCGTCCATCAACACCGCGTCCAGCTGGGCGAGTTGGTCGCCGCACTCCCAGGCGGCGGCCGGGGCCTCGGGAGCCATGGACGGCGGCCCGCCGACCGACGCTCCCGCCCGCACCGTGGGCGCCAGCCCGGCCAGCAGACGGTCGCCCTCCGACAGCAACTGCCCCTGGTGCACGGTCCGTCCGGCCGGGTCGAGGAGTCGTAGGGCTACGGCGTCCTCGTCGCGCGCTATCACCGCCGCGGCGATTCCGGCCGGGTCGACGCGGAGGGTGATCGATCCGGGCCGGATCGCGAACGCCTCGCCGCGCAGGCTCGGTTCCGCGTAGCCGCCGGCCTGGTCGATGCGGGCGACCGGGCCGCCGGTGACCGCGTGGACGTACTGGAAGAGCGTCAGGCACCGGGCCAGTTCCGGCATGCGCGCGTCGATCAGCCGTGCGCTGCCGCCGCGCCGACCGCAGCAACCCTCGTACCCACAGCCCTGGTTGTCGGTCATCCTCGGTACACGTCCATCCTCAGTACACGTCCCGTACGTAGCGCTTCGCCCGGCGCAGGTCCGCGAGGTACTCCGCCGCGTCGTCGTCCCCGCGTCCGCGCTGTTCCGCGACGACCGCCAGCAGCGCCGCCTCCACGTCCTTCGCCATCCGGGAGGCGTCGCCGCAGACGTAGACGTGGGCGCCGTCCTCCAGCCAGGCGTACAGCTCGCGCGACCGTTCCCGCATCCGGGTCTGCACGTACACCTTCTCGGCCTGGTCGCGGGAGAACGCCAGATCGAGTTCGGTGAGCACCCCGCGCTCGCGCAACTCGCCCAGCTCGTCCTCGTACACGAAGTCCGTCTCGCGGTGGCGGTCGCCGAAGAACAGCCAGTTGCGGCCGGTGGCGCCGCGCGCGGCCCGTTCGTGCAGGAAGCCGCGGAACGGGGCGATGCCCGTGCCGGGCCCGATCATGACCATCGGGACGTCGTCGCCCGCCGGGACACCGAACGTCGCGTTGGGCTGGAGGTAGATGCCAACTCCCCCGTCCCCGTTGCCCGTTCGGTCCGCCAGGTACGTCGACGCGACACCCCGGTGTCTGCCGTAGCGGACGGACGCGACGGTGAGATGGATGCGGCCGGGGTGGGCCAGCGGGCTCGACGAGATCGAGTACTGGCGGGCCTGCAACGGCCGCAGGAGTGAGAGGAGTTCGGTGAGATCCGGCGCCGACCGGCCCGCGTCGCGGAGGAGGTCGAGGACGTCCCGGCCCCAGAGCCAGGAGTCCAGGTCCGAGCGGTCGCCGTGGGCGACGACCGCCGCTAGTTCGCCGGACGGGGCCCGTTCGGCCAGGTCCGCGATCAACTCCTTCGAGGGGGTGCGGATTTCGCGTTCCGTACGGAGCAGGCGGGCCGACTCCTCGTCCGTGCTCGCGCCCAGGTGGTCCAGGAGCGCGCCGACCAACGCCTCGTCGTTCAGGGGGACCACGGCCAGTGCGTCACCGGCCTCGTAGGTGATGCCGCTGTCGCCGAGGTCGAACTCGTAGTGGCGGATCTCCTTCTCGCTCCGGGGGGAGGAGAGGAGCCGGTTCACCGCGAGCCGGGACGGGTAGGGGGTGCGCTTGTTCCAGGGGGAGCGCGTGCGGGGCGCAACAACAGTCCCTGTACTTCCGCCCGTTGTGCCCGTCTCGGCCGCCACGCGCTCCAGGACCGCCGCCGTCCACTCGGCCGCCGGTTCCTCGAAGTCCACGTCGCAGTCGACACGTTCGTGGAGGCGGGTCGCGCCGAGCTGTTCCAGTCGGGTGTCGATGAGCTTGGCGGCCTGGCAGAAGTCGTCGTAGCCCGTGTCGCCGAGGCCGAGGACCGCGTACCGGACGCCCTCAAGGCGCGGTGCCGTGTCGGACTGGAGGGCCTCCCAGAACAGGCCCGCGTTGTCGGGGAGTTCGCCCTCGCCGTAGGTGGAGGTCACCACCAACACGTGGGACATGGTGGCCAATTGGGCGGGTGTGATGGCGTCCAGCGCGCTTGCCGATCCCGCGAGGCCGCGTGCTCGGGCGCCCGCCGCCAACTCCTCGGCCAGCAACTCCGCGTTGCCGGTCTGGGTGCCGAACAGGACGTTGATCGTGGCGGTGGGTGCGGCACCGGACACGGCCTCCCGGCGTCCGGCGGCCGCGATGCCGGCGATGAACCCGGCCAGCCAGGACTCCTGTTGGGCGGAGAACGGTGCGTCGGCCGGGATGAGGGAACCGGTCGGGGGCAGGAGCGTCACGTGGTCACCGTCTCGGTCGGGGCCTGCGGGGCGCGGCGCGTGGCGATGTCGTCCAGGGCGGCCGTGGCGAGCAACTCGTCGAAGCGGGCGGCCCGGACGAGGCCGGCGTTCTTGGTGTGCTGGTGGACGATCCAGCCGTAGGTGCCGGGGGCGTCCACGCTGAGGTTGTTGCGCTGGCGCAGTGCCCGCTTGTAGTCGTCCAGGCGCTTGCTCGCGATGAGGGTGGCCAACTCCTCGTCGTGGAAGCGTTCCAGGGTGCCGCGCAGGTACTTCACCACCCGCTGCTTGACGAAGAAGTCCTCGGTGAGGACGAGGTTGCGGACCGCCTCGGCGACCCGGGGGTCGTCCGCTCCGGTCGCGCCCGGCACGCGTCGCAGGGCAAGGTCCTGCGCGACCGCGAGCACGGTGTACGAGGACAGCAGCGAGAACATGTCGTCGCTGCCCTGGTCGCCGAACTCCGGTGCCCTGCCGCCGAGTACGGTGCGGCGGTCGCGGTAGTCGACCTTGAACGCGCGGAGTTTGTCCGTGGCGACGGAGGTCGCGAGTTCGTCCAGCAGCTCCGCCCGGGTCGCGGCGGCGAGGATCTCCGCCGAGTCCTGGTAGAGGAGCAGTGCGCGGGGCATTCCGCAGTACACATGCCGCCGTGCCGCGTCCCAGTCGTGCAGCAGCCGGGCCGCCAACTCCGAGCCGGTGGCCTCCAGATGCCAGGTCAGCAGCAGGCGTACGGCCTCCTCGTGGAAGGCGCCGTGCGCGGTGTCGGTCACCGGGAAGACGAGGAGGGAGTCGGCGCTCACGCGGTCGGCCAGTTCGCCCAACGGGTCGTACTGGTAGAGGAATCCGCCGCTCATGCCGTTGCCGAGGCCCTTGCCGAAGCCGCCGAGGTTGAGGACCGTGCCGCCGGTCATGTACTCGCAGCCGAAGTCGCCGATGCCCTCGACGACCGCGGTCGCCCCGGAGTTGCGCACCGCGAACCGGTCGCCCGCCTCGCCCTGTACGAATGTCCGGCCGCCGGTCGCGCCGAACAGCGCGAAGTTTCCGACCAGGACGTTTCCGCCGCGTTCGGTACTGCCTCCGCCGGGGGCGCGGACCACGATCCGGCCGCCGCTCTGGCTCTTGCCGACACCGTCGTTCGCGGTGCCGGTGTGTTCGAGGGTGATGCCGTCGTTGCAGAAGACGCCGTACGACTGGCCCGCCGAGCCGGTGGTACGGACGCGGACCGCGTCGTCGGCCAGGCGACGGCGGCCTCGGTCGTCGGTCGTGAACGCCGGTGCCGTAGCGGGCAGTTGGTGGTTGAGGAGGCGCTCGATGTCGATCGACAGCTGGCCGCCCACCGACTTGTCGCTGTTGCGGAGGTGGATGCCGTCGATGAGGACGGCTGTCTCGCGGCGGTCCACGAGTGCGGTACGGACGTGGTCGAGGAGGGTGTCGTCGGTCGTGAAGTCCTTCTCCAGGTACTCCGGTTCGGCCACGACCTTCTCCGGCACGCGGGCGAGCAGTCGGCGGACGTCGAGGCGGCCGACGCTCGCCGGGTGGTCGAGGAGCTGGAGCAGGTCCGTGCGGCCCCGGGCCTCGCGCAGGGAGCGCAGGCCGAGGCGGGCGAGGATCTGCCGTACGTCGTGCGCGATGTTGAGCAGGTACTGCGCCAGAGCGCGCGGATCGCCCTCGAACGCCTCGGAGTTGGTGGTCAGTCCGGCCGGGCACTTCACATTGCAGTTCTTCGCCATCACGCAGCCGAGCATCATCAACGCCGTCGTACCGAACTCGAAGCTGTCGCCGCCCAGCAGCGCCGAGGTCACGACGTCGCCGCCGGTCTGGTGCGCGCCCGAGCAGCGCAGGATCACCTTCTGCCGCAACCCGTTGGCCACCAGGGCCTGGTGGACCTCGGCGACACCGATCTCGGCCGAACGGCCCGCGTATTTGAGGCTGGTGACCGCCGCCGCGCCCGTACCGCCGGTGTTTCCGGCCACGTTGATGACGTCCGCGCCCGCCTTCGCGACACCGACCGCGATGGTGCCGATGCCCTCGGAGGACACGAGCTTCACCACGACCCGCACCCGTGCGGCCTTGCAGTCGTGGATGAGCTGGGCCAAGTCCTCGATGGAGTACGTGTCGTGGTGTGGGGGCGGAGAGATCAGCTCGATGCCGGGGGTGCCGCCGCGCGCCGCCGCGATGTCCACGGTGACCTTCGGCGCGGGCAACTGGCCACCCTCGCCCGGCTTCGCGCCCTGCCCGATCTTGATCTCCAGTTCCTCCAGCATCGGGTCCGCGAGATAGCCCGCCCAGATGCCGAAGCGGCCCGACGCGAACTGCTTGATCCGGGAGCCCCGGATGGTGCCGTAGCGGGAGCGGTGTTCGCCGCCCTCGCCGCTGTTGGACATCGCGCCGACCATGTTGGTGCCGTGCGCGACGGCCTCGTGCGCGGTCGCCACCAGCGCGCCGTGGCTCATCGCGCCGGAGGCGAGGGCGCGGGTGATCTCGTGGGCCGGTTGTACGTCGGTGAGTTGGAGGCTTTCGGGGGCGGGACGGAGGAGGGCGAGGAGGCGGGCGGCGGTGCCTGTCGCGGTGACGGTGACGCCTTCGGGACGTACGGCGATCGTCTCCACCGCGCCCGGGTGCGCGAGGGCGAGCCCCTCGGCGAGGGCGGTGTGGCGGTCGGCGTCCCCGGCCAGGGCGAGCTGGAAGGTCTGGGCGTCCAGGGCCGATACGACGACTCCCCGCACCGTCACGCTCGCGTTGCCCGCGGTGGAGAACCGGCCGAGCTCGCGGGCGAAGTCCTCCGCCGTGCGCAGGCCGGTGACGTCGGCGGGCAGGGCGAGGACGTCGCGCAGTGCGGACGGGCGGCGGGAGCGTTCCTCGTGGGTGGTCCGGAGGAAGGCCCGGTAGCCGGGGGTGATCCGGAACACGTCGATCTCGGCGTCGCTGAGCGCGTCGTAGCCCGTGTTCCGGTAGGCGGTGTCGCTGATGCCGAAGGCGTCGTCGAGCTGGCCGAGGGTGAGGAGACGGAGGGCGTCCGGGTCGGCCTCGCGCCCGAACTCCGGGCGTTCCTCGGCCATGTCGCCGAATCCGCGCACCGCCGAGACGCCGAAGGAGTGTCCGGCGCCGTCCGACCGTTCCTTGAACAGGCCCAGCAGCGGCACCTGTTGCTCGGTCTCCACGGCACGGGCCCGCTCGTGCCACTCGGTCGCGGCCTGCGCGATCCGCGCGAAGCCGACCCCGCCGACCGGGGCCTCCATGTGCGGGAAGACGCGGGCGAAGACGTCGTCGCGGGTGTCGAGGTAGTTCGGTTCGAAGAACGCGCCGCCGATGTAGCTCTCGGCGGTACACAGGCCGACCCGGCCCATGGTCTTCGCGAGGGCCTTCTCCGCCGCCTTGCGGAAACGCGCCAACGCCCGGTCGGTTTCCGTGACTTCACCCGCCGGGGCCGGTGCGCTCGGGTGCTTCTCCTCGGCGCGCAGCCGGGCGCTGAGGCTGTAGACGGCGGAGGCGCCGAAGCCGAGCGCGGTCGCGACATGGTGCGAGGACGGCAACTGTCCGCTCTCCGCCACGATCGAGACGCGCAGGCGCAGACCCGTCTCGATGAGCCGCTGGTTCACGGCGGCCACGGCGAGAATCACCGGCAGGGGAGCGCGGGTCGAGGAAATCGCCCGGTCGGTGAGGACCGCGATGCCGCCGCCCCGGGACGCGAACACCTCCACGTCGTCGCAGAGTTGGTCCAGCGCGGCCCGCAACGAGTCGGCGTTCGCCGTCTCGTCCCCGGCCACCGGGTCGTAGAGCATCGCGAACCGTTCCAGCGGCACGATCCGCTGGTCGCGCAGCCGCACCATGTCGAGGTGTCCCAACACGGGCGAGGAGACGACCAGTTGACGTCCGCCCGCGCTGCCCGTGCCGTCCGGCTTGGGGCCGAGGGCGACCCGCATGCTCATGCCGTCGGCCTCGCGGATGCTGTCCAGCGGCGGGTTGGTGACCTGGGCGAAGCGCTGCGAGAAGTACTTCGCCATGCCGCCCTCGGTGTCGCTGAGCGCGTTGATGGCGTTGCCGTAGCCCATCGCGGAGATGCGTTCCGAGCCGTTGGTGAGCATCGGGTCGAGCAGGAAGCGGAAGCTCTCCTGGTTCAGCGAGTACGCCACATACCGTCCGGCGAGGGCGAGATCACCGTCGTAGCCGAGTGTCGTGGTGCCCCGGTAGTAGTCGGGGGCGGGCAGGTCGTCTAGGTTCACCCGGGCCGCGTCGAGGAGTTGGGAGTACGGGCGGCGGGTGGCCAGGGTGTCGAGGATCTCGCGGGTGCGCAGTCGGCGTCCGGTGCGGTGGTCGACTACCAGCATGCCGCCCGCCTCGATCCGGCCCCGGTGCACGACTTCGCTGTCCGGGAAGGCGACTTGACCGGCCTCCGAGGCCACCATCAGGTACTCGGCGGTCTCCACGGTACGCAGCGGACGCAGCCCGAGGCGGTCGAGGCGGGCGCCGATGACGTCGCCGTCGCTGAAGATCACGGCGGCGGGACCGTCGTTCTTCTCCTCGTAGAGGGAGAAGTATTCGAGCATGTCCCGTACGGCGGCGGGCAGTGTGCGGTCGTTCTCCCAGGCGGGCGGCATCAGCGACACGACCGCCTCGACCAGGTCGAGCCCGTCGTCGAACACCCGGCTCTGGAGGGTCTGGTCGAGTCGGCTGGAGTCGGACTGACCCGGGGGCCGCACGATGCTCCGGGTGCGGGCGCGCGCCAACGCCTCGTCGCTGAGCCGGTTCTTGCGGTCGGTGTTCAGCTCCCCGTTGTGCGCCATGAGCCGGAACGGCTGCGCCATGGTGGGGTGCGGCTCGGTGTTCGTGGAGAAACGGGTGTGGAAGTAGAGCGAGCGGACCGAGTGCCGGGGGTCGTTCAGGTCCTTGAAGTACCCGATGACCTCACCGGAGTTGAGGCGTCCCTTGAGTACCTGGGTGCGTGCGCTGAGCGACAGGGGATACAGGCCGGCGTAGGTGTCGTCGGCGTAGGCGACGGCCTCGATCGCGAGCAGGGCGCGGTGGGCGGCGGCGTCCACGGCGGGCCGCGCCCAGTCCTGCGGGGCGCGGAACACCCACTGCACGAGGGGGAGTTGGTGTGGTTCGGCGGCGGGGCGGGGCACGCTGTGGTCGACGGGTACGTCACGTACGAGCAGCGGCTCGAAGCCCTGCTCGGCGATGCTGCGGCCGACCAGGGCGACGGCCGCGGCACGACGCGAAGTGTCCTTCGGAACGAAGCAGTTGGCGACGCCGAAGTGGCCGGTGCGCAGCGGCTCCCCGGTCAGCGCGCCGAAGAACTCCACCGACAGGTCGACGCTGACGCCCGCGCCGTCGCCGACACCCTCGGCGGACTTGCCGCCGCGGTGCGGGATGGCGCGGAGCGCCTCGTCGCCCCTGCGGATCACGTCGTGACTCGGCGTCCCGTCGAGACGGGTCAGGAAACCGACACCGCAGTCACTGTGGTCGCGGGCAGGGTCGTACAGACCGAAGGTCGAGTGATTCACGTGCCCGTCCTGTGAGCGGATTGCGGCTGCGGACGGCCAGGCTGCGTCGGTGAAGCGCTCGCCGCGGGCGGACCGCGGTGCGGCCGGGACCCTTAGTGGTGCGAAAGGGAACGGTAAGGGTTACCTAACTTCCACCGCAAGTGTGTCCGCTGGTCGGACGGGCGCGTTGGGCGTGCGGGGTCAGCTGATGTGGTCCGTCCAGCCGACCTTGAGGTAGGTCGTGCGGACGTCCGGGTTGGGGCCGGGGGCGCCCTGCTCCAGGATGCGGCTCGTCTTCGGGTCGATAACGTAGTGGTTGTAGTAGTCGATGGCGATGGGCTTGGTGTTCGGCGGGGAATTGGGCTTGTGGACCTTGGAGGGCTGCTCGATGTAATGGATGTGGAGCATGATCTCGGTGCCCGGACGGCCGTGGCTGTCCTTGACCCCGGGCTTCATGGTCACGTCCGGGCTCTTCGCGACGATCTGGTAGAGCGCGGCGCGCAGGGCGGGGCTCGCGGGCGACTCCGCCAGCAGTGTCATGATCTGCTCGATCCGTTCCTCGGGATTCTTCGGGAAGTAGGCCTTCAACTTCTCCGGGTCGGTGGGCAGTTGGCCGAACTGGGTCCAGGGGATGCGCCGCTTGCCCACGTTCCAGCTGTCGATGGTGTGGCCGGACCAGACCAGCTTGCCGTTCGCCGCTCGGGTCCAGGTGAAACGGGACCCGTCGTTGTACACGGTGAAGAGCGCCGTGTGCCGGCCGTCCTTCGCCCAGATATTGACCATCCAGTACTTTCCATGGGTCACCGGTGTCTCCTTCGAGACCTCGGCCATGTCGTTGAGGAACCGCGACCCGGCCGAGGCCGTCGCCGCGGGCTTTCCGCCCATGTCCACCACCGGGTACACCGTCGCCCCCGCGGCGATGGCGGCCACCGCCGCGACCGCGACCAGGACGCGCCGCCCGCGACGGGAGAGGCGGCGCCGCCGCGTCACCGGCTCCGGCTCACCCGGGGGTGCGAGCGCCGCCGTGGGCCCGTCGCGGCGGGCCGCGCCGAGCGGTGTCGTGTTGTCGTGCGCCACGGCGGCGAGTGCCTGCTCGTTCTCGCGGTCCGCGATCAGCGCCAGCATCTCGCGTACGGCCATGATCTTGTCGTCCGTGGGCGGGGCCACCGTTCCGGCCGCGACGAGTTCGTCGGCGCCGGGGAAGTCGAGGAAGTCGTCGCGTTCGGTCAGATCGGTCACGTCGGTCATGTGCGTTCTCCGGTCAGGTCGAGGGGGGCGCCCGAGCGCATCCGGTTCCGGGCGCGGTGCAGACGGGTACGGGCCGTGGCGGCCGGTATGCCGACCACGGCGGCGGCCTCGCTGGGCGTCAACTGCTCCCAGGCGACCAGCAGTAACAACTCCCGCTCGGACTTGGGCAGTTGGGCGAGGAGGGTGCGTAGCCTCGGAGCCACCGCCGCCGCGTCGAGGCGGCTGTCCACGGCCTCCCAGGGATCGTCGTCCCCGGTAGCGCCCGGGAGGTCCGGGCGGGCCCTCGCGATCCGGCGCCAGTGGGTGGAGAGCACGTTCCTGGCCACACCGAACAGCCAGGCCCGTACCGACCCGCGCTCCGGGTCGAAGCCGTGGCGCGTCGCATACGCCTGGAGCCACAGCTCGGCGAGCAGATCGTCGGCGGCGGTCGGCGCGCGGCGCGCGAAGTAGCCGTGCAGGGCTCTCGAATGGCGTTGCACGAGCGGTTCGAAGGAGGCTGGGTCGCGAGCCGTACGGCTCAGCAGCTCCTCGTCGTCCGGGCCCGCTGTCATGGGACCTCCGTCTCCGGACCGCCGAACGGCGGTCTCTCACCCCCTACTTGGCGGAAGCCACCGACAGCGTTCGCGGGTCGGCCCCGGGCCGGTCACCGGTCATCGGTCCCGGCCCCGGTCACCCGTCACCTGCCACCCGGCCTCAGACGAGTCGTCGTAGATCCTCCAAGTACCGCAGCACGGCCGCGACTCGGCGGTCCACCTGGTCCGTGGGGGACAGGTCGAGCTTGGCGAAGATGCTGCGGATGTGTTTGTGCACGGCGCCGTCGGTGACGACGAGTTTCCCGGCGATGGCGGAGTTGCCCAACCCCTCGGCCATCAGGGCGAGTACGTCGCGTTCGCGGGGGCTGAGCCGTTCCAGGCGGGTGTCCTGGCGGGAGCGGGTGAAGAGCTGGGCGACGACCTCGGGGTCGATGGCGGTGCCCCCGGCGGCGACCCGGTGCAGCGCGTCGAGGAACTCCTCGACCCGGCCCACCCGTTCCTTGAGGAGATAGCCGAGCCCGTTCACGCCGCCGCCGAGCAGCTCGGTGGCGAAGCTCTGCTCGACGTAGGCCGACAGGACGAGCACCGCCAGGTCGGGGCGGCGGCGCCGGGCCTCGACCGCGGCGACGATGCCCTCGTCGGTGTGCGTCGGCGGCATCCGTACGTCGAGGATGGCGACGTCCGGCTTGTGTACGTCGATGGCGTCGAGCGCCTCGTCGGGGGTGCCCGCGGTGGCCACCACGTCCAGCCCCTCGGCGCGCAGCAGCAGGGCGAGCCCCTCGCGCAGCAACGGGTCGTCCTCGGCGATCACGATCCGCATGACACGTTCCCTCTCATGTACGTCAGGAGCCACTGGGCAGATCCACGGTCAGGACGGTCGGGCCGCCGGGTGGGCTGGTCAGGGCCAGGGTGCCGTCGTGGGCGGCGATACGGCGACGGATTCCGGTGAGCCCGGAGCCGCCCTCCTCTCCCCCAGAGCCGAAAGCCTGGGAGGTGCCCCCAGCACCGCCCCGGCCGTCGTCCTCGATGGTCAGCAGGAGTCGGCCGCCGCTCCCCCGTGCCGTGACCGTCGCGTGCCGTGCGCCGCTGTGCTTGGCGATGTTGGTGAGGGCCTCGGCGACGACGAAGTACGCGGTCGCCTCGACCGACGCGGCGCAGCGCGTGGGCACGTCGACGTCGATCCTGCACGGCACCGCGCAGTCCGCGGCGAGGCCGGAGAGCGCGCCCGCGAGGCCCCGGTCGGCCAGTACCGGGGGCAGGATGCCGCGTGCGACCGTGCGCAGTTCGGCCAGGGCCTGTTCGGCGGCGGACTGGGCGCGTTCGAGGAGTTCGTCGGCACCGGCCGGGTCGCGGGCCACCATGCGGCGGGACGCCCCGATCAACACGGCGACGGAGACAAGGCGGTTCTGCGCGCCGTCGTGCAACGAGCGCTCGATGCGCCGGAGTTCGGTGGCGTGCGCGTCGAGGGCGGCGGCGCGGGTGGCGGTCAACTCCGCGACGCGCAGGGAGAGATCGACGTCGGGACCGGCCGCCAGGAGCCGCCGCCCGGGGTCGGACTGGAGCCGGGCCATGCCGGGCGTCAGCCCCAGGACGATGGCGATCCAGCCGACGCCCAGCAGCGCCACGGCGAGGGCGTCCGGCCAGGTGTGCGCGTTGCCGACGCCCAGGGAGGTAGCTGTCGTGTTCGCGGGCATGAACGTCCAGTACAGCGGGAAAGCGGTGTCCCGCACGGCGAGGACCGGCAGCAGGGCGCCGAGCAGCCCGAGCAGCAGGCCCAGCGTGGAGTGCCGTACCAGCCAGCGCAGTTCGCGGCGGGTGGTGGCGTCGACGAGGGCGAGCCGCAGCCGGGTGGGCGGCGGCTCCGGGGCGACGACCTCGGGGCCCCGGCGGGCGAGCCGCGCGCGCTCCCGGCCCGCCAGGGAGTGCAGGGCGCGCAGCGGCGCGGGCGCCATGAGCAGCCCGACTCCTACGACACTCGTCGCGGCGGTGACGGCCAGCCACAGCACCAACAGCACAGCGAGTACAGCCGTGTTGAGCCCGGAGACGAGCTGCGCGAGGGCCTGGCCCGCGCTGCCCAGGGTCCGTAGCGCGAGGTGCCGGACGCTCTCGCGCGGGACGGCCGCCCCGACACCGACTGCCCCACCGCCGGCCTCGCTCGTGCTGCTGGCTGTCATGCGAACGACCCTATGCCGTACGGCGGTTCCGCGCGGGCGCGAAACCGCGGGAGTACAGCCTGCTGTACCCCGCATCCGGTGGGCTGCGGGATCGGCCGCGAGGGGTGCCGGTCCATAGCGTCGACGACGACAGCGGAAGCCGTACGAAACCCCAGGAGCAGCCCCGATGCAGCACACGACGACCCCTGATCCCGCTGATCCCGCCGACCGGATCGGGGCCGGGGACATCGCCCGCGCGCTGCTCTGGACCGCGGTGGTGGCCAGCGCGCTCGCCAACATGGCGGCCTCCTACGGCGGCGCCGACACCTGGGTGCACCTGCTGTGCGGCGCGGTCACCGTGCTGTGCGCGGGCGCCCTCGTCGTACGGAACCTGCGGGGCCGTCGATGAACACATCGAAGAGGACCTCGAAGAGCACCTCGATGAACACCACGGTCACCACCGCGGCCATCGCCCTGGAGGGCGTCAGCAAGGCCTATCCGGGAGGTGTACGGGCCCTGGACGACGTGTCGTTGACCGTGGAGCGCGGCACCTTCCTCGCCGTGATGGGACCCTCGGGCTCCGGCAAGAGCACGCTGATGCACTGTGCGGCCGGGCTCGACTCCCCGACGTCGGGCAGCGTGCGTATCGACGGCCATGAGATCGCCGGGCTGAACGAGACCAAGCGCACTCAACTCCGCCGCGAACGCGTCGGGTTCGTGTTCCAGGCCTACAACCTGATCCCCTCCCTCTCCATCGAGGACAACATCACGCTCCCGCTGCGACTGGCGGGCCGCCGCGCCGACCGCGACTGGCTGCGCACCCTGGTGGAGCGGGTCGGGCTGGCCGACCGGCTGTCCCACCGCCCGGCCGAGCTGTCCGGCGGACAGCAGCAACGGGCCGCTGTGGTACGGGCGTTGGTGGCGCGGCCCGCCGTCGTGTTCGCCGACGAACCGACCGGCGCCCTCGACCTGCGCAGCGCCCACGAGGTCCTCGACCTGCTGCGCGACCTCGTGAACGACCTGCGCCAGACGGTCGTGATGGTCACCCACGACCCGGCCGCCGCCGCCCGCGCCCACCACGTGCTGGTGATGGCGGACGGCCGGGTCGTCGAGGCCCTCAAGGCGCCGACCGCCCCCGAACTGGCCAGCCGTCTCGTCGAGTTGGGGAGGGCCTGAACCATGTTCCGTCTCGCGCTACAGATGGTCGGACACCGGATCACCGCACTGATCGCCGTGGCCTGCGCGGTCCTCGGCGGTGCCGCGCTGCTCACCGCCACCGGTGTCCTGGCCGAGTCCGGCCTCCGCTCCCACCTGCCCGCCGGCCGGCTCGCGGGCGCGTCGGTCGTGGTCGCCGCCGATCAGGAGTACCACCCGCCCGGTGATCTCGCGCTCGCCCTCCCGGAGCGGCGCCGGGTGCCCGCACAACTGGTCGGCGAACTGGCCGAGTTGCCGGGCGTCACCGGGGCGGTCGGTGACATGAGCTTCCCCGCCGCACTCGTCGACGCCCACGGGAGGGTCGTACCGGCGAAGGACCCGCGGGTGGCGGGGCACGGCTGGTCCTCGACCGAGCTGCTGGCCGGTGCGCCGCACATCAACGGCAGCGCGCCGAACGCCTCCGGCGAGATCGCCGTGGACAGTGCCACCGCGGCTGCGGCGGGCGTCGAGGCGGGCGACACGGTCCAGGTCGTCGTCAACGCCCGCCCCGCCAGGGGATATCGGGTCTCGGCGGTGGTGGACGCGCCGGGTGCGGGCGTCTACTTCGCCGACAAGTCGGCCGTAGGCCTGTGCGGTTGCTCCGGCCGGGTGGACCTGGTGGGGCTGCGTACCGCGCCCGGTGCCGAGTCGCGGGTGGCCGCCGAGGTGCGTACGAAGCTGAAGGGCACCGGGGTGCTGGCCGTCACCGGGGCCGGGCGGGGCGACACGGCGGCGCCCGGGGCCGGGGCGTCCCGGTCGCTGCTGGTGCTGCTGGCCGGTTCGCTGTCCGGGATCGTCGTGCTGATCACCGGGTTCGTGATGGCGAGCGCGCTGGCCGTGTCGATCGGCGGGCAGCGCCGTGACCTGGCGCTGATGCGGGCCGTGGGGGCGAGCCCGAAGCAGATCCGGCGACTGGCCGCCGCGCAGTCCACCGTCGTGGCGGCGGTGGCGGTGGGACCGGGTGTCGGACTCGGTTATCTGCTGGCCGGACAGTTCCGTCGGCTGCTCGCCGACCGGGGTGTCGTACCGTCCGAACTGCCGCTCACCTACAGCCCGTTGCCCGCGCTCGCGGCGGTCGTGCTGCTGCTCCTGGCCGTGCAGATGTCGGCCCGCTGCTCGGCCTGGCGGACCTCGCGGATGCCGGCCACCGAGGCGGTCGCCGAGTCCCGCAGCGAACCGCGCGAGCCGTCGCGGACCCGGACGCGGATCGGACTCGCCGTCATCGTCGTGGCGCTGGTGATGTCGGCGCTGCCGCTGTTCTCCCGCACGGTCATCGGGGCCACGGCCACCTCGATCGCCGGGATCGTCGGGGCGATCGGCCTGGCCATGGTGGGCCCGGCGCTGGTGCGGGGCATCGGCGGTGCGGCGGTCCGGGCGACACGGCACGGCGGTTCGGCGTCGACCTGGCTGGCGATGGCCAACCTGCGCGCCTACGCCCTGCGCAACGCGGGCATCGTCTCCACGCTGGCCATGGCGGTCGTGTTCGTGCTGACGTACACCTTCACCCAGACCACCGTGCTGGCCGCCACCGCGCACGACACCAGCACCGGAACACTGGCCCAACTGCGGCTCGGCGCACCGGGGTTGGGGGGTCTCCCCGCCGACACGCTCGCCGCCGTAAGGAAGACGGCCGGAGTGCGGGCCGCCGCGCCCGTCACCACGACGACCGTGGTGTGGGAGTACGAGCAGTTCGGCGACAAGGCGGCCGAGTCGGGTGCCGCGACGGTCCTCACCCCGGACGCGGCGGGCGTCCTCGACCTCGACGTGCGGGACGGCGGCCTGGACCGGCTCACCGGCGCGACCGTCGCCGTCGGCAGCGATGTCGCCCGCACCCGTTCCGCGACGGTGGGCCGCACCGTGAGCCTGGTCCTCGGCGACGGCACCCGTGTGAAGGCGAAGGTCGTCGCCGTGTACGGGCGTGGCCTGGGCTTCGGGTCGGTGGTGCTCTCGCACGACCTCGCCGCCGGACACACCACGACGGCACTCGACCAGTCGCTCCTCATCCGCACCGACGGCACGGCCGGGGCCCGGCAGCACCTGACCGCCCTCGCCGCCGCCCGCCCGGGACTTGTCCTCGCGCCCGCCGACTCCCCTTCCACCAGCGGCCTTTCGGACGCCCCGCCCGAGGTGTGGATCAACCTCGCCATCATCGTCGTCCTGCTCGTCTACCTGCTGCTGAGCATCGCCAACAAGCTGGTCGCGGCCACCGCGCAGCGCCGGGTCGAACTCGGCGCCCTCCGCCTCAACGGCACCACCCCACGGCAGATCCGCGCCATGATGCGCCGCGAGGCCGCGGTCACCGCCGCCACCGCGCTCACCACCGCCCTGCTGCTCTCCGCGGTTCCCCTCGCCCTCCTGGGCCAGGGCTTCCTGGACCGCCCCTGGCCCGCGGGCCCGGTCTGGCTGCTGCCCGCGCTCGCCCTCACGGTCACGGTCACGGCCTTCCTCACCATCGAACTCCCCACCCGCCAGGCCCTGCGGACCCCGCCGGCCGACGCGATCCGCGCCCAGTGAGCGGACACGGCGGCCCGAGTTCGGGGATGATCCGACCCGGCGGTGAAAGGAACCGGCGCGGGCCGGACAGGACAGGTCGTGGAATCCATGACGGAACAGGAGACGCGCCGGATGCGGCGGGCGCGTTTCGAAGGACTGGCCCAGGTGGTGGTGGAACCGCTGCACCGGTATCTGCTGCGGCGCACGAGCACCGAGACGGCCGAGGACGTCCTGTCGGAGACGATGCTGGTGCTGTGGCGGCGCCTCGACGACGTCCCCGGCCTCGGCGACGATTCCGCGTCCCCTCCCGACCCCGACGACGTACTGCCCTGGTGCTACGGGGTGGCTCGGGGCTGCCTGGCGAACGCCCGCCGCGCCGACGGGCGCAGACTCCGGCTGGTCGAGCGGTTGATCAGGACCCAGCAGCGGGCTCCGCAGGAGGCCGCCGAGCACGGTGAACTGCATGCCGCGCTCGATTCCCTGGGGGCGGCGGACCGGGAGGTGGTGCGGCTGTGGGCGTGGGAGGGGCTGGCGCCGCGGCAGATCGCCGAGGTGACCGGGTCGACTCCCAACGCGGTGAGCATCCGGCTCCATCGCGCGAAGGCGAGACTCGCCGACCGGCTGGGGCGAAAGAATGACGGACGGCCCGGACACAAGAGCGATGAAGGAAGGAGCGGTCAGTGAACGACGACGAGTTGCTGGCCCGGCTGAAGGCCGCGGACCCGGCACTGACCCACGATGCTCCGCCGCCCGACATCGACCAGCTTGTGGAGGACACCTTGAACACCACCACGTCCACGGACGCGCTCCGGCCCGCGAAGCCCGCCACGGTACGGCCGCGCCGTCACCTCCTCGGACTCGCGGCGGCCGTCGGCCTCCTCGTCCTCGGCGGCGGCATCGGGATCGGCGTCATGGCGAACGGCGGCGATGGCGCCGGCGGCGGTGGTACGGCGAACACGGGCGGCAACCAGGCGAAGCACAGCGGGAGTTCGGCCGCCGCCGGGGCCCTGAGGCTCACCGCCGAGGGCGGCTCCGCGAAGTGCGTGGCGCCCAACCCCGACACCCTGCGCGGATACCCGACGCTCTTCATCGGAACGGTCACGTCCATCAAGGACACCGTGGTCACCTTCCGCGTCGACCACTGGCTGAAGGGCGGCACCGCCCGCACGGTCGTCCTCGACAGCGACACCAGCCGCCCGGAGGCGCTCACGTTCATCGACGGCGACCGCTACGTCGTGGCCGCCGAGAAGGGCGTGGTCCCCGTGTGCGGCGCGAACGGCATCGCGGACGACGAGATCCCCAAGTTCCTCAAGGCGTACGGGAAGTGACCACCCACCCCGGCTACCGCAGGGCGCTCGCGCGCCGGTGGCCGGGGATGTCCAGCCACCAGGCCGCGGCCGTACGCGCCACCGGAAGGAAGTCGGCCCCGGTCAGGATCGCGGTGAGCAGATCGTCGCGCGAGGCCATCCCGAGCGCGTAGACCAGGCTTTCCAGCGTGGCCGCGGTCACCGGGTCCCGGTTGCCCAGCCACACGGCGTGGTGGTGGGCGACGGCGGTCCGCAGGAAGTCCCCGGTGGCCCGGTCGGCCGCCACATGGCCCAGGCCGCGCACGGCGGCGTACGCGGTGGGCCGCGGCACGCTCGGCAGCACCGCGAGCCGCTGGAGCAGCCCGCGGTGGCGGTGGTCGCCGACCACGCGCAGCGCCTCCAGCAGCACCACCGCGAGCCGCTCGTGCCGCACGGCCGGCGGGCGGACCAGCTCCGCCGCGAGCGCGTCCGCCAGCACCGGGCGGTACGGGGTGGCCGCGAGCAGGAAGGCGGCGTAGAGGCGGACGTCGAAGAGCGGACTGGCCAGCGTCTCGGCGACCAGCGTGGCCGGGACCGCGGGATCGCCCACCCGGTCGGGTTCTACGGTGCCCAGCCGCGCCGTCACCCTGCCGACCGCCGCCGCCACCAGCGCACGGGCGTCCGGATCGGACCCGTTCCCGTCCCTGCTCCCGTGCCTGTCGTGTTCGTACGGCCCGGTCGAGGCGCGGCGGCCCAGTACCGCGCGGGCGTACTCGGGGTGCAGCGCGGACAGATGCCCGCGCAGCGGCTCGACCTGGTCGCCGGTCGGGCCGCCTCCGGAGGAGTCCCGCACCGCCCGGACGAGCGTGCGCAGCTGGCCGTCGTCGAAGTGTCGGTAGCGCACCTTGCGGAAACACGCCATCACCGCGCCCCGATGCGCCAACGGCCCGCTGGGCCGGGCGAGTTCGCTCAGCACCAGGTCGGCCGCGTCGGGGTGCCCGCAGTTGTCCAGCGCGCAGACGATCTCGGTCGCCGTCAGCCGGGCCCGCCCGGCGGCCATCGCGCCGCACACGGCGATGACGGTACGGCCGCCCCGCCGGTGGTTCAGCAGCCGGTTGAGGGACTCGAAGCGGAGCATCCACGGCAGGTCGTCGGCGATCACCATCTCCTCGACGAGCCGTTCGGCCAGCGCGGACCAGGTGCCCGAGGGCATCAGCACCACGTCGGGACGCGCGCACAGGCCGTCCACCAGCTGGTCCCAGTCGTCACCGGTCATCACGTCACCGGACACCGCCTGCTCCAGCAGGTCTTCGAGAGGCCTCACGGCGGGGCCGGCCGGGTCGACGTCCAGGACGGGACCGGGTGCCCAGTAGCGCCACACGGTGCGCGCGGTGGCGGTGAGCGTGTTGCGGGGGAGTGCGAGCAGTTCCTCGTAGCGGCGAACCGCCCGCCAGGGAACGGGAGTTCGGCTCGTCTCCCAGCGCGACACGGTGCTGACGCTCACCTCGCGGTCGTACACCCCGCCGTGAAAGGCGGCCGCGAAGGCCGGCAGCGATCTCAGCGAACTGTCCTCGGCCAGCAGGCGGTTGACCCGTAACAGCCAGGCGACGCGGGCCCGTCGGCCAAGTGCGGAACCCGCGGCGACCGCCGCGTGACCATCCATCCGGCAAGTCTGGCAGCAGCCGGGCAGCACCATGGCAAGGACGACAAATGTCATCGCCATACGCCATTTCCCACCGCCCGGCGACCGCCGTTGCACCGCCCGGCGAACCGTGCAACGCGCCCGGAACCGGCCCCACCGACGCGGTACCAACAGGGAACCGGCCCGTGCGGAACGGCACTTGGGCACGACTGGGGGGAGAAACCGATGGGGACGACGCTCGCGCTCGCGCATGTGCTCGGGGTGGCGATCGCGCTGTGGACCTTCAACGGGCGGGCGGGCGGCTCGTTCTGGCACGGAGTTCCGCCGGGGCTGATCCTGATCAGCCCCGAGTGGTTCCTGTTCAGCATGGTCAAGGCGCTCGGCTGGGAGATCACGCTCGTGACGTGGTTGCTGAGAGGGCAGCCGTCCTCGCCGTGGGGCGTACGGCCCGGCAGCCGCTCGGGCCGGATCAGCCGGCTCACCCAGGCCGAACGCGCCGCCCGCGACCGGAAGTTGCGGGCCGATGCGCGCAGCCGGGTCCCCGGGGCCTGAGCCGGACCCTGACCCGGAACCAATCTACGAACAGGGGAGTCGATGGAGATTCTGCACAGACTGCTGGGGCCGAGGCGGCTGCCGCCCAGCAGGGACGGCTACCAGGCGCCCGCCGGCGCCCTGGCCCGGGGCTG
Source organism: Streptomyces sp. NPDC002276 (assembly GCF_053891435.1). Classification (NCBI taxonomy): domain Bacteria; kingdom Bacillati; phylum Actinomycetota; class Actinomycetes; order Kitasatosporales; family Streptomycetaceae; genus Streptomyces; species Streptomyces sp. NPDC002276. The sequence continues at coordinate 60,618 of NZ_JBSFCQ010000015.1, read as the reverse complement.
GGAGTGCGACGACCCGGACTGCGGCGGGAGCGGCTACTTCAGCGCTCCCCGCCCCGGCATCCCGCGCCGCTGCGACGAGTGCGGCAGCGGTACGTATCCCCGCCACGCCTGGCCGTGGGAGCACGGCGCGGAACAGGCCCGGCTCGACGCCCTGCTGTCCCGGGCGGAACGGGAGGGCGACGAGCAGCTCGCCGTACTCGTCCGGTTCCACCTGCTGGGCTGGGCGTTCGAGGACCACCTGATGAAGGGGCGGCGGCGGGACGCGCTCGTGACCCTCGCGGACACCGACGCCCGGCTGCGCGCGACGATGCGCGAGGACCCGTACTTCACCGAGGGCGCCCACCGGCTCGGCATGGTCTTCGGCGCGCTGCGCAGCGGCGACCCGGACATCGCCCTGCGGGTGCTCGAACCCTGGGTCACACTGGCCCGCGAGCAGGGCCCGGGCTACGGCACGGACCTGGAGTCCGACAACGCGAGCCGCACCAACTACCGCTGCCTGGTGGGCGCCTGCCTCGACTGGCTCCGGGACGCACGCACCCGGGCGCATCCCCGCCGGGCCACGGTCGTGTCCTGGACCCTGGACACGGCCTGCCTTCCCCACGTACGGGACTACCTGACCGCCGAGCAGGACACAGGCGTGACCCGACTCGACCCCGGGTGGCGGACCCGGTCTTGAGGGGCGTGTGAGCGGGGCCGGGGCGTGGACCGGTCCTGAGGGCGGGTCCGGCAGGGGGGTCCGGACCCGCCCGTCGGTATCGGCGTCGGCGTCGGTGTCGGTGTCGGTGTCGGTGTATGTGTCGGCCACGGCGGGCGGGTGCCCCCGGTGTGACGAACGTCCGTCCGATCGAGTGGACTCGCGGGGACGCGCAGTGCGGGAGGACCTGCCGCCGGACTCCGGATGGTGGCGTGGCCACCTCAACCCCCAACCGGAAGAAGCGCCCCGGCATGCGACGTACTCCTTCCCGACGCCTGGTGGCAGCCGCGCTGCTGGCGGCGTCCGTACTGCTCCCGACGGCAACCACATCCGCCACGGCCACGACGACTGCCGCAACCGTCTCCTTCCCGGGCGGCGACCGGGACGACTGCCCGGCGGGCCCGGCGGGCGGTCTCGGCCGTACGACCACGGCCCGGCTGGACAAGGCCGTCGCCGACGTCCGCCGCCAGGCCGGCATCCCCGGTGTCGTCGTCGGGCTGTGGATGCCCGGCAAGGGGTGCTACGTCCGCGCGACCGGCGTCGCCGACACCGTCACCCACCGCCCGATGACCACCGGCCTGTACGCGCGCATCGGCAGCGAGACCAAGACCTTCACGGTCACCGCGCTGCTCAGGCTCGTCGACGACGGGCGGATCCGGCTGGACGACCCGATCTCCCGCTACGTCCGCGGCGTGCCGAACGGCCGGCACATCACGCTGCGCCACCTCGCCGAGATGCGCAGCGGACTGTTCCCCTACACCGCCGACCCCGGCTTCGTGCACGACCTGCTGAGCGACACCAGCCGCTCGTTCACCCCGCGCGAGGTGCTCGCGTATGGCTTCAAGCACGACAACACGTTCGCGCCGGGCACGCGGTTCGAGTACTCCAACACCAATCTGGTGCTGCTCGGCCTGGTGATCGAGAAGGTCAGCGGGCAGCGCGCCGCCGACTTCATCGACCGGCGCGTGCTGCGCCCCGCGCACCTCGGCCACACGCTGCTCCCCGGCGGCCCCGAGTTCCCCGACCCGCACGCACGCGGCTACACCAGCCAGACGCTGAGCGGCGCGGTCGCCGACGCCACGGACTGGAACCCCAGCTGGGCCTGGACGGCCGGGGCGATGATCTCCGACCTGCACGATCTGCGCGGCTGGGCCAGGACCGTCGCCACCGGCACGCTCCTCAGCCCGGAGACCCAGCGGCAGCGGCTCAGGCTGCTGCCGACCGGCTTCCCCGGCCTCAGCTACGGCCTGGGCATCTTCGAGAGCGGCGGCTGGATCGGCCACAACGGCTCCATCCCCGGCTACGAGACCGTCACCGTCTACCTCCCCTCGCAGAAGGCCACCCTGGTCGTCATCCTCAACACCGACATCACCTACGGCGGCCAGGAACCGTCCTCACTCGTCGCCCGCGCGGTCACCGAGATCGTCACCCCGGACCACGTCTACGACCGGCCGGTCCCGTCGAACCCGGAGTCCCTCCGCTAGCGGTCCCCCGCCGTTCCAGCTTCTGACGCCAGGCTCGGTCATGTGACGGGAAAGTCGAAATAGGTGTCCGGATAGGGTTCGGATTTCAGGGTGTAATGCCACCACTCGCAGGCGTACGAGTTGAAGCCCGCGGTGTCCATGATGGAGTGGAGATGCCGGCGGTTCGCCGCTTCGGTATGCGTGATTGCCCGTATTCCGTGGTGCGAGACGGAATCCATCAGGTCATGGCCACCGCCCATGGCGGCGAGTTCGCCGGTGTCGAGGTGGTACAGCGTCAGGTCGACGGTGCTGCCCCGACTGTGGCCGGACCTGGCGGCCACATATCCTCTCTCGAACATCTCGGCCCGGTCGATGTTCGGATAGTGTCGCGGCTTCGTCCGGCCGTCCTCCGGCTGTTGTGACCAATGGAGAAAGCGGTTCACGGCGCGTTGGGGGCGGTAGCCGTCCCAGAGGAGCAGGCCGAAGCCGAGGGACGCCGCCTCCTCCCGCGCGCTTTTCAGGGCGATGCACAGAGCTGTTGTGCCGACGATGCGATTCGCCAGGTAACCGTCCACCGGTTTGCCGGTGAAGTTGTCCCAGGTGGCGTACTTGGCGTCCCAGCGTATTCCGGATACGAGCTCGTCCACGAAGGCGAAGTCGTCCTTCATTTGCTTTTCTCCGGGAACGGCACGGACAGAGCCAGTGAAACCAGCCGGTCGATCACCTCGGAGAGCGGAAGTTCCGCGGCTGCCATCATCCTCGGGTATCGGCTGTATGACGTCATGCCGGGGAGTGTGTTGACCTCGTTGAGGATTACCCGACCGTCGTCCGTGAGGAACATGTCCACCCGTGCCAGACCTCTGCATCCCAGGGCGCGGTACACGGCCTTCGCGGTTTCCTGGACCAGTGCTCTTGACGCTGCCGGAATGTCGGCGGGGACGATCGCCGTCGAGTTTTCGGAACCGCTCTCGGGCTCTTTCTCCTGATGGATTCTGAAGAATCCGTGCGAGAGGGATATTCGGTCCACCTCGCCCACGATCAGATCCGGGTCGTTGCCCAGGACGGCGCATCCGATTTCCCGGCCGACGACGGCTTCTTCGATCAGCACCTTCGAGTCGTACCGCCTCGCGATGTCCACCGCGTTCGGCAGTTCCTCTTTTCGGGACACCTTGCTGACGCCGAAGGACGATCCCGAACGGGCCGGCTTCACGAAGACGGGATAGGGGAGCCGGTCGGGGTCGATGCTGTCGGTGCGATCGAGGGTCCAGAAGTTCGGCGTGGATATTCCCGCGTTTCCGGCCACGAGGTAGGCAAGGGATTTGTCCATGCAGAGGGCGGAACTCTGGACGTCGCAGCCCGCGTAGGGGATGCCGGAGAGTTCCAGCAGGCCCTGTATCGAGCCGTCCTCGCCGAGCCTGCCGTGCAGGACGGGCAGGACGACGTCCAGGCGGATCGTGCCGTATCGGCCCTGCTCCAGCACGAGCAGTCCGTGTGCGTCTCGGTCCGGCGAGAGGACGACCGGACGGTTGGCGGAGTGCTCCCAGTCCGGGCCGGGGGCGTCGCAGAGTTTCCAGGCGCCGTTCGTCGTGATTCCGATGTAGAACGGTTCGTATTTCTCGGTGTCGAGGTTCCGTGCGATCTCCTGGGCGGACTTGACGGAGACGGGGTGTTCCTCGGAGCTGCCGCCGAATATGATTCCGATCTTCAGCTCAGCCATGTTGATTCCTGTTCTCGAATTTCAGGCAGTTGACGATGGAGTTCTCGATCGTGTCGCTCAGGGCGTGGTCCGTGTAGTAGGCGGTGTGCGGACTGATGACCACGTTCGGCAGTTCATGCAGTCGCAACAGCGTTTTGCTGTCGACCGGGTCGATCGGTCTGTCCCTGCGGTCGGTGTAGAAGATGCCTTCCTCCCCTTCGAGGACATCCAGCGCCGCACCGCCCAATCTGCCGCTTTCCAGCGCCGGAACCAGGGCCTCGGTGTCCAGCAGCGGACCGCGGCCGGTATTGATGACGAAGGCGCCGTGTTTCATCCGCTCGATGCGATGGCGGTCGAGGAGGTGATGGGTTTGGGAGGTGAGCGGTGCGTGGAGCGTGACGATGTCGCTCGACCGCAGCAGATCATCGAGAGGAACGTAGTCCGTGGCGAGACCGGGAGACCGGTGGTGATTGTCGTGGGCCAGTATTCGGCAGCCGAACCCCTGTAGCCGTTTCACGACCGCGCCGCCGATGCGTCCCGTTCCGATCACTCCTACGGTCAGGTCGCGCAGTTCTTTCCCGCGCACTTCGTTCAGTCGGTAGTCGTGGGCGTCCGTGCGGCGGAGAGTGGATTTCGCGTTCCGTATCGCCATCAGCATGAGCATCAGCGTGTAGTCGGCCACGCTGTCGGGCGAGTAGGCGACATTTTCGACGGAGATGCCTACACGCGCCGCGCATTCCAGGTCGATGTGGTTGTAGCCGATGCTTCTCGTGGAGATGTAGGTGACGCCGGCTCGGGCGAGGGCGAGGAGAGTGGAGCGCGTGATTCTGGTCTTGTGGCTCACGCTGATGCAGCGGTTTCCCGAGATCAGTTCGATGGTGGCTTCGGATACCGGAGCGTGTGTAATGGTCGGTGACACGTCGAAGCGAGGTGCCAGCTCGCGGAATTGAGCGGCCTCGTCCTGTCCGCATCCATAAGCGGTGATTCCTGTCGGCTCGCTGTCCGTCATACCGCCAGTGAAGTCGGTGCGGTGTTGCGGCCGTGTATGCGGTTTTTGATATGCCGGCGATATGTGGTGGTGCGCAGGTTTTATTCGGCCGGGCGGAGCACGCCGACGTACGGGTGCTCGACCTCGTGCTGGACCGGCTCGGGCGGCCGTCCTTCACGCTGCGAAGTGTGACGGAACCTCGGCTTCCGTCACACTTTCGCAAGTGGGTACCCACCCGGCGCTGAACGCGGCAGCCGCCACGGCCGCGACGGTGGTGTAGGTGGTCATCGGCCGCGGTGCTTCATGTACGCGTCGAAGGCTCGGTAGATCAGGGGGCGTAGGGGCAGGTCCCATTCGCCGACGTGGCGTACCGCGCGGCCGCCGGTGCCGACCTTGAACTGGATCAGACCCGTGTGCGGGTCGTCGGCGTCGAGGGTGGGGGTGATGCCGCGCAGGTCGTAGACGTCGCAGCCAGAGGTCAGTGAGTCGCGGATCATCGCCCACTGGCAGGCGTTGGAGCCGCGCACCTCGCGCTTCTCGGTGGAGGAGGCGCCGTAGGAGTACCAGGCGTGGGTGCCGACGCGGACCAGGACGGTGGCGGCGACCAGGTCGCCCCGGTGGCGGGCCAGGTAGAGGCTGATGCGGTCGGGGTCCTCGGCGTTCAGCGCCGCGAACATGGTCTCGAAGTAGCGCAGCGGGCGGGGTGTGAAGCGGTCGCGCTCGGCGGTGTGGACGTAGAGGTCGTGGAACGCCTTCAGGTCCCCGCCCGTGGTGACCTCGCCGCCCCTGACCTCGCCGACCCTGACCTCGACCCCTTCTTTCGCGGCCTTCTTGATGTTGCGGCGCCAGAGCTGGTTCATCGCGCCGAGCAGGTCGTCCTCGGTGCGGCCGGCGAGCGGGAGTTCGTATCGGAACTGTGGATGGCCGACCCCGAAACCGTCCTCCGGACTCTGCGGCAGCCAGCCCGCCGCCTTGAGGCGGCCGGTCACGCGGGCGCCGACCGGGTCGGTCCACGGGTCGGGGATGTCGGTGAGCCGTCGCGTGCCCGGGTCGGCGATACCCGCTTTGACCTGCGCGGCATTCCAGGTGTGCGTGCGCACCGGTGGGCCGAGCCGGATCGCGAACGCGCCCCGCGCCTTGAGATACGCCGCGAGCGGGTCGAGCCACGCGTCGATCTCGTCGGTCCAGTCGATGACCGGGCCTTCGGGGAGGTAGGCCAGCGTGAAGCGGTCCAGCCGCGGTACCGGGCGGTGCAGGACGAGCCCGGCACCGACCAGCCGCCGCCCGTCGAACCAGCCGAGCGACTCGCTGCGCCACTCGGTCTTCACGCGCCCCCACGCCGGGGTCTGTAGAAAGCTGACCGACCGCCGCGCCCGGACGAACGCCAGATGCTCGGCGGCGCCGATCGGCTCAACTGTCGGACGCCGGGCTGCTGTTCGGGCTCGCTCGTTGTGGACCATGCCCCCAGTGAAGGGGGCGCGGTGTTGCCGGCGCGTATGCGGTTTCCGATACGGCGACGATATGGGCCGCGCGTGTTCACCAACTGATCCCGGCCGCCACCGGCAAGTGGTCGCTGCCCGTGGCCGGCAGCACCCACGACCGGGTCGGCCGTACGCCCCGCACCAGGATCTGGTCGATCCGGGCCACCGGGAACTCCGCCGGCCAGCTGAAGCCGAAGCCGTCCCCTGCCATGTCCTGGGCCGAGCGCAGTCGTGAGGTCAGGCCGGTGAACGCACGGTCGTCCGTGGTGCCGTTGAGGTCGCCGAGCAGCACCACCCGCCGGTCCGGCTCGGCGGCGACGGCCTTGGCGAGCGCCCGCGCGCCCCGGTCCCGGTCGTCCGTGCTGAAGCCGCTGCCGGGAAGCACGCGTACGGATCCCAGATGGGCCACGTACACCGCGAGCGGCCCCCGGTCCGTGGTCACCGTGGTGCGCAGCGCCCGGTTCTCGGCCGCCCTGGCACCGGCCGGCAGGCGGTCCGCGAGCGGCCCGACGTCGATCGCGGTGTCGACCGCCCGGGTGTCCGAGAGCGGCAGCCTGCTCCACACCCCGACCGTGCCCAGCACCGCGTGGTACGGGTACGCCGTCGCCAACTCCTTCTCGTACGTGCCGCTCGCCCGCGCGGTGAGTTCCTCCAGCGCCAGTACGTCCGCGCCGGAGGCGGCCAGGGCGCGGGCGGTGCCGGTCGGGTCGGGGTTGTCGGCGGCCACGTTGTGGCTGACCACGGTGAGGTCGCCGACCCCGTGGGACTTGTCGCCGAGCAGTCCGCCGAAGAGGTTCAGCCACACGGCGACGGGCAGCACCAGCGCGACCGTCGCGGCGGCGGAGCGGCGCCACAGCGCGCGGGCCAGCAGCACCGGCACGCACAGGCCGAACCACGGCAGGAAGGTCTCCACCAGGCTGCCGAGCCCGCCGATCCCGTTCGGGATCCACGAGTGCAGCAGCAGGAGCAGCCCGAGCGACAGCGCCAGCGCGGTCGACATCGGGGCACGCTTCCAGGGCCCCGGCCGGGTGCCTGGGTCGCGACGGCCCGCACTTCCCTCTCGCCCGACGCCGTCCACTCGACCGACGTCCACCTCTGCGCTCATGCCGTCAGTCCAAACCACCTCGTGTTGCCGCCGCGTATGAACTTTTCGATACGTCACCGATACGCGCGGGCTCGTAGCCTCGACGGCATGCGTGTGCTGATCGTCGAGGACGAGCCCTACCTGGCCGAAGCCGTCCGCGACGGCCTGCGCCTGGAGGCGATCGCGGCCGACATCGCGGGCGACGGGAACACCGCCCTGGAACTGCTGGACGTCAACGCCTACGACATCGCCGTCCTCGACCGTGACATCCCCGGCCCCTCCGGCGACGAGGTCGCCCGCCGTATCGTCGCCTCCGGCAGCGGCGTCCCGATCCTCATGCTCACCGCCGCCGACCGCATCGACGACAAGGCGTCCGGCTTCGAACTCGGCGCCGACGACTACCTCACGAAACCCTTCGAACTCCGCGAACTCGTGCTCAGGCTGAGAGCCCTCGACCGCAGGCGCGGCCACAACAGGCCGCCCGTCCGGGAGATCGCGGGGCTGCGGCTCGACCCCTTCCGCCGGGAGGTGTTCCGCGAGGGACGCCATGTCGCGCTCACCCGCAAGCAGTTCGCGGTGCTGGAGGTCCTCGTCGCCGCCGAGGGCGGAGTCGTCAGCGCCGAGGACCTGCTGGAGCGGGCCTGGGACGAGAACGCCAACCCCTTCACCAACGCCGTCCGCATCACCGTCTCCGCCCTGCGCAAACGGCTCGGCGAACCCTGGCTGATCGCCACGGTGCCGGGCGTCGGCTACCGCATCGACACAGTGACCGACAGAGCCGCGACCGACGGAGCCGCGACCGACGGAGGCACCCATGGATAGGCCCCCCGGTCCGGCGGACAGGCCCCCCGGTCTCAGCGTCCGCGTCAAACTCACCCTCAGCTACGCCGGGTTCCTCATGGTCGCCGGTGTGCTGCTGCTCTCCGCCGTGTGGGTGTTCCTCAGCCGGGTGCCGCACATCGGGCTGATCCTCATGCCCGGCTACCAGGGCGCCGTCGTACGCGCCTTCGCCCCGATCGCGGTCGTGTCGCTGGCGGGCCTGCTGGTGTTCGGGCTCGTCGGGGGCTGGTTCCTGGCCGGACGGATGCTCGCCCCACTGACCCGTATCACCGGCGCCACCCGGCTGGCCGCGACCGGATCGCTCTCGCACCGGATCCAACTGCCGGGCAGCAACGACGAGTTCCGCGAACTCGCCGACTCCTTCGACACGATGCTCGCGCGGCTCGAAGCACATGTCGCCGGTCAGCGAAGGTTCGCGGCCAATGCCTCGCACGAACTGCGCACCCCGCTGGCCGTCTCGAAGACGCTCCTCGACGTGGCCCGCACCGACCCGAGCCGCGACACCGGCGAGGTCATCGACCGCCTGCACACCGTCAACACCCGGGCGATCGACCTCATCGAGGCCCTACTGCTGCTCAGCCGCGCCGACCAACGGTCCTTCACCCCGGAACACGTCGACCTGTCCCTCCTCGCGGAGGAGGCCACCGAGACGCTGCTCCCGCTCGCGGAGAAGCACGGCGTCACCATCGAGACCGGCGGCGACATCACCCCCACCACCGGATCGTCGGCGCTGCTGCTCCAGCTGACCACGAACCTCGTGCACAACGCGATCGTCCACAACCTGCCCGCGGAGGGCACCGTGCGGGTGACCACCGAGGTCCGCCCGAGGACGGTGGCGCTCACCGTCGAGAACACCGGCGAGAGACTCACCCCGCAGCTCGTCTCGACCCTGACCGAACCGTTCCAGCGCGGCACCGAACGCGTCCACACCGACCAGGCGGGCGTCGGCCTGGGCCTGGCCATCGTCAAGACCATCACCGACGCACACGACGGCACCCTCACCCTCACTCCGCGCCCCTCCGGCGGACTCCGCATCACCGTGGAACTCCCCACGCGGAACCCCCGGCCGTACGAACGGCATCCCGCCGTCGGCCGATTCTGATCTCCGTGTGACAATTCCCGCCTTGATGTTCGAAGCCGCTCGAAGCTGTTCGAAGTGGGCTTCAAAGAGGGTTCGAAGAGAGATCGAAGAGAGATCGGGCTGCCATGCCTTCCCACAGACGCCGCTTCCTCGCGGTCCCGGTAGCGGCCCTCACGGCCCTCGCCGTGGCCCAGGCCGTCACCACCGTCCCGGCCGTCGCCGCACCCGCGACCGGATCCGCGACCGACGTGTCGGCGACACTCCCCGCGCGGACGACCTCCGTGCCCGACGCCACCGACCTGTCCGGTTCCGGCCAGACGGTCGTCTGGAGTCAGACCACCGCGGCCGACACGGCGGCGCACGGCTGGCTCGCCGTCGCCGGAGGCACCCCGCAGGACCTCGGCCGGCTCGCCGACACGGGCGAGACGGTGACCGTCCACACGGTGTCCGTCCAGGACGGCGTCGTGGCCGCGGCCACCTCCACCAACCCGAACGGCGCCCTCGCCGACCACGTCACCCTGCGCCACCTCGACTCCGGCGCCGAGGACGTCCTCCCGGTCGCCTACGACAGCTCGGGCGCAGCGGGCGACGAGCGCTACCGGGCTCAGGCCGGCGACGGCATCCTCGTCCAGCAGAGCTACTACGACGACGCCTCCGCCTACCGCGTGCGCCTGCTGCTGCGCGCCCCCGGCGCCACGGACCGCACCCTCCTCTCCGGCGACGCGCAGTACGAGGTCCTCGACTCGGACGCCGACGGCGCCCTGGTGGAGCGGCGGACCGCGCCCGGCTGGGGCTACGAGATCGTCTACGTCGACTTCGCCACCGGCACGACGGTCACCGTGGCCGAGCCCACGACCGGCGAACTGCCCCAGGCCCTGGAGTTCACCCCCGCCCACTTCGGCGTCGTCGACGGCGCGACCCTGACCGAGTGGCGGCGCGCGGCGCCCGGCGACGGCCCGTCCACCGTCAACCTGCCGGTCGCGAACGCCCGTTGGATCAGCGACGACACCCTCGCCTGGTACCAGCGCAACGACTCCGACGCCTCGAACGAACTGTTCGCGATACCCCGGGACGGATCCGCCGTGGCCAAGGACCTCGGCGGCACCTTCCGCGAGGTCGAGGTCGGCGACGACGGCCGGATGCGCACCTCGCTCTACCGCCCCGACGTCGACGCCGCGATCCAGACCCTCACCGACGGCCGGATCTCCACCACCGCGGGCGACGCCACCACCATCCCCGCCGGACTCGCCCGGCTGGACGCGCTGGCCCTGTCCGGCGGCACGCTCTACACCGCCGACGACTCGTCCCGGCCCGACGGGGTCGTGCTCCGCTCGGATCTGACGGTCGGTGCGTCCGGGGCCTCGGCGAGCACGCCGTCGCGGGTGCTCGCGTACTCCGGCGGCGTGGTGCACCAGACGCTGGCCGCGGCCGGCGCACGGATCCTGGTCGAGCAGACGCAGGCCGGGAACGCGGGCCAGTTCCAGGTCTACGAGAACGGCACGCAGGTCGGCACACCGCTCGCGTACACGGACACCTCGGTGGTGGCGGTCGAGGACTTCGACGGCGCGCACGCGCTGCTCTCGGACAAGACCACGGTGTACGGCGGCACCCTGCTCCTCTACACCTTCGCGGACGGGCACTCCCAGCGGGTGCCGTCCGGCAGCGCCCTGTCCGACGGCGGTCTGTACACCTCGGAGCGCAACGGCACCACGACCACCTGGTCGATCCACCGCACCGACATCACGACCGGCGCGGTCACCACCGTCGCCACGGTGAACTGCCAACCCGGCGGTCTCCAGGTACGAGGCTCCCGCATCCTGGCCCTCTGCGGAGCCACCTCCTCCACCTACCTGCTCCTCACGGCGGGCAGCTCGGCGACCACCACCGTGGACGACTCCGATTTCGTCCGCAGCCCGATCCTCGGCACGGACGTCCTCTACACGTTCACCAAGGCCTCCGGCAGCGCCGCCGTCACGCTCGACGCCCAGTCCCTGACCGGCACGGACACCACGGCACACGCCCTCTTCACGCTCCCCGACCGCGCCGACTCGGCCGCCGCCGAACGCTGGACGGTCGACCGTGACGCCCCCTGGGCGGCCTGGATGGACGACTCCGGAGTCACCCACGTGACCTGGGCGGGCGTCCCCACCGCGGCCAAGGCCGCGACCGCCCCGACCGGCTTCAGCCCCAACGGCGACGGTTCGTCGGACAGTTGGACCCCCACCTGGACCTACGACCGTCCGGTGAACTGGACGCTCACCCTCAAGTCAGGCTCCACACAGGTCCGTTCACTGACCGGCACCAGCGCCACCGGCAAGGTCGCCCCGTCGTGGAACGGCACCACGGGGACCGGCACGTCAGCGGGTGAGGGCGCCTACACCTGGACGCTGACCGCGACCGACACGGTCACCGGCCGCCCGGCGGCCGACGCCACCGGCAAGGTCACCCTGCGCCGGGCCGTTCCCGCCGCCACCGTCACCGCACCGGCCGTCGCGAGCAGCGCGGGAACCACCGCGGCCGTGCCGGTCACCTGGTCGGCGAAGACGGCGGGCGTGAAGTCGTACGACATCGCCTGGCGCGTGACCACCCGCAACAGCGCGGGTACTTGGACGCTCGGCCCGCTCCAGACCTGGCGCACCGCGACCACGGCGACGTCGGCGACCTTCGGCAAGTCGGGCAGCCCCGTCAAGCCCGTGCCCGGAGTCACCTACCGCTTCTCCGTCCGCGCCCACGACGACGCCGGCCAGACCGGCGCGTGGAGCAAGGCGGCGACGACGGGCATCCCGCTCGACGACCGGGCCACGGCCCTGCACTACACGGGCAATTGGAAGTCGGCGTCCTCGACTGCCGCGTGGGCGGGCACTGTTCGCACCTCCGCCAGCAAGGGCGCGTACGTCTCCTTCACCGCGAACGGCACCCAACTCCGCGTCGTGGCCACCAAGAAGTCCAACGGAGGCCGCTTCGCGGTCGTCGTCGACGGAAAGACGGTCGGCACGGTCAACACCTACGCGGCGAAGACCGCCTACCGCCAAGTGGTCTTCACCCGCACCCTCGGCACCACGGTCAAGTCCCACAAGGTGCAGCTCCGCGTCCTCGCGGGCAGCACCTCGGCCCGCTCGACCGTCACCCTTGACGGGGTGCTGACCACCCTCTGACCCGCTCACCCCGTCGCCGACCGCCAGATCTGTTCCGTGGTCTCCGTGGCGGACTGGGTCGGCGGCGGGTCGTTCGGGAGTTGGGCCGGTGCGGTGGTGTTCTTCTTCTTGCCCGGGCGGTCGGCGAACAGGGCCACCGTCAGGGCGAGTTGGGAGTCCAGGCGGGTGGACCACACGGTGCGGCGGGTGATTCCGCCGCCCGCGCCGGCCGTGAAGACGGTCACCGGGGCGCGCTGCGCGGCGGGGACCGCGGGGAGCGCGCCGACATACGACTTGGACAACATCGCGTTCACCATCAAGGCGTCCTTCTCGTCCAGCGCGCGCCGGGTGTCGGGGTGCGCGGTGTACACCTGACGGCCGTCCCGGGTGATCTTCGTGACCGTGTACGGCGCCGCGTAGATTCCGTTCGCCGCGACGGTCGCGTATGCCGAGGCCAGCTTGAGCGGGGTGGGCGCCGCGGTCTTCGGCAGCGCGGTCAGCGGGGCGCCGAGCGGGAACTTGGCGAAGGGGTCCAGGGCCGTCCCGGCCTCCACCGCGCCGCCCACCGCGTCGTTGAACGGCTGCCGGGCATAGTCGGAGCCCCCGTACAGCAGCCGTACCGCCCCGTCGCCGGGCACGATCGCCACGGCGGCGGTGTGCAACGTGATGCCCTTCCCGCCCTTGATGTCCTTGACCGCCTCGGTGGTGGCGTCCTGGAGCGCCAGGTCGAAGGTGGTGTGCACGGTGTAGCCGCCGCGCGCCAACTGGTCCTCGGTGATGCCCAGTTGATCGGCGGCCTCCTGCGTCGCCACGTCGATCATGTACTGCCGCTGCCCCTCGGTCGCCCCCGGCGGATAGAAACGGAACGCGGGGAACGCGGCCTCGGCGCGCTGCTTCGCCGTGATGCTCCCGCTCGCCGCCATCGCGTCGAGCACCCACTCCCAGCGCGCCCGGAGCGTCGCCGTCACCTTGGGGTCGGAGCCCGCCTTCTCGTAGTACGACGGGATGTTGACGATCGCGGCCAGCGCGGCGCCCTGGGAGACGGTCAGGTTCCGGGTGTCCACGCCGAAGTAGTTGCGCGCCGCGGCCTCGATACCGGCCGAACCCCGGCCGAAATACACGGTGTTGAGATAGCCCGCCAGGATCTCGTCCTTGGAGCGGGTGCGGTCGAGCTTGATCGCGATCAGTGCCTCGCGGGCCTTGCGCGACAGCGACTGCTCCGGGCTCAGCAGCGCGTTCTTGACGTACTGCTGGGTGATGGTGGAGCCGCCCTGCCGTTCGCCGCCGGTCAGCGAGGCCAGCACCGCGCGGGCGAGGGCGCGCGGCGACACCCCGTCGTCGGTGCGGAAGGTGCGGTTCTCGGCCGCGATCACGGCGTCCTGGACATACCTCGGGACCTGTGACAGCGGCACCTCCTGGCGGTCGACGGGACCGCGCCTGCCCAGATAGGAGCCCTTGTCGTCGACGAAGACCGTGCTCTGGGTGACGGTCTCCGGGTGCGGATCCGGGATCCCCGTCAGCCGGTACGCGACGACCGCGGCCGTGCACAACGTCACGACCAGCAGGAGAAGGGCGATGATCAGCCGCCGCAGCAGACGGCCCCGGTTGCGGCGGAGCCGCAGGCGGAGCGGGACGCGCGGCCTGGCGGACCTGGCGGTGCGCTTCACCAGCCGACCCCGCCCCGCGCGACGACCTTGCCGGCCGCGTCGTACACGGTGACGGTCGGACCGCCGTCGCCGTAGCTCGACTTCAGCTCCGCCAGGGACAGCGACGCACGCGTGTACCAGACGCCCCAGCCCGGACTGCCCGCCAGCGTGAGGACCGTGCCGGTCATCCTGTTGTCGTCGACGGTGATCTCGACGCGCGCCGGGTCGGCGGACAGGCCCCGGTACAGGCCGGACAGGAAGTACGAGCTGTTCAGCCGGTCGGGCTGCATGGAGGCGGCGGGCTTCCCGGCGCCCGCCTTCGAGCCGCTCGCGTAGCTGCCGTCGGTCAACCCGACGAACTGGTTGGGCCGTTGCGGTGTCGACCAGTGCTTGCCGTCGCTCGTCAGCCACACCTGCACCCCCGGCACGGCGGCCACCCGCTCGCCCGGCGCGACGATCCGTATCGGACTCCGCGCCACGTCCACCGCCCCGGCGACCGCCCCGCCCGCCGAGCCACCGCCCACGATCCGCCCGACGGCGAGGACACCCGCCGGAACCAGCAGCAGCGCGCAGACCGCCGCGCCCACGGCTCTACGGCGGCGGCGCAGCGCCCGGCCCCGCCGCTCGACGTCATCGAGCGCCACGCCGAACGGGACGTCCCCGGCGCCGACTTGGGCCGCCTCGGCAACCTCCGTCAAGCGTTCCCGCAGCCGCCCCGCGTCACCCCCGCACACCGCCAGCCCCCGCCGGGCCCTGCTGCCCACCGCACCGGCCGACCAGCCGAGCAGCTGGGCGACCTCCACCTCCCGCAGCCCCTCCCGGTGCAGCAGCACGAGCACCGCCCGCTGCCGCGCGGACGTGTCCTTCAACACACCGCCGGACAGGGCCCGTTGGCGGCGCGCCCCGCGCAGGAACTCCTTCACCAGGGACCGCAGCACATAGAAGTCCACGTCGTCCCGAGGTATCCGGCGCCACCGCGCACACACCCTCACCAGCGTTCTCCGCACCGGCTCGGCCGCCTCCCGGGGGTCTCCGGTGGCGCCCGAGAGCAGGTGCGCGGTGGTGACCAGCCGGGGCAGTTGCGCGTGCGCGTACGTGGTGAAGTCGTCGTGGGGGTCGGGCACTTCGGTGGTCCTCCGATGCGGCTGTCTCTGATACGACTGTGGGGGAAGTGGATCCTGGGACGCGTGTTCGCCGTCTTTCCTGTACGCACGGTGCGGCGGCCAGGTTGCACGGAATTCCAAGACGCCGGTGAGGTCATGACCGAGGACGAGTTCGACGCCTTCTACGCCGCCGCGTTCCCCCGGCTGACCGGCCAGCTCGCGGCGTTCACCGGGGATCGCGAGGAGGCGCAGGACGTGGTCCAGGAGGCGTTCGTACGGGCCTGGGACCGGCGCGGGGACTTCCTCGCGGACGAGGCACCCGAGGCGTGGATACGCACCGTCGCCATGCGGCTGGCGGTCAGCCGCTGGCGCCGGGCCAGACGCTGGCTGGAGCTGGTGCGCCGCACCCCGCCGCCCGAGTCCACGCCCGGACCCGGCCCCGACCACACGGCACTTGTCGCCGCGCTGCGCCAACTGCCCACGGCGCAACGGATGGTGATCGTCCTGCACCATCTGTGTGATGTGAGTGTCGAGCAGATAGCCTCCGAGACGGGTGCGCCCGTGGGGACGGTGAAGGCCAGGCTGTACCGGGGAAGGGCGGCGCTGGCGAGGCAGTTGGGTCCGGACGAGGCAGAGGGACCGGTTCGGAAGGAGAGCGGCCGTGTCGGATGAACTCTCGGTCGCGCTGCGCGAGTTGGCCGCCGAACAGGAGGCCCGTCCGGTCCTCACCGGCGCCGAGGTCCGTGGCCGTGCGGTGCGCCGGGCGCGCCGTCGGACGGTCGGCGTGCTGGGTGCGGGTGCGGTGGCTCTCGCCCTGGTGGGCTGCGCGCTGACCCTGGACCTCACGGGGAAGGAGAACGGCCGTCAGCTCCCGGGCGCCGCCGCGCCCCCCGTCCCGTCGCAGTCGCAGTCGGGGTCGGCGTCCCCGTCGCCTTCCGCCGCCGCCTCCGCCTCCGCCGCGGTGTCGACCCCCGTCTCCGCGGTGCCCGCCACCGGCACGCTGGAACTCACCAAGCGTGCCCTGTTCCTCGGGGGCCGGGTCATGCCGCTGACCTCGGACTCCTCCAACAGCCCAGCATTCGCCGGGCCGTTGACCGTGTACGCGAAGCACAACACCAAGGTGGTGACCGTCACCGACTCCACCGACGGAGTCGGCTCCTACACCGAGGTCATGCTCGCGGTCGAACTGCGTGACGCCGACAACACGCCGGTCTATGTCGGCGTCACCACCTTCTACAAGGGGAAGAGCCTCGGCAAGCAGGGCACCGGCGGCACCGGCGGCTGGATCGGCCTGGACGGCGGCGACGCCAAGTGGTTCTACCAGGACGTGAAGATCGGCACCGTCATCTCGGTCACCGGCGATTGAGCGCGAAGTCCCCGTCGTAGCCCATGAACCGGGCCCAGATCCGTGGCGGGAAGACATTGCCGCGGAGGGAATCGGCGCCACCCGTGTCCTTGAGGGGGAGCAGCGGGGCCTGGCCGGGCTTGTTGCGGAAGAGGGTGATCGCGGTGGACTGGTCCTTCGTGTAGCCCACGAACCAGGCCGACTTGGTCAGGTCGTCGGCGCCGGTGGCGACGGAGGCGGAGCCGGGGACGATCTTCTGGGAACCGTTCAGGGAGGCGACACCCCGGAGCACCTCGTCGACGGTGGCGGCCACTCCCGGAGTGAAAGCGGTCCGCGCGTCCGGGTGTTGGAGGCCGCCGACCGGCTTGCCGTGCCGGAGCACCCCGGTCACCGAGTAGGGGTCGTTCTGCCGGCCGCTGTTGGCGAAGGTCGCGTAGGCGTCGGCCGTCCGGATGGCGCTGGGGGTCGAGGTGCCGATCGGGAAGGTCTGCTCCAGTGGGGCCATGCTGCTCTTCAGCAGCCCGGCCTTGACGGCCGCGTTCCGGATCCAGACCCAGCCTATGGACTTGCCCAGTTGGACGAAGGGCGCGTGCGCCGAGGTCACCAACGCGCTCTGCATGTCGGCGATTCCGGGAGGCGGTGTCGCCACCGGCCAGTGGAGGCGGCGGGGGCCCCGCTCGCCGTCGACGATGGCGGCGAGCGCGAAGGGCTTGAACACCGACCCGGCCGGTACGCCGGAGGTGTCCGCGTTGTCGGTGAAGTGCTGGGTGGCGTCCGGGCCGCCGTACAGGGCGAGTACGGCGCCGTCCGCGGGCCGGACGGTGGCGGCGCCGACCTGGACGTAGCGGTCGGCGGCGCGGTGCTTCGGGTCGAGGCCCTGGCCGGTGACGTCCTTGACGGCCTGTTCCAGCCGCCGCACCTTGTCCTTCTCGAAGGTGGTGTGGATGCGGTAGCCGCCGCGTGCGAGGTCCTTGTCGGCGAGCCCGGTGCGCTTGGTGATGTACGCGTCGGCGACATTGACGAGATAGCCGATCTGGCCGGCCATGCTCGTCGCCACCGACTGCTTCCTCGGCTCCGGGAACGTGCGGTACTTGTTCCGCTCGGCCCGGGTCATCAGCCCGCTCGCCACCTCGCGGTCCAGGATCCAGCTCCAACGGGTCACCGCCCGGGCGTGGTTGGCGGCGCTCAGCGAGGGGTCGTACTGCTCCGCGCCCTTCAGTGTCGCCGCCAGCAGCGCCGCCCGGCTCGGGTCGAGGTCCTTGGCCGGGATGCCGTAGTAGGCGTAGGCGGCGGCCTGGATGCCGTAGGCCTGGCGGCCGAACCAGCTGCTGTTCAGATAGCCCTGGAGGATGAGGTCCTTGGACTTGGTGCGGCTCAGCTTCAGGGAGATGAAGAACTCCTTGATCTTGCGGGTGTAGGTCTGGTCCTGCGACAGATAGGTGTTCTTCACGAACTGCTGGGTGATGGTCGAACCGCCCTGCACGTCCTGGCCCTTGACCATGTTGACGACCGCCCGTAACTCGCCCGTGAGGGAGACGCCGGGATCGCTGTAGAAGCTCGCGTTCTCCGCCGCGACCACCGCGTTCCGCATCGGGACGGGGATCTGGGACAGCGGCACGATCTGCCGGTTCACCGCTCCCACGGCCGTCATCTGGCTGCCGTCGGCCCAGTAGTAGACGTTGGCCTCCTGCCGGGCCGCCGCGTTCTCGTCCGGGATGGAGACCCGCGCGTACCCGTAGGCGAAGAGCCCGCACAGGCTGCCGACGGTGAGCAGAAAGCCGCCGAGCAGCTGCCGCCAGGAGGGCAGCCAGCGGCGGAGGCCCCTTCCGCCGCGGCGCGGGTAGTCGAGCAGGCGCCCGCGGCCGGAGCGCGCGGCACGGTGGGATCGCATCGTGGGGGACTCCTCGTTCACCTTGTTCCCCGCCAACTGGAGTCGGCGGAAAGGGCGTTGTGAGGTGATCGAGGCTGGAGGAGCCATGTGATCGAGCCTGGCCCGAAAGGTCACGAGACCGTAACGGCCTGTCCGGACCGGCAAGTCCGGGTGATCGTCCACCAACTGCCGTCCGCGTACGGATACTTGTGCGCATGCCACGTGTCCTGCTGATCGAAGACGACCGCGCGGTACGCGAAGGTGTCCAACTCGCGTTGCGCCGCCAGGGACATGACGTGGCCGCCGTCGCGACCGGCGAGGACGGACTCGGACGGTTGCGGTTCCACGGCGCGGACGTGGTGGTCCTCGACCTGATGCTGCCCGGCATGTCGGGACTGGAGGTCTGCCGGCTGATCCGCGCCGACGACAACCAGGTCCCGATCATCATGGCGACCGCCCGCGGCGACGACGTCGACATCGTGGTCGGGCTTGAGGCGGGAGCCGACGACTATGTCGTCAAGCCCGTCCAGGCCAGGGTTCTCGAAGCCCGGATCCGCGCTCTGCTGCGGCGGGTCGGCGCGTCCCCCGACGGGGGCGGCCCGCCGAAGGTCGAGACACACGGCGAACTGACCATAGACCGGACCGCGTTGACCGTCAGCAGCAAGGGCGCACCGGTCGCGCTCGCCCCCTCCGAACTACGGCTCTTGCTGACCCTCTCCGCCTCACCGGGCCAGGTCTTCAGCCGGCAGCAACTCCTCGAAGCGGTCTGGGAGCACAACTACCACGCGGACGCACGACTGGTGGACGCCTGCGTCAAACGGCTGCGCACCAAGATGGGCGAACCCCCGGGCCGGCCGCGCTACGTCCACACCGTGCGCGGCTTCGGCTACCAGTTCAAGGACGCCCGCTGAAAGCCCTGCGCGGGGTGCGGGTCCGGCTGGTGCTGGCCTTCGCCCTGGTCGCCGGTGTCGCCACCCTCTCCACCGGCGCCCTCACGTTCCGGGAGGCGCGCACCGGGGTGCTCCAGCAGAGCCAGGACGCGGTGATCCGGCAGTTCCGCGACCATGTGAACAATGTCGTGGCCGACTACCGGCTGCCCCTGAGCACCGGCCGACTGCGGTCGTTCGCCGCCGCCGTGGCCAGGTCCGAACCCACCCAGACCTGGCGGGTCCTGGCCACCTACCGAGGCCGGAGCGCCACCTCCACGCCCGGGGACCCGTTCACCGAGCTGACCCCCGGCCTGCGCGAGGCCGTGGCCACCCACTCCTCCGCGGTCTTCCAGCGGGTAACGGCCCACGGCGGCCCCGCACTTGTCGTCGGCCTGCCGGTCCCCTTCCAGAACCCACCACGGGCGACCTCCCAACTGTCGGGACTCGACGTCTTCCTGACGATCCCTCAGACCACCGAACAACGCTCCATCGACGGCCTGGTCAGCGCCGTCGAACGGGCCACGGTACCCGCACTCGTCCTGGCCGTACTGCTCGCCCTGCTCGCCGCCCGCGGAGTGCTGCGCCCGGTGCGCGCGCTGCGCGACGCCACCCGCTCCATCGCCGAGGGACACCTGGACACCCGGCTCACCGTCGACGGCTCCGACGAACTCGCCGACCTCTCCCACACGTTCAACGAGACCGCCGCCGCGCTGGAGGGCTCGGTCGCCGAACTGCGCCGGATGGAGACGCGCGCCCGCCGCTTCGCCGCCGACGTCTCCCACGAACTGCGCACCCCGCTCGCCGCCATGTCGGCCGTCACCGACATCCTCG
Source organism: Streptomyces sp. NPDC002276 (assembly GCF_053891435.1). Lineage (NCBI taxonomy): Bacteria > Bacillati > Actinomycetota > Actinomycetes > Kitasatosporales > Streptomycetaceae > Streptomyces > Streptomyces sp. NPDC002276. The sequence goes on along the minus strand of NZ_JBSFCQ010000015.1, from coordinate 40,433 downwards.
ACGAGGACGCGGCCCAACTCGACCCGGACACCGCCACCGCCGTCCGGCTGATCAGCCAGGAGACCGTCAAACTCGCCCGCCTTGTCGACGACTTGATGGAGATGTCCCGCTTCGACGCGGGCGCGGCCACCCTTCAGCTGGACGACATGGACCTCGCCGAGTCCATCCACAGCACCCTCGCCACCCGCGCCTGGCTGGAGACCGTGCACACCCAACTCCCCCCGCCCGGCGCCCTGCGCGGCCGTCTCGACCCCCGCCGCTTCGACGTCATCGTCGCCAACCTCGTCGCCAACGCACTCCGGCACGGCGCGCCCCCCGTCCATCTGCGGCTGTACGCCTACGAACGCCGGGGCGCCGGGCTGTGGGCGGTGGTCGAGGTCCTGGACAGCGGCCCCGGAATCCCCCCGGACGTCCTGCCCCTGATCTTCGACCGCTTCTACAAGACCGACACGGCCCGCACCAGGACCGAGGGCAGCGGTCTCGGCCTCGCCATCACCACCGAGAACGTCCGCCTCCACCACGGCACGGTCCACGCCGCGAACCATCCGGGGGGCGGGGCCCTGTTCACCGTAGAACTGCCCCTGCCCCAGGAGGAGTTGACGGCCGTGGCGACGGAAACGGAAGAGGGGCGGTTGCCATGACGGCGTCCGTCAGGACTGTGCGCGGGCGGGCCGTCCGGCTCGTCGCCGGGTTGCCGCTGCTGTTGCTGGCCGGGTGCGGGGTGCCCGGGAGCGGGGTGGTGCCGGCGGGGGTGTCCGCCACCGGGATCGGACGGAACACGATGCTGTACTTCGTCCAGGGCGGCGGGCTGACGGCCCTGCCCGACGACAGCGGCCCGGACACCGATCTCAAGTCCGCGCTGGCGGCCACGGAGTCGCGTGCCGACGCGGTGCGGTTCGATGTGGAGCTGGCCGTGTGGCTGCTGTCCGACGGTCCGGGGAAGGGCTACCGGTCCCGGGGGGTGACCAGTGAATTCCCGCCGCTCCAGTTCACGAGACCGACCGTCCGTGTCACGGGCAGCGCGGTGACGGTCCAACTGCCGTCGCTCACCGTGCCGTTGGCCGCCCTCGCCACCCGCCAACTGCTCTGCACCGCCGCCGACGCCTTCCTCACCGCGAGCCCCGGCACCGAACCGGCGAAGCTGACGGTGAAGGTGCCGGGGCGTGCCGTGTGGCACGCGGACGGCTTCGACAAGACCTGCGGTTAGGCCAAGGCCTGTGCCTAGCTACAGAACCAAGACGAGACGAACCAGGGGCGGTCTTCGGCCGCTGGTCACATGGTCGCCGTACGCAACGCAACGCAACGTACCGGCGACACGAAGGAGAGAACGCTGTGGGTAGGCATGCGCTTCCGCGTGGCAGGAACGGGAAACTCGGGAAGAGCGGTCAGCGGGTGGCCGTGATCGCGGTTCCGGTGGTGGCCGCGATGGCGATGACCGCCGCCTCCGCGTCGGCGGCGAGTGCCCTCACGGCCGCCGACAAGGCGATGGCCGGGAAGCTCAACACGCGGGTGGGCACAGCCGAGTTGGGCACCAATGTGGTGGGTGAGGTGCGGGACGTGGCCTCCGGCCAGAAGGTGTGGTCGCAGAAGCCCACGACGGGGGTGATGCCCGCCTCCACCAACAAGCTGGCCACCGCTGTCGCCGCGCTCACCGTGCTGGGCCCCGGCCACACCGTGCGGACGAAGGCCGTCTACCGTTCCGGCACCGTCTACCTGGTCGGCGGCGGCGACCAGCAGCTCGGCTCCGCCGACCTCAAGAGCCTCGCCAGCGCCGCCGCCAAGTCCCTGAAGGCCAAGGGCCTGCACTCGGTACGGCTGATGTTCGACGACAGCCTCTTCGCCGCCCCCAGCCTCGCCACCGGCTGGAACAGCGGCTACTACCCGGACACTGTCGCCCCGGTCCGCGCCCTGCGCATCGAGGGCGACAACACGTCGGACACCGCGCTCACCGCCACCAAGTACTTCGCCCAGCAACTCGCCGCCCAGGGCGTCACGGTGGGCACACCCGCCCGCGCCAAGACCCCGGCGGGCACCACGGTCGTAGCCACCCACACGTCCAAGCCGCTGTCGACGACGGTCGAGTACATGCTCAAGCACAGCGACAACGACATCGCCGAGGGCCTGCTCCGCCTCACCGCGCTCGGCCAGGGCCGGGCCGCCACCTTCGCGGGCGGCGCCGCCGCGGTCCACGCGGTCCTCGTCCAGTACGGCATCCCCCTCACCGGCGTGAAGGAGTACGACGGCAGCGGTCTCTCCCGCAGCGACCGGATGACCGCCGACGCGCTCTCCGCCATCGCAGGCCTCGCCGTCGACACCCACTACCAGGCCAAGTTGTGGCCGATCCTGGCGGGCCTCCCGGTCGCTGGCGTCGACGGCACCCTCAGCACCTCCTACGGCCGCTTCACCACCACTCCCGCCTCCTGCGCCGTAGGAAAGGTCGACGCCAAGACCGGCACGCTGAGCGATGTGTCCGCGTTGGCCGGGGTCAGCAAGGGCGCGGACGGCCGCTGGAAGAGCTTCGCGTTCGTCGAGAACGGCACGGCGCCTACCGCGACCGTCACCCAGGGTCTGGACGGTCTCGCGGCGACGGTCGAGGGCTGCTGGTAGACAGCCGGGACGCCCCGGTCCGTGGTGCTGGACCGGGGCGTCTGTCGTGCGTGTCAGCTGGTGGTCGCCTTGGCGGCGTCCTCGATGAGACCGGCGACGATCTTGGGGTGACTGAGCATCACGACGTGCGAGGAGCCCGGGACCTCGACGACCTTGCGGGCGTTCGCGCGGCTGTACATCCAGCGCTCGCAGGCCGGCGGGATCGCCTTGTCCTGACCGGCGACCAGGCCCCACACCGGGATCGTCTTCCAGGCCGCGGCCGTGGTCGGGAAGGTGAACGAGTCGGCGTCGAACGGCCGTTGGGTCGCCTGGAGGACCTTGAAGTCGGCGGTGGAGATGTCGGCCGCGAACGCCGCCTGCCCGTCCTTGCTCAGATACAGGTCGATGCCGGTCGTCCCGTCGGCCTTCGTGTACGGCACCGGGACGCTCACCGGCTCGACCTCGCTGCCGGGGAACTTGGTGATCAGCTCGCCCTGCGTCTCGCCGACCTCGGGCACGAACGCGGCGACGTAGACGAGCGCCTTGACGTTGCTCTTCCCGGCGGCGGCGTTGGTGATGACCGTTCCGCCCATGGAGTGCGCGACCAGCACGACGGGTCCGGTGATGGAGTCCAGCAGGCTCGCGATGTAGGGGGCGTCGGTCGGGATGCCGCGCAGCGGGTTCGACCCGGAGATCGTGGTGTAGCCCTTGTGCTGCAACTCCTTGATGGTGGCGTTCCAGCAGGACGAGTCGGCGTAACCGCCGTGCACGAGGACGATCGTGGGCTTCACCTTGGACTTCTCCTTGCTCGTACCGGCCGGGGCGGTCGCCGCGTCGGCCGTTCCCGCGCCACCGGCGACCAGCGCTGCCGACCCGGCCACCGCCGCTCCGGCGGCGAGCACCTGACGGCGGGAAACATCGGAACTCATGGGACTCCTCGGGCGGCTGGGTCGGTGTGGCATGTCAAGGACCCTAGGAGGAGGGGGTGCGCGGAGGCATCCGCACAATGACCTAGTTCCCGGGCCGGTGAATGTCCGGTCGGCCGTCGCGGTGGGCGGTCGGGTGGCCGACCATGAGGTGTGCGATTCGATTCCGTTCCCATGCCGGCCACCGTCGGGGCCAGGCCTCGTGACAGCCGTGGCTATCCCGTGCCCGCCATCACTCCGTGGGAGGGCGACGAGCCGCGGTTCGCGCTCACCGACTACGGGCGCAGCGCGGAGTGCGCGCGGCGGCGGCTGTGCTCCGTCTGCGACACCCTGATGCCCAAGGGGCCGGTGTGGCGGGTGGTCGGCGCCGCGGAGAGCGCGGCGATCCGTACGGCGCTCGACGCTGGGCGGCCGTACCGCAACATGGCGGCGACGCTGGAGGCTCCGGGGCACCGCGCGTGCATGCTCTACGCCTCGATGGTCTGCCCGTACCTGGCGCGTCCCAACGCGCGGCGGGGCCTGACGGCGGAAAGCCCGGACGACATGACCGCTCATGTCGTCCGGGGCGCCGTGCGTGGGGACCTGGGTGCCGTGGTGGGGTTCGGCGACTACGAGTTCGCCGTGACCAAGACCCAGGTCCTGTTCCGTTTCCTCGATGTGGTCGAGTATCTGCCGCACGACACGGCCGACCAGCATCTGGCGGAGCTGCGGGCCGAACTCGCGCGCTCGGGCGGGCGGTTGGGCGGCGGTCAGCCGCGGTAGGCGGGCAGGCCGGTGTGGGTGGAGACCTTCACGGGCCTGCCGAAGCCGTGGGCGCCCTTGGTGATGGTGTACGTACCGGTCGGGGCGCGGAAGGCGATCGTCTTGCCGTTGGGGGACCAGGTGGGCTCGGTGTAGTCGGTGGTGGCGGTGGGGGTGACGTCCTTGACGGTGGTCGTCGAGCCGCCGAGGTCCTCCACGAAGAGGTGGTCGTGGCCGTGGACGGAACGGACGAAGACGACCTCCTCGTTGTCGGGGGAGAGCGCGGGCTCGGAACCCTTGGCCAGCGCGCCGCCCTGCTGCCGCAGGTAGTCGTCGCGGATGTAGACCTCGCCGGTGTGGGTGTTCGCGTAGACGGCCGAGCCGTACTTGCCGCCGACGTTCGGCCAGGTGTTGCCGGTCTGGGGGATGGCGCCCTCGCCCGCCTCGCCGTTCAGGCTGATCTTGGCCGGCCTGCCGTGATTGGCGGTGGCCTTGATTCCCTCCAGGACGGTGCTGCCGTGGATCTTCGCCGAGAAGACGATGTTGTTCTTCGCGGGGATCTGGTTCGTCCGGTCGGCTGCGGCCACCTGCCAGGTGGGGTGGGACCAGGTCTGCCCGCCCGGGTTGGCGGCGACGGTGACACGGTGGGTGCCGTCGGGGTTGGAGACGACGAGGCTGCCGTGCCCGTCGATGAAGGCGGCCTTGCTGCCGCTCGGGTTCCAGGCCAGGTCACGGACCGTGGTGCCGAAGTCGATCGACCTGCCGTTGACGATCACGTGGCGGGTGCCGTTGCTGAGGGTCAGTCCCCTCGGCACGGTGAGCGTGTGGGTGGACGCGGCCGCGGCGACCATCGCCGCGCTGCCCTTGGCCCCGCCGGAGCCGGAGGACGGGGCGGCCGACGCGGCACAGGCCGTACCGCACAGGGCGAGCAGGGCGGCGGCACCCGCGGTGACGATGGTTGCGCCGGTGCGCCGGCGATTACGAGCGGACATCGAGGTTCCCCCAGTGATGTGAGTGACGCTGCGGAGCATTCCCGCAGTGGGTGACGGGGCTGTGCGTCCGCTGTCACAGGTGTGCAATAGGGCGGCGGGCTGGAGGGGGCCCGAGTCGGTCGCCGCCGCTCGCCGCCGCGTTCTCGTCCGGGTCAGCCCCCGTCCCCCACACGCAGCACGATCTTGCCGCGCCGGTGCTCCTTGGCGAGGGACTCGTACGCGGCCCGGGTCTCGGCCAGCGGTACGACCCGGTCGACCGCCGGAGTGAGCCGGCCGCCGTCGATCAGCTCGGTGACGGCCTCCAGGCCGGCGCGGTCCGGTTCGACGACGAAGAAGACGCCGCGTGCGGTGGCGTCGGTGCTCGCGGCGGGATCCGGGGGCTCGACGATGCTGACGAGGGTGCCGCCGGGGCGCAGTACGGCCCAGGAGCGGGACTGGGTCTCGCCGCCGACCGCGTCGAACACCACGTCCACATCGGTGACTTGGTCCTCGAAGCGTTCGGTGCGGTAGTCGACGACCCGGTCGGCGCCGAGGCGCGTGACGAACTCACGGTCCTGTGGGAGGGCGGTCGTCGTCACCCGGGCGCCCAGGGCCCTGGCGATCTGGACGGCGAAGGAACCGACGCCCCCGGCACCGCCCTGGACCAGCACCTGCTGCCCGGACGCCAGCCCCGCGTGCCCGACCAGTCCCTGCCAGGCGGTGAGCGCGGCGAGGGGTACGGCCGCCGCGCTGTCGTGGTCCAGCAGGGCGGGCTTGGCGGCGAGGACGTCCGCAGGGACGGTGACGTACTCGGCGGCGGCTCCGTCACGGGTGAAGGGGATCAGGCCGTAGACCGCGTCACCGACGGCGAAGTCGGTGACGCCGGTGCCGAGTTGGGCCACCACTCCGGAGACCTCGTGGGAGGGGACGACCGGTGTGCGGTCGTGCCCGGTCCCGTCGAAGCTGTCGGTCCAGCTGGCGTCCCAGTCCAGCTCGCCCGAGGTGATGGACGCGGCGCGCACCGCGACCAGGACCTCGCCGGGGGCCGGTTCGGGACGCGGGGCCGACTCGTACGTCAACTGCTCGGGCCCGCCTCGCTCGTGGGCTCGTACGGCATGCATGGTGGTCGTGGTGGTCATGGTGCGGTCACTCCTCCGGTGGGGTCGGGTGCCGGTGTGTTCACCAGGTGGGGATGAAGCCTCCGTCGACGGTGATGTCGGCGCCGGTCACGTTCGCCGTGCGGTCGGCGGACAGGAGCAGGACCACGTCGGCGATCTCGGCGGGACGGGAGAAACGGCCGGTCACCGTCGTCCGCGCGGCGTTGTCGATGACGTCCTGGGGTTTCAGGCCGGTCGCCTCGGAGACCGTCGCGGCGACCCCGCCCTCGCCCAGCCAGAGATCGGTCTCGACCGGTCCCGGACTGACGGTGTTGACCCGGATCCCCTTCGGGCCGACCTCCTTGGACAGGGCCTTGGAGAAGCCCGCGAGGGCCGCCTTCGAGGCGCTGTAGTCGATGACCGCCGGGTCGGGGAGCGCCGCGTTGACCGAGCAGATGCTCACGATCGAGCCCCGGCCCCGGGCGAGCATCACCGGCAGGACGCTGCGGGTCGTACGGACGGCCGCCATCAGGTTGAGGTTCAGGGTGGTGAGCCACTCCTCGTCGGTGACCGAGAGGAATCCTCCGGTACGGGCCGGAGCCGTTCCCACGTTGTTGACGAGGATGTCGATCCGGTCGCCCGCCGCCTTGACGAGCCGCGCGGGTCCCGACGCCTCGCCCAGGTCGACCGGCACGATCCGCACGCTGCCCGTCGCGGCCAGTTCCTCCAGCCCGGGTGAGGAGTGCCGGGCCCCGGCATGGACCGTGACGCCCTCCGCGGCCAGCGCCCGTACGACCGCCAGCCCGATCCCCCTGCTGGCGCCGGTGACGACGGCCACCTGTCCGTTCAGTCCGAGATCCATCGTGAGTTCTCCCGTCCTTGCCTACATTCCACACGCCGGCCGGCGAGGTCGCCTGCCGACGTCGAGCACGGTCCCGACCCGAGCATGCGCCCACCGCGCCGTGAACCGCCGGTCTATCGGCGGAACGGCCTCCTGACCGGTCACTCGCCGTCACCGGACCGCTGCGGATAGAACTGCGCGTACCAGCGGCGCAACGCCTTGATGCCCTGTTCGTGGGGGAGCAGGACCGGGTGCGGGCGGTGGATCTTGTGGTCCCAGATCCGGAGCTCCTCGCGGACCTCGCCCAGGGCCTGCGTCCGGAAGACGAGCTTGAGCACGGGCGTCAGGAACGGGAACCGGGCCGGTTTGCGGAGGTAGTACAGCATCCGCATCTCGCTGGTGCGGTCGTCGACGGGGGTGGTGAGGGCGACGGCCGTCACCGACAGGGCGGGGCCGTGGGTGCGGACGACCATGACGCCCGGCCCGTACATGAACGCGTCGAAGCTGTTGTCGATGTCCCGGCCGAGGACGCGTCGGCGGATCCGGCCGCGGGCCTCGGCGAAGGGGCCGTCGGACCGCCAGTCCTGGACGAGGGGTTCGCGCTGACCGTGCAGGAAGTGGAAGTGGGACTCGTCGACGATGTTCTCGCGCATCTCCTGGACGTGGATGCGCGCGCGGCAGACGTCGTCGATCGGCCTGGCGAACCGCCCGGACACGGCCTCCGGTATCTCCGGCACCTCCCACAAGGGTTCGCCCGAGGATTCGCCCGGCCCGCAGTGGACCAGGACCAGCCCACTGTGCTCACGGACCGGAAAGCCGCCCAGGGACACCTTCGGAGTCCGGCGCGCGAACGGCGCCGCCACGCACTCCCCGTCCGGCCCGAACCGCCACCCGTGGAACGGACACTCCACCGCCCCGTCCACGACCTTGCCGCCCGCGCCGAGGTGCGCGCCGTAGTGCGGACAGTGCGCATCCCGTACGGCGGCTCGACCGTCCGCTCCGCGAAAGGCGATGAGCGCCCGTCCGAAGTAGTGGAGGCTGACGACCTCGCCCGGCCGGAGCTCGTCACTGCGGAGCACGGCGTACCAGCCGTACGGCACGGTCGGCATCGGATAGTCGTCGGCTCGTGGATCGCGGGGCAGGGCGGCGAGCTTGTCATGGCGCCGACGTAAAGGCATGGCCAGATGCTAGCGAGGGCCCGGTGGGCTGTCGGGCTCGCGGGCTGTCCCAACGCGTTGAACCAGGTATGACGGAGCATTCGAGGCAGAGGCGTGGAGGCAGGGACAGATGTCGATGACGTGGGACGAGGCGGGCCTTTCCGGTCTGCGGGCGCGACTGGCGCGTGAACTGCTGGGCCGTGCAACGGCGTTCACGCTCGGACCGGACGTCCGGCTCGTCCGCGGAGTGGTGACGCCCCCGGAACGGAGCGACGTCGGCCGCGTCGTCGTATGGGACGGGCGACGGCTCGACAGCTCGGTCGCCTTCGATCTGGGTTCCTCCGCCTGATCGCCGAGCACCGCGGGTCGCCACCTCGGAGTCGTAGGGTCGGAGGCATGACGACGCATCTTGCCGGTAGTGCCTTCGACCTGCTCCGTCTCGACGCCGTGTCCGACCAGGACGCGCTGCGCCGGGTCTACGACCTCCCCGGCGAAGCCGCCGTGCGGAAGCAGATGACCGAACTCACCGAGCAGACACGGCAGTTGATCGGCTGCTCGTCGCTGGTCATGGTCGCCAGCGCGGACGCCGAGGGCAGGTGCGACGTCTCCCCGCGCGGCGGTCCCGCCGGGTTCGTCACCGTCCTGGACGCCCGGACGGTGGCGATACCGGACGCGACCGGCAACAAGCGTCTGGACACCCTTCAGAACGTCGTCGCCACCGGACGGGCCGGGCTGCTGTTCGTCATCCCCGGGCGCACCACCACACTGCGGGTGAACGGCCGGGCCTGCGTCTCCACCCGCCCGGAACTGCTGGCGCAGCTGACCGCCGTGGGTAAGCCGCCCGCCAGCGCGCTGGTGGTGGGCATCGACGAGGTCTACCCGCACTGCCCCAAGTCCCTGCTGCGCAGCGGGGCTTGGAAGCCGGAGCAGTGGCTCCCGGCAGACGCCCAGCCGGCCTCGGCGGAGGTGACACTCGCCCAACTGCGGATGCCGGAACTCACGATCGCCGACATCGAGCAGCGGGAGGCGGACGCGCTGAAGTACCGGTACGAGTGACGGGCCGGGCCGGGCCGACCTGGCTCACCGCACTTGGGAGCCGCCGTGCTCAAGGCAGTTGAGGACTTTCTGTCACGGCCGTTGGGCCGGTCGCGGCGCGGTCATGTCACCCACGCCACTCACGCCACCCGCGTCACCCACATCGCTCATGCCACCCATGTCACCCATGTCGACCCTGTCGAGCAGCAGCATGGCGTCGTGGTCCGGGCTGCCCGGCTCGGAGGTGTAGACGCCGATGCGCTGGCCGGGGGTGCCCTCGATGTGGAGGGACTGGGAGACGAGGGTGAGCGTGCCGACCTGGGGGTGGTGGAAGGTCTTGTGGGCCGCTTTGCGGCCGGTGACCTCGTAGCGCTCCCAGAGTCCGGCGAAGTCGGGGCTCTTGAGGAGGAGTTCGCCGACGAGGTTGGTGAGATCGGGTGCGTCGGGGGCGGTGCCGGCGATGGCGCGCAGACGGGCGACGCAGGTGGTGATCTGCCGGTCCCAGTCGTGGCGGAAGAGGTCGCGGGCCGCGGGGTGCAGGAAGAAGTAACGGGCCAGGTTGCGCTGCTTGACCGGCCAGTCGTCCAGGCCCGCGTAGAGGGCGAGGCCGCCGGGGTTCCAGGCGAGCAGGTCCAGGCTGCGGCTGATGACGTAGGCCGGGTTCGGGCGGAGGGATTCCAGCAGCAGCTTGAGGTGGGGGCGGACCGTGCGGCTGGGCGCGGGCGGCGGTTCGGGGGCGTAGCGTGCGGCCCGGGCGGCGAGTTCGCGCAGGTGCTGGTGCTGCTGGTCGTCCATGTGCAGGGCGCGGGCGAGCGAGTCGAGGACGGCGGGGCTGGGGCGGGTTTCCTTGCCGCGCTCCAGCCGCACGTAGTAGTCGATGCTGATGCCGGCGAGCGTGGCCAGCTCCTCGCGGCGCAGCCCGGGGGTGCGGCGGATACCCGCGCCGACGGTGAGGCCGACGTGGCCGGGGCTGGTCTGGGTGCGGCGGGCGCGCAGATAGCGGCCCAGCTCGGCGCCCTCGCTGTGCGCGCTCTCGGTTGCCATGTCTCCAGTCTCGCCCGCCGCCCACGCGTCGCGCAGGCGGGAGGGGGGCCCTGTCGTTACCCCTGAAGAGCCCGCCCTGCCAGATCGCCGCGATCCGGGCGAAGGTTGAGGGGAAGCACGCCGCGACGGACCGGAGAGGGCGAAATGCACTACATCAAACTGCGTGACCTGGAGGTTTCCCGGATCGGCCTCGGCGCCATGGGCATGTCCCACGGCTACACCGGTTCCGGCACCGACGACGCGGAGTCGATCAGGACCGTGCACCGGGCCCTGGAGCTGGGCGTCACGCTCATCGACACCGCCGAGATCTACGGCCCCTACATCAACGAGGAGCTGATCGGCCGGGCGCTGAAGGGCCGTAGGGACGGGGTGGTGCTGGCCACGAAGTTCGGTCTGGTCTCGCACGCCGGTGCGGGCGCCTGGAACCAGGACTCCAGCGCGGCCAACATCCGTGCCGCCGTCGAGGGCTCCCTCAAGCGGCTGGGCACCGATCACATCGACCTGTACTACCAGCACCGCGTCGACCCGAACACGCCGATCGAGGAGACCGCGGGCGCGGTGGGCGAGCTGATCGCCGAGGGCAAGGTGGGCGCCTTCGGCCTCTCGGAGGCGGGCCCGGACACGATCCGGCGCGCGCACGCCGTGCAGCCGGTGACCGCGGTGCAGTCGGAGTACTCGCTGTGGACGCGGGGGATCGAGGACCGTGTCCTGCCCGTCCTGCGGGAGCTGAACATCGGCCTGGTGCCGTTCTCCCCGCTGGGCCGCGGCTTCCTGACGGGCACCATCCGCTCCACCGACCAGTTCGACGACTCCGACTTCCGGCGCGACAACCCGCGCTTCAGCGGCGAGAACTTCGACCGCAACCTCGCGCTCGCCGACGAGGTCAAGGCCCTGGCCGTCGAGGTCGGCGTCACCCCCGCCCAGATCGCGCTGGCCTGGCTGCTCGCCCAGGGCGACGACATCGCCCCGATCCCCGGCACCAAGCGGGTCGGCCGCGTCGAGGAGAACACCGCCGCCGACGCCGTCACCCTCACCGCCGAGCAGCTCGACAAGCTCAGCAGCCTGCCGCCCGCCGCGGGCGACACCCACACCGAGGCCCAGGCGCGGATGCTCGAACGCTGACCGTCCGCCCGCTATCTGGAGTGACCATGCGTGCAGCAGTGATGTACGGAGCCGGCGACGTCCGCGTCGAGAACCGGCCCGACCCCAAGATCGTCCGGCCCGCCGACGCCGTGGTCCGCGTCGTCGCCGCCTGCGTGTGCGGCAGCGACCTGTGGCCGTACCGGTCGATGCCCGCCACGGACACCGGCCGCCCGATGGGGCACGAGTTCCTCGGGGTCGTCGAGGAGACCGGCGCGGAGGTGACCGGCCTGAAGTCCGGTGACCTGGTTGTCGCACCCTTCACCTACAGCGACAACACCTGCGACTACTGCGCGAGGGGCCTGTACACCTCCTGCCGCAACGGCGGTCGCTACGGCTTCGCGGGCGTCGACGGCGGACAGGGCGAGGCCGTCCGCGTCCCGTACGCCGACGGCACTCTGGTGAAGCTCCCGGTGGCCGCGGACTCCGCCCTCCTGCCGTCCCTGCTGGCCCTGTCGGACGTGATGACGACAGGCCACCACGGCGCGGTCACCGCCGGCGTCGGCCGCGGCGACACTGTGCTCGTCGTCGGCGACGGCGCGGTCGGCCTGTGCGCGGTGATCGCCGCCCGGCGGCTGGGCGCCGAACGGATCGTGCTCGCGGGCCGCCACGAGCAACGCACCGGCCTGGGCCGCGAGTTCGGGGCCACCGACGTCGTCGCCGAACGCGGCGAGGAGGGCGTCGCGCGCGTCCGCGAACTGACCGGCGGTGGTGTGGACAAGGTGATCGAGGCGGTCGGCACCCGCCCCAGCCTCGACACCGCGCTCGGCGCGGTCCGGGACGGCGGCACGATCAGCCGGCTCGGCGCCCCGCAGTACGAGGAGGGCCCGATCGGCCCGGCCGTCTTCATGCGCAACATCACGCTGACCGGCGGCGTCAGCCCCGCCCGCGCCTACATCGAGGAACTGCTGCCCGAGGTCCTGGACGGCACGATCACCCCGGGCCGGGTCTTCGACCGTACCTTCCCGGTGGACCGGGCCCCGGACGCGTACCGGGCGATGGCCGACCGCGAGGTCCTCAAGGCCCTGATCACCCCGTGACCGAGGTGCGGACGGGCGTCGGTCAGGACGATCGCGGTGGCCTGGCGTCGCCCGTCGCGCGGCGGGACCCACCCCGCCGTACGGGCACCTGGTGAATGGGCTGTCGCAGGCCGCCGAGTTCCAGATGGACCTGCCAGGCGCGGGTCTGTGCCCGGTCGGCGTGGGCCGGGTTCCAGAGCCGTACCGTGTCGGTCGCCGTGACCTCGTGCGTCCGCCCCGGGATGTCCCGCAGCAGCCACCGGCCGCCGGGGCCGGGCACGGGCAGCCCGGTGAAGGTGCCGTCAGCGGTCTCCGCCTCCCAGACCAGGGCCTGGCAGAGGGGCCCGGCGACGTCGTGGCCGAGCCAGCGCGCGCCGAACCGTTCACCGGTCAACTCGGTTCCGGTGGCGAGGAGTTCGGCGAGGACACCCCGCTCACGATCGGCCCGCGCGGCGAGGTGCGGGAGTCGTAGCCGTAAAGCGGTCAGTTCGAGGACGTACCTCTCGTTGAGGTGCCGCATCGCGTACGACGTCACCGGCTGTCCCCGGTCGGTGCGGATCTCCACGCCGACCGAACCGTCCGGGCGTACGGCCAGGTGGGCCGTGTGGTGGTCGAGGGCGATCTCGCGGATCCCTTCGGGCAGGAACGCGTCGGCGATCGTGTCCAGCGCGGCGCGGGCCGCGGCGGCCGCCTCGGGCGGCAGCCCCGACAGGGCCCTGCGGTGCCGCCCCAGCCCCGGCATGCCGGCCGCGGCGCTCAGGGCGGTGACACCCGCCCGCGCCGGGAGAACGTCCCGGTCCGGAAGGCCCGGAAGCCGCCGTTCGAGGCGGCGGTCCAGGACCTGTGCGGCCACCAGCCCGATGAGGGCCGGGTCTCCGACGAGACAGGCCGCCCAGGCGGCCCCGGCCATGAGCCTCGCCTGTTCGAGGACGGACCTCTGCCTGCCGAGCGCTGATTCGGTCATGTGGTCGGGACGGCTCGTGTCCATGCGCAGCAGGGCGCCCACGACCTCGGGGGCGACCGTGAGCAGCTCCAGCCGCTCACGGACCTGGCCGAGCCAGGACTGGGCCGGACGGAAACCGTCGATGGTGAGAAGCACCGCGAGCAGGTCCAGCACACCGGGTTCGAAGACCAGCGTGCCCAGTTCGGCCAATACCCGGTTGCTGCCGTTGCCCCCGTCGGGGAGGACCCGCGGCAGCCGCTTGAGGACCTCGCGGTCGTACGGCAGGTCCAGCAGCTCGGTGGCCTCCTCGACGGAGAGATGCCAACGGCACTCCTCGGAGCGGGCCGGGTCGTGGTGGTCGAGGGCGCCCAGCAGGACGGTCCGTAACCGAGACCGGTAGCGGGCCCGCTCGGACGGCTCCTGCTCCCGCACGGCGGCGAGCGGCAACCCCAGGCACCGGCACACCCGGTGGAACCCGGAGGGGATGTGATCGAACTCCGGCAGAGTGAGGGCGAGCAGTTTCTCGGCCTCCTCGGGGGACCAGCCGCACGGGTGCCGTGTCAGCGCGGCCTCCACGCAGATGTCGCCCCTGGTGTGCTGCGGCTCGCTCAGCAACGCCAGCCCCAGCTGTCGGCGGTCCCGGGGTTCGAGGGAGTCGACAAGACGGTGACTGTGGCTCCACCGGGAGGGGTCGGCCGGGGCCAGCACGATGCCCCGCCGGACGTCCTCGTCCCACCTCGGGTGCCGTCCGAGGTCACGGCCCCGCGCCCGCGCCGCGGCTCTCCTCAGCGCGGCGGGCAGCGGCGGCACCACGGCACCGTTCCGGACCTGGTGGGGAAACGACCGGTCCCTCGCCCACCACGGCCACATCGGCCCCACCTCCGTGTCGGTGCCTTTCCCCACCCGGCGCCGAAATATCCGCACCGGCGGCCCGTCCCCCCGGCCTGAGGTGTCAGATCTGCGGCGGCTTGTAGGAGCTGGGCTCGAACAGGGCGACGCGGCGCAGGAGATCGCCGGACTTGGCGACTCCTTCGACGGCTCCCATGAGGAGCACGGCGCCGCCGCCGCACGCTCTTTGCTCGCCGAAGCCTCCCGGCCCACCGCCGGGATCGCCGTACCCGGCGAGATCTCGGTCGTCGGCTTCGACGACAGCCACCTCGCCCGGCTGGAGGGCAAGGGGCGGGAGGGCAAGGGGCTGGAGAGCAAGGGGGCTGGGGACAAGGGGCTGGGGACAAGGGGGTGGACGACACGGAGATCGTCATCACCCCCCACCTCGGCACCCTCGGCACCCGCGGCACCACGGCTCCGCCTCGGGCGTCCTGAACCGGCCCTCTCGCGGGAGGGCCGGTCCTCGGTCCTCGGTCCCCAGTCCTCAGCCCACGGCGTACGCGTTGTACACCGTGGTCGTCGAACTGTCGCCGTGGGTGTCGGTGACGGTCGAGCGCAGACCGACGCGGCCGGCGGCCGGGTTGTGGACGGCGGTGGTCCACTTGCCGCCGGACAGCTTCGCGGTGACGGCGTGCCAGGTGGAGCCGTTGTCGGTGGTGTACCAGGCACGTACGGACTTCACGCTGTCCGACAGCCGACCGATCGTGCCGTCACCCGTGCCGTCGCGCTGCATGCCCAGGCCGACGGTCGTGGTCGACCCGGCGGCCGCCTGGTTCCTGGAGTTCAGTGCCGCGGGCGAGAACCGGGTGATGTAGGCACGGATCTGCTGGTTCTTGCCGGCGTCGGCGTAGAAGTGCAGGGAGAGGCTGGAGGAGGTCGACAGCGAGCCGGCCGGGAGATGGTCGCGGTGAGCGGTTTCGGTGATCGTGTACCAGCCCGAACCAGGGATCCGCGGCTGCGGGCCGAGATCCTGCGCGGGGCTGAACTTGTGCGAGTAGAGCGTCCTGCCCGCGTGCGTCAGCTTCAGGGTGCCGGAGGCCAGCACCCCGCCCGCCGTGAGCGTGGGGTCGGCGAACGGGGTGCCGCTCCCGAAGTACAGCTGGTGGTACCAGGTGTACGGCAACTGCCCGCCGGGCCCCCAGACCGCGTGACCGAGGGCCAGCGTGGCGGTCTTGCCGGCCGCGTACTTGTGGAAGCCGTCGTAGATGAAGTCGTTGGCCTGCTGGCCCACCGCCCACTGGCCGGCCGGGACGTGGACGGCGAAGGAGTTGGGCAGTTCGCGCTGGAAGTCGAGGATGTCCATGGACGACGAGCAGTCGTAGCCGCTCGTCGGCTCGCCGTCGAACGAGAACCGTGCCTGTCCGCTGTCGGGACCGGAACGCGCGTACACCTTGAGGGTGGTCAGCCCCGACTTCCTGAGCGTCGCGGACACCCCGGACGGCACGCCACTGCTGTGCGTGGCGGAGGCCAGCCAGAAGTCGCCGCCGGTCGTCGACCGCGGTTCGTACGTGGTGCCGTAGGCCAGCTGGTACGCCTTGCTGCTGTTCGGGATGGCGTACAGGTCGCCCGGCGCGGCCGACGTGCTCATGGTCGCCGGGCTGTTGTCGCTGGCGCAGACGGCCGCGCTGACCTTGCGGTCGTATCCGCTGCCCGGGGCGGGACTGATCGAGACCTTGACGGGACGGCCCTTCCGGGCGTCGAACGTGGTCGTCGTGGCCCCGGAGACCTTCACACTGTGGCCGCCGACGATGCCGTCCTCGCCGTTGCCGCCGGTGAAGGAGGTGGCGAGCTCGTAACCGCCGTTGGGCAGCGACGTCTTCTTGTTGCCTTCGATGAAGCGGAAGTCGTTCGTCCGCGTGTTGTAGACCGCCACCTGCGCGTAGACCGGCTTACCGCTCCGGTCCAACGTCCTGACGGTGAGTGAGCCATTGGCCGCGGCCGACGCCGTGGAAGCGCCGACGCCGCCGCCGACCAGAAGAAGCGGCACGAGCATGGTGACGACACTCGCGGTTGCCGTGGTTCGCCGCATCAGACCCCCATAGGTGCGCGACATGAGCACGACACCGTAGCGCGGGGGGTGCGCGTCACCTTCACCGCCCCCCACTGATCCTTTACGGGCCCTCGTCGGCCCTCGTCGGCGATCACCGAGGCTGCTGCCCGTCCTTTTGCACGCGTTGACCATTGCGGCCGTACTTGCCGCTGCCATCACACCCTGCCACGCGCCGAGTTCCTCCCCAGTGCCCTGAACGGACGCGAGGACGACGAGATCAGGAGACGTTCACGGACTGGCTGTCCTGCACGACGATGCCGACTACCGCGGCCTTGCCCGGCAATCGGTAGTGCTTTGGCGTGCCCGATCTGCGCGCATCTACGGACAGGTCTCCGGCGGGAAACCCCCGCCCATAGACAAGCCCTAGACCACTGACCTGGGGCTTCAAAAGAGCGGGTGACGAGAATCGAACTCGCACTCTCAGCTTGGGAAGCGACGGCGCTTGGGGAGGTAGATGACTTCTGACCTGGTCATATGTGCTCCCGCGCGGACGCCGGAGAAGCGGAATTGCACCGCTGTTGACCGTGGTTGACTGCTCAGAAGGGCACGCTATGGGCACGCCGCCGACTCCTGGCGTGCGGGCCTTCCCTTGAGGGCTGATGACTGCCTAAGCGCCGGAGGCGAGCAGCGGCAAGGAATGGCTCCCTTGCATGAGCACACGGAGAAGGGTGCAGCGGCGACCGCCCAGCGCGGGCGCGCGTCCAGGACCGTCCCGCATGCTGTGTGCCGTGATGCCGAAGAGGCGTCGGTTCTTCTTGGTGTGACCGATGCGCTCATCTTCTGGGCGGGCGCGACGGTCGGCGACACGGCCTCCACCAGGCAGAGACCGCCGATCCATGGATAAACCTTCCTCTCCCGCCTCGCTGTGCGCGCTCCTACGGTCGGGGCTGCGGGCGCTCATCGGTCCGCCGTAGCGAAGGAGAGACCCCCATGAAGATGACCGGCAACACGATCCTGATCACCGGCGGCACCTCTGGCATCGGCCTCGGCCTGGCCCTCCGTCTGCACGAGGCCGGCAACAAGGTGATCGTCGCCGGCCGGCGCAAGGAGCTGCTGGACGAGATCACGGCCGAGCACCCGGGCATCGAGGCCCTCGTCCTCGACGTCACGGACCCCGACTCGATCGCCCGGGTCCATGAGACCGTGGCGGCCAGTCACCCCGAGCTGAATGTCCTGGTCAACAACGCCGGCATCATGCTGAAGGAGAACCTCCTCGACCCGGCCTCGCTTCCGGTCGCCGAGGACCACGTCACGGTCAACCTGCTCGGCACGATCCGGGTGACGTACGCGTTCCTGCCGCTGCTCGTGGGTAAGCCCGACGCGGCCGTCGTGAACGTCACCTCCGCGCTGGCCTTCGTACCGTTGCCGATCACCCCGACCTACAACGCGACCAAGGCCGCGCTGCACTCCTTCTCCGAGAGCCTGCGTGTGCAGCTCGCGCAGGCAGGCGCCGGCGTGCAGGTGATCGAGGTGGCCCCGCCCGGCGTGCGCACGACCCTGCTGGGCCAGCAGGACGACGAGAACTCCATGCCGCTGGACGAGTTCCTCGACGAGACCCTCGGGATCCTGCGCGACCAGCCCGACGCGAAGGAACTCGTCGTGGAACGCGCCCGGTTCGTGCGCGACGCGGAGGCCAACGGCTCCTACGACAACGTCCTCGCCTTCCTCAGCGGCGTCTGAGCGACAGGGACAGGAAGATCCGGCATGCGACCCACCCATGAAGACACCGTCGAAATAGCGCGCGTGCTCGCCCTGTGGGGCCACCTCATGGACGACCGCGAACTGGACCGGCTCGGCGAAGTCCTCACCGAAGACGCGGAATGGGACGGCAGCGTCTTCGGCTTCACCCCGGTCGTCGGGCTGGAGGCGATCACTTCCGTCCTCAGCGCCGACGGGCACGCGAGCGCCCATCACACGACGAACATCGTCGTGTCGGAGGGGCCGGGCGACGAAGTCCGCGTCCGTTCCAAGGCGTTGGGCCTCGTCGGCGGCACCGTCGTCAGCGCCGTCTACGCCGACGAGCTGCGCCGCACGGCCGACGGCTGGCGCATCTCCAAGCGGGTCATACAGGTCAAGTGACCGTCAGGGGCACGTGTCCACGGCCTCGGCCTCGTAGTGGCCGCCCTGGCGAAGGCGCCGCACGCGCATCAATTCGGTCCCCACCCCGGGAGATGATCATGAAGAACCCTGTTTCTCGCCGCTCCGCGGTCGCCGCGACTCTCGGTGCGTCCGCCGCGGTCGCACTCGCCACTGCGGGTACCGCTTCCGCCCGTCCGGAATCCGACGACAGGAGACACCGGCCCGAGAGCCAGGTGCAGCACAACAAGCGTGTCGCCGTCGCCTTCCTCGACCTGGCCTTCAACAAGAAGCAACCTCAGGAGGCAGCCGACCGGTACGTGGGCGCGCGGTTCATCCAGCACAACCCGCTGTCGGCCGACGGAACGGGGCCGTTCGTCGCGTACGTGACGTGGCGGACGACCCTGTCCCCGGAGCTGAGGTTCGACTTCAAGCGGGTGTTCGGCGAGCAGGACCTGGTGGCGGTGCACTACAAGAGGACCTACGACTCGGCCGATCGTGGCGCCGCGGTGATGGACATCTTCCGGTTCGAGAACGGCAGGATCGTCGAGCACTGGGACGTCATCCAGGACATCCCGGAGACGTCCGCGAACGACAACACCATGTTCTGAACCCGGCCGACATCTACTGGGCGGGGGAGACCAGCGCCCTCGCGAAGTCGAGCTGCTCCTTGTGGAAGGCCGCGCCGACGTAGTGGTGGTCGATGTTGTGGCCACTGCCCAGGACGCGCCGGGCAGTCACCGAGGGCGCGGCCGTGAAGGCGTTCCCGAAGGCGGCGACCGATGCGTCGCTGCTGTGCCAGAACCCTTCGTGCTCGGCCAGCCCGTAGTGGACGGGTACCTCGATCTTCGCGGCGATCCCCGCGAAATCCGTGCCCCACTGGCCCGCCACCTCCACCAGCTCCGCTACGGGAACGGGCGACTCGGTGTGCTTCGCGATGTCGAGCACACCCGGGTCGTACGTGTCCTCTGGTCCGTACATGAACCGCAGGAGGTGCTCACGGCTGAATTCCATCGAGCTGCCCGGCGGCGCTGACTTCAGCGCTTCGTTCGACCGCTGCGATTCGTGGTGGATTCCGGTGACGGAGATGCCGAGGAGCGGCCAGGCGCGATCGCCGGCTGCCAGGTGCAGCGCGATCGCACCGCCTACCGAGTGCCCTACGAGGACGATCCCGGGGGCGTTCGGGAGGTGCCGGCGCCAGAGGTCGGTGATGGCCTCCTGGAGTGCTTGAGCATTCCGGCGGAATGAGATCTCCCCCTTCAGCGCGGTGCTGCCGCCATAGCCCGGACGGTCGAGCGACACCACTGGAAAGCCCTCGCGCCGCGCGGCGTCCATCAGCGAATACCCGGGCACGTCGAAGTACGAGGCGTTGTAGCCGCCTCCGGGAAGGCAGACCAGCAACGGCATCCCGGGACGGCCTGCTTCCTCTATGCCGGTGATCCAGGTGTCCCCGAGGTTGAGCGCAATGCGGTTCGCAGTCATGAGAGATCCGCCTTCAGGAACTTCCGCAGCAGCTCGCTGTACTCCTCCGGGCGAGTCCGGTGGACCAGGTGCCCGGCGCCCTCGATCGTCGCCAGCCGGCCGTCAGGGAGGAGGCGAGCAGCCTCGGCCAGCCCCTCCTGGGGGGTGTAGCTGGTCGACCCGCCGCCGATGATGAGCGTCGGAGCGGTGATCTTGCGAAGGTCGTTCCACCAGGCCGGATCGGGGTGGTGGATCTGGTGCACCAGTGAGGTGGCCGCGGAGAAATCGAAAGGTGCCGCCCCCGGTACTTCCTCGGAGCCCTCAGGGAAGTCCACGTCGATGGGAGCGGTGTCTTCCCAGACCATCCGCTCGATCCGCTCAGGCCATTTCTCCGCGAAGACGCACCCGACCCGCGCGCCCATCGAGTGGCCGATCAGCGTGAACCGTTCCAGGGAGAGCGCGTCGGTGAAGGCTTCGAGATCGCCGCATCCCAGCTCGAAGGAGTACGCACCGGGCCAGGCGCTTTCGCCATGGCCGCGCTGGGTGAGGGCCAGGACTCGGTAGTCCTCGGCGAGGAAACCCGCTATCTCGTCCCAGTCGCGGGCGTCGTACATGAGGCCATGCAGCAGAACGACGGGCGGCGCATCCGGATCACCCGCCTCGCGATAGTGAAAAGGCAGGTGCGAAAGCTCGATGCTGTGATCGCTGAAAACGGTCATCGGCTCTTCCGTCCGTTCGGGAGGTGCTGGCGGATACCGGCGTCGACCGGTCGACCGTATGAGCGTCTTCGCGCGGGTGGGAGAGACGGTTCATCCATGGATCGGCGCTCCCTGCCTGCGATCTTTGGCATTCCGGAGGTCACGCCGGGCGGGGTGCTCAGCCATGGATCGGCGGTCTCTGGATAGCCCGGCGGCAAGCGGTGAGGATGGTGGGCATGGACAAGAAGGAACTGGCGGAATTCCTGCGCCACCGGCGTGAGGCGCTGCGCCCGCGTGACGTCGGCCTGGTCGAGGGGTCGCGCAGGCGTACCCGGGGGCTGCGCCGCGAGGAGGTCGCCCAGCTCGCCGGCATGTCCACCGACTACTACGCCCGCCTGGAACAGCAGCGGGCCCCGCAGCCCTCCGTCCAGATCACCACCGCCCTGGCCCGGGCACTGCGGCTGACCCTGGACGAGCGCGACCACCTCTTCGTGCTCATCGGCCACAACGCCCCGGCCCGTTTCCACCGCTCCGAGCACGTCAGCCCGACCCTGATGCGGGTCCTGGACCGCCTGGACGACTCCCCGGCCCTCGTACTGACCGACATGGCCGACACCCTCGCGATGAACCCGCTGGCCATCGCCCTGCTCGGCGACCAGACCCACCACACCGGCCTGGCCCGCAGCGCCTACTACCGCTGGTTCATGGACCCCGCCGAGCGCCTGGTGTATCCCGAGGAGGACCACGAACGCCACGGCCGCGCCCAGGCAGCGCGCCTACGGGTCGCACTGACCGCCGGCAGCGACATCCCCCGGGCCACCCGGATCCTGGCCGAACTCCAGGAACACAGCCCCGAGTTCGTCCGCCTGTGGGAACTCCAGGAGGTTGCCCAGCGCTACGACGAGGGCAAGACCATCCTCCATCCCGAGCTCGGCCGCATCGACGTCGACGGCCAGGTCCTGTTCACCGAGAACCGCGCCCAGACCCTGGTGGTGCTGACCACCCGCCCGGGCACGGAAAGCCACAGCAAGCTGGAACTGCTCTCGGTCATAGGGCACCAGCAGCTCACCCCCTGATGAGACTTAGGTCCATCTGCCGAGACTGCCTCGGACCGGCGCCGGATCCCGGCCCACTTCCACGTCGTTGGCCTCGGCGATCAGCCCCACTCACACGTGCCGCTCCGGGCCGGACGCCGTAGGCCACCGCCCGATGCACCCCTGTGAACCGGTTGGCACACCACCGGCGCCATGGATGCACCCGAGGAGAGCGCGATGTCCAGGAGCGGATACACGTACGTCTGCAGGTTCGACGCGCTGGAGGAGGGCGTCCCGCGGCGCTTCGAGGTGGAGGGCGTGCCCGTCTCGCTCGTCCTGACCGAGCGGGAGGTCTTCGCGATCCACGACGTGTGCTCGCACAGCGCCGTCTCGCTCTCCGAGGGGGAGGTGGACGGCTTCACCGTCGAGTGCTGGCTGCACTCCTCCCGCTTCGACCTGCGCACCGGCCATCCGCTCGACCGTCCAGCTACCCGCCCCGTGCCCGTGTATCCGGTGCGAATCGAGGACGGCGACGTGCACGTCCAAGTGACAGGAACACTGTGAGGGACGCACCGACCGACGCCGCCGAGCGGGCCGACGCCGCCCGCAACCGTGCCCGGCTGCTGGAGGCGGCGGCCCGGCTGGTGGCCGAGCGCGGGGCCGAACACGTGACGATGCAGGAGGTCGCGGAGGCCGCCGGCGTCGGCAAGGGCACGCTCTTCCGCCGGTTCGGCGACCGCGACGGTCTCCTGCTCGCCCTCCTGGGCGAAGCCGAGGCCGAATTCCACCAGGCGTACACCGAAGGTCCCCCGCCGCTGGGCCCGGGCGCACCACCGAGGGACCGGCTGGAGGCGTTCGGCCGCGCGCTGATCGAGCGCGTCGCCGCCGATGAGGACCTGGGCGCCGCGCTCGGACGCCAGGTGCTCCACGACCGCCGCCACGCCTCCGACACCGGCCGCGCCTTCCACCAGCACATCTCAACTCTCCTACGTGAGGCGGGAGTTGACGGTGACCACGACATGCTCGCCCACGCCCTGCTCGCCTTCGCGACCTTCGAGACGACGGACTACCTGCACGTCGAATGCGAGGTCCCCGTGGCACGCCTCCAGGCCACCTGGGTGGACCTGGTGCGGCGGATGATCCGCGCCGACGGCGTGTGAGTGAACCCCGGACAGCGCCCGGAACAAAGGGCCAGAACCGTCACAGGCCGTACATGGTCCGGAAGAACTGATCGATCTCCCGGCGGCCGGGGGCGGGTTGGGCGAGGGTCTCGGAACCAGGGGCGCGCAGCCCGTCCAGGAGTACGCCGACATAGCGGTCGGTCAGATCAGCCGTCGGGCCGTCGCCCCCCGGATCCTCCGCGTCGGCCAGGCGTGGCGGGATCGAGTTGAGCATCAGTACGACGTCGTAGGCGGTCACGTCGTCACGCATGGCTCCGGAGCGCTGGGTCCGGGCCACCAGGTCTTCCAGAGCGGTCAGGAGCTGTGTGCGGATGGCGGCCAGCTCGGGGCCCGGTTCCTTGGCGCGCCCACGGGACACGGGGAAGAGCTGGCTGCTGCGCAGGCGCACCATGTGACGTACCGCCCGGGTGAACGCGATCCACGTGGCCGGTTCCTCGGCCAGGGCGCGCCGCACCTCGGTCACGCTCTCCTGCATCACCTTGATCGCGATGCGCTCCACCAGGGCGGTCTTGTTCGGGAAGTGCCGGTAGATGGTGCCCAGACCCAGCCCGGAACGCCGTGCGACCTCCGCGATCGACGCCTGGTAGCCGAGGTCGGCGAAGACATCCTGGGCGACCAGGAGGATCTGCTCGACGTTCTGGCGGGCGTCGGCGCGCAGCGGACGGTCGGCAGGGGGTTCGGCAGGGGGTGTGGACGGGCTCATGTGACTGCCGATGTTAGCCTCCGAGCTAACCGGAAATTGAATTTCCGGTTAGCTGTACGACCCTGAGGAGGCCCCCACCATGACCGTTTCCGCAGATCCCTTCGCTGACTTCCCCACCGACTTCTCCGCTGGTTTCCGCGGCGCCGTGCTGCGGCCTGGCGACGACCGGTACGGCGCGGCCCGCGCGCTGTATCAGGGCCGCGCCGCCGACGAGGGCCCGGCGCTGATCGCGCAGTGCGCCGACGAGGACGACGTCGCGGTCGTCCTGCGGTACGCCTCCGTGCACGGCATCCCGGTGGCCGTGCGCGGCGGCGGGCACGGCTCGGACGGGTACGCGATGCCCGGCGGCGCGCTGGTCGTCGACCTCTCGGCGATGAAGACAATCGACGTCGACCCCGAGACGCGGGTCGTGCGGGCCCAACCAGGTGTCCTGCTCGGTGAGTTGGATGCCGCCGCGCAGGAACATGGGCTCGCCGTGCCCGCCGGAACGGTCAGCAGCACCGGCGTCGCCGGACTGACACTGGGCGGCGGCATCGGCCATCTGATGCGCCGCTTCGGCGCGACCGTCGACAGCCTGCTCGCCTGCGAGATGGTCACCGTCGACGGCCGTAAGGTCCGCGCCGACGAGGCCGAGAACCCCGAGCTGTTCTGGGCGCTCCGTGGCGGAGGCGGCAACTTCGGGGTCGTCACCGCCTTCGAGTACCGCGCACATCCGCTCGGCCCCGACGTCGTCGCCGGACAGCTGATCTTCCCCTTCGACCAGGCCGCCGACGTGCTGGCCAAGCTCCCCGCCCACATGGCCACCGCACCGCGCGAACTGGGCCTGCTGGCCGCGATCGCTCCCGCCCCCGCCCTGCCGATGCTGCCGCCGGAGGCACACGGCAGGCCGGTGCTGGTCCTCCTCCCCGTCTTCACTGGGGACCCCGCGACCGCCGACGAGATCATCGAGCCGCTCGCCGCACTCGGCCGGCCGGTCGCCAACCTGGTCACGAAGACGCCGTGGCTGCGGGCCAACAGCATGCTCGACGCCGTGGCGCCGTACGGAAAGCGCATGAACCTGCGCGGTGGCTACCTGTCAGCCCTGTCCGCCGACGCCATCGACACCCTGCTTCGCCATGCGGCCACCGCGCCGTCGAACCCCGGCGCCGCCACGGTCATCAACCTTTGGTGCATGGGCGGCGCGATCTCCGAAGACGTCGCCGAGGACGCCACCGCCTTCTCCCGTGCGGGAGCTGCCTGGCTGTGGGAGGCCGTGAACATGTGGGACGCCGCCGAGTACGACCCGCAGTACGAAGAGTCGGCGAAGCACATCACCGAGGCGATGCGGCCCCACTCACTCGCCGCCGGCTACACCAACCTCACCGACGACCTGGGCAAGGTATGGCGCCGCGGAGTCCACGGCAGCGAGGCCAAGTACCGGCGGCTCCAGGCGGTCAAGACCACCTGGGACCCCGACAACCTCCTCCGCTTCAACAAGAACATCACCCCGACCACCTGACGGCGTCAGCGACCCGACACGGCGACCTCCAGGAAGGACCCTCGATGACCACGTCGGACCCGGACGTGGTCATCGCCGGAGCCGGTCCCACCGACACGGCGCGATGTCGACTGCAGGATCGTGGAAGGGGAGAACACGGGAAGTTCTTGGTCCTTCGCGTCACCGATTCCGCGGCCTGCTCCGCGCCCGCGCCACGGACCCGATCCGCCGGCGGACAGTCGCCCTAGACTGACGGGAACCACGCCGGGCCCAACTGCCCCTTTGCGGAGGGCACGCCAGCCCCGCATTGAACGGGACAACAAACAACCCCCAGGCCGCTGACCTAGGGGCGATTTCTGGAGCGGGTGACGAGAATCGAACTCGCACTCTCAGCTTGGGAAGCGACGGCGCTTGGGGAGGGTATGCCTTCTGAGCTGGGACTACGTGTTCTTAGCTGGCGTCCGGGAGTGCGCGGTCGCACCGCCGTTGACCGTGGTTCTCCGGTCTTAAGGGCACGCTATGGGCACGGCGCTGTGATGGATGAGCCGAATGCGGGCGGGGGGTCCCCTCAAGGCTTGGGATGGCTCGGCCGACAGGCAGCCTGGGCAGGGGCATCGCGACTGCACACGTTTCATCCCGAGTCTTCCGAAGATGCCTGCCTCACCCGTTCTGCTGGGCTCAGGCTCACCTCCATCGTCACGTCCTCGTGGTTGTCGTTGATTCTGAGTGCAAGCGCCTGGATGGAGGTCTGGTCGAACCGGAACGGAGGCGGCCAGTCCAGCAGGGGATGAGTTGGGGGCCATATCTGTAGAACGGAGCCGCGGAAGTCTTCAAGGGGGGCGAGATGCCCGTCGAAGAAGGGAATGAGGACCTGAAACGCGACCTTGACGACTGAGAACGTGACGCATAGGCCGAGCAGTTCGTCTTTCCTATCCTCCCCAGGCATGTAGATCGGGCGGGTCACCATGGCCAGGGGGTTCGGGGCGTGGTAGGCGGCGATCCAGACCCGCATGCCGTGATGCGGCGCGCGGTGGATCTCCAAACCCTGACCGGCCCCGTGCGGAACGATGTTGCTGCTCACAGCGTCCATAAGGACGCCCATTTTGGCGGCCCACAGGGCGAGCCGACCTTGGGTGTGCTCGTCGAGTGACCTCACCTGGTTGAACATCGGGATGAGGATGTCCTTGACGTCGTTCTCAAGAGCCGACATCCACGTGTTGTTGCAGTGCTGGCAGACCGGTGTCGTCGGCCAGCTGATACGTCGCCGCTGCGGGTCCGTGCTCCGAATGCCGTGTCGCTTCATCTCGCGCACGAGCCACTTGGGATAGATGTCCTCGTCTGTGGACTGCCCATGTGGGTCGAAGCAGAAAGTGCAACAGCCGGGTGGAGCAGGCAACCAGTTCTCGGGTGCGCGGTCACCGAAGATCGATTCGATACTCATCACGGCCAAGGTTTCAGCGAGTTGGGCTCTGCCGGCACGGAGGAGCCCAACAGCGGTTGCGAGGCAGGATCTGTGCGCCGCGCCCAGGATGTACAGGTCCTGGTCGACCGGCGGAGGCAGCGGGTCCGCGAAGGCGCGGCCCACGTCGACGCGGGTCCCAATCAACCAACTGCCCGAGCGTGTACCGCCTATCTCGACCCAGGAGTGCCGGGCCCGCTTGACCAACTCCCCGCATCCGCCAAGGCAGTCGAGCCTGCGCCAGTCCGGCCTCCACGATCTGTACTCAGTCGCCATGTCTCAGGATGACACTCGCCGCGTTGCCGTGCTTCGAGATATGCGGCTGGGGCCGGTGCCTACGTCGGCCTGTCGAGAGTGTTGTCGCTTGTGCAGCGGCTGTGGAAACGGATCTAGGTAGTTCTCACTGGTAGCCGCCGTTTCCCAGGCTCATGTGCTCTGTCATCCGTACCGATTCCGCCGTTCAGGTCGTGCTTTCCAGTCAACTATCAGGAAACCGTGATGGGTTACTGGAGACCATCGACGCTTGAAGTCTCTTACGAGAGACCATCTGTCCGTCACCAACGCGGGTAGCACCAGCTCGGTATCTATCTCGGGGGTCTTCCACATGCTTGACGCAGCAGCCATAGCCATCTCCACCGGCGCCGCTGGCAACGTTTTCGCCTACCTGCTCCAAGGACGGATCGACGCCCTACGAACCCGGATCTCTACGATCTTCCAGCGCGGGACCGCGCAGGAAGAATCGAATGCGTTGCGTGTGCTTGAAGAGCACGCTGAAGCCCTGGCACAGCGGCGGACTACTGAGGCCCAGGTCACTGCTCAGTGGAGCAGCATGCTGACTGCCTTCCTCACCGCACACCCCGAAGCTCAAGCGGACATTGAGGAACTGCGCTCGTCCGCGCCTTCCGGTACGAAGACGGTCCACATCGGATCGCAGCACAACCACGGGCGCGGCACTTTCATCGGCGGCGACAACCACGGCACTATCCGTGTCGATGGGCAGGAGGAACGGTGACGGACGCTGATCCGGAGCCGCAGCAGTACATCACCGAGCAGCACAACCACGGAGACGGTGCCTTTGTCGGTGGTGACAACCACGGCGAGATTCACATCGAGGCGGTCGACGCGAAGACCAAAGCGCTGCTCAGGAAGATTTCAAAAGACTCCCCTGCCCTAGTCCAGCTGCTGGAAGAGGCTCTGGACGATGGGCTGATCTCCCCCGAAGTCGCGAGCTTGCTCGCCCTGGCGGCACGCAGCATCAACGAAGACGTCGCGCACACTCTCTGGCAGGCTTCGCGGCGCATCAACGAGGATGTCGCTGGGTTGCTCACGCGTGCTAGTTACAGCATCAACGAGGACGTCGCAGGCCAGATGTCCCACGCCGCAGAGACGCTCGACAAGGCATTGAAGCAACTCGACCTCGACGAGTTCAACAGGATCGTCCGTCGCCTTGAGGGCGCCGTCAGCTCGCCAAGTCGCGACGACCTCAGCGGTTTGGTCGTGCGACTTGAAGGCAGTCTGAGTTCTCTGGACCAACTGGTCAGAGACGTAGAAAGATTGCAGGGCAGGGACAAGCCTCTTGGCCGGATCGAGGGGATAGGGACCGTGCTGAGTGGCGTGGCTCAGCGGATCGAGGCCACGGTGACCCCACCTCCACCGAGGATCCTTCCCGATCACCGGGCGCGAGCCATCGCGTTCTTCTGGGGCCTCGGAATCGGCGCAGCCGTCATTCTCTACCTGGTCAACCGCTGAACTGTTCGGTCGACCTTCTGGACAACGCTCAACAGCACGCCGCCACCACGATCACCCGCCCCACACGCAAAGCCAGTTCAGATGGCACCCGATCGTGAGGCAGACCCGGTGTCGCCCGGCTGGCTGCGTGGCTGTGTCGAACTCTAGGTATGCGGGTTGTCCCCTCGGAGTGTCAGTGGTGCCCGGTAGGTTCTGCTGGGGCAGGACACCACGAACGGGGAGATATCTCGATCATGTACGACGCCGAATTAATGGCCGTGGCCACTGGTGCGGCCGGTACGCTCGTCGCGGCCATAGCCACGTCGGGCGCTGAGCAGATGCGCCTAAGGGTCGCGCACTTCTTCCGCCGTGCGACTCCGGATCAGCAGAGAGCGGCTACCCAGGCAGTGGATGACACCGCTGTGCAGCTCACCTCGCCCACTCCAGAGACTCAGGCGCTCGCAGAGACCGCCTGGGCGCAGCTCATCGCTCGATACCTTGCCGAGCACCGCGACGCCCTGAGCGAGGTGGACGCGCTCGCGGTGCCCACTCCGTCGGCGCCGAAGGTCTGGCACCAGCACAACACCGGCACAGGAACGTTCATCGGTGGTGACGTCCACGGTGGCATGACCTTCAACTATGGCGGGACGTCAGATGGCGGACGCTGAGCACCGGGAACAGCACAACCATGGCTCCGGCACGTTTGTGGGCGGCGACGTCCACGGTGGCGTCTGGCAGGTCATTCTTTCGCCCTACAGGAAGAGGACGTCCGGCAATCCGGCGCCGAGGAAGCGACAGCCCGAGCAAAATGACGAGGATGGGGATGACTACGAGGACCGCCTGGAGTCTCTGCTCGGGTCTGCATGGATTGCTAGTTCGGCCTGTCTGGCCGTCGTCTATGCGGTCATGGGCTGGCCGTGGACCGACCATGAGCCGACTCCGGGTATTGCTGCACGCATCGGCGTAGGACTAGTCGCCTTCTACGTTTGCTTGGCCGCGGTGGCTGCCTTCTTCGCCCGTCTCGCTCAGGTATTTGAGCTCTGGTCGGAGCAATGTGCGATCACGGCTACACAGAGCCGAGGTCGGTTGGTTGCCCGGCCCCCTGCGTCCATGTCCAGGGCGATGGCTGCATCAACGGCAGCAGCAGCTCTTGGAGCCGAACTGCTGGCATCTCTGTTCGGCTGGTCGTCGTTCGGGGGCGAGGTAGCGCAACGCGCACATCTAGCCCGGCTCAACGCAGCTACCAATGCAAAGTCGGCTCGCGTCGCTACGAAGAGGCGCAAGGCATAGTCACGGGCTGGCGGGGCTCACCGTAGGAAGGCGATGCCCGGCGTAGGGTGCGGGCGCCGCTGCCAATCTCCCAGACGCCGTGGTGTGTTCAAGCACGCGCCGTTACAGCCCGCATAGCTGCTGGAGGAACTTCGCTGCGTCGAACTCGGCCCGCTCTGCCAGTACAAGGATGTCTGCGCTCCCCACCTCCAACCTCGTGATCTCGGGCATGGCCTCAGGCCGGTCCCAGTTGCTCGGCGTATCGATGCGCCGAGCCGGTCGATGTCGAGTCACAGCACGGGTATCTGACGGTCGCTCAGCGATGTCAGTGGCGTGTCGTACAGTCCACCCACAGGGCGACTGCCGGTTCTCGTCGGCAGCTCCGTCCGAAATTCCGTACCGCATCGTTGCGTACATCTGTACTTTCTTTGGTGAGCGCGCGTACTTGTCAGAGTGAGGCGAGACACAGTGCAAGAACCCATACCTGTCACCGTCTACCAGTCCAGCTTTGCCGCCTGCACGCGAACGTTGGATCCTGGGCTACTCAAGGCACTGCGTATCAGTGAATCTGCCCTGCTCTTGATGGAGGCTTTCGTCTCACTGTGCAAGGTGCTGACCAATGACAGTGACCTGCGGCCGTGGCAGGAACGGGTTGAAGGCTGTTTTTCAGAAATTACGGAAGAGCGGCTGAAGGAAATGGTCCAAGCCTTCGTTGATGAATGCGAAGGTGAGCAGTTTCAACGCTGGGTGGAGCGGTTTAAGAACCAGAGCTACAGTAGCTTCGCTGAGCGCCTTCTGGGCGCGGCAGCCTATAAGCGCTTCATTGATTCCCTGAAGCAAGATGGGGCTGTGGTCGCGCTGGCTGTTCGGCGGGGGGTGCGCGCACTCACTCCTTTCGTTGTGGCATGGAATGACGCCGTCAAGATTTCTTCACTAAGCCAGCTCAAGGATGTCCAGCCAGCCAATATCATTGCGGTGAATGCCGTTGAAATGCTGGTTTCGCTCGATGACTTCCTCGGGGAGAAGGTCCTCGCCGTTCTTCCCATGGACGTGACGAGTGCGAAGGAATCTGATCTTGCAACGCTGGCGCCAGAAGGCATAGACGACCTCGTGGCCAGCTTTCGCTCCATGGTGGCGGAAGCTTCGGTCAAGCGTGTGGAGCGCAGGAATTCTCCGCTTGTAAGGAAAATTCGAGGCGCGCGGGACGCTCTTCGATTCTCGGAGGACGGCGTTTCCCAGGCCGCCAACTCTCTCATCGAGTTGCTTGATCGCATCATGCGAGAAAGCTTCAAGCCTGCAGAGGTTCTGGCCTGGGTGGATGCCAACCTTCCGGATGGGATGGATCTGACGCACGAAGTGCAAGCACAAAGGCGCCCAACCAAGCGTGCGGAAGCCCTGTGCTTTGTTTATGGCGGCGACCCCATCGCGCCACGCGAGGTGAGCGAGAATGACACTGGTCAAGGTCCCGACTTTGTCCACGACGTGATCGCTATTTCATTGGTTTCCATTCGGAATCAGTTGCAGAAGATGAAGCACGCTGATCACGGGGCACCTGAGGAGAAGAGTCAGCTCTTGAGCATCCTCGCGGCGCTTGAAGGGGCTCTTATGTTGGGCCTCACTATTGGCAGTCTGTCAGCTGAACCGGAACTTTCCGAGGAACTTCCTGCGGCGTAGCTGCTTTGAAGGGGGATGGGGCCTTCAAATCGACGGACAGGGTGTAGAGCCACTCGTTGGGATTGCGAGAGGGACTCACAACCCGGTAACAGGCTGTCCTGTGAGCGCCTGCGCGACTTGCCATAGCTGACCGCCGCGGGACGCCTTCACCAGAACGACGTCGCCGGGGCGGATGATGGAGTTCAAATAAGCGGCGGCTGTGGCGTTGTCACCGACCATTGCGATGTCCGGGACGCCGGCCGCGCCTGCCGCGAGGGCGAGTTGCTTGGCGAGAGCGTCGCCGACCGCGACGATGAGATCGACACCGTTCTCGGCCGCCATGCGCCCGACCTCGCGGTGGGCTTCGACGGCTTCGTCGCCCAGCTCCAGCATCTCTCCGAGTACGGCGATCCTGCGGCCGCCTGCGGCCTCGGTCGTGTCGCCGTCTGCCTCGCTCATCAAGACTCTCCGTTGTGAATGAGGGGCGCGAAAGTGATCGCGCGGTCGGTATAGGAAGCGGATACGCGGCTGAGGGGGACTCGATCGTGTGTCTGGCCCCAGGCCGACGGGTCTCGGAACTCGATCGTCGGGTCGGAGCCGTCCTGGTAGCCACGAAGGATGACGAGGTGGCCGCCTGCCCGGCCGTCGTCGGGGAACTGCTCGGTCACGGAGACGATGAGTGGGGCGCCGTCGAGCCGCCTCGTCAGGTCTTCGACCGGGACTGGTTCGGCGATCGAGGGGACCCCCAGGTCGGTTGCCAGGCTCGCGATCCCAGCGTGGAGCGCCCCACGCGGGGTCAGAACCTCGTTCTTGACCGCGAGTTTCAGTAGCTCCGTGACCGTGGGTGCCTCGCGCCCGTAGGCGAGCAGGATCATCCTCAGCGACGCCAGGCCGCACGCGCGGTTTGACCATTCCACTCTGTCCCCGAGTGCCCAGCCTCCGTGCAGATCCCATTCCGTGGGGTCGATGAGCTGTCGGCACATGGGGACATCGTGGACGCGCGACACAGCGGGCGGGCTCCTACGGTGAGACGGCAGCCTCCCGGGTCAGCGTGGTGCTGGAGAACGCGGGAGTGGGCAGGGGGACATCGTAGGGCGGTCGGGTCAACGCCTCGTGCAGCATGGCCACTACGACGTCCGTGTACGTGAGTCCGACCATCGCGGCGCCCACCACGAAGTTGCTGTCGCGGGACATGCCCGGCGTGCTGTTGACCTCCAGCACGTACGGCTCGTCGTCCTCGGCGAGGATGAAGTCGACGCGCGCCGAACCACGCAACCCGAGTCCGTCCCACAACGTCGTGGCGCACTCGGTGACCTTGGCCAGCACCTCCGGCGACAACTCGGCGGCCCGCACGGCCACGGCACCCCTGGAGTCCACGTCGAGCTTGGTGTCGGCGTCGTAGAACTCCGCCTCGGTCGCCTCGGTGGCCAGTGGTGGGAACACCACGACCGCGCCTTCAGGGAGTTCGAGGAGCCCGACGGTCAGCGGTACGCCGGTCAGGTAGTCCTCGACCAGTACGGCATCGCCTTCTTCGCCGGCAGCGTCTGCCAACGCACCTGGAAGGTCTGCCTGTTCGCGCACCAGGCTCATGCCCACGCTGGAGCCGCCGAACGGCGGTTTGACCATCGCCGCCCGACCGTTCCAGTGCATCGGGCCGCCGGACCACACCCACCACCCGGGGGTGGGGACGCCGAGGCTCAGCATCACCCGCTTGCAGAGGATCTTGTCGGCGGCGACCGCGGACGCTGCGACTCCGCTGCCGCAGTACGGCACGCGCAGGTAGTCGAGCAGGCCCTGGAGCCTCCCGTCCTCCCCGTACGGCCCGTGCAGGTTCGAGAGGGCGATGTCGTAGCCGGCCAACTCCGTGATGAAGTCCGGCTCGCACGGGTTCAGCACTTTCCAGCGGGCGCCGATGTCGTCGAGGGCCTTGGACAGGGCGGTCACGGAGCGCTGGTCCACAGGGCACTTCGAGTGGTAAAGCCGGTCCTCGGCTGACACCGGCCCGTAGACGAGGGCGACACCGAGCTCCTCGCGGTCGCGCTGCCAGTCGCGAAGGTTCTGGGCGGCCTCGCGCACCGCGAGGTCCGAGCTGGAGGTGAGGAACTGAGTCATGCGAGGACCCCTTCGAAGGTGTGGGTGACCGGACCGCCGACCCAGTGAGTCCGCTTCGGCCGGTCGGGATGCGGCCGGACCGTGAGCGGCTCTCCGGCGCGGTTGTGGACGGTGACGGCGTGCGGCGACACGAGTCCGCGCAGGGTGGCGATGACGACGGCCGCGACGGCTCCGCTCCCGCACGAGAGGGTTTCCGCCTCGACGCCGCGCTCGTAGGTGCGGATCTTCAACATCTGGCGGCCGGCGGCCTGTACGAAGTTGACGTTCGTCCCCAGCGGGGCCAGGTCCGGGTGGTGACGGACGAGGCGTCCGACGAGTACCGCGTCGATACCGTCGACGTCGTCCACGATGGCGACGACGTGTTCGGTGCCGGTGTGGGCGCTGTCGAACCAGGTCGGCTTGCCGTTGATGACGCTCTGCACGCGGCGGGGATGGACCGCGCCGACCTCGGCGGTGACCCACACGGAGTCGTCGCTCACGATTGCCTCGTGCATCACCCCGGCCATGCGCAGACTCATCTCGCGGAAGCCGTGGTCGTGGTGTGCGGCCCAGGCGGTACATCGCAGCGCGTTGCCGCACATCGTCGCGATCGAGCCATCCGCGTTGAAGCAGCCGACTTCGAAGACCAGCGGGCTAAGGCTGATCAGGCTGCTGACGACAAGGCCGTCCGCGCCTACGCCGGTTCGCCTGGCGCAGAGGCGCTCGGCCTCCTTTGGCCAGTCCTTCTCGCTGTCCGGAGCGGGGTCGGACAACAGGACGAAGTCGTTCCCCGCTCCGTGGATCTTGCGGAAGCGCATGGCAAAGCTCCTCGCTGGCGTGAGGTGACAGTTCTCGTGATGGCTGAATGGGGCTTCGAGTCAGAGGAGTTCGACGGGCCGATACGTCGTCGCCGACTCCTTCATGACCCACGGGCAGTGCCCGTCGAAGATCAGAACCCGGCGCCCCGCGGTGCCGGCGGACCTCATGTCGCGGACCTGCACGTACATCCCGTCGAGGAACACGAAATCGCCTACGTGGACATCGCCTGGCTGCCTGTAACCGGGGACGGTGCCGAGGGGAGCAGGCACAGGGGCCGGTTCGGTGGTGCGGCGCTCGTACATTCAGCCCCTCCAGACGGCCAGGAGGATCGAGCCGCCGAGTGCCAAGAGGCTTGCCACGTAGGCAAGTTGCTGGTTGCGGGGGCTCATGCGGCGCCGACCAGATGACCGCGCAGGCGCTCGCGGACCGACGTAATGCCGATATCGGCCACGGGCACCCAGGCAGCTGTGCCGGTTTCGATCATCGTGGGGAGGACAGCTCCCGAGTGGGCCCGGAAGAGATACCTGAAGCCGACCCTGATGCGGGGGCCGTACTCGGGCCTGGCCTTGGACACGTCGAGGAGGAAAGGGCCCTCGCTACCGGGCTCCGTCCACACGTCGCGGATGCCGACCTCTTCGGCCAGGAGTCGCAAGGCCGCGCCGCTGAGCGAATCGTCCTGGGGCTCAGGCTGGGCCTCGGCGAGAGCGAAGCCACCTCCGTGCCGCAGGGACAGCACACGCTGGTGCTCGTCCACAACGACCGCTCCGGTCATCACCAGGGGACAACGCATGTCGTGGAGGCAGGCTCCGCGCTGTGCGTGATCACGTGCAGCGTCGTACACGGGCATGAGCAACATCGTCTCGGCGGGGTGCGCGTGGATGTAGTGGGACAACTCCCGGACAATCTGGTCCTCTCGGATACTCACGGTGCACCGAGCCCGTGGCGCTGTGTGTAGATCCACAGGAGCCTTCGCGTGACGTCGGCGGCATCCCGGAGGTAGATGAAGGCGCCGAACGACGGTGTCTCCGCGGTCGGCCGGTTCTGCAGGTCGAGGAGCCGGTACCCCGTGCGGAACAACTCCCGTACGTCCTCGTCCTCGTCGGCCCCCAGATCCTCACCCAGCAGAAGGTTGAGGTGCCCGACGATCTCCGGCAGGGCGGTGTCCATGTCCTTGCGGGTGGAGGTGGCCATCTGCATGGAGAGGGCCGTCTCGGTGCTTTCCGAAATCGTCTCGACGTCGACGGGGAGAACTTCCGTTCCCGCGCTGTCGGTTGCTCTCGATGCCTTGCCGCTACTTGCCACAGTGATCACCGTCTCGCCCCTTCAATGCGCGTTTCCGGCCGTGCCAGTAACGCTAGGAAGGGCGATGGGAAGGGCTCTACGAGTGTGCCAGAACTTGCCCGGCATTCACCCCAGGGATTCGATGGCCGCTGTGATGATTTCGCGCGCCGCCGAGCCGTAGACGGCAAGTTCGGCCAGTTCCGTGAACGTCTGGGCATACATGGCAAGTTCGTGCTTCTGCGTGACGGCGAGATGGGCCGAGACGAGTTCGACGTGAACCGTGTGGTCGTCGTACAGGAAGAACCCCTCGACAGGCCAGAGACCGGAACGGTCTGCGTCCTCGGGAATGATCCCGATGCTCACCGAAGGCAGCGCCATAACGCTGAGCAGATAGCCGAGTTGGCCGGCCATCACCTCCGTCCCGCCTATGCGCTTTCGGAGTGCTCCCTCTTCCAGAAGGATCGCGAACGTGTGATTGCCGTACACGATCTGCTGCTTCTCCACGCGCACCCTGACGGCCGCCGGCACGTCATCAATGAGGCCGCGGCGGTCGCGAATTGATGTGAGCAGTGCAGTGATGTATGAGGCCGTCTGCACCGGGCCGGGAATGAGCCACGGGGAGTAGATGCGGAAGCGCTGGGTGCGTTCCCACAGGGGGAGGACGGACTCCTGCGCCTGTTTCAGGCCGGTGCGCTCCATCCGGCGCCACTCGACGTACATGCCCTCGATGCCGCGGGCTGTCGAGATGAGATCCTCTGCCACGCTCTCCGCACCGCAAGCGGTGGCCCACGCACGCAGGTCGCGCTCCGAGGGCGGACGTGTGCCGCTCTCGAAGCGCGAACACTTCGACTCGTGCCAGCCGAGGCTGCTGGCCAACGCGCGTTTCGTGAGCCCGGCTTCGAGCCGGATTTCGCTCAGGCGTTTCCCCAGAGCCCTGCGGGCTTCCTGAACGCTCGAAGATGGCGATGTCATGTCGTTGCGACGGTGCTGTTCGGGCTGTCAGACCGGCTGGAACTCTGCGTGCGGTGTTGCCCGCGCCCACACGGCCTCGAAGGCCGACTCGCAGAGCTTCGCGACCGCTGGGTCGTCGGTGAGTTCCACCTCCATATTCTCGCCTTCGCCGTCGAAGTGGTTGACGAGGACGAGGCTGGAGTCGAAGAGCCAGAAGTCGTTGCCCGGGAGCGCGAGGTCCGTGGCGCTTCGTCGGGAGAGCCAGCGGACGTCTTCGCCGGCGGCGATGTTGAGTCCGTCTGTCACGTCGTACTCGAAGCGGATGTACTCGCTGACGGGAGTCGAGACGACGCGGGCGCGGCGGACCTCGACGCTTCGCGAGGTCGCCTCCGTGACGATGGCGTGCCAGTCGCCCCAGCGCTCGGCCGGGTCGAGTGCGATGCCGGACTTCCAGTCGATGAAGGCCGGGTCCGACTTCATGTATGCGTCGCGCATCTCCAGATGGACGGCCGTCCGCTGGCAGTCGCGGAACAGTTCCTCAAACGTCGGGGTCCTCGTCAACCTTCTTCACCTCCAGGAAGAACTGCACCATGCGCCGGGGGATCTCCACCACCGACTCATGGCCTGGGATGTCCATCTGCCCGAGGCGCTCGATGTCCTCCACCTTCAGCCCCTGCACGAGGTAGCTGTCCTTCTCCTCGTCGAGGTAGATGGTGGGGGAGCCGCCACTGGGACTCTCCGGGTCCTTACCGAGCTTGCGTAGGGCCATGATGTCCTCCTCGGATGCCGGTAACGATCTCTGTGCCAGAGCTTGCCCGTGGGTGCGTCGTGGAGCTAGGAACTTGCCGAAACTTGCCAGATGGGCATGGGAGTTGACCTTACGTGGCTGAGGTCGGGGCGACGAGAAGTGGGCGCGACGCGGCCCTCGGGATGGCCGGATTCGATTGCTGTAGGCCCCAATTCACCAGTTCGCCGGAGGCAGACACGGAAGATCCCGAAGGGACTGGTGTTCCGCGACGGAGCATGTCAACGTACAACACCCTGCTCGGAGAGCCTTTCCGAGCCCATGGCCATGGAGGCGCCCCTGCTCCCGTACCATCCCGGCGAACCATCCCCTCCCGACTCGCCAGATCCCGTCTACTGGGTCACCCCGCGCCACTTGGCCGGTGACGACGGCATGCTCGCCGAGCGGATTGGCGACACCCTGGCCGACCTCGGCTGGCGCATGTGGCCCACTGCTCGCGACACCCTGCTCTACGTGAGTCCGGACGGGCTGCGCGGTGCGGAGTGGCTCCTCGCGGCCTATCCGTTCAAGCTGGGCGGGCTGTCCATAGCTTGGCAGTTGAGTGTCCGTCAGCATGCCGACGCCGCGATGGCGGAGTGGAACGCGTACTTCACCACCGGCGTTCCGTACGAGGTGCTCGCCGATCTCCTCATGGCGATCGATGCCCGTGAGGCGCCCGACCTCGCCTTCGAGGGAGCTGAGGTGGTGATCGACGCGATCAGCGCCCAGGGCTGGGTCCGCGACGTGGATCGCCCTCGTACGACTGCTATCGATCCCGGACTCACCTCCAGCGTCTCCCTCGAACCAGTGCCCCCGTTCATCCAGGACGCCGACCCACGCCCTGATCTGTTCGGTTGGCAGGCGTGGGCAGAGCCCGTTCTTGGCGTCCCGTACCTGTGGTGCGCCAGCTTCAGCGCCAGCGTCCCGCATGACCTGGTCGCTGTTTTCGCCTCCTCGCTCGCCTCGCCGGTCCCGGTGCCCCGCCGGGTGTTGCCCAAGAGCGCCGAGGGTCGGCTGACCATCCGTCGCCGCTGACGCGCCAAGTCCTGGGGGGCTGTCTGCCTCATCGGTGCCCCTCTGCCTGTCCTAAAGCGCGTTGCAGAAGGCTGTGATCTGGGCATTTCCCTTGTATGCGTGGGGTGTTGAGGACTGAGCCGCTGTGGGTGGAGACGTTCACGGGGCTGCGGATGAGGCAGTTCGAGCGCTTGCTGAAGGTGGTGCGGGAGCGGGGTGGCGATGGGCCGCGGATCGGACGGCCGTGGTGGCTGCCGCTTGCCGACCGGGTGCTGGTGGTAGCGGTCTACTACCGCAGGAACCTCACCATGCGGCAGCTCGCGCCGCTGTTCGGGGTCTCGCCGGCGACGGTGTGCAGGGTCATCCAGCGGCTGGGCCCCTCCTCGCGATCGCGCCGGTCTCGCGTCCGGCCGATGCCACGGACCGGTTGTGGATCGTCGACGGCACGCTGGTCCCGGTCCGCGACCGCACGGTCGGCGCCTCCAGTCGCAACTACCGGTTCTCCGCGAACGTGCAGGTCATCATCGACGCCAACACCCGCCTGGTCGTTGCCACTGCCCGTCCGGAGCGAAAGACGCCGTCGGTCGGTCGTACCACGGTTATCGCGGACGGCGGTTGTCGGGGCACCGGCCTGGTCATCCCGCACCGCCGCGAACGCGGACGGGCTGAACTCCTGGCCTGGAAGGAGGAGCACAACGCCTCCCATCGCAAGGTCCGCGCCCGCGTCGAGCATGCGTTCGCCCGTGTGAAGACCTGGAAAATCCTGCGCGACTGCCGTCTCAAGGGCGACGGCGTCCACCACGCCATGCTCGGCATCGCCCGCCTGCACAACCTCGCGCTCGCCGGATGACCAAGCGATCAGCCAGGTCAGCAAACATGCGTGATGTGACGCCGACCGGCGGGCTGCCATATCACCCTGTTTCCACTGCCCGAGACAGGTCCAAACGTCTGCCTGAGGCCCAGCAACTCGTCTTGGTTCGGTGACCCGCGTCACACCCAGGTCCTGTCAGGAATCGGAGCGCTGTCTCGTTCGAAGGGCACGCGAACGAGACAGGAGCAACGCCATGAAGTACCGCATTGCCGTACTCGGTGCCGGATATGCTGGGGCCTTCGCCGCCGGGAACCTGGCCCGTCGGCTTTCCCCCTCGGATGTCGAGATCACCGTCGTCAACGCTGTGCCCGACTTCGTCGAGCGGATGCGGCTCCATCAGCTTGCGATCGGCCGGAACCTCGCGTTGCGCAAGCTCGCCGACGTGTTCGAGGGCACCGGGGTGCGGCTGCGCCTGGCGCGCGTCATGGGCGTCGACCCTGGGCGCAGGACCGTCGTGGTGACCGGTGAGGACGGCGATGGCGAGCTCGCGTACGACACGCTTCTCTACGCGCTGGGCAGCTCCGTGGCCGACCACGGCGTCCCCGGCGTGGCCGAGTACGCCTTCGATGTGACCGGCCTGTCCTCGGCGCTGCGTCTGCGTGAGCGCTTGGCTGGCCTGGGTGAGGGCGCCGCCGTGCTGGTCGTCGGTGAGGGGCTGACCGGCATCGAGACCGCCACCGAGTTCGCCGAGTCCCGGCCCGACCTCTCGGTCGCGCTAGCCGCCCGCGGCGAGCTGGGCGCCTGGCTCTCGCCAAAGGCCCGCCGTCACCTGCGCCAAGCCTTCGACCGGCTCGGCATCACCGTCCACGAGCACACCGGCATCGAAATGGTCGAGCCGACCCGGGCGATCGCCGCCGACGGTACGTCCGTCCCGGCCGATGTGACTGTGTGGTCGGCCGGGTTCGCCGTGCACCCCATCGCGGCCGTCAGCGGCCTGGAGGTCGCTGACACCGGCCAGATCGTGGTCGACCGCACGATGCGCTCGGTCTCCCACCCGGACGTCTACGCCGCCGGTGACTGCGCGTACGCGATCGGCGAGAACGGCCGGCCGCTGCCGATGTCGTGCGCCTCGGCCGGCTCCACCAACATGCAGGCGACCGCCGCGATCATCGCGCGCTTGACGGCCCGTGACGTGCCGACCATCGGCCTGAAGTACTACGGCAACCACATCAGCCTCGGGCGGCAGGACGCAATCTTCCAGATGGTCGACAGGGACGGCAGGTCGAAGCCCTGGTACCTGGGCGGCAAGGCCGCCGCGCGGCTCAAGTCGGGCGTGCTCAAGGGGGCCGGGTGGGGTATCGATCACCCGACCTTCGGCATGCCGAAGCGCAAGCGCCGCCTGGCCACCGTGCCTGACCGGGCCGGTGTGAGGGCCGCTGCATAGGCTGCTTCGCATGGACAGCGCAGCCATCGACCGGTTCGAGGCCAGCCGGGGCCGGCTGGCC
>NZ_JBSFCQ010000014.1:0-269866 GCF_053891435.1 Streptomyces sp. NPDC002276 | reverse complement strand
CCACCCGCTTCCCCGAGGGCAAAACCCGAATCGCCGCCGCCCTACGCGAGCTGGAGACCCACGGCTACCTCCGCCGCGAACGCCACCGCATCCCCAACGGCCGCATCATCACCCGCACCATCTCCTGCAACCAGCCCGGCAACAGCCGTAGAGACCACAAAGAGTCCCAACCCCACACGCGGCCCAAAGCCGCCAAGACCGCCACCCGCAAGGCACTGCCGCCCGTACCACGCCCCGCCTACCCCTCCCCCACCCTCATCCAACAGGCCACCGACCTCCTCACCGACCTCCGCCGCCACGACCCCCGCCTGCTCCTCTCGACCTGCGACACAACCCACCTCGCGCCGGGGGTCGCAGCCTGGCTGGAACGAGACGTCACCCCCACCGCCATACGCCACACCCTCACCACAGACCTCCCACCCGAAGCCCTACGCCGCCCCGCAGCCCTCCTGGCCCACCGCCTGACAGCCCAACTCCCGCCCCCACCACCATTCCGCACCCCGGCGGCGGCGCCAGTCGTACGGCACCCCCTCCAGAACTGCGACAACTGCGACCGAGCCTTCCGCTCCCCCACCCCAGGCCACTGCCACGACTGCCGAACCGATCTGCCGGGGGCGGCCTAGCATGAAGGGGACGATCCTTGCCCCTGGGCACAGACCACGAGGAGCGAGCGCCATGACCATCGCCTCGGACAACGCGCAGCAGGGCGCCGCCCACCAGTACCGGGCCATGAGGGACGTCCTACAGGGCATGGACGACACGCTTCCCGGCAAGTTCGAGATCACCAAGGAAGGGATCGTCCACGACATGATGTCGTCGGGAGGACCGCACGAGGTCACGGCAGCACGCATCAGCCGGCGACTTGAGAAGATCATGCCGGACGACTTGCTGGCTCATAACGGGACCCCCGACGTGGAGAACGAGCCCGAGGGGATCATGCGTCACCTGACGTGATGGTGATCGCCTGGAGCGACCTGGACACCCAAGCCTCCATCGATCCGCACACACTCATCGCCGCCATCGAAGTCGTCACCCGCTCCAACCCGGACAACGACTGGGTCGGCAAGATGCGTGACTACCCCCTGATCGGGATCCCCACCTACGCCGTCTTCGACCCCCGCACCGGCACCGGCGCCGTCCTCACCGACATCCACGCCACCCCCGACGGCCCCCGCTACGCCACCCGCAAGGACTTCGTCTACGGCGAGGACGTCACCATCGCCGACTGGACCATCTCGACGGAGGGCTTGCCGCGGTATGCGGGGCCCGGCAACCCAGAGTCCTGAGGGGAACAGGAAACCCCCTGGCTAAACTGCTCGTTTCAGAAAGGCAGCTACGTCGGTCGCGGCCTCACGCTAGGCGGTCCTCCGCAAGCAGTTCTGCGACCCGCTGAGCGGCCTCGTCCGGTGGCAACTCGGCCGGCCAGGGGAGCCGCTCCGTGCCGTCCCGGACTGGGTTTTCATCCCGATCCAGGGGGATGAGCTGCCAGTCCCGACCGTGCCGCCAGAACACGATCACTCCGTGAGGCCACGCAGGAAGGCTGCTGGTCCACCAGAAGGCCGTGCCGGCACCTTCCTCCCAGCGCTCGTCGGGGCCGTGACCGATTGCAGTACAGGCTGCGGTGAAAGCGGTATCGGCGATACGTCGATCCTGCCAGAACAAACTCACCGGCCGATCTTATCGATGGCTTCAGCGAGTCCGCGAGCTTGCGTCTGGCAATCTTGATCGGCAGGCTGTGCGGGTGCGATCTGATCATTCTGAAACGATCAGTAAATCCGCGCCACGAGAACCATGACGGCCATCCAGCCGACGCAGCCCCCACATGCGATCACCAGCGGCAGCCACCTCTGGACGCGCCGGCCCCGGACGACTAACCACACCGCGACCGCAACCACCGCGAGCCCCATGACGGCCGCGATCACCTGAAGAACGCCGGGCACCTCCCCCTGGCCCTGGCCTGTCGCGGCTCGGCGGAGGACCGCCAGCAGGCCTACGGCGAGCAGTGTCACGAAGACGCAGGTGAGACCGGTGAACAGCTTCCGAACTCGGTCGTCGACCGCGGCCAGCGCGTCTGTGCCGTCGCCGAGCTGGACTCCTTCGTCAGGGTTTGCCCCGTTCCCGCGGTTCATCACGGCGTGCACCCTACCGGGATGGACAGCCCTGTTTGCTCATCACGTCCGGCGAATCACGAAACGTACGCACTCACACGGGAGTTGGCAGTGCAGGCAGCCCGGCCATGAGGACGGAAGGCACGAAGTGAATCTCCGAGTCAGTCCCTGGGACCTCAGCGGATATGCGAGGCAGATCAGCCGCGCGGCGCACGACGCGGCGGACTTCAAGAGCCACTGCACCCGGTACACCGATATCGGTGTACCGGACCAGGGCGTGCTGAGCCTCTTCCTGAGCACGCACATGTCGACGGTCGAGACGGTCAACCAGGCGATGGACAGACTGCAAGAGGTCCTGAGTGCGGCGAGCTCGGAACTGGAGCGCGACAAGAAGTACTACATGCAAACAGACCTGGCTGTGGCAGCGCGCGTCGACGCGACCTATCCCCTCGTGAAGCGCCCGGTCGAGTAACTCCGTGTCCGACTTCATCGACGTCACCGAGCCCACGAGTGTGCTCCGGGCTCCGGCCGCACCGAGCGAGTTCTCCCAGGGACCGATCCTCGATGTCTTCAACAACTGCGGCGACCTGGCGAGCCTGACGTACTGGGTGATGGAGGCGTGCAACGCGGTCTTCGGCTTCAATCCTCTGGACGAAGTGGTCCAGTGGTTCGCCGGCGACTGGGAGTCGTTCGCCAAGTGCGGTGATATCTGGGACCAGTTGGGCAGAGCCGTCGACGCGGTCTCCAGCAATGTCAGGTCCGGCAACAGGACC
Organism: Streptomyces sp. NPDC002276; assembly: GCF_053891435.1. Lineage (NCBI taxonomy): Bacteria > Bacillati > Actinomycetota > Actinomycetes > Kitasatosporales > Streptomycetaceae > Streptomyces > Streptomyces sp. NPDC002276. Next base: position 266,985 of record NZ_JBSFCQ010000014.1, on the reverse strand, counting down.
CTCGACTCCACGTGGAACGGGCATGCCGCCGACGCGGCATACACCTATTTCCACACCTGCGCGGCGAAACTCGAAGAGATCAGAGACGAGTTCGGCAAGCTGAGGACCGAGTACGACCACCTGGCCCACTCGGCTTATTCCACAGCCGAGGCCATCACCGGCTATCTGAGCGGCATCATCGACAGCCTGTTGATCACCGCTGTCGAGATGGCGGCCGGGACCGCACTGTCGTGGACCGGCGCCGGCACGGCGGTGGGCTACGGCCTCGCGGCACTGGAGATCGAACATGCTCCGCCTCTGGGGCCAGGCAACCGAGGCCATCGGCAACGTCCAGGGCGTCGTGAACGGTGCCGTCGGTCTGGTGGAGACCACCGGCGCGACCCTCTACGGAACGATCTCCGAGTTCACGAAGATCGGCGAGTACGACCACCCGAGCCCGTCGATCTGATACGGCATCCAGCACCCGACAAACCGCCCTCACGTCACAAGGAGGACGCGCATGCCCAACGAACTACGCATCGGCGACGCGGACTTGATGGACATCACCGGCGGCGACCAGGCCCGCGCCCGGTCGCTGCGCAAGGCACTTCAGAAACTCGCCGACGACAATGCTCCCGACGATCCGCTGCGCGAGATGGCACGCGATGTCCTCAGCGGCCGAACGGGCCTGCGCGAGGCTGCCCGTGTCCCCTCGTACGCGGAGGCACTGAGCGACCGCATGGTTCAGGGCTTCCGCGAGTACGACCGCCTCTCCCCCGACGAACGCGTGAACCAGGAGGCGGCGGCACGGGCGCATCTGGCCGGGCAGGCGATGGAGATCGACGAGGAGCGCGCAGGTCGAAGAGCTTCCTGATACGCACTCCGACGCCCGGGCCCCGGGGGTTTCCCTCACTCCGATGCTCGGGTGTGCCGGATGTCCCGGGCGGTGGCCGATCGGTCAGGGTTGTGAGACCTGAGTTCATGCGGGTAACGCAGGCCGGATCGCCGCACCACGGGGAGAACAGAACGTGCGTACCACCATCGCCGCCACCGTCATCGCCCTGACCCTCGCCGCAGGCCTCGCCGCGCCGACCGCGTCCGCCACCGGCTCGGATCACACCACCGACGGCCTCTGGCGGATGGACGGCTACGGCACGGTCGTAGCCGTCGGTCACGGGAGGTACCAGGAGTACCAGACCACCGCGGTGAGCTGCCTCAAGGGCGACACCGCCCGGCAGACGGGCCCGGGGACGTACGCGATGGACGGTGACGTCGTCACGGTGCGGCCGGGCAAGGACGGGAACCACGCGTCGGTGGCGGTGGCCAGTTCGGTGGGCCACCGGAACCTGCGCCGCATCCCGGCCCTGCCCGCCGCCTGCACCCGCCCGACCCCGAAGGACCCCCTGACGTCGTTCGACGTCTTCTGGCAGTCGTACGAGGAGAACTACCCGTTCTTCGCGGCCAAGGGCATCGACTGGCACGCCGTGCGAGCCCAGTACCGCCCGCTGGTACACGCGAACACGACCAGGACGGAACTGTTCGACATCTTCAGCAGGATGGTGCGTCCGCTGTACGACGCCCATGTCGCGGTCCAGGACGGCGACCGCGTGTTCGCCGAGGGTCGCCCCGGCACGGCGGTGCCCGACGACGAACTGGACGCGAAGGTCAAGAAGTTCATCGAGGCGAGGGATCTGGCGAACGCCCCGTACCGCCAAGACTTCGCCAACGGCCGTATCACGTACGCGGACCTGCCGGGCAGCAGCCGTATCGGCTATCTCCGCATCTCCGGCTTCGACGGCTACCTGCCGGACGACGAGGCGTCGTACGCGGCCCAACTGGCCGAACTGGACCGGGCGTTGAACACAGTCCTCACGCCACGACGTTCCCAACACCTGCACGGCCTGATCATCGACCTGCGCATCAACGGCGGCGGCTCAGACGCCCTCGGCATCCACATCGCGCAACGCCTCACCGACACCCCCTACATCGCCTACTCCAAACGCGCCCGCAACAACCCGACAAACCCGAACCGCCACACCCACCCCGAGCCGATCCCGGTACTCCCGGCCCACGCCCCGCACTACACCGGCCCGGTGGCCATCCTGACCGGCGGCTCGACAGTGAGCGCGGGCGAGACCTTCACCCAGGCCCTGATCGACCGCCCCGGCCACACGATCCGCATCGGCCAGCCCACCCAGGGCGTCTTCTCCGACGTCATGGAACGCAAACTCCCCAACAGCATGACGGCCTACCTCCCGAACGAGGAGTACCTGACCGACTCGGGCCACACGTTCGACGGAACAGGGATCCCGCCAGAGGTGACGGTGCCTGTATTCACGAAGGAGGAGTTCACGGCGGGGCGGGATTCGGGGTTCGACCGGGCGGTGAAGATGCTGGGCGATCACCGGTCCTGAAGGACTGGGTTCCGGGCCTCCCGCGTCGCCCCGGAGTACGAGACGGTCAGAATCGGCCGCCGTCAGTTGGGGGTCGGGACGATGCCGGTGAACAGGAGGAACGAGAACATCACGGTGCTGGGCGCGAGGACGGCGAACAGAGCACGCTGAGCGACGGTCTTCTCGGTCTGCGGCAGGCCCCAACTGGCGAGCAGCAGCGCCAGGGAGGTCAGAAGCCCCACCTGAAGGATCGTGAAGGCAGTGTCGAACCTCCGGTAGAAGTGATCGGCTTCCGCACCGTTGCAGGAGTCGCAGGCCATGGGGGTGAGGCTGCCGATGATGTACGCGAAGAAGGCGGCGGGAAGGGTGACCACCGTCGCGATCAGCTGTCCGACCCGTGTTCCGCGCACCGAGGTGCCCTGTGTAATCGACATGCCCCGAGCCAACTACAGGGCACGGGGCGACACATGAGCACAAGTACTCAGGCCCGCCGGCCTCTTGACCTCACTTGCACCCCAAGGTCTTAAGGGTCGCCGGGAAGTAGGCCCGCATGAACTTCTCGATGTCCTTGCGGTGGGTTTGGTCCATGAGGCTGATCTGGGGGACTTGGAGGGTGAGGGTGAAGTAGTCGCCGCCGTTGGTCTTGCAGGGGGCAATCGAGATGGCTCCGTCGGTGCCGACGATCGACTTGTAGCCGAGGTTGATACCCCGTGGTGCCGTGACACGTGAGATCGACCCGGCGCCCGTCGCCAGATACATAAGGTCCGTTGCCGTGTCGTCCCACGAGAAACGGAACTCAAGAACGGGGTCGTGCTCCGACAGAAGGATGCAAGGCGCAGTGATCGCATCGGATCGATCGACTCGGTTGTACTCATGGAATGGCTTCGTGGACGTCACAAGCAGTCGAGTGAGAGCCGGGTCCACAGGAGTCCCGCAAATCGCCTTCGGAACCTCGTGATATGTGGAACTACCGCAAGACAACGCAAGGATGGACAGCAACAGCACGATCAGGATCCGGCAAGCGTTCACGTGGTTCGTTCTCCGGACATCCCAGTGGCATGCGCCATCCCGTCTCGGGCGGATCGACCGATCTCCTCTTTGGCGTTGTAGTACGGATTGCCATCCAACTGATGGGTCTTCTTCCACTCGTTCGCAAGGGCCATCAGCTGACCGTTCCTCTTGGTATACGCCTGGACATTGTCGTCCGCCTGTTTGTTGTCCAGTCGCCGCTGCTCATCAGCCAGCCACTGATCCGTCACATAGTCAAACCCCATCTGTACATCCCCACTACCCATAGGGATATAACTGATCGCCTTGTCGAAGAGCGGCTTGGACTCGAATGCCGCGACCTTCGGGTCACCCGCAGCCTGGACCCGGGCCTCCTCCAGGAAGCCGACGGTGCGGCCTGCTCCGCTCAGGGAATCGGCCGAGTTCGAGTGGTCGTGGTGAATGGCCGAAACCATCGCCTGGTTCATCCCCCCGTTCAACGTCCCATACGCCCCCTCATCCTTGGACACCTGTTTCGCGACCTCGAAGAGCCTGTGCTGGTCCAAGGGAGAATGGGCGACGTCGACTTCACTCATCGCTGCATGCACCGTATCCCCATGATTGATGAGCACATTGGCCATCGGCTTCCGGAGCGACGGCGGGAAATCGTCGCCGCTGTCGGACAGATAGTTCAGCGCCGACTTGAACACCGCGTCGTTCGTCGCCCGATCCCCCACCGGATGCCCGTGCGGATGCGCCGGATCGATCCCCGTCGCCGCCGCCTGCAACGCCGCTCCGAATCCCGCCCGGTCGTCGGCGTCCAACCGGGGTACGTAGTGGCCGCCCTTCGAGACCCCCTCGTCATTGAGGGTTACATTCCAGTCGCGGTCCTTCATGAGGTATTTCATGTGGGCGTCGGAATGGAGATAACGCGCGGCCTCCGCGGGGTCGCGGCTCATGATGCCGAGCATGCCGTCGACGGGGTCGTTGGCGAACCAGCCGCCGCGCGCGCCGGCGTACGTGCCCTTCACCCGCCAGATCCCGGGGTGCTTCTTCTCCGCCGCGATCATGTCGTCGGTGAGGTCCTCGACCATCCCGGGCGCGTACCCGTGGCCCTTCCCCATCAGCGTGACCAGCGACTGGTAGCCGACCGCCTTGTCGAGGTGGAGGCCCTGCGCGTCGGTGGCGTAGTGCCGGAGGCCCGCGTGCCGCATGTCGGTGCGCCACTTCCGGTACCAGTCCGACCCGGGATGCCTTGTCGCCGCGGCCAGCGTGTCCGCCAGGCCCGTCTCGATCGTCGCGTACCTGCCCGCACCGGCGCCGCCCTGGAAGTGGATACGGTCGTTCAGTTCGTTCGTCAGTTTCAGCGTTTCCGTCGCGCCCAGGTCGTCCAGGAGTGTCCGCGCGAACACCTCGTCGCCGCTGTTGTCTCGGAAGGACCGTTCCAGTTCGGCGAGTTGAGTGTCCGTCAACTCGCCGCCCCTGCTCAGTTTTTCCAGGTACCGGTCCGTCTCCTCGGCCTCGTACCGTTCTACGTCACCCGTCGCCCTGCCGTTGAACCCCCGCCCGCCGGCGAGCAGTTCGGAGTCGATCACGGCCCCCGCCAGCGCGATCCGGACGCCGGTATCCGCATCCGTCACATCGCGCACCGCCTTGCTGATGTGGTCCTGCCACTGCTGTGCGGCATGCGGATCGACGGGGGTCTCCGGCTGGTCGGGGCCGGGGCTCACGACCCCCTGTTCCGAAACCGCCATGCCCGCCCGAATCGCATCCCCCCGCGCCGCCTCCACCCGCCCCCGCAGCTCCACGAACCGCTCGTGCGCGTCCCGCAGCAGCGACGCGATCGCCTTGGCCTCCGTCTGCGCGTAGCCGAACTCCTTGAGCGTGGTGTCGAAGCGGGCGTTCGCCGCGTCGGCGCTGAGCCCCGTCCACGTCGTGCCCATGGAGATGCCGTGCACATCCCGCCGGTACGCCGTCTCCTGTTTCTCGAACTCGCCCGCCATGCCGTCCCAGCGCTCGGCCGCCGTGGTCAGCGTGGCGAGGTCGGTGGTCATGATCTCGTGATACGTCGGCATGTGCCCAACAGCCCCAATAGTTCCTGTAGTTGACTGGCCTCAGTACGTGTCCAGCGAGGACTGCTCGCGCAACGTCGACCCCACCGCCAGATCCGTACTCGTCAGCACCGCGTTCCCGCTCCGCAGCGCGTCCTTCTCCGCGCCGAGCCGGTCCATGAGGTTCTTCACCTGGTCCGCCCACGCCCCGTGCGCCTTCTTGAGAGCGGCCGAGGTGAGCCATCCGTCCCCGTCCTTCGCGGCGAACTCCCGTACGGCGGCGCCCACTTCCTCGTCCGCCCAGCGCCCCGCCACGAGCGTGTCTGGCCCGATGTGCTCCTCGATCGCCTTCGCCGCCGCCCGTTTCTCCCCCGGCGAGGACGCCAGCTTCCTCGGCCCCGAACTCAGCGCCGAAACGCCCAACTCCCTCGGCACCCCCGACCCACTCAACCCACTCGACCCACTCGGCCCGCCCACCGCAGTCCCTTCGCTACACCCGCCGACTCTCCAACGGCCCCAGGTACAGCGCCGGCAGACTCCCCGTGTCGATCACGAGCCGCTGCAACACCACCGTCGGGTCCATCATCCAGAACCTCAACCGGTGGACCCCGGCCTTCGTCACGGAGTGTTTCGTCGACGTCGCGTTGACGTTGTCGGAGGTGTTGCGGGCCCATACCGCGTTCAACAGGCCGTCATCAGCACCGACGTTGATGTCGACGGTCTCGATCGGCCCGTCGTCCAGGGAGACGCCGTAGCGCAGACCGCCCGTCGGCAACGCAGGGTTACGAGGGGACAGATACGCCCACACCGTCACCTCTCCCGCGGCAGGCGCCGACACCAGACTCACCTCGTACTCCAGCCGCGGCGACCCCTCCCCACCCGGCGTCTGCCGGGGCAGCGTCACCGGCCACGGCGTCATCCCCGCCCCCGTCCGCCCGATGCCGCCAATACGACGCCACCCGCCGACCACCCGGTCGTGGTGCTCCGCGTCGATCGCCACATAACCGCCCGCCTCCACGAACCCCCGTAGCCCCCGTAGCCCCCGTAGCCCCCGTAGGCCCCGTAGGCCCCGTAGTCCTCGGGCCGACGGCTTCTCTGCGACACAGCTGACCGCCACCGACGCCCCCGCACCGGTCACCGTCAGCACCCCCTCCGCACGCCCCACCGGCACCCGCGCCCAGTCCACCCCCACCTCCACCCGAACCTCCCGCTCCACCCGCCCCCGCGACCGCGACCCCTCCACCACCAACCACGGCACCGACGACGTATCGATCCGATAGTCGAAAGCCGTACGCCCACGGTTGAACACCTCGACGAACTGCTGCGGCCGCGTCTGGTACGGACTGAAGACCGGCAGGACAAGCCCCACCCCCGCCCCACCTCCCGGCCACCACACCCCCGTCTCCGAACCCTCCACCGCATCACCCACCGCATCCCCCACCGCCACCCCCATCTCCGCCCCCTCCCCCACCTCAATCCGCCGCACCGCCGGAAACAGCACGTCCGGCAACGCCACGTTGTCCCGTTCCGGCTGCTGCCAGCCGGCGTTGGGTCCGTACCGCTCCACATCCCCGTAGTCGATGTGCGGCTGTGTCTGGAAACCGGCCCATTTCCCGCCCGCCACCTGCGAGTTGAAGCGCTCGGCCAGCGCGAAGTCACGCGCGAGGGCCACCTCCGCCGCGTCCGCCAGGGAGTTCGTCGCGGCCCGGCCCTGCGCCGCGTACAGGAGGTTCGTGAACTCGGCCGACCGCAGTTCATACAGGTTGGCGGTCGCCGCCACCGCGTACCCGACGAGTTCGAACCACGCGTCCCGCACCCCACCCCCCGGCAGCCACCGCCCGATCCGCTCGGCCCGCCGCCCCAGCTCCCGCCACTCCTCCGTGACCCGCTCCAACTCCCGGTCTCCGAGGGCGAACGGTGTCTGCTGGTCGTCGTAGACCACCTGGCCGTCGACGAGAGTGATCCGCCGGTTCAGCAGTTCCGGTTTGCGGCGGGCCTGCAACTGCCCGTACGCGGCCAGCACCGAGGCGATCTCACCGGCCTGCCCTGCCCCGAAGTTCTGCCGTGCGTACCGCAGTTCCCACTCACCCAGCCGCGAGGCATCCCAACCCTCCGGATTCCAGGCGTAGTTGAGGAAGAACTCAGCCGGCAGTTCGTTGCCCTTGAGATCGCCCACATTCGCGACCCACAACCCCCGATTCCCGTACGCGTGCGCCGCGTGCAGCTGCTCCCACACGTTCCGCAGGTTCGCCGTGTCCACCCACTTGTAGTTCCGTCCGGCGCCCACATAGTCGAAGTGGTAGTACAACCCGTAGCCCCCGACGCGCCCAGGCTCAACAGGGTCCGGATACTTGCGGATGTTCCCCCAGTTGTCGTCCGTCAGTACGACCGTGACGTCGTCCGGCGCCCTCAACCCCCGGTCCCAGTACCGCTGGACCTCCTTGTACAGCGTCCACACCTGCGGGGTCTCCGCCGCCGGGCGGCCCGTCACCTCCTCGATGATCCGGCGCTGCGCCGCGATGATCTCCCGCATCAACTCGATGCCGTCGCCGTCGGGGAGGCTGGTGTCTCCGTTGCCGCGCATGCCGAGCGTGACGACACCCTCGAAGCCCTGGTCGACCATCCGCTGCACTCCGGCCCGCCAATAGGCCTGTATCGCCTGGGAGTTGAGCCGGTACGACCACTCCCCGGTGCCGCCGTACGGATCGTGGCCCGGTGTCACGATCGCGCCGGAGGAGTCCCGGACGGCGGCGACCGCGTGCCGGTTCCACTCCTCGATTCCCCGCATCATCGGCGCCTCATGAGACGTGCCCATGACAACTCCGTACTCCGACGCCCGCCGGTGGTTCTCCGGGTCGTCCTCCGCGAAGGCCCGTCCCCACACCGCCGGCCAGAGGTAGTTCCCCTTCAGGCGGAGCAGCACCTCGAAGACCCGGCCGTAGAAGTCCGCGGTGAAGCCGCCCGGATATCCCGGCGCCTTGCCCGGACCGAAGTACGCCGGCGCCCAGGTCCCCAGCGCCGGGTTCTCGTCGTTGATGAAGAAGCCCCGGTACTTCACCGCCGGCGTGCCCTGCGAGTAGCGGCCCGGCAGCACCCACACCTCGCTCCGCCGCGTCGGCGGTACGTCGTCCCACCAGTGCCAGGGCGAGACCCCGATGCCGTACGAGACGTCGTACGCGCCGAAGATCGTGCCGCGCGGGTCGCTGCCCGCGACGACGAACGCCCGGTCCACGCCCGGCAGCGGGCGGTCGACCACCGTCTGGAGCGAGGTCTCCCAGCTGCCGCGGATCCCGGAGACGTCCAGTTTCCCGGCGGCCACCAGGCCGTCGATCAGTGCGCTGCGGCCGATCGTGCCGACCAGCACCACGTCACGCTCACGCGCGAGAACACCTCCTGGCCGTACACCCGTGACGTGTTCGATGTCGGCCCGCAGGTCCCCTGCTACCCGTACGACTCCGGGGTGATCGTCGGGGTCCACCACGACCGGGGCGCCGACCAGGGGGAAGGCGCCCGTCGTACGCGAGAAGGAGATGTACGCACCCGCCTCGACAGACCGCGGGACCCCCTGCGACAGCAGCGGCACCGCGGCAAGTCCCGCTCCCAGTACGGCTCTTCGGCTCACGTACTCGCCCATGGCTCATCCCTCCCAAGCTGATTTGCTCAGTGGCATGACAAATGGTGGAGCGAGGGGAAGGAGGGGACAACGGGTCGTACCCGCCGAATAGTTTCGTAACAGCGGGCACGGCGACGGCAAAGGGGCCCGTACGACCGAAGTCGTACGGGCCCCTCTGGAAACCGCTACCTGAAACTACTACCAGGTCAGATCGGAACTACTTGTTGATCTTGATGACCTGGCCGGCGCCCACCGTGCGGCCACCCTCACGGATGGCGAACTTCAGGCCCTCTTCCATGGCGACGGGCTGGATGAGCGAAACGGTCATCTCAGTGTTGTCGCCCGGCATGACCATCTCGGTGCCCTCGGGGAGGGTCACGACGCCGGTCACGTCCGTGGTGCGGAAGTAGAACTGGGGACGGTAGTTGTTGAAGAACGGCGTGTGACGGCCACCCTCGTCCTTGGACAGGATGTACGCCTGGGCCTCGAACTCCGTGTGCGGGGTGACCGAGCCGGGCTTGATGATGACCTGGCCGCGCTCGACGTCCTCGCGCTTGATGCCACGGAGGAGGAGACCGACGTTCTCACCGGCCTGGCCCTCGTCGAGCAGCTTGCGGAACATCTCGATGCCGGTGACCGTGGTGGTGGTCTTCTCCTGCTTGATGCCGATGATGTCAACGGTCTCGTTGACCTTCAGGACACCACGCTCGATACGGCCGGTGACGACCGTACCGCGACCGGTGATCGTGAAGACGTCCTCGACGGGCATGAGGAACGGCTTGTCGGTGTCACGCGGCGGGGTCGGGATCGCCTCGTCGACGGCGGCCATCAGGTCGAGGACCGTCTGACCCCACTCCTTGTCGCCCTCAAGGGCCTTGAGCGCCGAGACCTTGACGACCGGCAGGTCGTCGCCCGGGAACTCGTACTCGGAGAGGAGCTCACGGACCTCAAGCTCGACGAGCTCCAGGATCTCCTCGTCGTCCACCATGTCGGCCTTGTTCAGGGCGACAACGATGTACGGAACGCCGACCTGGCGGGCCAGGAGCACGTGCTCCTTGGTCTGCGGCATCGGGCCGTCGGTGGCCGCGACCACGAGGATGGCGCCGTCCATCTGCGCCGCACCCGTGATCATGTTCTTGATGTAGTCCGCGTGACCGGGGCAGTCGACGTGGGCGTAGTGACGCGTCTCGGTCTGGTACTCGACGTGCGCGATCGAGATCGTGATACCGCGCTGGCGCTCCTCAGGAGCCTTGTCGATCTGGTCGAAGGCCGAGGCCTCGTTCAGGTCCGGGTACGCGTCGTGCAGCACCTTGGTAATGGCGGCCGTGAGGGTCGTCTTACCGTGGTCGATGTGACCGATGGTGCCGATGTTGACGTGCGGCTTAGTCCGCTCGAACTTTGCCTTCGCCACTGGGGTCCTCCTGCGGAGTGGTTCTGGTACGCCTTACTCATCGGCGCCAGGTGATCTTTGCTGGGATGCCGCCCGCCGGGGTCTGCCCTCCCGGGTGAGCCCCGGCGGTCGGTGTCAAGCCTAAAGCGTGCAAACGGTGTGTGTTACTCGCCCTTGGCCTTCGCGATGATCTCCTCGGCGACGTTCCGGGGAACCTCGGCGTAGGAGTCGAACTGCATCGAGTAGCTTGCGCGACCCGAGGTCTTGCTGCGGAGGTCGCCGACGTAGCCGAACATCTCCGAGAGGGGCACGAGGCCCTTCACGACGCGGGCACCGGCACGCTCCTCCATGGCCTGGATCTGACCACGGCGGGAGTTGATGTCGCCGATGACCTCACCCATGTAGTCCTCGGGCGTGGTGACCTCGACGGCCATCATCGGCTCAAGGAGCACGGGGGACGCCTTGCGAGCGGCCTCCTTGAACGCCTGCGAACCGGCGATCTTGAACGCGAGCTCGGAGGAGTCGACCTCGTGGTAGGCACCGTCGAGCAGCGTGATGCGGACGCCCGTCATCTCGTACCCGGCGAGGATGCCGAACTGCATGGCCTCCTGCGCACCGGCGTCCACCGACGGGATGTACTCCCGCGGGATACGGCCACCGGTGACCTTGTTCACGAACTCGTACGCCGGACCGTCGGACTCGGTGATCGGCTCGATCGCGATCTGCACCTTGGCGAACTGACCGGTACCACCGGTCTGCTTCTTGTGGGTGTAGTCCACGCGCTCGACGGCCTTACGGATCGTCTCACGGTACGCGACCTGCGGCTTGCCGACGTTGGCCTCGACCTTGAACTCGCGCTTCATACGGTCGACCAGCACCTCAAGGTGCAGCTCGCCCATACCGCCGAGGATGGTCTGGCCCGTCTCCTCGTCCGAGTGAACGTGGAAGGAGGGGTCCTCCTCCGCGAGACGCTGGATGGCAATACCCAGCTTCTCCTGGTCACCCTTGGACTTGGGCTCGATGGCGACCTGAATGACCGGCGCCGGGAAGTCCATGGACTCCAGGATGACCGGGTTCTTCTCGTCGCACAGCGTCTCACCGGTGGTGGTCTGCTTCAGGCCCATGACGGCGACGATGTCGCCGGCGCCCACCGCCTCGATCTCCTCACGCTTGTTCGCGTGCATGCGGTAGATCTTGCCGATGCGCTCCTTCTTGCCCTTGACGGAGTTCAGCACCGCGGTGCCAGTCTCCAGGCGGCCCGAGTAGACCCGGACGAAGGTGAGCTTGCCCAGGTGCGGGTCGCTCATGATCTTGAACGCGAGCGCGGACAGCGGCTCGTCCACGGACGGCTTGCGCTTGACGACGACCTCGGGGTCCTTGACGTCGTGGCCTTCGATGGCCTCGACGTCCAGGGGGGTCGGCAGGTAGCGCACGACCGCGTCGAGCAGGGGCTGGACGCCCTTGTTCTTGAACGCGGTGCCACAGAACACCGGGGTGACCGTGATGCCGTTGGACTTGCCGGTCTCGATGGTGACGCGACGGATCGCGGCGTACAGCTGCTCCTCGGTGGGCTCCTGGCCCTCCAGGAACAGCTCCATGATCTCGTCGTCGTTCTCCGCGACGGCCTCGACGAGCTTGCCGCGGTACTCCTCGGCAGCCTCGACGTGCGTGGCCGGGATGTCGACGACGTCGTACATCTCGCCCTTGGCGGCCTCGGCGGACCACACGAGCGCCTTCATGCGGACCAGGTCCACAACGCCCTTGAAGTCCATCTCGGCGCCGATCGGAAGCTGCATGATCAGCGGAACCGCACCGAGGCGGTCCTTGATCATGTCGACGCAGCGGTGGAACTCCGCGCCGGTCCGGTCGAGCTTGTTGACGAAGCAGATGCGCGGCACGCCGTAACGGTCGGCCTGACGCCACACCGTCTCGGACTGCGGCTCGACACCTGCGACGCCGTCGAACACCGTGACGGCGCCGTCGAGGACGCGGAGCGAACGCTCCACCTCGACGGTGAAGTCGACGTGCCCGGGGGTGTCGATGATGTTGATGGTGTAGTCGTCGTCCTCAAGCGGCCAGTGACAGGTGGTGGCAGCAGAGGTGATCGTGATGCCACGCTCCTGCTCCTGCTCCATCCAGTCCATGGTGGCGGCGCCGTCGTGGACTTCACCGATCTTGTAGCTGACGCCGGTGTAGAAGAGGATCCGCTCTGTGGTGGTCGTCTTACCCGCGTCGATGTGAGCCATGATCCCGATGTTGCGGACCCTGGCCAGGTCAAGTGAAGTGGTAGCCATAAGGCTTCGGTCTTCTCTCGGTCTCGTCGTGGGGAGCGACTACCAGCGGTAGTGCGCGAAGGCCTTGTTGGACTCGGCCATCTTGTGCGTGTCCTCGCGCTTCTTGACGGCCGCACCGAGGCCGTTCGAAGCGTCCAGAAGCTCGTTGAGCAGACGCTCGGTCATGGTCTTCTCGCGACGGGCGCGGGAGTAACCGACCAGCCAGCGCAGCGCGAGCGTGTTGGCGCGACCGGGCTTGACCTCGATCGGCACCTGGTACGTGGCGCCACCGACACGGCGGGACTTGACCTCAAGCGTGGGCTTGATGTTCTCCAGCGCGCGCTTGAGCGTGATGACCGGGTCGTTGCTGGTCTTCTCGCGCAGGCCCTCCATGGCGCCGTACACGATGCGCTCGGCGGTGGAGCGCTTGCCGTTCAGCAGCACCTTGTTGATCAGGGAGGTGACAAGAGGAGAACCGTAGACCGGGTCGATGATGACCGGGCGCTTCGGGGCGGGGCCCTTACGAGGCATTTTCTACTTCTCCTTCTTGGCGCCGTAGCGGCTGCGGGCCTGCTTGCGGTTCTTGACACCCTGGGTGTCAAGGGAACCGCGGATGATCTTGTAGCGAACACCGGGCAGGTCCTTCACACGACCGCCACGCACGAGCACGATGGAGTGCTCCTGCAGGTTGTGTCCCTCACCCGGAATGTAAGCGGTGACCTCGATCCCGCTGGTCAGACGCACACGCGCGACCTTACGCAGGGCCGAGTTCGGCTTCTTCGGGGTGGTCGTGAACACACGCGTGCAGACGCCGCGACGCTGGGGCGAACCCTCAAGTGCGGGCGTCTTGTTCTTCTCGACCTTGTCCTGCCGGCCCTTCCGGACCAGCTGCTGGATCGTAGGCACTACTTCTCCGGTTTCTGTGTGCCGATGGTGAAGCTAACCTGGAACATCGCCGACCCACGCGGTCGGGTGTGTCGAATCCCGCAGACTTTCGCCGGGCAGCAAAAGGGGCGCAGATTGCGGTGGCCAGTGTCGGCCCCCTTAGTGCGGTTCAAGGCACGCACGAGGGCCAGGGCACACCCCAGGCACAAGGTCTGAGCGTACCTACCTCATTCGCTGCGGTCAAAACAAATGGGTGTCACCCACGGCTCGGCACGGAACATGCCGAAGCCGCATCCCCTCCGCGATCTTCGAATCTACGGCGCGGAGACGTCAGGCGGAGCTGGCTCCGGCCACCACCAGCAGCATGAGGAACAGGGTCCAGGCGCTGACCGCGAGCCAGCCGAAGACCAGCCCGGTCAGCGCCAGCCCGTCACCGACCTCGTCGGTCCGCCGTATCTCCGCGCGGGCGGTGTGGCCGAGAATCACCGCCGGGATACCGGTCAGACCCAGCGTCGGCACGATCAGCAGGCCGCAGACCAGGGCGCCGACCGCCTTGCCGTTGGTCGGCGGCAGCGGGGCCGGCAGGAAGGCCGGCGGCACCGGACGGAAACCGGGCGGCGGCACCTGGACGACCGCCGCCTGCGGACCCTGGGGCAGATCGGCGACCAGCAGCATCAACTCGCCGACCGTACGGGCGTCGTAGGCCCGCGCCACCCGCTTCTCCAGCTCGTCCTCCCGCAGCCGCCCCTCGGCGAAGCCCGCCCGGAGCACATCCACGGCACGCTCGCGGTCGGCGGTCGCGGCCAGCATGGACGCTCCGCCGTGCGGCTGCCACGGCTGCTGCGGTCCCTGCCCCTGCCACGGTGTCGGGTACGACACTGAGTACCTCCCCCGGCGCCGGAGACCGAATGCCTCCATGATGCTCCAACGTGCCGAAAACGGCACCGGTTCCCCACCCCGCGCCATCGGCCCCGGTGACGCGAACCGGCATGCCGACGTACCCGCTTCCGCCAGTGGCCGGTTTCCGCACTTTCACTCTCCGCGACTCCGTGCTTTCAGTACGTTGATCGACCCACTGTCGGAATTCGGGGGATGTAAATGACAACGGGGATACCGGCGTACACGCCGGACGACGGGGGTCTGGACGACCAGGTGCCCTTCCTGGCCCGGCTGGAACGCGAGGACCGCTCGGCGCTGCTGGCCCTGGGACGCGCGCTGGACTTCACCCCCCGGACGATCCTGGTCCGCCAGCACGAACCCTCCGCGCATGTCCTCTTCCTCGTGCACGGCTGGACCAAGATCACCGCCTCGGCCGCCAACGGCTACGAGGCCCTGCTCGCGCTGCGCGGCCCCGGCGACATCGTCGGCGAGTCGGCCGCGCTGACCGGACGCCCGCGGTCGGCGACCGTGACCGCGCTGGAACCGGTGCGGGCGGTGGCGGTGGAGCGCGGCCAGTTCAAGGACTTCCTCAACCGTTCGCCCGCCACCTCCTTCGCCCTCCTCGGTCTCACCTCGGACCGCACCCGCGCGGCCGACCGGCGCCGGCTGGAGTTCGCGTCGATGAGCGTGCGGGAACGCTTCGCCGTGCTGCTCCTGGACCTGACCCGCACCCACGGCCGCCGTACCCCCGACGGCATCGAACTCGCCGTACCCCTCAGCAAGCAGGAGCTGGCCGGGTCGGTCGGCGCGTCCCGGGAGATGGTCCAGCGCCTGCTGAAGGAGTTACGGGACAAGGGGGCCGTGTCCACCGGCCGCCGCACGATGCTGATCATGCGCCCGGACATCCTGCGCCGCATAGCCGCCGCGGGCCCGACCGCGGGGATCCCGTCGCCGCCGGGGCCGGTGGAGGACTGAGCGGAGGACCGAGCGGAGCCGGACTGTGAACACCTTCACAGTCCAAGTGCGTCATCCTCCCTCACCGCTGAGGCCCCGTCAGCATCACGCTGCTGCTCTGCACAAGCACGCCCCCGCGAAAGGCGACCATGAGCGACCCCGTGAGCCGCACGATCCTGCTGCTGGACATCGAGAGGTACAGCGACCGGGACGACGTGGAACAGGCCTATCTGCGCCGCATGCTCTACGACATCACCGACCGCACGCTGGAGAGCGCGGGCATCGACGAGACCCGGCGGCTGCGGGCCGACCGCGGCGACTCGGTGATGGAGCTGATCGACGCGAGCGCTCCCGTCACGGCGCTGCTGCGGGCCCTGCTCACGGAGGTGCCCGTCCGGCTGAAGGCGGTCAACCGCATGGCGTCCCGTTCCGCGCAGATCCGGCTGCGCGGTGTCGTCGCCACGGGGTACGTGGCCGTGGACCAGCACGACGGCTGGGTCGGCTCCGACCTCAACCACGCGTGCCGGCTGCTGGACGCGGATGTCCTGCGCGCCGCCCTGCGCGAGCGCACCGCCGACTTCGCGCTGTGCGTCTCGGACGGCCTGTACGCGGGAGTCGTCCGCCACGACCACCCGGGCATCCCGGCCGACGACTTCCACCAGGTGACGGTGGCGAGCAAGAACGGCCCACTGGGGGCATGGCTGCACGGACCGGTGCCCGGAGGGGCGGCCGGCGAGAACCACGGTGACGCGGGGAAGGGGGAGGGGGAGGCGCAGGGCGGATCGGGGGACCGCCCTGCGCCCGGGCCCCCGGCACGGCAGACCCCGGGTCAGGAAGCCGCCGCGCCCGACACCCCCGCATCACAGACCCCGGGTCCGGGCGCCCCCGCACCGGGCCCCCACGAGGAACGGGTTCCGCCGCAGGGCGGATCACCGGAGGGCCGCCCGGCGCCGGACGGAACACGGGGAGCCCCGGCGCCGGGTGTCGTCTTCCACTTCAACGGCGGTTCGCCGTCCTTCGGCGGCAGCCTGGTCGGCCACGACCAGCACGGCGTCAGCGGCGGCCAGGTCACCGGCGACGTCCACCTCGGCGGGCAGGAGCGGGGGGACGGCGCATGAGCGACCAGGAGGAGCCGGAGAAGCCGAGAGCCGCGTCCGGCGGCCCGTCCGACGCCAAGGACCAGAAGGGCCCGAAGGACCAGAAGAACGCGAAGGACCAGAAGAACGCGAAGGACCAGAAGAACGCCAAGGGCGCCAAGGGCGCCAAGGGTTCCGGTGACCCGAAGCAGGGCGAGACGGCCGCCGACGATGCCCCTCAGGGCGGTGACGACGACGAGGAACGGGACCAGCCGCAGACCGCCTGGGCCGCCCGCCGGGACCTGATCGACCACAGCCCGCGCAGCATGCACGTCGGCGACCGCTCCCGCTTCGGCGGCGGCCTCGTCGGCCACGACCAGCACGGCGTCAGCGGCGGCCGGGTGACCGGCGACGTCATCATGGGCAGCAAGACGACGATCCACTACGCGATACCCGGCCTGTCCGCGCCCGCCTCCGCCTCCGGCGAGGTCCCGCGGATCGTCCTGGAACGCCTCGCCGAGACCTTCGTCGCCGACGAGGAGTACATGGCCGGACTCCTCGAACGCCTGCGCGGCGACCGCGTCCTGGTCCTGTCCGGCGCCCGCTTCACCGGCCGCCACACCGCCGCCCTGATGCTGCTGCACCGGCTGGGCGCCGACCCCGTCCGCACTCTGGTCCGCGACACCGAACCTGCCTCGCTCGCCGGGCGGTTCAGCCCCGAGGACCAGGCCCGCGGCTACCTCCTGGCCGACCTCGCCACCCGCCGCGACCGCCCGCTGCGCGAGCCGCACGTGCTCGCCGCGAAGGACCGGCTCGTCGAGCAGGACGCCTATCTCGTCATCACCGTCGGCCCCACGGCCGTACTGGAGGACGTGCCGAAGGTCGAGTGGCGGCCGCCGAGCGCGGCCGAGGTCCTCGCCGCGCATGTGCGCACCCGCACCGACGCGGAGACCGCCGCCAAGCTGCTGGACCTGCCGGACGTGGTCGAGTTCCTCACCCGTGACCACCAGTTGCGCGAAGTCGCCGCGTACGCCGTGCAGTTGGGCCGGTACGCGGCCGGCGAGGTGGCCGCGGACGCCATCGCGCAGTTCTCGCTGATCTCCCTGGAGAACCAGGTCCGGGAGTGGTTCGAGGAGGACGAGAGCGCGATCCATCTGCGGGACAAGGCGTTCCTGGTCGCGCTCGCCGCCTTCGACGGCGGCCCGTACGCCCTCACCGCCGAACTCAGCGACCTCCTCTACCGGTTCCTCCAGGAGACCGAGAACCCCACCCGCGTCCCCGAGGTCCCCGTCTTCGGCACCCACATCGGCAAGCGCCTCCAACTCGCCCGCGCCACGCGCTACGAGGAGGACGAGCACACCGAGTGGGGCCCGGTCGCCCAGCACAAGGCCCGGTTCCTGGACGAGCGGGCCTCACTCGTCCTGCTGCGCGAACTGTGGACCGGCCATCCGTCCGCCCGCCCGGCCCTCATCAACTGGCTGCGCAGACTCGCCGACGACGGCCGTCCGCTGGTCCGCACCCGCGCCGCGTCCACCGTCGCGATCCTCGCCCGCACCGACCTGCCCTCCGCGATGGCGCTGGTCATCGAGGTGTGGGCCACCTCCAAGCTGTTCCGGCACCGGCTGGTCGCCGTCAACTCCCTGACCCTCGCCCACCTCATCGACACCCCCAACATCCCGCGCATCCTCGACGACTGGTGCGAGGGCGACGACGAGCGCCGCCGCTGGGTGGGCGTCCGGTCGTACGGCCTGATCGGCTCGGAACGCCCCGAGCAGGCACTCGCCGCCCTGCGCAAGGCGGTACGCCGGCTCTACGACAACGACCAGGACCTGGACCTGGAGATCGGGCGTGAACTCGCCGAGGCCGTAGGGCTGTTGCTGCTCTCCTCGGCCGAGGAACGGGCGCTCGCGGAGCTGCGCCAGCACCTCGACGACGACCGCGCCGTCCGCGACCTCACGCTCGCCGGCTTCGTCAACGCCTGCGGGCGCACCGAGGGCGACGAGCGCTACGGCATGCCGCTGGTCCTCGACTGGTACGCCCGCGCGGTGGCCACGGGCAGCGCCTCGGCGTACGGCATCCCCCACCTCTGGCGGGCGGCCCTCGCCGATCTGCGCACCACCCGGCCGGCGCTCGACGTACTGCGCGCGTGGGTGCTGATCGCCGACCGCGCCACCGCCACCGAGTGGGCGCTCGCCGCGCTGCTCCCGGCCCTGGTGGCCACGCCCGAGGACCACCAGCGGCTCAGCCACCTGCTGCGCACCATGTCCGGCGAGGACGGAAAACCGCCGCCCCAGGTGGCGGCCCGCCTTCTGACCACGCTCCCCATCCGCTGACCCACATCGGAACGACCCGCGCACGCCGGGTGGTACGTCCGAGGAGACACGCCCATGCCCACCTTCCGCCAGCCCGAGTGGCAGCAGCCCGCCGACCGGCACACCGAGATCGTCGACCCCGTCCTCACCGTGCGGCAGCTGTCGCGCTTCGAGTTCAACCTCAAGTCGTACGTCCGTATCGACAACGCCCTGGTCTTCGCCACCGGCAAGGGCGGCTTCGTGGCGTACCTCCCGCCGCAGCGGCCGACCCGCGGGGACATCGCGGCGAACCGCTACACCGCCGTGTACGAGGTCGACATGGGCGTGCATCCGCACACCTGCGACCTCACGCTGCCCAGCGACAACGACGCGTTCGAGTTCACGGCCGCCGTCGACCTGTCCTGGCAGGTCCTCGACCCGGTCCGGTTCGTGGCCGGCGGCCACCGGAACGTACCCGGGCTGCTGCTGGGCGAACTCCAGCAGGCGGCCCGGCCGGTGACCCGCCGGTTCGCCATCGCCGACAGCGCGTCGGCCGAGGTCGAACTGCTGGAGCGGATGAACCTCCTCGGCCCGCTCGGCGCCCCCGCCGGACTCCAGGTCACCTGGACGCTACGGCTGAAGCGCGACGAGGCCAACATCGAGCACGAGCTGCGCAAACAGGCCATCGAGCACTCCGCCGACGAACAGATCCGGGCGGCGCGGCGGGGCATGGACATCGACGTCGAGGTCGACCGCCGCGCCCGCCAGGGCGACTCGCTCCAACTGGACCGGGCCATGCAATACGGCACCCACCAGCAGGAGTTGCTCCTCCAACAGCAGCGCTGGCAGCACGCGCAGGCCCTGCTCGCGGGCCAACAGCAGCTGGAACTCCAGCAGTTGGAGGCACAGAAGATCGAGTTCTACCAGTTCCACCTCCAACAGGGCGGCGTCCACCAGTGGGCACTCCACCTCGCCCAGCACCCGGAGGACTCCCACATGGTCATGAACAGCATGCGCGAGGACCAACTCCGCATGATCCAGGCCCAGATGGAACTGGTCCAACAACTCCTCAACGGCGACACAGCCGAGAACTGGGAACTGGAAGGCCCCAAACAACTGGCACTCCGCACAGTCAACGACATCCTCACCCAACGCCTCCCGGGCGTCCCCCAGAACCCACCTCCGCCACTGCCTCCGGGGGTTGGCCCGGGCTACCCCGGCGAGCCAGCGGGCGTGGGCCCGGGGATGGCTACGGCTCCGGGAAGCCACCCTGCCGATGAGCAAGGGCCGGGCGGACAGCCGACGGGGATGGGGCCGTATGCGGCTGGGCAGGGCGGAGTGCCGGGGGGTTATGCGGCGGGGCAGGGGGCGGGGGCTTACGCAGGTGGGCCGGGCTCCCTGCCCGGGGCTTACGCGGGTGGGCCAGGCTCCCTGCCCGGGGCTTACGCGGGTGGGCCAGGTGCGATGCCTGGGGCTTACGCGGGTGGGCCGGGCTCAGCGCCCGGGACTTACGCGGGTGGGCCGGGCTCAGCGCCCGGGACTTACGCGGGTGGGCCCGGTGTGGTGCCAGAGGGTTACGCGGGTGGGCCGGGCGCGGCGCCCGGGACTTACGCGGGTGGGCCCGGTGTGGTGCCAGAGGGTTACGCGGGTGGGCCGGGCGCGGCGCCTGGGACGTATACGGGTGGGCAGGACGCGGCATCCGGGGCTTACGCGGGTGCGCCCGGTGCGACACCGGGGACGTATACGGCAGGGCAGAGCGGAGCGCCCGGGACTCATCCGGGTGGGCCGGGCACGGCACCCGAGGCTTACGCGGGTGCGCCCGGTGCGACACCGGGGACGTATGCGGGTGGGCAGAGCGCGGCACCCGGGGCTCATCCGGGTGGGCCGGGGGCGGCACCCGGGGCTCATCCGGGTGGGCCGGGGGCGGCGCCCGGGGCTCATCCGGGTGGGCCGGGGGCGGCGCCCGGGGCGTACGCGGGTGGGCAGCCCTCGGCGTCCGGGGCCTACGTTCCTGGGCAGGTACCGCCGGCAGGGCCGTACGGGCCCGGGCAGGCGGCCGAGACAGGGCCGTACGGATCCGGACAGACCTCGGCGCCGGGACCGCACGCATCCGGACAAACGCCGGGAGCGGGACCGTACGGGCCCCGGCAGTTCCCGGCGACAAGCCCGTACAGCCCTGGGCAGGGCGCGGCATCAGGGGCGTTCCCGAACGGGTCCGACCCCAGCGATCCGTACCCGAGCGGATCCAATCCGGGCAGCCCCTATCCGAACGGGTCCACCCCGAACGGCCCGAACCCGAGCGGGCCCTACCCGGGTGCGCCGACGGCTGTCCCCGGCACCGCCGCCGGACCGTTCCCCGGTGCCCCGGGCCACGTGGCTTCCGGCCGGCCTCCGGCTCAGGCCGGGCCGGGTGGACCGACCACCACGGCTGGGCCGACCGGGCCCGCCGGGCCGACTGCGCCGACCGGATCGGCTCGCCCCGCTGGAGCGGCCGGATCGGCCACCGGCGCGCCGTATCCGCCGGGGTCGGTCGCCGGCATGCCCGCGTCCGCGCCCTACGGCTCACCGCCCGTCGGGCAGGCACCGCAGGGCCCGTACCCGGGCGCTCCGGCGCAGCCCCCGGCATCGTCTCCGGCCGCTCTGCCGGAGCCTTCGGGACAGCACGAGGGCTCGACACCCGCCGCCCTGTCCAAGGCCCCGGCCGACCCGTCGCCTCTCAGCACAACCGGAGCCTCGGCCCCAACACCCGTCACCGCATCCGAGGTTCGCGACTCGCAGTCCTCGACCCCGACGCCCGCACCCGAGGGCTCCGCCTGGCAGCCCCCGCCCGGATACGGCCGGACGCCGACCCTGCCGGAAGTGGCCGCGGGTTCGGAGGCGGAGGACGTCGAGGAACCCGACAGGCCGGAGGGCGGCGGCGCATGACCACACTCGACCCCGCTCCCTCACCCACCCCAACTCCCCCAACTCCTCCACCCCCACCGCTCCCCCGCCCCACCCCCACCGACCTCGTCCCCCTCTGCGAGCGCCTGCTCTCCGAGCTCCGTAGCGAAGTCGCCCGCGCCGACGGCAAGGCGTCCGTGTTGGTCGGGGCTCTGGGGATGACCGGGGGTGTGTTCAGCGGGCTGTTGGCGGGGCGGGGGTGGACCCCGGGCGAGCTCTCGGCCACGGCCACCGTGCTGTGGTGGGTCGCACTGGCATCGCTGGGGCTCTCACTGTTCGCGCTGCTGCTGGCCGTACTGCCCCGCTACCGCTCCGAGCAGTGGACGCCCGGCCGACCCCTCTCCTATTTCGGTGACATCCAACAGGCCGTCCGGCAGGGCCAGTTGGAGACCGCGCTCGGCGACACCCGGCGTGACCCCACGAACGGGCTGACCACGGCCCTCGCCGAGCTGAGCCGGATCGTCGCCCGCAAACACCAGTGGATCCGTACCGGCCTGATCGCCTTCTGCACCGGCACGGTCCTGCTGCCCGCCTCACTGCTGATCGGCTGACCGCCGCACCGGCACCCGTCCCCGCCTCAGAAGGAAGCAAGCACCATGACCCAACCACCACCGGGGTACCCGGAGTACCCCGAGTACCCCGGGCAGCCGGCGCAGGCACCTCAGCCGCAGATACCCCCGCAGTACCCGACCCGGGCCGCCCAGTCCCCCGTACCCCCGCAGTACCCCCAGCAGCAGCAGCCCGCATCCACCTATCCGCAGGACCCGTACGCCTACCCGCAGGCCTCCGCCCCGATACCCCCGCAGTACCCGCAGACCCCGCCCCAGGCGCCCCTGACTCCCCCGGCCCCGGCCCCGGCCCCAACGCCGGCCGCCCGGCCCGCGCCCGCCGACGACCCGGACCATCCGAACCACATCAACACCGACGCCCGCCGTGTCCACATCGCCAGCCAGCAGCGCCACACGGACGCCACCGCGGTCGGTAATCTGCTGCTCTATCTGCCGAACTTCCTGTGCAGCCTCTGCGTCGTCGGTCTGTTCTCCGCCTTCTTCGGCAAGCTCGGGTTCCTGATCATCCTGCTCTGGCTGGCCAGCGGCGCACTCGTGTTCCACCGCCCCACGGAAAGCGCCCTCGCGCGCCGTCTGCTCCACCTCCGCTACCCCACTCCGCAAGAACGAGCCAAAATCGAACCGGTCTGGCGGGAGGTCACCGCCCGCGCCGGCGTCGAGGGCCGTAACTACGAGTTGTGGGTCGAGGACAGCGAGGGCCTCAACGCGGTCGCCGCAGCCGGCCACATCGTCGGTGTCACCCGGTTCGCCCTGAACGAGCTGCCCAACGGCGAGCTGGCCGCCGTCATGGCACACGAACTCGGCCACCATGTCGGCGGCCACGCCTGGTCGGGACTGCTCGGCTACTGGTACGCGCTGCCGGGCCGGATGGCCTGGCGGGTACTGAAGGCGCTCTCCGTGCTCGCCTTCCACGTCTCGCGCGCCTTCGGCTGCTTCGGCGTCGCCTTCGTCGTGATGATCGTCGGCGGTCTCGCGTTCGCCACCATCAGCACGCTCTACGGGCTGCCCCTGCTGATCCTCGGGGTGCCGTACGCACTGGCCGCCGTCGGCCGGCGTGCCGAACTGCGCGCCGACGAACACGCCGCCGCCCTCGGCTTCGCCCCGATGCTGGCGTCCGTGCTCGACAAGCTGCACCAGGGAGAGCAGCACGCACAGGCCGCCCAGACCGCGCGGAACGGCGGGGTCACCGTCGAGGAGAGCGCGCTGAGCAAGCTGCTCTCCTCGCATCCGGACTACCACACCCGGCTGCACCACCTGCGGCAGTACCTCCAGCCGCAGCGGCCGTACTGAGGAAAAAGACACGACGGCACGACCAAGGGCGGCCACCCCGTACGAAACGGGATGGCCGCCCTTGGTGCTCCTAGTACTTCAGAGCCAACTACTACTGGTTGTACGGACCGTAGTCGTAGTCCTCCAGCGGGACGGCCTGGCCGGAGCCCGTGCCGAACGGCGAGTAGTCGATGTCGTCGTAGCCGACGGCCGAGTACATCGCGGCCTTGGCTTCCTCGGTCGGCTCGACCCGGATGTTGCGGTAGCGGGACAGACCCGTACCGGCCGGGATGAGCTTACCGATGATGACGTTCTCCTTGAGGCCGATCAGGGAGTCGGACTTGGCGTTGATCGCCGCGTCCGTCAGCACCCTGGTCGTCTCCTGGAAGGACGCCGCCGACAGCCAGGACTCCGTGGCCAGCGAGGCCTTGGTGATACCCATGAGCTGCGGACGACCGGAGGCCGGGTGACCGCCCTCCTGCACCACACGACGGTTCTCCTGCTCGAAGCGGGAGCGCTCGACCAGCTCGCCGGGCAGCAGCTCGGCGTCGCCGGACTCGATGATCGTCACGCGGCGGAGCATCTGCCGGATGATGATCTCGATGTGCTTGTCGTGGATCGACACACCCTGCGAGTTGTAGACCTTCTGGACCTCGCCGACCAGGTGGACCTGGACGGCACGCTGACCCAGAATGCGCAGCACGTCGTGCGGGTTGGTGGCACCCACGGTGAGCTTCTGGCCCACCTCGACGTGCTCGCCCTCGCTGACCAGCAGACGGGCACGCTTCGAGATCGGGAACGCCGTCTCGTCGCTGCCGTCGTCCGGGGTGACGACGATCTTCTTGGTCTTCTCGGTCTCCTCGATCCGCACGCGGCCCTGGGCCTCGGAGATCGGGGCGACACCCTTCGGCGTACGAGCCTCGAAGAGCTCGACGACACGGGGCAGACCCTGGGTGATGTCGTCACCGGCCACACCACCGGTGTGGAAGGTACGCATCGTCAGCTGCGTGCCGGGCTCACCGATGGACTGGGCGGCGATGATGCCGACCGCCTCACCGATGTCGACCAGCTTGCCGGTGGCCAGCGAGCGGCCGTAGCACATGGCGCAGGTGCCGACGGCGGACTCGCAGGTCAGGACCGAGCGGGTCTTGACCGTCTCGATGCCGTGCTTGACCAGCTCGTCGATGAGGACGTCGCCGAGGTCGGTGTTGGCCGGGGCCAGCACCTTGCCGTCGACGGTGATGTCCTCGGCCAGCGCACGGGCGTACACGCTGGTCTCGACGTTCTCCGCCTTGCGCAGGACACCGTCCGCGCCGCGCTCCGCGATGTGCAGCTTGAGGCCGCGGTCGGTGCCGCAGTCCTCCTCGCGGATGATGACGTCCTGGGAGACGTCGACGAGACGACGGGTGAGGTAACCCGAGTCGGCGGTACGGAGGGCGGTGTCGGCCAGCCCCTTACGGGCACCGTGGGTGGAGATGAAGTACTCCAGCACGGACAGGCCTTCACGGAAGGACGCCTTGATCGGACGAGGGATCGTCTCGTTCTTGGCGTTCGACACCAGACCACGCATACCGGCGATCTGACGCATCTGCATCATGTTTCCTCGGGCACCCGAGTCAACCATCATGAAGATGGGGTTCGTCTTGGGGAAGTTCTCGTTCATCGCCTCGGCGACCTCGTTGGTCGCCTGGGTCCAGATCTGGATGAGCTCCTGCGTGCGCTCTTCCTTGGTGATCAGACCGCGCTCGTACTGCTTCTGGACCTTCTCGTCCTTGGCCTCGTAGCCCTTGACGATCTCCTTCTTCGCCTCGGGAACGACGACGTCGGAGATGGCCACGGTGACACCGGAACGGGTCGCCCAGAAGAAGCCGGCCGCCTTCAGGTTGTCGAGCGTCGCCGCCACGATGACCTTGGGGTAGCGCTCGGCCAGGTCGTTGACGATCTCGGAGAGCTGCTTCTTGCCCACCGAGTAGTCGACGAACGGGTAGTCCTCGGGCAGCAGCTCGTTGAAGAGCGCGCGACCCAGGGTCGTACGGAGGCGGAAGGTGTCACCCTGCTGCCACTCGGGCTCGCCCTCCTCGCGGACCGGCGGCACCCAGCCACGCGGCGGGATGGTGCCCACCGGGAAGCGGATGTCGACGGCCGACTGGAGCGCCAGCTCGCCGCCGTCGAACGCCATGGTCGCCTCGGCCGTGGAGCCGAACGCGCGGCCCTCGCCCTTGACGTCACGGAGCTCGCCGTCAGTGGTGAGGAAGAACAGGCCCAGCACCATGTCCTGGGTCGGCATGGTGACGGGACGACCGTCGGCCGGCTTCAGGATGTTGTTCGAGGACAGCATCAGGATGCGGGCCTCGGCCTGCGCCTCCGCGGAGAGCGGCAGGTGTACGGCCATCTGGTCGCCGTCGAAGTCCGCGTTGAACGCGGTGCAGACGAGCGGGTGGATCTGGATGGCCTTGCCCTCGACCAGCTGCGGCTCGAAGGCCTGGATGCCGAGGCGGTGCAGCGTGGGCGCACGGTTCAGCAGAACCGGGTGCTCGGCGATGACCTCTTCGAGGACGTCGTAGACGACCGTACGGCCGCGCTCGACCATGCGCTTCGCCGACTTGATGTTCTGCGCGTGGTTCAGGTCCACCAGGCGCTTCATCACGAACGGCTTGAAGAGCTCCAGCGCCATGGCCTTCGGCAGACCGCACTGGTGCAGCTTCAGCTGCGGGCCGACGACGATCACGGAACGCGCGGAGTAGTCCACACGCTTGCCGAGCAGGTTCTGACGGAAGCGACCCTGCTTGCCCTTGAGCATGTCGGACAGCGACTTCAGCGGACGGTTGCCGGGGCCCGTCACCGGGCGGCCACGACGGCCGTTGTCGAAGAGCGCGTCGACGGCCTCCTGGAGCATGCGCTTCTCGTTGTTCACGATGATCTCGGGGGCACCGAGGTCGAGAAGGCGCTTCAGGCGGTTGTTGCGGTTGATCACACGGCGGTACAGGTCGTTCAGGTCGGAGGTCGCGAAGCGGCCACCGTCCAGCTGCACCATCGGGCGGAGGTCCGGCGGGATGACCGGGACGCAGTCGAGGACCATGCCCTTGGGGCTGTTGGAGGTCTGAAGGAACGCGGACACGACCTTCAGCCGCTTCAGGGCGCGGGTCTTCTTCTGGCCCTTGCCGGTGCGGATGATCTCGCGAAGCCGCTCGGCCTCTTCATCCAGGTCGAAGGACTCCAGGCGCTTCTGAAGCGCCGCGGCACCCATCGAACCGTCGAAGTACGTGCCGAAGCGGTCCCGCAGCTCGCGGTAGAGCAGCTCGTCACCTTCGAGGTCCTGGACCTTGAGGTTCTTGAACCGGGTCCACACCTCGTCCAGGCGGTCGATCTCGCGCTGCGCACGGTCGCGCAGCTGCTTCATCTCCCGCTCGGCGCCTTCGCGCACCTTGCGGCGCACATCGGCCTTGGCACCCTCGGCCTCCAGCTCGGCCAGGTCGGCCTCAAGCTTCTTGGCGCGGGCTTCGAGGTCGGAGTCACGCCGGTTCTCGACCTGCTGACGCTCCACGGAGACATGCGCCTCCAGGGAGGGCAGGTCGCGGGTGCGGCGCTCCTCGTCGACGAACGTGATCATGTACGCCGCGAAGTAGATGACCTTTTCGAGGTCCTTCGGGGCGAGGTCGAGCAGGTATCCCAGACGCGACGGGACACCCTTGAAGTACCAGATGTGGGTGACGGGCGCGGCCAGTTCGATGTGGCCCATCCGCTCACGGCGCACCTTGGCGCGGGTCACCTCGACGCCGCAGCGCTCACAGATGATGCCCTTGAAGCGGACGCGCTTGTACTTGCCGCAGTAGCACTCCCAGTCCCGGGTCGGACCGAAGATCTTCTCGCAGAAGAGTCCGTCCTTTTCGGGCTTGAGCGTGCGGTAGTTGATGGTCTCGGGCTTCTTGACCTCGCCGTGGCTCCACTGACGGATGTCGTCAGCGGTGGCCAGACCGATCCGGAGCTCATCGAAGAAGTTGACGTCGAGCACTATGCGTCAATCCCTCTCAGGGTTGTAAGTCTTGGGGTCTGATACGGGGGTCCTGGGGCCGGAGACCTGCGCGCGGCAGGTCTCCGGACTCCCGTCAGACCTCTTCGACGCTGCTCGGCTCGCGCCGGGACAGGTCGATGCCGAGCTCCTCCGCTGCGCGGAAGACATCCTCGTCGGTGTCACGCATCTCGATGGACATACCGTCACTGGACAGCACCTCCACGTTCAGGCAGAGCGACTGCATCTCCTTGATGAGCACCTTGAAGGACTCGGGGATGCCGGGCTCGGGGATGTTCTCGCCCTTGACGATGGCCTCGTAGACCTTCACGCGGCCGGTGACGTCGTCGGACTTGATCGTCAGCAGTTCCTGGAGGGCGTAAGCGGCGCCATAGGCCTCAAGCGCCCACACCTCCATCTCGCCGAATCGCTGACCACCGAACTGCGCCTTACCACCCAGCGGCTGCTGGGTGATCATCGAGTACGGACCGGTCGAACGGGCGTGCAGCTTGTCGTCGACCAGGTGGTGCAGCTTCAGGATGTACATGTAGCCGATCGAGATCGGCTCCGGGAACGGCTCGCCGGAGCGGCCGTCGAACAGGTTGGCCTTTCCGGACGCCTGGACGAGGCGGTCGCCGTCGCGGTTCGGGATCGTGGCCTCGAAGAGACCGGAGATCTCGTCCTCGCGGGCACCGTCGAAGACCGGGGTCGCGACGTTGGTGCCCGGGGCGACCTGGTCGGCGCCGATGACCTGGAGGCGCCGCGCCCAGTCCTCGCTGAGCCCGGAGACGTCCCAGCCGCGGCTGGCGAGCCAGCCGAGGTGGATCTCCAGGACCTGTCCCGGGTTCATTCGGGACGGGACACCCAGCGGGTTCAGGATGATGTCGACCGGGGTGCCGTCCTCAAGGAACGGCATGTCCTCGATCGGGAGGATCTTCGAGATGACGCCCTTGTTGCCGTGGCGGCCGGCCAGCTTGTCGCCGTCGGTGATCTTGCGCTTCTGCGCAACATACACCCGGACCAACTGGTTGACGCCGGGCGGCAGTTCGTCGCCCTCCTCGCGGTCGAAGACGCGGACGCCGATGACCTTGCCGATCTCGCCGTGCGGCACCTTCAGCGAGGTGTCGCGCACCTCGCGCGCCTTCTCGCCGAAGATCGCGCGGAGCAGGCGCTCCTCGGGGGTCAGCTCGGTCTCACCCTTGGGCGTGACCTTGCCGACGAGGATGTCACCGGCGACGACCTCGGCACCGATCCGGATGATGCCGCGCTCGTCGAGGTCGGCGAGGACCTCCTCGGAGACGTTCGGGATGTCCCGGGTGATCTCCTCGGGGCCCAGCTTGGTGTCACGGGCGTCGACCTCGTGCTCCTCGATGTGGATCGAGGAGAGGACGTCGTCCTGTACGAGGCGCTGCGACAGGATGATCGCGTCCTCGTAGTTGTGACCCTCCCAGGGCATGAACGCCACGAGCAGGTTCTTGCCGAGCGCCATCTCGCCGAACTCGGTCGCCGGACCGTCGGCCAGCACCTGGTTGGCGACGACGCGCGCGCCCTCGTCCACGACAACCTTCTGGTTGACGGAGGTGCCCTGGTTGGAGCGGGAGAACTTGGCGAGGCGGTACGTGGTGTACGTGCCGTCGTCGTTGGCGGTGGTGATGTAGTCCGCGGAGACCTCCTGGACCACACCGTCCTTCTCCGACTTCAGGACGTCACCGGCGTCGACCGCGCAGCGGTACTCCATGCCGGTGCCGACCAGCGGCGCCTCGGACTTGATGAGGGGCACGGCCTGACGCATCATGTTCGCGCCCATGAGGGCACGGTTGGCGTCGTCGTGCTCCAGGAACGGGATCATCGCGGTCGCGACCGACACCATCTGGCGCGGGGAGACGTCCATGTAGTCGACGTCGTCACCGGGGACGTAGTCGACCTCGCCGCCGCGGATGCGGACCAGGACGCGGGACTCCTCGAAGCGGAACTCCTCCGTCAGCGGCGCGTTGGCCTGCGCGATGACGAATCGGTCCTCTTCGTCGGCCGTCAGGTAGTCGACCTCGTCGGTGACGACACCGTCGGTGACCCGGCGGTACGGCGTCTCGACGAAACCGAACGCGTTGACGCGGCCGTAGGAGGCGAGCGAGCCGATCAGGCCGATGTTCGGGCCTTCCGGGGTCTCGATCGGGCACATGCGGCCGTAGTGCGAGGGGTGCACGTCACGGACCTCGAAGCCGGCCCGCTCACGGGAGAGACCACCCGGGCCAAGAGCCGACAGACGGCGCTTGTGGGTGAGACCCGACAGCGGGTTGTTCTGGTCCATGAACTGCGACAGCTGGCTGGTGCCGAAGAACTCCTTGATGGAGGCGACGACCGGCCGGATGTTGATCAGGGTCTGCGGCGTGATCGCCTCGACGTCCTGGGTCGTCATCCGCTCGCGGACGACTCGCTCCATACGCGCCAGACCCGTACGGACCTGGTTCTGGATGAGCTCGCCGACGTTGCGCAGACGACGGTTGCCGAAGTGGTCGATGTCGTCGGTCTCGACGACGATCGTGGTGCCGTTGTCACCGACGGTCTCGGTCTCGCCGGCGTGCAGCTTCACCAGGTACTTGATCGACGAGATGATGTCCTCGACGGTCAGCACACCGGCGTCCAGCGGGGCTTCGCCGCCCAGCTTCTTGTTGACCTTGTAGCGGCCGACCTTGGCGAGGTCGTAGCGCTTCGGGTTGAAGTAGAGGTTCTCCAGAAGCGTCTGCGCGGCCTCGCGGGTCGGGGGCTCGCCCGGACGCAGCTTGCGGTAGATGTCGAGGAGCGCGTCGTCCTGGCCCTGGGTGTGGTCCTTCTCCAGGGTGGCGCGCATGGACTCGTACTCGCCGAACTCCTCCAGGATCTGCTCGGTGGTCCAACCGAGAGCCTTGAGCAGGACGGTGACGGACTGCTTGCGCTTGCGGTCGATGCGGACACCGACCATGTCGCGCTTGTCGATCTCCATCTCCAGCCAGGCGCCCCGGGAGGGGATCACCTTGGCGGAGAAGATGTCCTTGTCGGACGTCTTGTCGATCGAGGAGTCGAAGTAGACGCCCGGCGAACGGACCAGCTGCGACACGACGACACGCTCGGTGCCGTTGATGACGAAGGTGCCCTTGTTGGTCATGAGCGGGAAGTCGCCCATGAAGACCGTCTGGGACTTGATCTCGCCGGTCTCGTTGTTGGTGAACTCAGCGGTTACGAAGAGCGGGGCGGCGTACGTGAAGTCGCGCTCCTTGCACTCGTCGATGCTGTTCTTAGGAGGTTCGAAACGGTGGTCGCGGAAGGTCAGCGACATCGACCCGGAGAAGTCCTCGATCGGGGAGATCTCCTCGAAGATCTCCTCCAGACCGGACTTGGTGGGGACGTCCTGACCCGACTCCAGAGCCGCCTCGACCCGACTCTGCCAGGCGGTGTTGCCGAGCAGCCAGTCGAAGCTCTCGGTCTGCAACGCGAGCAGGTTGGGAACCTCAAGGGGCTCCTTGATCTTTGCAAAGGAGATGCGCAGCGGGGCGGTGCTGGCGCCGTTGTTCATATTCGCGGTCGAGGCAGTGCGCGAGGCGGCCAAGAGGGGGTCCTTCCGAGGGCTCGGACTCACTACGCGCGTACCGGCCCCCCACTCGCGCACAGAGACAGAAGTCCCAGGTCAGGGACGATCCGATCGTCGGTGCTAAAGCGAGGGCATGCCCCTGGTGACGGGCAGGGAGCAGCTAACAGGCAGCGCAAAGGGTCAGTGTAGCCACTTGGCGCACTGATGTCCAGCCCCGCTTTTTTGAGACCCTCGTCGTGCTCAACACCCTCGGCAAGCTCACGTCCTCAACGCGTTGATACTGCCCTCTTCGCCGCCGATCCATGCCTCGGATTCGGATCGTTGTGACGACGCGTCCTGAGAATTGCGCGCTGCGTGCGGTTCGTCAAGACCTCCATGGCCCACCCCACATGCCGCCAGGGTGCTCGGAGGCACGAAGAAGATCACCATACTCCGCGAACCCCTGGCCGCAAGGCAGCCGCTCACCCGACCCAGGAACGCCGAAGAGCGACCACCCAGATGGATGATCGCTCTTCGGTGCTTAGGCGTTACAAGGTCCTTGGGACCTCGTCCACGACCTGGAGGTGTTACTTGACCTCGACGGAGGCGCCGGCGGCCTTGAGGGACTCGGCGGCCTTCTCGGCGACGTCCTTGGCGACCTTCTCGACGACGGGCTTCGGGGCGCCGTCCACGAGGTCCTTGGCCTCCTTCAGGCCCAGCGAGGTCAGCTCACGCACGACCTTGATGACCTGGATCTTCTTCTCGCCGGCACCCGTGAGGATGACGTCGAACTCGTCCTGCTCCTCCGGGGCGTCGGCAACGGCGGCCGGGCCGGCCGGACCCGCGACGGCGACCGCGGCGGCGGCGGTGACGTCGAACTTCTCCTCGAACGCCTTCACGAACTCGGAAAGCTGGATGAGGGTCATGGTCTCGAACTCGGCGAGCAGTTCGTCCTGGGTGAGAGCCACGATGGCTTCCTTCCACTAATTTTCGGCTGGTGCCGGTGTGTACATGTCTGGCGGGCGTACGTTCGGCCCGCTACGACCGTTGCCCTGCGGCGCGGAGCCTCAGGCGGCGGTCATGCTGCGAGCCGAATTACTCGGCACCGCCCTGCTCTTCTTGCTTGGCGCGAAGGGCGTCCACCGTACGGACGAGCTTCGACGGGAGCGCCTGGAAGAGCTGCGCAGCCTGAGTCTGCTTGCCCTTGAAAGCACCCGCCAGCTTGGAGAGCAGAACCTCGCGGGACTCAAGGTCCGCGAGCTTCTTGATCTCGTCGGCGGACAGCGCCTTGCCGTCAAGGACACCGCCCTTGATGACGAGGTTCGGGTTGTCCTTGGCGAAGTCACGAAGACCCTTCGCCGACTCCACCGGGTCACCGGTGATGAAGGCGACCGCCGTCGGACCGTTGAACAGGTCGTCGAGCGTAGAGATCCCGGCCTCGTTGGCCGCAATCTTGGTCAGCGTGTTCTTCACCACGGCGTACTGGGCGTTCTCACCGAGCGAACGACGCAGCGTCTTGAGCTGCGCCACGGTGAGACCCCGGTACTCGGTCAGCACGGCGGCGTTCGAGTCGCGGAACTGTCCCGCGAGCTCGGCTACCGCGGCAGCCTTGTCGGGCCTTGCCATAGAGCGTCGGCCTCCTTCCGGGTGATGAGGACCGCTCAGAAGGGGCTGGGACAGAGAAAACGCCCCGGCGCAGGCGCACGGGGCGTAGCTCGACCGAAAACAACGTCTCCGGGAGCACATCCAGTTCACCTGCGCGGGTCGTCCACCTGTTCAGCGGATCCTTCGGTCACCGCGCCCTCTTACGAGCACACGGCAACGACCAGCGGTCTTTGGCTTCTCCCGAAGAGTACGGGACCCCCACACCCTCAAGCAAATCCGCCCGTACGGCCCAGCCCCGGGCGTCCTTCATCAGCTGGGCGAGGTCGGTGGTGCCGTTCGCGGACGGGACGGCGACCGTCATATCGAACGGGCCCTCGCCGCCCTCGGCCTCGGCGGCGGGGTTCTTGCCGGCCTCGGCGGTCCCGGCGCCGGCCGCGGCCATCCGAATTCCCTTGGCCTCAGGGCGAGTTGGGCGGCTCGGGAGCTGGTGCCGGACCCGGTCGCCGCGGGCGCCGTGTCCGTCGAGGGGTCCTCGGCGCGCTTGGAGCAGCCGACCGCTCCCCGGCGAGGAGCAGCGCGGCGAGCCCGGCACCCGATCTCTCGTGAATTCCCTAGGCCTCAGGGCGAGTTGAGCGGCTCAGGAGCTGGTGCCCGACCCGGTCGACGTGTCGGAGCTGCCCGGGGTCACGCCCTGCTTCTTCAGCAGCGACATGAAGTCCTCGGTGTCGCTCGCCGGGGGCACGGTGGCCTCGACCTTCACGCCGTAGTCGCTGTAGTAGGCGGTCTGGCTGTACTCGCCCGACGACATCTCGCCCTTCTCGACCTTCTTGACCAGCAGGTCCTGGGCGTTGATCCAGATGTCGACCTGCTCCGTGGAGACACCGGCCGAGGTGAGCTGCTTCTTCAGGCCGTCGAGCTGGCTCGCCGTGAGGTTGGAGTTCTTGGAGGCGAGGTCCGCGACGTTGACCGTGCCCGAGTAGTGCGTGGTCTGCTGGCCGCGGACCGACTCCGTACCGACCTTCTTGACGTCCCCGGAGGCGAGCAGGAGCTTCACCGACTGGTTCGGCGTGGAGTTCTGCATCTGGTCCTTGAGGTACGCGCCGGAGCTGCCGCCGAGCTTGGCGAGGTCGTCGTACGCGTACTTGATCCAGTGCTTGCCGCCGGCCTGCGCGGCGAACTTCTCGCCCATCTTGGCGTAGTAGGCGTCGGGCAGATAGCGCGCCTCCATCGAGGTGCTGCCGGCCGCGCGCATCGCGTCGGCCATCGAGCCTCCGGTGTAGTTCATCGTGAGGGTGCCGCTGATGCCGTCGCTCCAGCCGAGGTTGCCCTTGGCGTCCATGGACATCAGGGTGCCCAGGACCGTGGAGGACTCGACCTTGGCGGAGTCGGCCTTGTCCGTGGACTGCTCTGCGGTGCGCAGGGCCGCTATGGGGCTCACATGGGCCGTGCCCTTGCCGACAGTCTTGTCGTCCTTGCCGTCGCCCCCGGAGGAACCCGTGGAACTGCAAGCGGCCACCGAGGCCAGCGCGGTCCCCAACGCGATCGAGAGACCCATCCTGCGCACGGTCCTGCTCTTCATCCGTCCCCCACCCCTAAACGATTGCTGTGCCTGTCCCAAACGCTAGCGCAGAGCACTGACACCCCGTACGAAAGAGGACGAGCCCCGCACCTCGAAGGTTGCGGGGCTCGTCCAATTCTGACGCGTACGCGACGCGGCTACCGGGGTGAGCGCGGGGCTCAGACGGCGGCCGGGTCCTCCTCGACGAGGAGGTTGCGGGTGCGGTTCGGGTCGAGCGGAATGCCGGGGCCGATCGTGGTGCTGATCGCGGCCTTCTTGATGTAGCGACCCTTGGCGGCGGACGGCTTCAGACGGAGGATCTCCTCCAGGGCCGCGCCGTAGTTCTCCACCAGCTGGGTGTCGTCGAAGGACGACTTGCCGATGATGAAGTGCAGGTTCGAGTGCTTGTCGACTCGGAACTCGATCTTGCCACCCTTGATCTCGGTGACAGCCTTGGCGACGTCCGGGGTCACGGTGCCGGTCTTGGGGTTCGGCATGAGACCACGGGGACCGAGCACGCGGCCGAGGCGGCCGACCTTGCCCATGAGGTCCGGGGTGGCGACGACGGCGTCGAAGTCCAGCCGGCCCTTCGCCACCTCGTCGATGAGTTCGTCGGAGCCGACGATGTCGGCGCCCGCGGCGGTCGCGGCCTCGGCACGGTCACCGGTCGCGAAGACCAGGACCCGGGCGGTCTTGCCGGTGCCGTGCGGGAGGTTCACGGTGCCGCGGACCATCTGGTCGGCCTTGCGCGGGTCGACACCCAGGCGGAAGGCGACCTCGACAGTGCCGTCGAACTTGGAGGTGGAGGTCTCCTTGGCGAGACGGACGGCCTCAAGCGGGGCGTAGAGCTTGTCCCGGTCGATCTTGGCGTCCGCAGCGCGGAGAGACTTGCTGCGCTTGCTCACTACTGCTCCTGATGTGTTCTGAGGAGTCGTGGTACGGACCGAGCGGGTCCCACCACAATCACTTCTGCGGGTGAAGGTCAGCCCTCGACCGTGATGCCCATGGAACGGGCGGTGCCGGCGATGATCTTCGACGCGGCGTCCAGGTCGTTGGCGTTCAGGTCGGGGAGCTTGGTCGTGGCGATCTCGCGGACCTGCGCCTGGGTGATCTTGGCGACCTTGGTCTTGTGCGGCTCGCCGGAGCCCTTCTCGACACCCGCGGCCTTGAGGATCATCTTCGCGGCCGGCGGAGTCTTGGTGACGAAGGTGAAGGAGCGGTCTTCGTAGACCGTGATCTCCACCGGGATCACCCAGCCACGCTGCGACTCGGTCGCCGCGTTGTAGGCCTTGCAGAACTCCATAATGTTGACGCCGTGCTGACCGAGCGCGGGGCCGACCGGCGGGGCCGGGTTGGCCGCACCGGCGTTGATCTGGAGCTTGATAAGCCCCGTGACCTTCTTCTTCTTGGGAGGCATTCCGGGTCCTCTATCTTCGTTGGTCTTCGCTGTGCCCGACAGAAGCCAGGCAACCGCACCACGATAAGGGACATCGTGGCGAGGCGTGAAACCGAGCAGGTCAGGCCAGCTCCGGAAGAGCCGACCTGACCTGGACGGAAGCTGTGTGACGTGCTAGTTCTTCTGGATCTGGTCGAACGACAGCTCGACCGGCGTCTCGCGGCCGAAGATCTCGACGAGACCCTTGACCTTCTTCGAGTCGGCGTTGATCTCGTTGATGGTCGCCTGGAGCGTCGCGAACGGGCCGTCGGTGACGGTGACCGAGTCACCGACCTCGAAGTCCAGCACCTGGACCTCGACCTTGCGCTGCGGAACCGGCTTGCCCTCGGCCTCGGCGGCCTCGCGGGCGGCCTTCTCCTCGGCCTCCGGGGCGAGCATCTTGACGATCTCGTCCAGGGTCAGCGGGTACGGGTCGTAGGCGTTGCCCACGAAGCCGGTGACGCCGGGGGTGTTGCGGACGACGCCCCAGGACTCGTTCGTCAGGTCCATGCGGACCAGGACGTAGCCCGGGAGCTTGTTCTGCTTGATGGTCTTGCGGTCGCCGTTCTTGATCTGGACGACCTCTTCCTGCGGCACCTCGGCCTGGAAGATGTAGTCCTCGACGTTGAGCGAGACGGCGCGCTGCTCCAGGTTGGTCTTCACGCGGTTCTCGTAGCCAGCGTACGTGTGGATGACGTACCACTCGCCGGGCAGGAGACGCAGTTCCTCGCGCAGGGCGACCACGGGGTCGACGGGCTCGGCCGGTTCGGCCTCTTCCTCGTCGTCCTCGGCCGTGGCTTCGTCGTCCTCGTCATCGAGGTCCTCGGTCGCTTCCGCGTCCTCGTCCTCGACGTGCAGGGCGGCTTCCTCGGCGGGCTCGCCCGCGTCGGCATCCGCAGCCTCGACCTCGTCCAGGTCCTCGTCCGCGCCCTCGACGATGTCGAGTTCGTCTTCCACGGACTCGTCCGGCTCGACGGCCTCGTTCAGCTTCGGGTCAGACACGGTGGCTGCTTCTTCCTGGATACATGGGGGTGGAACACGCGAAAGGGGCGCCGGTCAGGGCGCCCTTCGCTTCCGGCCTCAGCCGAAGACGTATTTCGCGGCGTGATTCAGTCCGTAGTCAATCACGGTCACCAGACCGATCATGATGACGACGAAGACGATCACGACGGTCGTGTACGTCGTCAGCTGGTTGCGCGTCGGCCAGACGACCTTGCGGAGTTCCGCGACGATCTGGCGATAGAAGATGCCGAGTCGCTTCAGCGGGCCCTTCTTGGCGCGCTTGCCGCCCTTGCGGGCCTTCTTCTTGGACTCCGACACCTCGTCCTGGGCATCAGGCATGTCGATGGAGCCCACGGCGTCCGCCATTCATCCTCACCTGTTCCCGGGTCGTGGCCGTGCCGCGCCCGGTCTGAGCCGCACGGCGGTGCATTGCTGTACGTACATGCGCTGCGCACACATCTCTTGGTGAAGGTGTGTGTAGCAGGGCCGGAGGGACTTGAACCCCCAACCGCCGGTTTTGGAGACCGGTGCTCTACCAATTGAGCTACGACCCTTTGTGACATCCCCAACGTACCGCATCCACCCGGGTGCTCGGTGTGCACCAAGTAGGGCGCGGCTGCTGAAGGCCAACGAGGTAGGAGTGTACGTGGTCCTGGGGCGGCCGTCGAACAGAAAGTGCCTGTACGGGGATTGCCGACGGAAGATCGTCCAGGCGGGAGCGGGAATCCGGACGGTTGTTCAGTGCCCGCCCGATCCTGTTCAGTCTGTGAAACCGGTGTGCCGGGCGGGTTTCCGGTCTGAAACGATGGACCCATGAGCGCCTCAATCCCTCCCACCGAGCGCCGGGTCTCCGCCCGAGTCGGCGCGATCTCCGAGTCCGCCACCCTCGCCGTGGACGCCAAGGCCAAGGCCCTCAAGGCCGCCGGACGTCCGGTGATCGGCTTCGGCGCGGGTGAACCGGACTTCCCGACTCCGGACTACGTCGTCCAGGCCGCGATCGAGGCCTGCTCGAACCCCAAGTACCACCGCTACACCCCGGCCGGCGGTCTGCCGGAGCTGAAGGCCGCGATCGCCGCGAAGACGCTGCGCGACTCGGGCTACGAGGTGGACGCCTCCCAGATCCTGGTCACCAACGGCGGCAAGCAGGCCATCTACGAGGCCTTCGCCGCGATCCTCGACCCGGGCGACGAGGTCATCGTCCCCGCGCCGTACTGGACGACGTACCCGGAGTCGATCCGTCTCGCGGGCGGTGTCCCCGTGGACGTCGTCGCCGACGAGACGACCGGATACCGCGTCACCGTCGAGCAGTTGGAGGCGGCCCGCACCGAGAACACCAAGGTCGTCCTCTTCGTCTCGCCGTCCAACCCGACCGGCGCCGTCTACAGCGAGGCGGAGGCCGAGGCGATCGGCCGCTGGGCCGTCGAGCACGGCCTGTGGGTCATGACGGACGAGATCTACGAGCACCTGGTCTACGGAGACGCGAAGTTCACCTCGCTGCCCGCGATCCTCCCCGAGCTGCGCGACAAGTGCGTCGTCGTCAACGGCGTCGCCAAGACGTACGCCATGACCGGCTGGCGGGTGGGCTGGATCATCGGCCCTAAGGACGTCGTCAAGGCCGCGACCAACCTCCAGTCGCACGCCACGTCGAACGTCTCGAACGTCGCCCAGGTCGCCGCGCTGGCCGCCGTCTCCGGTGACCTGACGGCCGTGGCGGAGATGCGCGAGGCCTTCGACCGCCGCCGCAAGACGATCGTGCACATGTTGAACGAGATCGACGGCGTGGTCTGCCCGGAGCCCGAGGGCGCGTTCTACGTCTACCCGTCGGTCAAGGCGCTGCTCGGCAAGGAGATCCGCGGCAAGCGTCCGCAGGACTCGGTCGAGCTGGCCGCGCTGATCCTGGAGGAGGCCGAGGTCGCGGTCGTCCCGGGCGAGGCCTTCGGGACCCCCGGTTACCTGCGGCTGTCGTACGCCCTGGGTGACGAGGACCTCGTCGAGGGCGTCAGCCGCATCCAGAAGCTGCTCGCCGAGGCCCAGGACTGACGTTTTTCGTGCTCCACGCGTGCGTGCGGGCCGTTTCCCTCCGGGAAGGCGGCCCGCTGCTGTGTGCGAGCAAGACCACTATCGGGGAAATTGGTACCGGCACGGCGGGAACGTACGGCAGGATTCCCGGATGGAGCGTGTACGTGATGTCTCTGAACTGCCGAAAGCCCATCTGCACCTGCACTTCACCGGGTCGATGCGGCCGACCACCGTGCTGGAGCTGGCCGACAAGTACGGCGTACGCCTGCCGGACGCCCTGACCGACGCGCTGACCAGCGGGGAGCCGCCGAGACTGCGGGCGACGGACGAGCGGGGCTGGTTCCGTTTCCAGCGGCTGTACGACGCGGCGCGGTCGTGTCTGCGGGAACCCGAGGACATCCAGCGGCTGGTGCGCGAGGCCGCCGAGGAGGACGTCAGGGACGGCTCGGGCTGGCTGGAGATCCAGGTGGACCCGACGTCGTACGCGCCGCGCCTGGGCGGGCTGATCCCGGCGCTTGAGGTCATCCTCGACGCGGTGGAGACGACCTCCCGCGAGACCGGGCTCGGGATGCGGGTGCTGGTCGCCGCGAACCGCATGAAACACCCCCTGGACGCCCGCACGCTGGCCCGGCTGGCGGTGCGGTACGCGGACCACGGGGTGGTCGGTTTCGGCCTCTCGAACGACGAACGCCGGGGTATGGCACGGGACTTCGACCGGGCCTTCGCGATCGCCCAGGAGGGCGGCCTGCTGTCCGCCCCGCACGGCGGTGAACTGGCGGGCCCGGCCTCGGTGCGGGACTGCCTGGACGACCTGCACGCGACCCGGATCGGCCACGGGGTGCGCGCGGCGGAGGACCCGCGGCTGCTGAAGCGGCTCGCCGACCGGGGCATCACCTGCGAGGTCTGCCCCGCCTCGAACGTGGCGCTGGGCGTCTACGAGAAGCACGAGGACGTGCCCCTGCGGACCCTCTTCGAAGCGGGCGTCCCACTGGCGCTCGGCGCCGACGACCCCCTCCTGTTCGGCTCCCGGCTGGCGGCCCAGTACGAGATCGCCCGCCGGTACCACGCCTTCTCGGACCGCGAACTGGCCGAACTGGCCCGGCAGTCGGTACGGGGATCGGCGGCCCCGGAGGACATGAAGACCAAGCTGCTGTCGGGCATCGACGACTGGCTCAGCGCCCCGGTCGCTCGAAGTGGGCGTAGGGCAGATACGGCTTGAAACCGATCAGGACCTCGGGCGGGTGCCCAGCCCCGCGCGTGGGCTCCAGTTCGTACTGAAGGCCGGCCATGAACGCCGACTTTCCCTTGACGACCCGCTTGTCCCGCGGCCCGAAGCCGGCCGCGTAGGCGAAGGCGGTGGCCGCATAGGAGAACGCCTCACGGCCGCCGATGAGGAAGTACGTCCGCGCGTGCGTGGTGTGCCGCAACAGCCCACGGTCGTACGGCCGCTCCAGCCACGCGCGCGCGTGCCGCTCGGTACGGGCCTCGTCCGTGCGCACGGTGAGCGGTGTGCCGCGCCCCAACGCCCGCCTCATTTCGGGCCACTTGGAGGGCCGCAGCCCCACCTCCGAGTGCGCCAGCACCAGATCGACCAGCTCCCCGCACCCCTCGTCGGGCGGCACGCAGTCCCGCAGCGGAACGTGCACGATGGTGTGCCGCGAGCAGGCGGCGAACGAGAACAGCCCCGCGAGCCGGCTCAGCCCGTCGTGGTCCCCCACGAGCATCCCGATCGGCGCCGGCTCACGCAGTGAGGTGTGGCGCAGCGGTTGCCTGGGCTGGACGACCCGGTGTTCGTGGGGGCCGGTCCTGGGCCTGAACTGGGTCAGCCTCAGCTCCACTTGGCGTGCCTCATACGGCAAGGATCACGGCCCGGAGGGGTCCTCGGCAACGGAGATTCCGCCCAGCAGCGTCCTGGCGATGCGTGGCGCGAACTCGTCCACGGGCGGGCGTACGCCGGTCTGTGTCGCCGCGTAGGCGAACACGCGCTGTGCGCAGGCGCCGAGGAGGAGGGACGCGGCGGCGAAGGTGTCCACGTCACGGCGGACGCAGCCGGCGGTCTGTTCGGCGCGGAGGTAGGCGTCGAGGGCCTCGATCGGCTTGTGGGGGCCGGAGCCGAGCTCTCTCAGTGCCTCGTCGTGGCGTCGCTTGAGCTGGGTCTCGGCGTACAGGGAGGCCGCGATCGGGAAACTCTGCTCGTAGAAGAGGGCCGCCTGGCGGGCGATCTCGGTGAGGTTGTCCTCCAGGGAGTGCTGTCCGGGCTCGGCGGCGAGGCTGTGCAGCAGCGGGGTCAGCTGCGGCAGCCGTTCGGAGAGGACGCTGATGAACAGCTCCTCCTTGCTCGCGAAGTACTTGTAGAGCGCGGCTTCGGAGCAGTCGGCGGCCTTCGCGATCTCCTTGGTGGTCGCCCGGGCCAGCCCGACGGTGAACATCAACTCGTGGGCGGCGTCGAGGATGCGGACCCGGGCGGGCTTCGAGGATTCCATGACGGGTCCGTTCGGGCTTGACGAGTGGGTGAGTACTTACCCACTCTAGAGGGAGGCAGGGGTGAGTAAATGCTCACCCACCCCGTGAGGCTGAGGAGCAGGCCATGAAGCTCACCGTTTTCGGTGCCACGGGAGGCATCGGTCAGGAGATCGTCCGCCAGGCGCTGGCCTCGGGTCACCGGGTGACAGCGGTCGTCCGGGATCCCGCGCGGCTGGCCGT
This sequence comes from Streptomyces sp. NPDC002276, assembly GCF_053891435.1. Lineage (NCBI taxonomy): Bacteria > Bacillati > Actinomycetota > Actinomycetes > Kitasatosporales > Streptomycetaceae > Streptomyces > Streptomyces sp. NPDC002276. Next base: position 225,558 of record NZ_JBSFCQ010000014.1, on the reverse strand, counting down.
GCGGGGCGAGGGCCTGGAGGTGTTCCGCGCGGACCTCACCGACCCGGAGGCGCTGCGCCCCGCGGTCGCGGGCCGGGACGCGGTCCTCTCGGGGCTCGGTGCCCGCAGTCGCAAGGACGCCGGCGTCTCGACCCGGCTCACCCGGACGGTTCTGGCGGCCATGGAGGCGGAGGGGGTGCGCCGGGTGCTGGTGGTGAGCGCCGGTCCGGTCGGCCCCGAACCGGCGGGCGCCGGTCTCCTCGACCGCACCGCGCGCGGGCTGATCTCGGCGCTCCTGAAGGACGTGTACGCCGATCTGCGGGAGATGGAGGCGGAGTTGGCCCGCAGTACGACCGACTGGACGTCGGTCCGCCCACCGCGCCTGCGGAACAAGCCGGTGACCGGCACGTACCGCACGGTCGTGGGCGGCTTCCCGGACAAGGGCCGGTTCATCGCCCGCGCGGACGTGGCGCACGCGATGCTGGCGATGACCGACGATCCGGGGACGGTCAAGCAGGGGGTGGGGGTGGCCTATTGAGCCCCTCCGGAGGGCGCTGTCAGAGGCTGACGCCGACCGTCACCGGCTCGTTGACGAGGGTGATCCCGAAGGTGTCGTGAACGCCGGTGACGACCTCGCGGGCCAGGGCGAGCAGGTCGGCGGTGGTCGCCTCGCCGCGGTTGGTGAGGGCGAGGGTGTGCTTGGTGGAGATGCGGGCGGGCCCGCTGCCGTAGCCCTTGGTGAAGCCCGCCTTGTCGATCAGCCAGGCGGCGGAGGTCTTGGTGTGTCCCTCCCCCGCCGGATAGGCGGGCGGCTCCGCGCCCTCTCCGAGGTGCTCCCGCACGCGCGCGTGGAACGCGGTGAACTGCTCCTCGGTGAGGATCGGGTTGGTGAAGAAGGAACCGGCCGACCAGGTGTCGTGGTCCTCCGCGTCCAGGACCATGCCCTTGCCGGCGCGCAGCGCGAGGACGGTCTCGCGGGCCCGCGCGAGCGGCACCCGGTCGCCGGGCTCGACGCCGAGGGTGCGGGCCGTCTCGGCGTACTTGACCGGCGCCGACAGCCCGTCCGCGTCCTCCAGCTGGAAGCGGACACGCAGTACTACGTAGCGCTCGGGTTCGGCCTTGAAGCGGCTGTGGCGGTACGAGAAGGCGCACTCCTCGCTGGTGAGGGTGACCGTCGCGCGGGTGGTGCGGTCGTAGGCGACGACCTCGGTGATGGTGGCGGAGACCTCCTGGCCGTACGCCCCCACGTTCTGGATCGGGGTCGCGCCCGCCGAGCCGGGGATCCCGGCGAGGCACTCGATTCCGGCGAGTCCGGCCTCCACTGTGCGGGCGACGGCGTCGGTCCACACCTCGCCGGCGGCCAGCTCCAGCCGTGTGCCGTCGAGGGCGAAGCCGCGGGTGGCGATGCGCAGGGCGGTGCCTTCGAACCCCTTGTCCCCGATGACGAGGTTGGACCCGCCCCCGATGACGAGCAACGGCGTCCCGGTGTCGTCGGCCGCGCGGACGGCGTCGATCACCTCGGCGTCGGTGCCTGCGGTGATCAGGCGTGTCGCGGGACCGCCCAACCGGAAGGTGGTCAGCGGGGCGAGGGGAGCGTCGTGGAGTTCCTGCACGGGGCCAAGACTACGAGACGGGACTGACAACGCCGGGCGCGGTGGGGTGGCGCGCACGCGCGCGTGGGGCCCCACCGGTGTTGGTGGGGCCCCACGCGCGCGTGCCGGTCGTTCCTTCCCGGTCGTGCCGGTCGTTCCTTCCCGGTCGTGCCGGTTGTTCGTGCTCAGCGGCCGGCCGACTCCATGACCGACTCGGACCCGGCGCTGTCGGCCGACTCGGCCACCTTCACGAGCTCCGCCGCGCGGCGCCGCGTCGGGATCAGCAGGGTCGCGATTCCGGCGAGGGCGACCACTCCCGAGCCGGTGACCAGCGCGGGCTTCAGTCCGTCGACGAAGCTCTGTCCGGTCTCGTAACCGCCCTGCGCCGAGAAGATCGACGCCATGATCGCGATGCCGAGCGCGCCGCCCACCTCGCGGAGCGCGTTGTTGGCGCCGGAGGCGATGCCCTGTTCCGAGGGGCGGACGCTGGACATGACCAGGTTGGCGGCCGGTGCGAAGAACAGGGCCATGCCGATCCCGCTGAGGATGAGGCCGGGCAGCTGGGCGGCGTAGGAGACGTCGGTGGTGACGATGTACGCCATGTAGCCGAGCCCTGCGGCCTGGAGGAAGAGGCCGGCGGCGACGACCGGGCGGCCGCCGACGCGGTCGGACAGGATGCCCGCGACGGGTGCGACCAGCATCGGCATACCGGTCCAGGGGAGCATCCGCAGGCCCGCCTCGGTGGGCGAGTAGCCGAGGACGCCCTGCATGTACTGGCTGAGCAGGAAGATCGACCCGAACATCCCGAGGAACATCAGCAGGCTCGCCGCGTTGATCCCGGAGAAGGCGCGGGAGCGGAACAGCCGCATCGGGAGCATGGGGTTCTTGGCGTTGACGCTGTAGAGGACGAAGCCGGCGAACAGCGCGCTCCCCGCGAACAGTCCGGTGAGGACGAGCGGGCTGGCCCATCCGTCGGCGGGGCCGCGGACCAGGCCGTAGACGATCCCGAAGAGGCCGCCGCTGACGAGGAGGGTGCCGGGGAAGTCGAGCGGGGCGCCGGTGCCGTGGGACTCGGAGAGGCGGAGGCGGGCGAGCGGGATCAGGGCCAGGCCGAGCGGGACGTTCAGCCAGAAGATCCAGTGCCAGGAGACGTGTTCGGTGAGGCTGCCGCCGATGAGCGGTCCGGAGGCGACGGCGAGTCCGTTGACGGCGCCCCAGATGCCGTAGGCCATGCCGCGCTTGGCGGCGGGTACGGCCGCGGTGAGCAGGGTCAGTGTCAGCGGCATCATGATCGCCGCGCCGACGCCCTGGACCGCGCGGGCCGCGATCAGGGAGTCGATGCCGGTCGCCATGGCCGCGGCGGCGGAGGCGCCGGTGAATATGGTGATGCCGACGAGGAAGAGCCGGCGGCGGCCGAACCGGTCACCGAGGGCCGCGCCGAACATCAGCAGGACGGCGAAGGTGAGCGTGTAGGCGCTCACGGTCCACTCCAGGTCGCCGAGCGCGCCTCCGAGGTCCTTGCGGATGGAGGGCAGGGCGGTGGTGACGACGAGGTTGTCGAGGGCCGCCATGAATCCGGCGACGCTGGTGATGACGAGGGCCCAGACCATGCCCCCGCGCGGTGCGGTCTGTTCTGACATCGCTCCCCCAGTGTGGGTGATCGCTACCGATGATTAGTTATTGATGACTAACTTTGACGCTCATGAAAAGGCGCGGAATCCGCCCCTTGCCCGCCGCTACGACTTCTCCAGCCGACCGGTGACACGGGCCTCCGGGTACATCCCCTCCCAGACCCTGTGCTCGGGCGGGAAGCCCATGGCCGCAAGGGTGTTGATCAGCATTCCGTGCGCCATGAAGGTCGCGGTGTCGTTCACGTCCGCACCCATGGACAGATGCACGATGTCCCAGAGCCGCATCCAGCCTTTGCGTACGGCCTCGCCGAACTCGTGGTCGCCCTCCGCCTCGGCGGCGGCCACCGTGATGTACGTCTGCATCTGCATCTGGAGCTTCTCGGGATGCTCCGTGATGAGCCGCACGTAGGCGTCGGCCATGGCGTGCACGGCCTCTTCGCCCTCCAGCCCCTTGGACGACTCCTCGATGACCCGGCACACGTCCTCGACGCACCTGATCGCCGCCGCCGCGAACATCGCCTTCTTGCCCGGGAAGAGCCGGAAGAGATACGGCTGCGAGACACCGACGCGCTTGGCGATCGCCTCCGTGGAGGTGCCGTAGTACCCCCGCTGCGCGAACTCGGTGATCGCCGCGCGGATGACGCTCTCGCGCCTCTCTTCTGCGCTCATCCTGACCATGCGAGAAAGTTAGTACTCAATCACTAACTTGGTCAAGGGGTGTGGGGCACGGCACACGGGCGGACCGCGCGGTGTCACTGCAAGTCACCAAGTCGGCCCAGGCCGACCGACAGGTAAGGGGCGCCCGCAATGGCGGACGCCCCTTACCTCGGCTCACGTTCACGCCAGTCGTACGACGGCTCGTGACATCCCGAGCACCTTCTGGCCGGCGCTGGTCGCCACGAGGTCCACGCGGACCGTGTTGTCGTCGAGCTTGGCCGCGACCTTGGCGCTGACCTCGACGGTCGCGCCCTGGTCGTCGTTCGGGACGACGACGGGCTTGGTGAAGCGGACGCCGTACTCGACGACCGCGCCCGGGTCGCCGGTCCAGTCGGTGACCACGCGGATCGCCTCGGCCATGGTGAACATGCCGTGCGCGATGACGTCCGGGAGCCCGACCTCCTTGGCGAACTTCTCGTTCCAGTGGATCGGGTTGAAGTCCCCGGAGGCACCCGCGTACTGGACGAGGGCGGCGCGCGTCACGGGGAAGCTCTGGGCCGGCAGCTCGGTGCCGACCTCGATGTCGTCGTACGCGATCTTCGCCGTCATGTCAGTTCCCCTCCGCCGCGCGGGACACGAGCTTGGTCCAGGCGGTCACCACGTGCTCGCCGGCCTCGTCGTGGACCTCGCCGCGGATGTCCAGGATGTCGTTGCCCGCCATCGACTTGATCGCCTCGATCGTGGAGGTGACCCTCAGGCGGTCACCGGCGCGCACGGGACGGACGTAGACGAACTTCTGGTCGCCGTGCACCACGCGGTTGTAGTCGAGGCCGAGTTGCGGGTCCTGGACGACCTGTCCCGCGGCCTTGAAGGTGATGGAGAAGACGAAGGTCGGCGGGGCGATCACATCGGAGTGTCCGAGCGCCTTGGCGGCCTCCGGGTCCGTGTATGCCGGGTTGGCGTCCCCCACCGCTTCCGCGAACTCACGGATCTTCTCCCGGCCCACCTCGTAGGGGTCGGTGGGCGGGTAGGTCCGCCCCACGAAGGACTGGTCGAGCGCCATGACTCGGCACCTCCTGATGTGTCTGCTCTGCTGATAACGACACGAGGCCGCCCCCAACGTGCGGGGACGGCCTCGTGTACGAGCCTGTATTTATCGCGTTTCGCGGTGCGCGGTGTGCGCATTGCAACGCGGGCAGTGCTTCTTCATCTCCAGTCGGTCCGGGTTGTTACGCCGGTTCTTCTTGGTGATGTAGTTCCGCTCCTTGCACTCCACGCAGGCCAGCGTGATCTTCGGGCGGACGTCGGTGGCAGCCACAGGAGTGCTCCTTGACGAACGGATGGGACTATGAACGCATAACAGAATAGCCGATCGAAGGACCGACCCCGCAATCGGCTACTGTCAGTAGCGGTGACCGGACTTGAACCGGTGACACAGCGATTATGAGCCGCTTGCTCTACCGACTGAGCTACACCGCTGTGATGGGATTGGTTCCCACCTTGCGGCAGAAACCTCTCACACCAGAGCCCCAATGCGGAATCGAACCGCAGACCTTCTCCTTACCATGGAGACGCTCTACCGACTGAGCTATTGGGGCGAGCGATGAAGACATTACACGCTCCGCCGCCGTTCACCCAAATCCGTTTCGCGGCACCGCTCCAGCCGATTCCACGGCCCTCCCAGCGGCCCCGGAACCCCCTCCCGTACGGGGGACCACACCGGTACGACTATTGCGCTCCTCCCGGCCGCGAGCGGATCACCGCCCTAGGCTCGACTCACTCTGCGTGATCTTGCGCCCCTCTGCGCAGCCCCCCGCCATGAGCCCCGAAGCCGAGCCCGCGAAGCCCTGAGCCCCTGGAGCGCGATGCCCGACAGCCAGCCCCAGCCGTCCCACTCGTCGTCGGGCTCGTCGGGCTCGTCGGGACCGGCCGACCCGGCCGCGCTCCTGCTGTGCGGGGCCCGGCTGACCGACGGCAGGACCGTGGACGTACGGCTGGGCGGCGGGCGCATCGAGGCGGTCGGCACGGCGGGCAGCCTGGCGACGGACGCCACGCGCGCGTGCGGCGCGCGCGTGGACCTCAGCGGCTACCTCCTCCTCCCGGCCCCGGCCGAGCCGCACGCGCACAGCGACACCGCGCTGTCGGCCGAGAACGGCGGACCGGTCTCCTACGACCCCCAGGACGTCCAGCGCCGCGCCACGGAGGCCGCGTTGCTGCAACTCGGCCACGGGGCGACCGCACAGCGGGCACACGTGCGCGTGGGGGACGTCCAGGGGCTGAGCGCACTGGCCGCCGTACTGCGGGCGCGGCGGGCGCTGCGCGGGCTGGCGGAGCTGACGGCGGTGGCGATGCCCCGGCTGCTGACCGGGGTGGCGGGGGCGGACGGGCTCGCGATGCTGCGGGACGCGCTGAAAATGGGTGCCTCCGTAGTGGGCGGTTGTCCAGATCTGGACCCCGATCCGACGGGGTACCTGGAGGCGGTCCTTGAGGTCGCGTCCGAGCACGGCTGTCCGGTCGACCTGCACACGGACGCCGCCGACCCGACCCGCCTGGCGCGGCTGGCGGCGGTCGCGGGCGGGATGCGCCCCGGGGTGACGCTCGGCCCGTGCGGCGGCCTGGGGCGGCTGCCCGCGGACACGGTCACCCGGATCGCGGACCAACTGGCCGCGGCCGGCGTGACGGTGGTGTGCCTGCCGCAGGGCGGCTGCGGCGGCGTCGACCGCCGGGGCACGGCTCCCGTACGACTGCTGCGCACGGCCAGCGTCCAGGTGGCCGCGGGCAGCGGCGCCCTGCGTGACATGTCCAACCCCGTGGGCCGCGGTGACCCCTTGGAGGCGGCCTACCTGCTCGCCTCGCGGCACGGGATGCGGCCCGAGGACGCGTACGACACGGTGAGTTCGTCGGCGCGGGCGGCGCTCGGTCTGCCCGAGGTGCGGGTCGAGGCGGGATTTCCGGCCGAACTGCTCGCGGTGCGCGGCGACCGGCTCGCGGGCGCGCTCTCGCTGGCGTACAGCCGGATCGTGGTGCACCGGGGGCGCGTGGTGGCACGGACGAGCGCGGTGCGGGAGTACTGCAACACGGCGGCGGGCGCGGAGTTGGGGCTGCCGCGGCAGGGGCGCGGCGAGCTGTCGTGAGCCGGGTCGGAGGCGGGGCGCGGTGCCTGAGCTGCTCGACGTGGCTCAAGGCAGCAGCGGGGCGCGGTCGGTGAGCCGCTCGACGGGACCGGAAGCGGGGGCTGGGCGCGGTGCGTGAGCCGCTTGGCGTGACCCGCTGCCGCTCCGGGGCGTGCGCCTGGGGCGCGAAGACCCGCACGCATCCCTGCTCGCGCGCCCGGCGCGTGCGGCACGGGGGTGTGCTGCCGGGACGCGGCTGAAGTCGTGCGGCGCGTGCGGCCGTCCGGGCGTACGGTCGAAGGCATGCGCATTGTCATCGCTGGAGGTCATGGTCAGATCGCGCTGCGGCTGGAGCGTCTGCTCGCCGCGCGTGGTGAAGAGGTCGCGGGCATCATCCGCAACGCCGGGCAGAGCGACGATCTGCGGGCGGCCGGCGCCGAGCCGCTCGTCCTCGACCTGGAGTCGGCCTCGGTCGAAGAGGTCGCGGCGCTGCTGCGGGGTGCGGACGCGGCGGTCTTCGCGGCGGGCGCGGGCCCGGGGAGCGGTACGGCCCGGAAGGACACGGTGGACCGGGGTTCGGCGGTGCTGTTCGCCGACGCGGCGGTCCTGGCGGGCGTACGACGTCATGTCGTCGTCTCCTCGATGGGCGCGGATCCCGCGCACCCCGGGGACGGCGTGTTCGACGTGTACCTGCGGGCCAAGGGCGAGGCCGACGCGTACGTACGCGGGCTGGATGCCCTGGACTGGACGATTCTGCGCCCCGGTTCGCTCACGAACGACGCCGGCCGGGGCCTGGTCCGCCTGGAGGCCCACACCGGGCTCGGTTCGATCCCGCGCGACGATGTGGCCGCCGTACTCGCGGAGTTGGTGGAGACCCCGGCTACGGCCGGCCTGACGCTGGAGCTGATCGGTGGGTCCGCGCCGGTGTCGGTGGCGGTGAAGTCGGTGGCGGGGAACTGAGCTTGTCCGCCGGACGTTCTCCTGCTGACTAGAACAGTGGCATCTGGCCCGGGAAGTCCGGCACCGCGTAACCGTCCAACGCGGGCTGGGCCGCCCCGAGTTCCGCCTGCCGGCGCGAGCCGGGGCACGACACGAGCTCGCCGCTCTCGCGTGCGCCGGGCGGGTCGTGTCGCGCGAACCGTCCAGCGACGACGGCGATCTCGCGACGGCACTCGGGGCAACTCCTGCGGCGTGACGACATGGGATCAGTCTGCCCCGCCGCAGGCCGCGTCGGCCGTCGAGGCTCGCTCAGCTGTGGGAGACGGTGAGCCCGTAGAAGGCGACCCGGGCACCCTTGGTGGTGCTGTCGGAGGAGGATTGGTTGTACGAACCGGCCTTGAAGTACTGCTTGTAGGCGTTGAAGGACGACGGGATGGCGTAGTGCGTGGTGCTCCCGTTGACCGTCAGGTTGATGGTGTTGCCGCCCGAGACGCCGATCGTGTAGCTCCACGTCTTGCCGACGGCCACGTTGCCGACGGTGTGCAGCGTCTGGCCGCCGTCGGGCGAGTTCTCCGTGCCGAGGACGATGTCGCCGCTGGACCGGTAGTACAGCTCCAGCAGCGGCTTGGTGGACGTGCCTCCCGTGCCGAGGTGGATCTGGCCCACGCAGACGTTCGAGGTGACGGAGACGACCCGTAGCGTCGCCTTCATCGTGTGCGTGCCGCTGAGCGACCAGTTGGCGGCGCTGCCGCTGCGGTTCATCTCCCGCAGTTCGGAGCGGGCGTAGTTCGAGTTGGGCGTGGTGACGCCCTTCTCCGGCGCCCAGAAGGTCATCGCGCCGTCACGGGTGTCCGTGTAGAAGTACGAGTCCTGGAAGCCGTTGGCCCCCTGGAGGCGGGCCGACGAGATGGTCGTGGGCGAGCCGGGGGAACCCACCGGCTCCTGGAGCTGCCACACCCCCAGGTCGAAGTTCCCGCCGGGCGCGACGGTCGGATCCGCGAGGGGTGAGGCGATGGCGCCGGTGACGTTGGTACTGCCCGACGCGGCCGGAGCGGCAAGGGCCAGGCCGCCGGTGACGGCGGTGACGGTGGCCAGGGAGGTGAGCAGCGTACGCATGCGCATGGGGGGTGCCTTCCTGTCTGCTCGATGGACTCGGTTGGCGGCGATGCCTGTTCATGTAGATGAACTTTGTGTTTCAACATGAACGCGATGTCGCGACAGTAGGACCGTGGCACGGTCACGTCAAGACTTTGGTCCATACCAGGAGGGCGGGGGTTCCGAGTTGCGCCGGCGTGCGGCATCGAGCAGGCGGACGCAGCGGTTTCGGTGACGCCCTTGCACCGGCCCCGCTTCGATCAAGTCAGCTGCCGCGACCCGGACTTGAGGATCTCTAGTCGGCCTTCGTCCACCTGTTGCAGCCACTGGTGGTGAACGCCTTGTCCGTGGACGCGATGGTGACCGTCGTCCGCCCCTTGGTGTTTCCGTTGGCGATGATGTCCCGCAAGTCGCCGGAAGTACTGCTCAGACGAGCCCAGTAGCAGTTGGGGACGAGCCCGCCCTGCGGGCCGTCCGTGCGGTACGTGCCAGGTTCGATGTCCTCGCCGACCACGTACGTACCGTCTCCCGGAATCTCGCCGGACCGCGCCTTCTGGGCAGTGCCGGAGCTTTCGGTCGACGAGGTCTCCGTCGCGGTGGAGGTTTCCGTGACGGTGACCTTCGGCGTCGCCGGAGTGTCCGTCGAGCCGTCGGCGCCGGCATGGCCTGCGACGGCTCCGATCGCGAAGCCGATCACGATGGCCACGACGTGCGTCACGACGCCCTTGCTCAACCTCCCCCACCGAGGTCGAGGAGATGCGCTGCTCTGCCGCCCGCCCTGCCGCAGCGGGCCTTCCGGGGGCCCTGATGGAGCACCGGCCGTCATGCCCTCAGCGTGCGCCCGCCCAACGCCGTCCGCATCTCGTCCATATGAGTCTCGGACGCACCGGCGCGCAGATGACGACCCGAGCTGGTCCTCGCGACAGGTCGGCCCCTCGACCTGGGTTGCGTACGGTCCGGAAGACCTGATCAGCCCGGGGTCCATGCGTCACAACGTGAGAGAGGTCACCTGGCTTCGACCCCACGCGAAAGATCGCCCCTGGACAGGAAAAGACCCCCTCCGGTCTGCGTTCCCACAGATCAGAGGGGGTCTACCTACATGTGGCGGCGCCAGGGTTCGAACCTGGGTAGGCGTAGCCGGCAGATTTACAGTCTGCTCCCTTTGGCCGCTCGGGCACACCGCCGGGGTTGCTGCCTCTCCTACCGCTTTTCGGCGGTGCTCCGTGGCAACGACGTAAACGATACCCGATGCGTGGGGGTGCTTCGCCACCCGATAGATCGGCGCCCGGAGGGGAGCGGGTGGCTAGGCTTATACGGATGCGGCCCGGCGCCTACACCGGGCTCGGCGGCTGTCCCCACGCACGCCGATACGCAGTGACACGCATCGATACGCACCCCGATACAAGGAGCCACAGGACATGGCCGACTCCAGTTTCGACATCGTCTCGAAGGTCGAGCGGCAGGAGGTCGACAACGCCCTCAACCAGGCCGCCAAGGAGATCTCGCAGCGCTACGACTTCAAGGGCGTGGGTGCCTCGATCGCATGGTCCGCCGAGAAGATCCTCATGGAGGCGAACTCCGAGGAGCGGGTCAAGGCCGTGCTCGATGTCTTCCAGTCCAAGCTGGTCAAGCGCGGCATCTCGCTGAAGGCGCTGGACGCCGGTGAGCCTCAGCTCTCCGGCAAGGAGTACAAGATCTTCGCGTCCATCGAGGAGGGCATCTCCCAGGACAACGCGAAGAAAGTGGCGAAGATCATTCGCGACGAGGGTCCCAAGGGCGTGAAGGCCCAGGTGCAGGGCGACGAACTGCGGGTCAGCTCGAAGAGCCGCGACGACCTCCAGGCCGTGCAGGCCCTGCTCAAGGGCAAGGACTTCGACTTCGCGCTTCAGTTCGTCAACTACCGGTAGGGCCATGGCTCGCGCGCCCGGCGCGCAGCACTACGCGGTACGAGGAAGGGTGGGTGCCCGTCGGCACCCACCCTTCTCTTCTGCTGGCTGCGGTACGGGGGCGCGCTGAGACAGGTCCTAGTTGCGCGAGTTGCCGAAGAAGATGCGGTAGGCGATCAGGAGGACGAGTGCGCCGCCTATCGCCGAGGCCCAGGTGGCGCCGTCGTAGAAGTTCTTCGCGACCGGGTGGTCCAGCCAACGGGCCGATATCCAGCCGCCGATGAACGCGCCCGCGATGCCGATGACGGTCGTACCGATGAAGCCGCCCGGGTCGCGGCCCGGCAGCAGGAATTTGGCGATGGCTCCGGCCAACAGTCCCAGGATGATCCAGCTGATGATGCCCATGCCGTGAACCTGCCCTTTCACACTGTGCTCGCACTGATCCGGAGCTGTGAGTTCCGCCCGGACAGGCTGTGTTCGTAGGTCCTTGCCCACGGCCTGTCGCTGCATGTTCCGCCGTGTCGATGAACAGGACGTCACGGATGCGTGTGGTGGTTGCAGGCATCGCCGGGGTGGTGCCGGGAGGGGCGGGGTGGTCGGCCGTGCCGGGTGTCGGTCAGGACGCCTGCGGTGTCGTGCGTATGCGGAAGTCGTCCCACGGCTCGGGCTCGATGCCGATGTTGGCGTCGACGTACCAGCCCGTGCCGTCGAGCCAGCCCTGGAGCCAGTCGGCGAGGCTGGGCGCGTCCACGTACCACGCGTGGTCCGCCTCGTCCGCGTTCGGTTCGTAGAGCAGCACGGTGGCCTGCGGGGTTCGGCAGTCCACGCACGCGTACATCGCGCAGCCCCAGTGGGATATCGGCAGGACGCCCTCGGGCCAGGGCCAGTCGGGGTCCTTGCGTCCGCTCTCGCGGTTGGCGAGGTACTGCGTGACGGCGGCGGGCTCGCCGGCGGGCGGGCTGTCGAGCAGGGGCAACAGGCCGTACTCCGGGCCGAATCCACCGTCCCCTATGCGCGAGTAGAGCGCCGCGAGCAGTGGGGGCAGGCTGAAGCCCAGGGTGGCCTCGGCGCGGGTCACCGTGGCCTCGTCCACCGGGGCGGGGAGTGAAGTCCAGCCCCACGGCAGGGTGTTGCGGGCCTCGGCGGCCACCCGGGTCAGCAGTCGCTGCTCGTTCTCGGTCATGGCTTCATAGTGCAACGCGCCACTGACAATCGGGCCGGCCTGTGGACAACCTGGCGGATGTGGACAACCCGGGAGTTGTGGAGAACCAGTTCACCCGAGGGCCCGGTGACGAGCGGTCAGGCCAGGCGCACGTCGACGTGCCTTTCGGCGAAGAGGGCGAGCAGTTCCTCGAACGTCGGTGGGCGTGGGCCCGTGAGCGGGGTGAGGCCGAGGCAGGTGCGGGCGACAGACGCGTCGTGCCAGACGAGGGTGAAGGGCGGGGCGGCTCCCCAGCGACCGCGCAGGCAGTCGTCCAGGGCGTCGACGCACCGACCGAAGTATCCGCCGGGGCCGTTCACCGCCTCGCCGAGAGCGCAGAAGAAGCCCTGCGGGTCGGTGATGTGTCTGCCGTCGAGGTGGTAGGTGGTGCCCGGCGGCCGGTCCGGGGCGCCGTGGGCGTGGTTCGCCAGCGCGGTGCCGAGCCAGAACCGGCGCCCCTCGGTGTCGCAACCGGCCCAGCGGCCGGGCTCGGAGGGGCGCCCCTCGCCCCACAGGTCCCACACCTCGCGGGCCGCGAGCGGTGGCCGTTCCGCCCAGGGGTCGAGGGTGAGGTCGACCAGGCCGGGGCCGCGCGCGGACGGGATCCACGCCCGCAACTCGCCCTCGGTGGCGGGCTGTAGGGGTCGGCCCGAGGAGTCGACGCGCAACACCTTGGCGTGGCCGAGGTCCTCGTCCCCGCTGTCCATGGCCGCCCGCAGCGCGCCGCGCGGGGAACAGCCCAGCAGGCGCACGGGAGGGTCCAGCGGTTCGGGCCGGTCCTCCTGAAGGTGGGCCAAGTCCCGGCAGCCGCCCCAGGGTTCGCCGTCCGGGCCGAGCAGCCGGTAGCCCGGGGAGAGCGGTGGGCAGTGCGGGTAGTCGTAGGGGTTGTCGTCGGACGGTCGCCCCTCGACGGTGACGTCCCTCAGGGACAGGTCACGCGCGCAGGGGCGGTCGCCGACCACGTGTACGTCCTCCAGCCACCAGTCCCCGGCCGTTCCCGCGCCGGTGCCGGTCTTGTCGAGGATCTCCAGGGTGAGCAGGCCGAGTGGCGCCGAACCATCGGCACGCGCGCGTGCGAGGGCTGTAGCGAGTTCACCCTCGGGTGCGCAGCCGAGCAGTTCGTACGTCTCCGGGATGAGTGGGGGCGGGTCGGCGAAGAGGTCGTCGGCGTCCTGGCACAGGGCCCAGGTCTGCTCGTACCCGTGCTCGCCGGTGGACTCGGAGGCTTCGTCGTACGACAACAGGACGTACTTCGGCGCCCCCACCACGGTCGACTCCGTCAGCGAGTGGCGAACGGCTGGTCCGTGGGCACGATTTCGCGGCCCAGGGGGAACAACGAGACCGGGATCAGCTTGAAGTTGGCGATGCCGAACGGGATGCCGATGATCGTGATGCACATGGCGATGCCGGTGACGATGTGCGCGAGGGCCAGCCACCAGCCCGCGAGGACCAGCCACAGCACGTTGCCGACGCAGGACGCCGCGCCCGCGTCACGGCGCTCGACCGTGGTGTACCCGAAGGGCCACAGGGCGTAGACGCCGATACGGAACGCGGCGATGCCGAACGGGATGCCGATGATCGTGATGCACAGCAGCGCGCCGGCGAGCAGGTACCCGAGGAACAGCCAGAAGCCGCTCAGGACGAGCCAAATGACGTTCAGGATGGTTTTCACTGAGGGCGACCTGCCATCTTTTCGAGCCGGGCGATCCGCTCCGCCATCGGCGGATGCGTCGAGAACATCTTGGACAGTCCCTGGCCCGGGCGGAAGGGGTTCGCGATCATCATGTGGCTCGCGGTCTCGATACGGGGCTCTGGGGGCAACGGAAGCTGCTTGGTGCCCGCGTCGAGTTTGCGCAGGGCGCTCGCGAGAGCGAGAGGATCGCCGGTGAGCTGTGCGCCGGACGCGTCGGCCTCGTACTCCCTGGAGCGGCTGATGGCCAGCTGGATGAGGCTGGCCGCGAGGGGTCCCAGGATCATGATCATCAGCATGCCCAGGATGCCGGGTCCGTCGTCGTCGTTCGAGCGGCCGATCGGGATCAGCCAGGCGAAGTTGACCAGGAACATGATCACCGAGGCGAGGGCTCCGGCGACCGACGAGATCAGGATGTCGCGGTTGTAGACGTGGCTCAGTTCGTGGCCGATGACTCCGCGCAGTTCGCGCTCGTCCAGGATGCGCAGGATGCCTTCCGTGCAGCACACGGCGGCGTTGCGCGGGTTGCGGCCCGTCGCGAAGGCGTTGGGGGCCTCCGTGGGCGAGATGTACAGGCGCGGCATGGGCTGGCGAGCCTGGGTGGAGAGCTCGCGGACCATGCGGTACAGGGCGGGGGCCTCGAACTCGCTCACCGGGCGGGCGCGCATCGCGCGTAGCGCCAGTTTGTCGCTGTTCCAGTACGCGTACGCGTTCGTGCCCAGCGCGATCACGACAGCTACGACGAGCCCCATGCGGCCGAAGAAGCTGCCGATGACGATGATGAGTGCAGACAGTCCCCCTAGGAGAACTGCGGTCCTGAGCCCGTTGTGCCGGCGGTGCACGGTACGCCCTCCAAAATCGTGCAGCGGGGGAACCCTTTGCTTGCTGATCTCCGATGCCACTGGTCTCGTGGTGCCACGTCCAGTGCACCCTTCCGCACTGGTCAACGCCAGGCGAGGGCCACTAGTTCCCTTGTGCGTACGGCGCCGGGCGTGGGCCGTCCGGGTGAGGACGGTGGTATGTGCCGGTGGCTCAGAAGAGTCCGGTGTCGGCGAAGCGCAGGACCAGTTGAGGTGCTCCGGAGAGGGCGATTCCGAGGGCGCCGGTGAGCGCGAGAGCGGCGGTGAGAGGGGCCGGGACGCGGTGCTTGTCGTGCTCCCCTTCGGGGACGCGGAACAACAGGGCCGTCCACTGGAGGTAGTAGAAGAGCGCGATCACCACGTTGACGGCCATGACGACCGCGAGCCAGCCCAGGCCCGCGTCGACGGCCGCCGAGAAGACGGTGACCTTGGCGAAGAGTCCGATGACACCGGGCGGCAGTCCGGCGAGGCAGAGCAGGAAGAAGGCCAGGAGCAGGGCTGCCAGGGGGTTCGACGCGTACAGGCCGCGGTAGTCGCTGACGCGGTTCAGGGCTCTGCTACGGCCCACCAGGGCGGCCACCGCGAAGGCGCCGAGGTTCACGGCCGCGTACATGAGGGCGTAGGCGACGGTGGAGCCGATCGACTTCTGGGCGTCCTTGGAGTACGCGGCGGCGGCGATCGGCACGAGGAGGTAGCCGGCCTGGCCGACGGAGGACCAGGCGAGCAGCCGTACCGCGCTGTACGCGCGCGTGGCCTGTTGGCGCAGGGCGCCCAGGTTGCCGACCGTCATGGTGAGGGCGGCCAGTGCGGCGAGTGCGGGACCCCACACGTCGGCGTACGACGGGAACGCGACGACGGTGACGAGGATCAGCCCGGAGAAGCCGACCGCCTTGCCGACGACCGACAAGTAGGCGGCGATCGGGAGGGGCGCCCCTACGTAGGTGTCGGGCACCCAGAAGTGGAAGGGGACGGCGGCCGTCTTGAAGGCGAAGCCGATGAGGGTGAGGACGACGCCGGTCTGGGCGAGGGTGTGGAACTGACCGTCCACGTGCTGGATGCGGTCGGCGATCCGGGTCAGGTACAGAGTGCCCGTGGTGGCGTAGACGAAGCTGACGCCCATCAGGCTGACCGCGGTCGCGGTGACCGAGGACAGGAAGAACTTGAGGGCCGCTTCGGCGGACTTCTTGTCGCCGTGCCGGATACCGACGAGGGCGAAGGCGGGCAGGGAGGCGACCTCCAGGGCGACGATCAGGGTCGCGAGGTCGCGGGAGGCGGGCAGGAGGGCGGCGCCCGCGGCGGAGGACAGCAGCAGGAACCAGTACTCCCCTTCGGGGAGTGCCTTGTCGGCGTCCTTCAGGGTGGTGATCGACAGGAGGGCCGCGAGGAGGGCGCCTCCGAGGACCAGGAACTGGATGACCAGGGTGAAGCGGTCCGCCGTATAGCTGCACGCGGTCGTGTCGCCGGTGAGGCAGAAGGTGGCGCGGTCGCCGTCCAGGAGGGGCAGCAGCATGAGCGCGGAGGCTGCGAGGCCCGCGACCGAAACCCACCCCAGGAGTGCCTTCTTGGCGTCCTGGAGGAACAGGTCGGCGACGAGGACGACCAGGCCGACGACCGCCGTGATGGTGGGCGGTGCGATCGTGAGCCAGTCGACGGACTGGACCATCGACTCCGCGAGAGGCTGGGCCGGGGCGCTCATCGGGTGCCTCCTGCGAGGAGCTGCTGGACGGCCGGGTCGGTCAGGCCGAGGAGTGCCTTCGGCCACAGGCCGGCGGCCACGGTGAGGGCGACGAGCGGGGTCCAGGCGGCGAACTCGTACGTCTGGACGTCGGCGAGCTTCGGCGCCTCCTGCGCCACGGCGCCCATGCAGACGCGGCGGACCACGGCGAGCATGTAGGCGGCGGTCAGCAGGGTGCCGAAGGCCGCGATCGCCATGAAGGTGAGGAACGCGGGGCGGCTGAGGTCGGCGGCGGGCTTGAACGCGCCGAACAGCGCGAGCATCTCGCCCCAGAATCCGGCGAGTCCGGGGAGTCCGAGCGAGGCGACTGCGGCGAACGCGAGCAGGCCGCCGAGGCGCGGGGCCTTGCCGTAGAGGGCGGCGCCGGTCTCCTCGGCCAGGGTGTCCAGGTCGGTGGTGCCCGTACGGTCCTTGAGGGCGCCGACGAGGAAGAACAGCAGACCGGTGATGAGGCCGTGGGCGATGTTGGCGAAGAGGGCGCCGTTCACGCCGGTCGGGGTCATCGTCGAGATGCCGAGCAGGACGAAGCCCATGTGACCGACGGACGAGTAGGCGATGAGGCGCTTGAGGTCGCCCTTCGCGCCCTGTTTCGCGAGGGCGAGGCAGGCCAGGGAGCCGTAGATGATCCCGACGACGGCGAAGGCGGCGAGGTAGGGCGCGAAGGTGTGCATGCCGTCGGGTGCGATCGGCAGCAGGATGCGGACGAACCCGTACGTGCCCATCTTCAGCATCACGCCAGCCAGCAGGACCGAGCCGACGGTCGGGGCGGCGGTGTGGGCGTCGGGCAGCCAGCTGTGCAGCGGCCACATCGGCGTCTTGACCGCGAGCCCGATCCCGACCGCCAGAACGGCGATGACCTGCACGGATGTGGTCAGCGACCGGCCGTTGTCAGTGGCGAGTGCCACCATGTCGAATGTGCCCGCCTTGATTCCGATCAGGAGCAGGCCGAGCAGCATGACGACGGAGCCGAGCAGTGTGAAGAGGATGAACTTCCAGGCGGCCTGGGTGCGTTGGGCACCGCCCCAGCGGGCGATGAGGAAGTACATCGGGATGAGGACGGTCTCGAAGGCGAGGAAGAACAGGATCAGGTCGAGGACGGCGAAGGTGGCGAGGGTGCCGGACTCCAGGACGAGGATCAGGGCGACGAACGCCTTCGGGGACGGGCCCGCGGGCATCTTGAAGTAGGAGTAGAGCGCGCAGAGGAAGGTCAGCAGCGCGGTCAAGACCAGGAGGGGGAGGGAGATGCCGTCGATGCCGAGGTGGATGCGCACGTCGAGTGCGGGGATCCAGCTGATGTCGGTCGTGGCCTGCATCTTCGACGGATGGTCGTGGTCGAAGCCGAGCGCGAGGACGATCGCGGCGATGAGGATCACGCCGGTCACGGTGACGCCGTGCCGTAGTACGGCCTGCTCGGGCGACTTTCCCTTCAGCCCGGGCGGGGCGGGCAGGAGAGCGGCGACGGCGCCGAGGAGCGGTCCTACGACGACGAACGCCAGAAGGACCTGCATCACGGACTCGTTGATATCGATCACGCCTGCTCACGCTCCCGTGGCGACGAGGAGGACGGCGACCGTCAGGACGACGGTGCCGGCGAGCAGCGCGCTCACATAGGTCTGCAGATTGCCGGTCTGAGCGCGCCGTACGGCGGCTCCGAGGAGGCGGGGCAGGGTGCCCGCGCCGCGTACGTAGGTGTCGACGACCTCGCGGTCGAGAAACCGGACGAGACTCGCCGCCGCCATCACCGGGCGGACGAACAGGGCCGCGTACACGGCGTCCAGGTGGAAACCGGTGGCCGCGTGGCGGTGCAGCGGGCCGAGCAACAGGCGGCCCGGGTCCGCCGGGTCGGCTGCCGACGCCACGTCTCCGTAGGCGGCCGTGTGGCTCGCGATGGCCTCCGCCTCGACGAGTCCGGCGTCGCCCTCCGGGTGGGCCGCGACCGCGCCGATCGGTGCACCGGCCGCGAGTGACGTGGTGTGCCGCCAGGCGCCGTAGGTGACGATGCCGCCGACGAGCGCGACGCCCGTGCCGAGTACTGACGTGGTGAGCGTCGGGGTGAGGTCGTGGCCGTCGAACCAGTCGGGGAGCACGCGGTAGGCGAGTCCCCCGAGGGCGAGGGACGGGACGGCGAGCACCCACAGCACGGCGTTCATCGCGACGGGCTGCCTGCCGTGGTCGGGGGCATCGACTCCCCTGCCGTTGAAGGCGAGCAGCCACAGGCGCGTCGCGTACGCGGCAGTGAGCAGGGCGGCGAGCAGACCTGCCACGAGGACGATCCAGCCCGCGGCGCCGGGGATGTGCGAGGTGTGCTCGGTGGCCGCGTGTTCGGCGGCGCCGAGGACGGACTCCTTGGAGAAGAAGCCGCTGAACGGCGGGATCGCGGCGAGCGCGAGGAGCGCGACGGTCATCGTCCAGAAGGCGTCGGGGACGCGGGCGCGCAGGTTGCCCATGCGGGACATGGCGGCCAGTGAGTTGGTGCCGGAGGCGTGGATGATCACGCCGGCGGCGAGGAAGAGCAGCGCTTTGAAGGCGCCGTGGGACAGGAGATGGAAGACGGCGGCGCCGCGGTCGCCGACGGCGAGGGCGCCGGTCATGTAGCCGAGTTGACCGATCGTCGAGTAGGCGAGGACGCGCTTGATGTCGTCCTGGGCGAGCGCGGCGAGACCCGAGCCGGTCATCGTCACGGCGGCCATGACGGCGAGGACGACCATCGCGGCCGAGGAGGCCTCGAAGACCGGGAGGAGACGGGCGATGAAGTAGACACCGGCGGCGACCATCGTCGCGGCGTGGATCAGCGCGGAGACGGGGGTCGGGCCCGCCATCGCGTCGGGGAGCCAGGTGTGCAGCGGGAACTGGGCCGACTTGCCCGCCACGCCTGCCAGGAGCAGCAGGGCGATCAGCGTCGGGTGGTGCAGCCCGCCGCTCGCGACGGTGCTCAGGACCTTGGTGATGCGGAAGGACCCGGCGTCGGTGGCGAGCGCGAACAGGCCGATCAGGAAAGGGACATCGCCGAGCTTGGTGACGAGCAAGGCCTTCATGGAGGCGGCGCGGGCCTCTGGGGTCTCCCAGTAGTGGCCGACGAGGAAGTAGGAGCAGATGCCCATGACTTCCCAGCCGACCAGCAGCACGATCAGGTCGCCGGAATAGACGACCAGGAACATCGCGGAGGTGAAGAGGGAGACGAGCGCGGCGTACGAGGGGTAGCGCGGGTCGTCGCGCAGATAGCCCGTCGAGTAGATCTGCACACAGGTGGCGACGAAGGCGACCAGGACGGCGACGAGGGCGGCGAACCCGTCGATGTGCAGGGCGAGTTCGACGGGGACCGAGCCGGTGGGCGTGAGTTCGGTGGCGGAGTCGACGGCCGCGTCGCCACCCTGCCGTACGGCGACGATCGCGGCCAGCGCGAGCGCGGCGAGCGTCGGCAGCACGGCGAGCGGGCGGACGAAGCCCGGGGCGGTACGGCCGAGGAGCAGGCCTGCCGCGGCCCCCAGGAACGGGAGGAGAGGGACGAGGACGGCGAGGGTGGTCGTGGTCACGCGGTGGCCTCAGCCTTCTCGGCCGCGGGGGGCTCGGTGCGGTCGCTGTCGGCGGGGTCGCTGTCGTGGCCGTCGGAGCCTTCGGGGTCGTCGGATTCGTAGCCCTCGGCGGTGTCTCGGAGCTTGTCGATGTCCGAGGTGCCGCGGGCTCGGTACACGGCGAGGACGATCGCCAGGCCGATGCCGATCTCGGCGGCGGCGATGGCGATGGTAAACAGCGTCAGGGCCTGGCCGGAGTGCAGCTTGTCCTCGGCGGTCCGGCTGAGCCAGACGTCGAAGGCGACCAGGTTCAGATTGACGGCGTTGAGCATCAGCTCGACCGACATCAGGACAAGGATCGCGTTGCGGCGGGCGAGGACGCCGTAGACGCCTGTGCAGAAGAGGAGAGCGGCGAGCACGGCGGGATAGACGAGGTGCATCAGCGGGCTCCTTCCTGCTCGGTCGGGGTGTTCCGGGCGGTGGGACCGTTGCCCTCAACCGCACCTTTTCGCCCGATCGTGTGATTACGGGAATCCGGGACGGATGGGGAACTACCGGTCGCGGGCCGGGAGTTCACAGGGGGAGAACTCGACTCCGCCTTCGACTTGCGGGACAGGACGATCGCGCCGACCAGGGCCGCGAGGAGAAGGACGGAGAGGGCCTCGAAGGGGAGGACCCAGTTCTGGAACAGGCTCGCGCCGGTCACCGCGGTGGAGCCGGCGGCCGGACCGTCCAGGTCCATCCAGGTCGCGCGGAAGGCGTCGACGACGACCCACACCAGGGCCGCCGCGGCGGCGACGGCCACAGCGAGGGCGGCCCAGCGGTTGCCGGAGTCCGCGTCCGGGGAGCGGCCGATGGGGGCTTTGGTGAGCATCAGACCGAAGAGAAGGAGGACGACGACGGAACCGACATAGATCAGGACCTGCACCCAGGCGATGAACTCGGCGGTGAGCAGGAGGTATTCGACGGCGATGCCCCCGAGGGCCACCACGAGCCACAGGGCGGCGTGCACCAGCTGCTTGGTGGTGACGGTGACGAGGGCGGCGCCGAAGGTGACCAGGCCGACGAGGAGGAAGGCGATCTCCACGCCGGTCGGGGAGAGGAAGCCGTGGGTGTGGGTGGCGGCGAGGGTTGCCGTGGCGGTGGCAGTGGCGGCGAGGGTCACGACTGTCCCTCCGACGGGTCGGTGGGCGAGGCCGACTCGGCGTGGCCGGACTCAACGTCACCGGACTCGACGTGGCCGGACTCGGCGGGCTCGGCGGGCTCGGGCGCGGTCAGCGCGACCTCGGTGCCCTCCGCGACCCCGGGGTCCTCCGCGGCCCGCGCGACCCCGGTACCCTCCGCGGCCTCGGTGACCTCCGCGGCCTGGGCCGCCTCCGCCGCCTCCGCGGCAGCCTGAGTCGCGGCCAGTTTCTCGGCGGTCTTGCGGGCGGCGGCGATCTCCTTGGGCTCCTCCGCGCCGGGGTCGAGGGCGGGTGGGGCCGGCACGGTCCACATCCACTCGCGGAGCTTGTCGCGTTCGTGGGTGAGTTCGTGGATGTCGGTCTCGGCGTACTCGAACTCCGGGGACCAGAACAGGGCGTCGAAAGGACAGACCTCGATGCAGATACCGCAGTACATGCACAGGGAGAAGTCGATGGCGAAGCGGTCGAGGACGTTGCGGCTGCGCTCGCGGCCACCCGGGGCCGCCGCAGGCACCGTCTCCTTGTGGGAGTCGATGTAGATGCACCAGTCGGGGCACTCGCGGGCGCAGAGCATGCAGACCGTGCAGTTCTCCTCGAACAGGCCGATGACTCCGCGGGTGCGGGGCGGGAGGTCGGGCTGGGTGTCCGGGTACTGCTCGGTGACGGTCTTCTTCGTCATCGTGCGAAGGGTGACGGCCAGGCCCTTGGCCAGGCCGGAGCCGGGAAACGGAGTCACTGGAGGAACACCACCTTCACGATGCCGGTGAGGGCGATCTGAGCGAGGGAGAGGGGGACGAGGAGGGTCCAGGAGAGCTTCTGGAGCTGGTCCTCGCGGAGCCGGGGGTAGGTGACGCGGAGCCAGATGACGACGAAGGCGAGGAGCGCGGTCTTCAGCAGGGTCCACACCCAGCCGAGTCCGTCCGCGCCCCACGGGCCGTGCCAGCCGCCAAGGAAGAGGACGGTGGTCAGGCTGCACAGGACGACGATTCCGGCGTACTCGGCGAGGAGGAAGAGAGCGAAGCGGAGACCGGTGTATTCGGTGTAGGCGCCGAAGATGATCTCGGAGTCGGCGACGGGCATGTCGAAGGGGGGCCGCTGGAGTTCGGCCAGGCCCGCCACGAAGAAGACGATCGCGCCGACGATCTGCCAGGGCAGCCACCACCAGTGGAAGGCGTCGAGGATGCCGGGGAGGGAGACCGTGCCTGCTGCCATGGCCACGGAGGCGGCGGTGAGCAGCATGGGGAGTTCGTAGGCGAGGAGCTGTGCGGCGGTGCGGAGGCCGCCGAGGAGGGAGAACTTGTTGGCGGAGGCCCAGCCGGCCATGAGGGAGCCGAGGACGCTCACGCCCATCACCGCGAGGACGAAGAAGATACCCGCGTCCAGGACCTGGCCGACGGCGCCCTCGCTCGGGCCGATCGGGATGGCGAGGAGAACGAGCAGGTACGGGAGGAGGGCGACGGCGGGGGCGAGTTGGAAGATACGGCGATCCGCGCCCGTCGGGACGATGTCTTCCTTCTGGGCGAACTTCACGCCATCCGCGACGAGTTGGGCCCAGCCGTGGAAGCCACCGGCGTACATCGGGCCGAGGCGGCCCTGCATGTGGGCCATCACCTTGTGCTCGGTCTGGCCGACGATGAGGGGGAAGGTGAGGAAGACGACAAAGACGATGAGGAGTCGCAGGGCGACGTCGAACGCGTCGTTCACTGCGGGCCTCCTGCGGGGGTGTCGGGGGTTGGGTCTTCGGGGGCTTGGCCTTCGGAGGTTTGGCCTTCGGGAGTTGAATCGGCTGCGGCCGGGTCGGCTTCGGTTTCAGCTTCGCCTGACGGTCCGTTGGCCGGCCTCGTGGTGGAGTCCGGCTCGGATACGGGCTGCGGCTCCGACTCCGACTCTGGCTCCGGCTCGGACTCCGATTGGGATGCCTGCTCGTCGAAGGCCGGCCGGGCGTGGTGCCACGGTGCGTCCGGGCTGCGGGGTGCGGTGGGGGGCTGGGCGGGGATGTTCTCCCGTGCCGGTGCCGGTACCGGTGCTGGGCCCTGCTGTGAAGCTGAGCCATCGCTCGCGCTACGTGAACGCCGAGGGCTTGCCGTGCTGCCGGTGGGCTGTTGACTGGCCGAGCCCTCTGAGGCGCTGCGGGCGCGGCGCGGTGTGGCCGGGGTTCCCGAGGGAGGTTCCCCAGCCTTGGTCCCTACCTCAGCCCCAGCCCCGGTCTCTGCCCCGATCTCTGCCTCGGTCCCAGTCTCACTCCCGGTCCCACTCCCAGTCCCCGCCTCACGGATCTGGCTCGCCGAACCCTCGCTCGCGCTCCGCGCCCGGCGCGGCCCGGCCGACGACACCACAGGGCCGCCCTCGGTGGACGGCACCGCACTCTCTGGCGCTGTCGCCTGCGCAGGCGTCGCCCTCTCGGCCTGCGGCACCTCGCTCCCACCCGGTGTCGCCTGGCTCGCCGAGCCCTCCGACGCCGTACGGGCGCGCCGCACCGGCCGGTCGCCCGCCGCTCGGGGCGGACGCTCCCCCGCGGCCGCGCGCACGGGGCGGTCGCCTGCCCCGCCTTCTCCTCGCACCGGGCGGTCGCTCGCCCCGCCCGCACCTCGCACCGGGCGGTCGCCCGCCGTTCGGGCGGGGCCTCGGGCAGGGCGGGCGGGGGCGGGTGGGAGTTGGCCCTTCAGGGGGCCCCACTCGTTCGGGTCGGGGACGCCCGGCGGGAGCATCTGGCGGCGCTTCGGGCCGCCGTGGTCGGACTCGCCCGGTTCCTTCGCGCCGGGCCAGGCCTTCGCCACGCGGGCCGCCAGGACGAAGTCCTTGCGGAGGGGGTGGCCTTCGAAGGTTTCCGGGAGAAGGAGGTGGTCCAGGGCCGGGTGGCCTTCGAAGTCAACGCCGAACATTTCATGCGTCTCGCGTTCGTGCCAGGCGGCGCCCGCGTAGATGTCGACGGCGGTGGGGAGGGCCGGGGTCTCGTGCGGGACCGTTGTACGGACGAGGAGACGGCGTACCGGTGACAGCGCCACGACGTGGGCCGAGACGCGGAAGCCGGTGCCGGGTTCGTCGACCGCGCTCAGCCAGTCGAAGTAGGTGCAGCCGAGGTCGTCGCGGGCGGTGCGCAGGGCGGCGAGCCAGGTGGTGGGCGGTACGTCGACGGTGAGGAGGTCGTAGGACTCCTCGGCGGTGGCCTCCGGACCGAAGAGTTCCTCGGTGGGCGCGGGCAGCCAGCCGACGGCGGTCATCGGGCGTCCCCTGAGCCGGAGTTGGAGTCCGAGCCGGGGCCGATGCCGGGGCCGTTACCCGGGCCATTGCCGGAGCCGGAGGGAGGCTCCCCAGCCGCGCCCGAGCTCCCAACGGGCACCGACGAAGGCACCGACACCGGCCCCGTCACCAACCCGCTCTGCAGTGCCGCGGTCGAGGGCCGGGCGCCGGCCACCCCGTACCGCTCGCCCAGTGACTCCCGGGCGATCTTCTCCTGGAGTTTGAGGATGCCCTGGAGGAGGGCTTCGGGGCGGGGTGGGCAGCCGGGGACGTAGACGTCGACCGGGATGATCTGGTCGACGCCCTTGGTGACGGAGTAGGAGTCCCAGTAGGGGCCGCCGCAGTTGGAGCAGGCGCCGAAGGAGATGACGTATTTCGGTTCCGGCATCTGCTCGTAGAGGCGTTTCACGGCCGGGGCCATCTTGTCCGTGACCGTGCCGGAGACGACCATCAGGTCGGCCTGGCGCGGGCCGGGGGCGAAGGGGATCACACCAAGGCGGATGAAGTCGTGGCGGGCCATGGACGCGGCGATGAACTCGATGGCGCAGCAGGCGAGGCCGAAGTTGAAGACCCAGAGGGAGTAGCGGCGGCCCCAGTTGAGGACGACCTTCATCGGCTCGGGGGCGAGGCGGGCGAGGGTGCCCAGCCGTTTCGGCTCCGGCAGCGGCACGGGCTCGCGGAACTCAGCGGACTCAGGAGACTCGCGGGACTCAGGGGTCACGTCCATGTCAGGACGCCCTTCTTGTATGCGTACAGCAGGCCCACGGTGAGGAAGCCGAGGAAGACGAACATCTCGACGAGGGTGGTCGCGCCGTAGCCCGGGGCGGCGAAGACCGTGGCCCAGGGGAAGAGGAAGATCGAGTCGACGGCGAAGATGACGTAGAGGAACGCGTAGACGTAGTACCGGACTTGGGTGTGGGCCCAGCCCTCGCCGACGGGGTCGACGCCGCACTCGTAGGTGAGGAGTTTCTCGGGGGTGGGGACGACCGGGCGCAGCAGGCGGCCGGCGCCGAAGGCCACGGCGACGAAGAGCACGCCGACGACGGTGAGCAGTCCCACGACGGAGTAGGACTGGAAGTAGTCCGCCGCGACGACCACGGCCGGTTCCCGAAGGGCCACCGGCGAGACCACCGATGAGGTCACCGGCCAGGTCACCGGCGAGGTCACCGGCGAGGTCACCGGCGAACCGTCCAGCAGGATCCCCTGCGCCATCTCCCGCAAGTCCGCCCCCTCCTCTTCCCCACAGACCCGCTGCGGGCCTGCTCCGATGCCCCGATGCTCCGGTGACCTGGTGCCCCGATGCCCCGGTGACCCATGTGAACTCTGTGTTCGACGATGTGTACGCACGGGAGTCTAGGCCCTGTTAAAGGGACGGTAAGCAGCCGTCGCGGCTTGAGATCCGGTCGGAATGATGAGATGGAGGCGATGGTGGGGTTTTCCCCAGGGAACCGGGGCGGCCGACCTCATGGCGCCGGAGCCGCTCGCGCGGCACGCTGGCCCATATGACCGTACGCATCCCCTACGCCAACCCGGCGGCTTTCGACGGCGACAAGCTCGACGAGCCGTTGCCGCCGGCCCGCTTCGCCTACGACAGACACACCTGGAAGGAGATCGCGCATCTCCTGGCGAATCTGCCGGTGTCGGTGTTCGGCTTCGTCTATGTGGTGACGATGCTGTCCGTCAGCGGCGGGCTGACCGTCACCGTGGTCGGGTTCCCGCTGCTCGCGCTGGGGTTGATGGGCGCGCGGCTGATCGGGAAGTTCGAGCGCCGCCGGGCCCGGCGGCTGCTCGGGGTGCGGATCGAGGAGCCGACCCCGTTGCCGTTGCGCAAGGGGGGCGGGCTGGTGCAGCGGGTGTGGATGGCGCTGAAGGATCCGGTGGGCTGGCGGACGGTGCTGTACGACGGGATGCGGTTGCCGTGGGGCATCGCCACCTTCGTGATCACGCTGACCTCGTTGTTCGTGCT
This sequence comes from Streptomyces sp. NPDC002276, assembly GCF_053891435.1. Classification (NCBI taxonomy): domain Bacteria; kingdom Bacillati; phylum Actinomycetota; class Actinomycetes; order Kitasatosporales; family Streptomycetaceae; genus Streptomyces; species Streptomyces sp. NPDC002276. Next base: position 199,278 of record NZ_JBSFCQ010000014.1, on the reverse strand, counting down.
GTGGCCGGTGTTGCCGTTCATCGCGCGGGGGCTGACGAACGTGGACCGGGCGATGGTGCGCGGCCTCCTCTCCCCCTCCGACGAACTGGAGCGCCGTATCGCCGAGTTGGAGTCGGACCGGGGTGTCGTGGTCGACACGGCGGCGGCGGATCTACGACGGATCGAGCGCGACCTGCACGACGGGGCGCAGGCCCGGCTGGTGAATCTGGCCATGGGTCTCGGGTTGGCCAAGGAGAAGCTGCTCGAAGGCCAGGCGGACGAGCATGTCGCGGCGATGGTCGACGAGGCGCACGGCGAGGTGAAGCTCGCGCTCCAGGAGTTGCGGGACCTGGCCCGCGGGATCCATCCCGCCGTCCTCACCGACCGTGGCCTCGACGCGGCCCTGTCCTCCGTCGCCTCGCGCTGCACGGTGCCGGTGAAGGTGACGGCCGAGCTGGGTGCGCGCCCGGCGGCGGCGATCGAGGGCATCGCGTACTTCACCGTCTCCGAGCTGCTCCAGAACATCAGCAAGCACAGTGGCGCCCGTACCGCGTCGGTGGACGTGTGGCGGGCGGACGACCGGCTGCTGATCCAGGTGTGGGACGACGGCCGCGGCGGCGCGCGCCTCGACGGCGGTACGGGTATGCGTGGCCTCGCCGAGCGACTGGGCGCCGTGGACGGCCTGTTCATCCTCGACTCCCCGCCCGGCGGCCCCACGACGGTCACCGCGGAGCTGCCCTGGCGGGAGCGGACCGCCGAGCCGCGCCGGGGCTGAAGGAGAAAAGCCGGGGCTGAGGGAGAAAGCAAGAGACAACAAGAGACAACAAGAACAACAAGAGACAGAGACAGAGACAAGGAGAAAGCAGGTGGGGTGGTAGGGAAAACCCCCCGCCGAGGACGCCGACGGACTCCATGGCCCGTGGACCTGCCGCCGAGCAGTCTGGAGATACAGCGGCACGGTTGCCGAGACGAGTAGAACGGGACGACGTCAATGGCCACGGAGTACGGGCAGGGGTACGGAATGCACGGGAGGGCGGCCAAAGAGGGGCACCGGCTGCCGGCCGCGCTGCGCGCACCGTTGGCGGCGCGCAGCTGGCGCGAGTTCGGATACGTCCTGCTGAGCCTGCCGATCAGCATCATGCTCTTCACCTACGCGATCACGATGGTGGCGCTGGGCGCGGGCCTGCTGATCACGTTCCTCGGCGTACCGGTCCTGGCCGGAGCCCTGGCCGGCTGCCGCGGCTTCGGCACGCTGGAACGGGCGCGGGCCCGCCGCCTGCTCGACCTGGACGTCGCCGACCCCGAGCCGCTGCGGATGAAGAAGAACGGCCCGATGGCCTGGATGGGCGCCGTCCTCAAGTCCGGCACGTCCTGGCGCCACCTCCTCTACGCGGTGCTGCACTTCCCCTGGGCGGTCTTCTCCTTCGTCGTCGCCCTCAACTTCTGGGCCTACGGCTGGGCCCTGCTGACCTACCCGCTGTGGTTCTGGCTGTTCCCGATGTACGGCGGCCAGGGCGGCCTTCAGCTCTACGGCGACGGGCAGCACCGGATCTACCTCGACAACCCGTTCGAGATCACGGTGACCGCGCTGGTGGGACTGCTGTTCACGCTGGCCACGCCGTGGATCGTGCGGGCGCTGACGATGGTGGACCGGGTGATGGTGCACGGGCTGCTGGGCCCGTCGAAGCTGGCGACGCGGGTCGTGGAACTGGAGTCGGACCGGGGTGTCGTGGTCGACACGGCGGCGGCGGATCTACGACGGATCGAGCGCGACCTGCACGACGGGGCGCAGGCCCGGCTGGTGGCGCTGGCCATGGATCTGGGGCTGGCGAAGGAGAAGTTGACGGAGGACCCGCAGGCGGCGGCGCGGATGGTGGGCGAGGCGCACGGCGAGGTGAAGACGGCGTTGCAGGAGCTGCGGGACCTCGCCCGCGGGATCCACCCCGCCGTACTCACCGACCGTGGCCTCGACGCGGCCCTGTCCTCCGTCGCCTCGCGCTGCACGGTGCCGGTGAAGGTGGACGTGGACCTGCCGTCGCGCCCGGCGGCCGCCATCGAGGGCATCGCGTACTTCACCGTCTCCGAGCTGCTCCAGAACATCAGCAAGCACGCGAAGGCCACATGGGCGGCGGTGGACGTGTGGCGGGTGGAGAACCGGCTGATGCTCCAGGTCGTGGACAACGGGGTGGGCGGCGCGGATGCCTCCGGCGGTTCCGGGTTGGCCGGTCTCGCCGGGCGCCTGGACGCGGTGGACGGAATCCTGGTGGTCGACTCACCGGCGGGCGGACCGACCAGAATCACGGCGGAACTACCCTGGCGAGGCTGAGCGCCCCCACACACGAGCGTGCCGTGGCCCCGGACACACGGGACCCACGGCACGCGCCTACGCCGGTTCACCCACCACCGGCACCACCTTCTCCCCGTTCCGCCCCTCCCCCAACAGCCGGTGCGCCTCCTCCGTGACGGGCGAGGAGCCGGAAGTCGCGCCCGCTGTCCGCTTCGCCGTAGACCGCGAGGCGGCCGAAGGGGGCCAGGACCTCGGTTGCGAGGTGCGCCGCCACGCCCCCGACACCACCCGCCAGCGCGAACGCGAACGTGAACGCCGCCGGGGCCACCACCTACTCCGCGTACCCCCCCACCGTCCGGCAGATACGCCCTCACCGCATCGCCGATCAAGATCCCCGTCACGCCCTCGCCCGGTGCCGTCATCTGGCCGGAGGCCTCCAGGTCCGGGACTGTCTCGCCTGTCGGTTCGCCGAAGCCGCCGAAGCCGCCGATGCGCTGCTGTATCCCGCCGCGGTTGACGCCGACGTAGGCGACGCGGACGAGGACCTCGGCGGGACCCGGCTCGGGCTCGGGGAGTTCCACGAGGCGCAGTACCTCCGGTCCACCGATCACCAGCCACCAGCCACCAGCCACAGGCCACGGGCCACCGCCCACCAATCACCGTGACCGCGCTCGCTCCCCCGTGTCGGGTACCCCGCGCGCCCAGTGATCGGGACCAGGTCGTGCGGCGAAACGGAACCTGGGATGTCCTGTTCCTGTTGCTGTTCCTGTTGCTGTTCCTGTTGCTGTTCCTGTTGCTGTTCCCGTTGCTGTTCCTGTTCCGGTCCTCCGGGGGCGTGCCCGGGCCGAATTCCACTCGCCCGAACGCACCGCGATCCGAATACTGGAATGCTGGACTTGTCGCACGAACGGGCATGGCGGGCTAACGGGGGGCCGAACATCGTGGAGGACAAGGTGCGGGTGGTCATCGCCGAGGATTCAGTGCTGCTGAGGGAGGGCCTGACCCGGTTGCTGACCGACCGCGGGCACGACGTGGTGGCCGGGGTCGGCGACGGGGACGCGCTGGTCAAGACGATCACCGAACTGGCCGACCAGGGCGCGCTGCCGGACGTGGTCGTGGCCGATGTGCGGATGCCGCCGACCCACACGGACGAGGGTGTGCGGGCCGCGGTGGAGTTGCGCAAGGCGCATCCCGGTCTTGGCGTGCTGGTGCTGTCGCAGTACGTGGAGGAGCGCTACGCCACCGAACTGCTGGCCGGTTCCACGCATGGTGTCGGCTATCTGCTGAAGGACCGGGTGGCCGAGGTACGGGAGTTCGTCGACGCGGTGGTGCGGGTGGCCTCGGGGGGTACGGCGCTGGACCCGGAGGTGGTCGCGCAGTTGCTGGGGCGCAGCCGCAAGCAGGATGTGCTGGTGCGGCTCACCCCGCGGGAGCGCGAGGTGCTGGGGCTGATGGCGGAGGGGCGGACGAACTCCGCGATAGCCCGGCAGCTGGTGGTCAGCGACGGTGCGGTCGAGAAGCACGTCAGCAATATCTTCTTGAAACTGGGCCTTTCGCCCAGTGACGGGGACCACCGGCGTGTTCTGGCCGTCCTCACCTACCTCAACTCCTGACGGCTGACACGGTGTCAGACATCAGCCGTTAGTCGAGTCCAGAACCGGACAATGCATGAGGAGCGTCTTCAACAGAAGCGCCGGGGGGCGAGAAATCATGACAAGTCAGGTGGTCAAGCTGTCTCAAAACAGCATCCACCATGCAGACGGCCCAAGGAAGGCGACCCTTACGGACGTAGGGTTGATCCTGGGAGGGCCTGCGGTTCGACCATGCCCGGAGCGTCCTCGAAGAGGAGGTCCAGTTCAGTGACCAGCCAGGTCAGTAGCCCAGCGGAACAGGCCGACGGAGCCGACAGCACGTTGGTCGGGGAACAACGCAAACCGGTGGGGGTGAAAGACGTCCACCGCCTGGACCGGGTGATCATCCGGTTCGCGGGTGACTCGGGTGACGGTATGCAGCTCACCGGCGACCGCTTCACCTCGGAGACGGCGTCCTTCGGGAACGACCTCTCCACCCTGCCGAACTTCCCGGCCGAGATCCGCGCCCCCGCAGGCACACTGCCGGGGGTTTCGTCGTTCCAGCTGCATTTCGCCGACCACGACATCCTGACCCCGGGCGACGCGCCCAACGTGCTGGTCGCGATGAATCCGGCCGCCCTGAAGGCGAACATCGCCGACGTTCCACGCGGTGCGGAGATCATCGTCAACACGGACGAGTTCACCAAACGGGCGTTGCAGAAGGTGGGTTACTCCGCCTCGCCCCTCGACGACGGTTCGCTGGACGGCTACAGCCTCCACCCCGTCCCCCTCACGACCCTGACCGTGGAGGCGCTCAAGGACTTCGGCCTGACCCGCAAGGAGGCCGAGCGCAGCAAGAACATGTTCGCGCTGGGCCTGCTGTCGTGGATGTACCACCGGCCGACCGAGGGCACCGAGAAGTTCCTGAAGTCCAAGTTCGCCAAGAAGCCGGAGATCGCGGCGGCCAACATCGCGGCGTTCAGGGCGGGTTGGAACTTCGGCGAGACGACGGAGGACTTCGCGGTCTCCTACGAGGTCGCCCCGGCCGCCACCGCGTTCCCGACCGGCACCTACCGCAACATCTCCGGGAACCTGGCCCTGTCCTACGGCCTGGTCGCCGCGTCCCAGCAGGCGGACCTCCCGCTGTTCCTGGGCTCGTACCCGATCACCCCGGCCTCCGACATCCTGCACGAGCTGAGCCGGCACAAGAACTTCGGCGTACGGACCTTCCAGGCCGAGGACGAGATCGCCGGCATCGGCGCGGCCCTGGGCGCGGCCTTCGGCGGCTCGCTGGCGGTGACGACGACGAGTGGCCCAGGCGTGGCGCTCAAGTCGGAGACCATCGGCCTCGCCGTCTCCCTCGAACTCCCGCTCCTCATCCTCGACATCCAGCGCGGCGGCCCCTCCACCGGCCTGCCGACCAAGACCGAACAGGCCGACCTGCTCCAGGCGATGTTCGGGCGCAACGGCGAGGCGCCGGTCCCGATCGTCGCCCCGTGCACACCGGCCGACTGCTTCGACGCGGCGATCGAGGCCGCCCGCATCGCACTCACCTACCGCACCCCGGTGATGCTCCTCTCGGACGGCTACCTGGCCAACGGTTCCGAGCCCTGGCGCATCCCCGACATCGACGAACTCCCGGACCTCACCGTCCAGTTCGCCCAGGGCCCGAACCACACCCTGGACGACGGCACCGAGGTCTTCTGGCCCTACAAACGCGACCCGCACACCCTCGCCCGCCCCTGGGCGATCCCCGGCACGCCCGGCCTCGAACACCGCATCGGCGGCATCGAGAAGCAGGACGGCACGGGCAACATCTCCTACGACCCCGCCAACCACGACTTCATGGTCCGCACCCGGCAGGCCAAGATCGACGGCATCGACGTACCGGATCTGGAGGTCGACGACCCGCACGGCGCGCGCACGCTGGTCCTCGGCTGGGGCTCCACGTTCGGCCCGATCACGGCGGCGGTACGGCGTCTGCGCGCGTCCGGCGAGTCCATCGCCCAGGCGCACCTGCGCCACCTCAACCCCTTCCCCCGGAACCTCGGCACGGTCCTCAAGCGCTACGACCGAGTCGTCATCCCCGAGATGAACCTCGGCCAGCTCGCCACGCTGGTCCGGGCGAAGTACCTGGTGGACGCGCACTCGTACAACCAGGTCAACGGAATGCCGTTCAAGGCTGAGCAGCTCGCCACGGCTCTCAAGGAGGCCATCGATGGCTGAGACGTCCACGGAAGGCACGGGCACGATCGAGGCGCTTTCACTCGTCCCCAAGGCCGAGGCAGTGCAGTCCATGAAGGACTTCAAGTCCGATCAGGAAGTGCGCTGGTGCCCCGGCTGCGGTGACTACGCGATCCTCGCGGCGGTTCAGGGTTTCATGCCGGAACTGGGCCTGGCCAAGGAGAACATCGTCTTCGTCTCCGGCATCGGCTGCTCCTCCCGCTTCCCGTACTACATGAACACGTACGGCATGCACTCCATCCACGGCCGCGCGCCCGCCATCGCGACCGGACTCGCCTCGTCCAGGCGGGACTTGAGCGTGTGGGTGGTCACGGGCGACGGCGACGCGCTGTCGATCGGCGGGAACCATCTGATCCACGCCCTGCGCCGCAACGTCAACCTGAAGATCCTGCTCTTCAACAACCGGATCTACGGTCTGACGAAGGGCCAGTACTCGCCGACCTCCGAGGTCGGGAAGATCACCAAGTCGACGCCGATGGGCTCCCTGGACGCCCCGTTCAACCCGGTGTCCCTGGCCATCGGCGCGGAGGCGTCCTTCGTGGCCCGCACGATCGACTCCGACCGCAAGCACCTCACACAGGTCCTGCGCGAGGCGGCGGCCCACTCCGGCACGGCCCTGGTCGAGATCTACCAGAACTGCAATATCTTCAACGACGGCGCCTTCGACGCGTTCAAGGACCGCCAGCAGGCCGAGGAGGCGGTGATCCGCCTCGAACACGGGCAGCCGATCCGCTTCGGCGCGGACCGCGCGCGAGGAGTCGTACGGGACGCGACGACAGGCGATCTGAAGGTGGTCGACGTGACCCCGGACAACGAGTCCCGGATCCTCGTCCACGACGCCCACGCGACGTCCCCGACCACCGCCTTCGCACTGTCCCGCCTCGCCGACCCCGACACCCTGCACCACACACCGATCGGCGTCCTGCGATCCGTACAACGACCGGTCTACGACACACAGATGGCCGACCAGCTCGACACCGCCATCGAACAGAACGGAAAAGGCGACCTCGCCGCGCTGCTCGCGGGCGGGGACACCTGGACGGTCGTGGGCTGACGGTTCGGTTCCGCTCCGGACATGCGGGAGGGCCTGGGCGATACGCCCAGGCCCTTTGTCCGTTCAGGTCACGCGTCGGGGATGTCCCGCTTCGCGCGGAGCAATGTGTCACGGGTGATGACGACGATTCGCTCATAGTCCGCCCGGGCCGCATCGGCCGGGAGAAGGGCATCGAGTTCTTCGGTGCGATCCGTACCAATAACGGCAAAACTTCCGTCATTGAGTTCGAATACGTCGGGGCAGGTCTCGTTGGTGTGACTACCTCGCATACGGGGCGGGTCTCCGAGCCGACGGATGATAGCAGCTGCGTAATGTTCGCTGAGCACTCGGAGAGCCTTCTTTTGGTCGGAACGGATATTTTTCCGGCCATTTTAATTGTGCCACATCACATCGAGTGGTGATGCCGCACGTCAGGGGCACGGCGGCTCGCCTAAATGCCCCACTACCCACCATTCATCTGGATCATCCGCGAGTTCTTCCATAATGCTGTCGACGGCTTCACCGACCCGCCGTTCCAGGGAGTCCGCCGGAAGACTTCTGCGATGCTCGCCCGTCCGGTCCCAATATTCCGCAAAAAGGGAATTCCTACAGAGAATCCTCAGGTGCCCGAGGAGTTCCCGCCAGTCGAACGTCCCTATGCGATAGGACAGCAGGAGCGACGTGTACTGGCGGTTGGCGAAGATCATCTGCCGTCGCTTGGCCTCGGAGATCCCACCCAGCGTACTCCGCGCATCGGCCAGCGAGGGGTCGTCGATCGTCCGGTCCATCTGCTCCATGGCGATGCGGTATTCCTGGATCAGGTTGGCGCGGTGCACCTCCTCGGTCATACGCGCCAATTGCCGTAGAAGTTCCGCGAAGAACTCGTCCTGATTCCTGCGCCGGGTGCCGCGGGCGAAGGGAGAACGCAGCCGGGCCAGCCCCGCCACCATTGCAGAACCGATACTTCGCGCGGCCGAATTCCGTGTGGGCATGTGACGGCATCCCCCTGATCTGACGGCCCGCGATCCGATCAGGGGGAACGCGGGCTGGGTACAGCAGTCGCGCACCCCACCCCAAGCGTGCCCGGGAACTCAAGGCGGCGTGGGAGGCGGAGAGGGGGCGCATGGATGGTTGGGTCTCACATGTCGACCAACGCCCTGACACATGTGTGCCCCCTGGCGCCGTGCACATGCCCCAAGTCGCCCGGGGCACCCCACATCGCTCCTGCTCAGCCCCGCCCCTTCGCCGCGTCGTAGACCTCCCGCGCCTTCTCCACCTCCGCCATCCGCGCCTCCGTCCACAGCGCCAGCGCCCGCACCTGCTCGGCCGCCTCGCGGCCCAGGCCGGTCAGGGAGTAGTCGACCCTCGGCGGGATGACCGGCTTCGCGTCGCGGTGGACCAGGCCGTCCCGTTCCAGGGTCTGGAGGGTCTGGGTCAGCATCTTCTCGCTGACGGTGCCGATCGCCCGGCGGAGTTCGCTGAAGCGGTACGGGCGGTCGAGGAGTTCGATGAGGACGAGGACGCCCCAGCGGGACGTGACGTGTTCCAGGACCAGGCGGTACGGGCACATCACCGCGCCCACGGTGTACTTGCCCGTCGCCTCGGCCGCCGCCTTGCCCGTCACCTCGATGCTTACCGTCATGCCCGTACCTTACTTCAAAGTGGGTACTTTCGCAGAGTTAGCGCACCTCCTAGGGTTAGTGCCATCGCACCCCACAAGGAGTTGTCATCATGAGCATCGTCGTCACCGGAGCCACCGGACACCTCGGCCGTCACGTAGTGGAACAGCTGCTGGAGAAGGTTCCGGCCGACCGGATCACCGCCGTCGTGCGCACCCCGGAGAAGGCCGCCGACTTCGCGGAGCGCGGCGTGAAGATCGTCGTCGCCGACTACAACACCCCCGAGACCTTCGACTCCGCCTTCGCCGCCGGCGACAAGGTGCTGCTGATCTCCGGCAACGAGTTCGACAAGGGCCGCGTCGAGCAGCACAAGGTCGTCATCGAGGCCGCGAAGGCCGCCGATGTGGCGCTGCTCGCGTACACCAGCGCCCCGGGCTCTCTCACCGCCGCCCTGGCCGACGACCACCGCGGCACCGAGGAGGCGCTGCTCGCCTCCGGTCTGCCGTACGCCCTGCTGCGCAACGGCTGGTACAACGAGAACTACACCGAGCAGCTGGCCCCGGTCCTGGAGCACAGCGCCGTCGTGAACGCCGCCGGTGACGGCCGCGTCTCCTCCGCCTCCCGCGCCGACTACGCCGCCGCCGCCGTCGCCGTACTGACCGGCGAGGGCCACGAGAACCAGACGTACGAACTGGGCGGCGACGAGGCCTGGGGCTTCGCCGAGTACGCGGCCGAGCTGAGCCGGCAGACCGGCAAGGAGATCGCCCACAACAACGTCCCCGGCGAGGTCCTCGTCGGCATCCTCACCGGCGCCGGACTGCCCGAGCCGTTCGCCGCGATCCTCGCCGGTGTCGACGCCTCCATCGAGAAGGGCGAACTGGTCGTCGCGACCGGCGACCTGTCCCGCCTCTCCGGCCGTCCGACCACGCCGATCGCCGAGTCGATCGCACTCGCGCTCAAGGGCTGACACCGCCCGCGCGCGGGAGCGCCCCCGTCTGTCATGACCGTATGGCGATACGGGCATGACAGACGGGGGCGCTCGGCGCTACCTTCGTGCAGGCTGCACCGACGCGGCCGGGGCGTGGCGCGCGAAGGAGGGGCCCGTGAGCGGGAAGCCGAGCGGGAGGCCGAAGGGCGAACAGCACCGCACAGGACTGCTGAACGGCTTCGCGGCCTACGGCATGTGGGGCCTGGTCCCGCTGTTCTGGCCGCTGCTCAAGCCGGCCGGCGCCGCCGAGATCCTCGCCCACCGGATGGTGTGGTCGCTCGCCTTCGTCACCGTGGCGCTGCTCGTGGTCAGGCGCTGGGCCTGGATCGGCGAACTGCTGCGCCAGCCGCGCAAGTTGGGGCTCGTCACGATCGCCGCGGGCTTCATCACCGTCAACTGGGGCGTCTATATCTGGGCCGTCAACAGCGGCCATGTCGTCGAGGCCTCGCTCGGCTACTTCATCAACCCCCTCGTCACCATCGCGATCGGCGTCCTGCTCCTGAAGGAACGGCTGCGCCCGGCGCAGTGGGCCGCGGTCGGCGTCGGCGCCGCCGCCGTGATCGTGCTGACCGTCGGCTACGGGCAGCCGCCCTGGATCTCCCTCTGCCTCGCCTTCTCCTTCGCGACCTACGGCCTGGTGAAGAAGAAGGTCAACCTCGGCGGCATCGAGTCGCTGGCCGCGGAGACCGCGATCCAGTTCCTGCCCGCGCTCGGCTACCTGCTGTGGCTCGGCGCGCACGGCAAGGCGACCTTCGCCCAGGAAGGCATCGGCCACGCCACCCTCCTCGCCTCCACCGGCATCGTCACCGCACTCCCCCTCGTCTGCTTCGGCGCGGCGGCGATCCGGGTCCCGCTGTCCACGCTGGGCCTGCTCCAGTACCTGGCACCGGTCTTCCAGTTCCTCCTCGGCATCCTCTACTTCCACGAGTCCATGCCACCCGCACGCTGGGCGGGCTTCGCACTGGTGTGGCTGGCACTGGTCCTGCTGACGACGGACGCGTGGCGCACGGCACGGAAGGGCAGGGCGGCAGCGGCAGCGGCAACGGTGGTCACAGCCCTGCGGGACCCGAACCCGGTGAACCCGGTCGAGGCGTAGTCCGGCGGACACACCCCGGTCGGGGGCGACTGTCAGTGGCGGGTGCCACAGTGAATGGCATGACACAGACTCCCGAGCCGACCGGCGCCCCCGCCCCCGCCCCCGTCCACTGGAAGCTAGTCATCGACGCCGCCGACCCGCACGCGCAGGCGGACTTCTGGGCCGCCGCGCTGCGCTACGAGGCCGAGGACAACAGCGCGCTCGTCGAACGGCTCCTGGAACTGGGCGCGTTGCCCGCCGCCGCGACCGTCGACTTCCACGGCCGCCCGGCCTTCCGCGACCTGATGGCCGTACGGCATCCCGACGACCCGTACGACAAGGAGCGCGGCACCGGGCTCGGGCGGCGGCTGCTGTTCCAGCGGGTGCCGGAGGCGAAGACCGTCAAGAACCGGCTGCACATCGATCTGCATCCGGGCGAGGGACGGCGGGAGGCCGAGGTGGCACGGCTGACGGGGCTGGGCGCGAGCGTGCTGCGCCAGGTGTCGGAGCCCGCCGGCGCGTGGGTGGTGATGGCGGACCCGGAGGGCAACGAGTTCTGCGTGTCATAAAGCCCTTCCGGCAGTCCTTCCCGCAGCCTTTCCCGCGACGGGGTTCAGTCGGTGGCCCGGCGGGCGCGTTCGGTGAGGCGGCCCATCCGGGCGCGGGCGGACTCCAGTTGCTCGATGTCCTCGACGGCGGGACCGTCCTCGTTGGCGAGTTCGGTCCACAGGTCGATCAGAGCGCGGCCGAGGGACAGGCCCTGCCCGGGGTCGCGTACGGCACGCCAGGCGGTGGCCGCGCTCTGGACGCTGCCGTAGGCGCCCTCCGCGTCGTGGGCGCGGTGGCGGATGTGGGCGAGGTCGAGGGAGAGGTGGAAGGAGCGGACCGGGTCACCGGCCAAGTAGGCGATGTAGGCGGTGAGTTCGCGCAGCCGCAGTACTTCGGAGTGGTCGGGCCCGAGGGCGCCGGCGGCCTCGTCCACGGTCCGTTCCGCGAGCCCCGCCGCCTCCTCGATGCGTCCCGCCTTCACGGCCTCGTTGATCCGCGCCATCGGCTCCGCGAGAAACGCGACGCCCTCTCCGGCGGTCACCATCGGATCGTCCCCAAGCACGGCCTCGGCCACCGCGTCGAACCCACGGGCGGGCGTCGGCTTGGGATCCGGCTCGGGGGCGGTGAGCACCAGGTCGGGGATCGGGGCGGGAGTGGGGGTGGGGGCGGGTGCGGATACTGGCGCGAGGCTGGGACTGGGGCTAGGACTGGGTGCGGACGTAGCGATGGCCCCCGGTGGCGCGTCCATGCTCGGTGGCGGGCCGAACTGCCCCGTCGGGGCCTGGACCGAGCCGAGCGGTGTGCCGGTCTGTGACGCCGACTCCGGTACGGCGGACAACGGGAACGTCGGCGCCGTCTCCCCCGCCGACTCGGGCACCGCCCGCAACGGGAAGGTCGGGACCACCTGCCCCGCCGCCCCTCCCTCGCGCTCGGACACCGGCACCGCCCGCAGCCGATGCGTCACCGGGTCACCGCCCGGCCGACGGTCCTCAGGAACCGCGGGCGGGAGCGCGAGTGGGAGTGCGGGCGGAAGCGCACGCGGAGACGCGGGCGGAAGCGCGGGCTGCTGCGGCGGCGGTGGCGGAAAGCCGACCGGAGCCCCCGCACCCGAGGGCGCCGCCCCGATCTCGCCCACCCCCGCCGCGCCCCCCGTCGCCCGCGGCTCCGCCGTGAAGTGCGTGGAGCCGTCGAGGTCTATCTGGAGGGGGACGACATAACCGATGCGGTCGTCGTGGATCGTGGCGTGGACGGGGTGGCCGGTGGCCGTGGCGATGCGGTGGAGGTGGGTCAGGACGACCTGCTGGATCTCCTCGCCGGGAGGCACGGTGACCGGCACTCCGCCGATCGACGCGCCGCCCGCGCCCGGGCCGTCCACGGGGACGCGTACCTCGAAGGGTGACGCCGCGGGTGCCGAGCGTGCCGCTCGCTTCTGTTCCCGCTTCTTCTCGCGGCTGAGTCGAGACATCGGTTCCCTCACTCGCATGCGCCGGGGAGCCGGCCGGCGCTCCCCAGCGTCAAGATCCGTTCGTACGCGTACTGTTGAGTCTCGCCGTTCCCTTCCGGTTCTCAGGTCACCGCGACGTCACAGCCTCGTCCCAGGAGTCCCCGGACCCGTCGCGCCCGTTCGGAGGCCGTGAGGATCCGGCGGGGGCCACGAGGGAGGAGCTCGGTCATGCAGACAGGTGGACGGCGAGGGCCGGAGATCTGGCTCCGCGGACCGGTGGACGACGGTCCACGCACGGGCACACCTGCGGCACCCGAGCGCGCCTCCAGTATCCCCGCCACCCCTGCCCCCGTCTCCCCTGTCCCCGTCTCCCCGCGCCGCTTCTCCTGGGTCGCCACCCACGGCGGCGCCGGCGTCACCACCCTCACCACGGTCTACGGCGGCCAGGACTGCGGACGCGACTGGCCCGGGCCCGAGGACCCGCCGTCGGTGCTGTTCGTCGCCCGTACGCACGCAGCCGGGCTGGCGTCCGTCTCGCGGGCCGTGGAGATGTTCCGGCGCGGTGCGGCGCCGGCCGGTCTCGACCTCGACGCGGTGGTCCTCGTCGCGGACGCGCCGGGGCGGCTGCCGCGCCAGCTGGCCGCGCACGTCAGGGCGATCGAGTCGGTGATCGACGTGTACCGGGTGCCCTGGGTGCAGGCCTGGCGGCTCGGCGACCTGAGCGGTGAGCCGCCCCGCGAGACCGAGGCCCTCGTCCGGCTCACGGGGGCGGACCGACCCCAGCACCCACACCCGCGCCCGCACTCGCACTCACACCCGCATCCCCACCCCATGGACAAGTAATTGCGCGCGCATATAATGCAGACGGCTATAACAATCGTGCGCCGACTATCTCTGGGGGACCCATGACCCGCCGTTTCCTCTTCGTCCTGGGCAGCGCCCGCACCGACGGCAACACCGAGCTGCTCGCCCGCCGGGCCGCCGAACAACTGCCCCCGGACGTCGAGCAGGAGTGGATACGCCTCGCCGAGCACCCGCTCCCCGACTTCGTGGACATCCGGCACGACGGCGTGGTCCACGCGCCCAGCGACGACACCGTCAGGCGGCTCCTCGACGCCACCCTCGCCGCGACCGACGTCGTGATCGCCTCGCCGGTCTACTGGTACTCCGTGTCCGGCCTCACCAAGCGCTACCTGGACTACTGGTCCGACTGGCTGCGCGTCCCCGGCGCCGACTTCAAGGCGACGATGGCCGGCCGCACCCTCTGGGGCGTCTCCGTCCTCGCCGAGGAGGAAGAGGTGGTCGCCGATCCGCTGGTCGGCACGCTCAACAACTCGGCCGCGTACATGAAGATGCGCTTCGGCGGGGTCCTGCTGGGCAACGGCAGCGCCCGCGGCGACGTACTGAAGGACGAGCGGGCGCTGTCCCGCGCGAAGACGTTCTTCGCACAGGACGCGGCCCTCGCACGCTTCCCGCACGAGACCGAGAGCTGACCCGGCCCCACGTCGTGACGCCCTACGCCGTGCTGCCCTACGCCGTGATGTCCTTCGCCGTGAACCTCGCCCAGGCCGCCGAGCCGAACACCGCCGCGTAGAGGACCTGGAGGCCGAGGTTCTTCACGAGGTCGTCCCAGTAGACCGGGTCGCGCATGAGGTCGGCGAAGGACAGCCAGTAGTGGGAGAAGAAGTACGGCTGGAGCGCGTGCAGTTGGGGGATCTGGTCGAGGATCTGGACGGTGATCAGCAGGCCCACGGTCGTCGCCATCGCCGCGATGCCGCTGCTCGTCATCGTCGAGATGAAGAGCCCCAGGGCCGCTATGCCGATGAGGGAGGCGGCGACCACCAGCGCGATCAGCAACGCCCGGCCGAGGCCGTCCGCGAAACTGATCTGGGTGCCGGAGATCGTCGTCAGGTCGCCGAGTGGGAAGAGCAGCGCCCCGACCGTAAGCGCCGAGAGCGCCACCACGAGCGTGGCGACCACGCAGAACGTCATCACCGTCGCGTACTTGGTGAGCAGCAGTCGGGTGCGGCCCGCCGGGGCCACCAGGAGGTAGCGCAGGGTGCCGCCGCTGGCCTCGCCCGCGATCGCGTCGCCCGCGACGACCCCGATCGCCATGGGCAGGAAGAACGGGAGGGTCGCGGCCAAGGCGGTGAACACCAGGAACAGGCCGTTGTTGGTGATCTGGGCGATGAACGCCGGTCCTCCCCCGCCGTCCCCGCGGCCGGGCCCGGACCCGTCCTGGGTCTCCAGTTTGACCGCGATGCCGACCAGGATCGGTACGGCGGCCAGGACGCCGAGCAGCGCGAGCGTGCGCCAGCGCCGGAACGTCGTCACCAGCTCGCTGCGCAGCAGTCCGAAGGTCCACACCAGGCGCGGCGCCCGTACGGCGAGGTCAGCCTGCGACATCGAAGCCCTCCCCCGTGAGCGCCACGAACGCGTCCTCCAGGGAGGCGCGTTCGACGCCGAAGCCGCGGACGCGGACCCCGGCGGTCACCAACGCCTTGTTCACCTCGGCCAGTTCACGGTCCGGCGGCTCGGCCGTCACCCGCTCCTCGGCCACGACCACGTCCGCCAGCCCCTGTTCCTTCAGCACGCGTGCCGCGTCGCCGGTGTCGGGCGTCGCGACGAACAGCCGACCCCGCGTCCCCGCCGCCAGCTCGGTCACCGAGCCCTGGGTGATCAGTCTGCCCTGGGCCATGACCGCCGCGTGGGTGCAGACCTGCTCGATCTCGTCCAGGAGGTGGGAGGAGAGGAAGACCGTCGTGCCGTCGGACGCCAACTCCCGGATCAGGGAACGGATTTCGCGCATGCCCTGCGGGTCGAGGCCGTTGGTCGGCTCGTCCAGGACGAGCAGCTTGCGGGGCTGGAGCAGTGCGGAGGCGAGGCCGAGGCGCTGCTTCATGCCCAGGGAGTAGGCCTTGGCCTTCTTGCCGGAGGCCGCGGTCAGGCCGACCCGGTCGAGGGCGGCGGCGACGCGGGTCCGCCGGGTGCGCGGGTCGGCGGTCGGGTCGGCGGCGTCGTAGCGCAGGAGGTTGTCGCGGCCGGAGAGGAAGCCGTAGAGGGCGGGGCCCTCGATCAGGGCGCCGACCTGCGGCAGGACCGTGCGGACGGATCTCGGCATGGGGCGGCCGAGGACGCGGGCCGTGCCGGAGGTGGGTTCGATCAGGCCCATCAGCATGCGGATGGTGGTGGTCTTGCCGGAGCCGTTGGGACCGAGGAAGCCGAAGACGCTGCCCACCGGGACGGTCAGGTCGAGACCGTCGACGGCGAGCTGTCCGCCGCGGAAGCGCTTGGTGAGGCCGCGGGTGGCGATGATGCCGTCACCCGCGTCCACCACCTGCCGTGATTCCGTCTCCGCAGCGGACGGTTCGTCCATCGGCTCCCTCAATTCCCGTGCTCCACAAGGTACTTGCTTACTTCGCCGCGTCGGCCGCCTTCACCAGCGCGCTCTTGGTGACCGCGCCGACGTAGACCTTGCCGTCGTCGGTGACCAGGGCGTTGATCAGCCGGGTCGAGTAGACCGTGCCCGAACCGAACGAGCCCTTCACCTGGTCGCCGAGCGAGCTGAGGAAGCCGCCGAGGTCGCCGCCGCCGGACGAGGAACCGCCGGTCGGGATGCCCTGGCCGCCGGTCTCGAAGACGGCGATGGAGTTCCAGCCCTTGCCGAGGACCGTCGGGTCGTCGGAGCCCTTGCCGAGGCCCTTGCCGGACGGGGCGGAGTGCTCCGGAGCCGGGACGGCCTTCTCGGTGCTGTCCTCCGTGGTGACCTTGGCGCCCTTGGGCACCTTGAAGTCGAAGGTGGAGGCGGCCGGCTTGGCGAGGCTGAGCTGGGTGAAGCCGACGTCCACGACGGCCGCGCCGCCGCTCGCCGGGGTGAGCGTGAACTTGAGCGGCAGGCCGGTCTTCGCGTCCACCGCGATGCTGATGGTGCCGACCGTCGTGCCGGACTGCTTGGGCTTGATCAGCAGCTTGTAGGCGTCGCGGCCCGCGACGTGCTCGGTGCCGTCGACGGTGACCGAGGTGGTGTCGTCGACCGACTTCAGCGCCTCGTCGGTGAGGCCCTTGGGCGTGGCCCGGGTCTCGTCGCTCTTGGACGTGTCGGCGGCGGTCGTGGCGTGGTAGACCTCGTTCGACTGGCTGTCGTAGCCCCAGACGTCCTTGCCGTTGTGGATGAGGCTGTACTCCGCCGCGTTCTCCAGGAGGGAGACCTTCTGCTTGTCGGGGCCGTCGGCCGCGACGCGCAGGGTGTGGCTGCCGGAGGCCAGCTCGGTGAGCTTGGCGCTCGGGTCGGCGGAGGAGCCGTCGCCGGACTTGGTGGCGCCGGACAGCATGCCGCTCTCCAGGCCGCCGAGGTCGGGCAGGCCCAGGTCCGTGCTGATCTTGACCGTGCCGGACAGCTGCTGGACGTCCGACTTGGCGACCTTGTCGAGGAGCTGCTGTGCGGTGATCTTCGGGAGATTCGGGTCGCCGGAGTCGGCCAGCGCCGGGACCAGCCCGATCGTCGCCGCCGCGACCCCCACCACGGTGACCGGGACGATGTACCGCGCCGCCCTGCGCCGCCCGGACCGGAGCTCGTCGCGCTCTCCGGTGTCCGTGCTGTCGTCGGTTTCGTACGGTGCCATGTCTGCCTTACCTCCGTCGTCGGCGGCGGCCGGTCCGTCTTCTGCGTGTCCCACCCTGCGCCGCCATTCTCACCCGAATCGGTGAGGAGTGGTGATTTCCGTGTTCTCCATCTGACCAAATCCGCGAGGAACAAGCGTCAGACCGGGGAGCCAACTCCGCGTACGTCTGGGGTATGACACACGGAGGCGGCGCCTCCTCGAACCCCTAGGGGGAAGGCGCCGCCCGCACAGGGCAGTTGACCGGTATCGAGCAGAAACCGCACCGAATCCGTACATATGGGTGGCAGCACACCGCATCGACCGAAGGGGTCGCCATGCACGCCACCCAGCACCTCACCGGATACGCGGCCACGGGCGCCGCGATCCTCGCGCTCGCACTCGCCGGATGCGGAAGCAGCGGCAGCGGCAGCAGTGGAAACGGCGGCTCGGCCGGCGCTCCGGCCGCCGCCGTCACCACGTCGACGACCCTCATGACCGCCAAGGTCGGCAAGGTGGGGACCGTCGTGACCGACGGCAAGGGGTACGTCCTCTACCGCTTCGACGCCGACTCGGTCCACCCGACGAAGGTCACCTGCTACGGCACCTGCGCCGTGGTCTGGCCCGCGGCGACCGTCAAGGGCTCCGTGACCGCGAAGGGCTCCGTGACCGTCAAGGGCATCGACAAGAAGCTCGTCTCGACGGTCAAGCGCTCGGACGGGACCTCACAGCTCACCCTGGCCGGCTGGCCCTTGTACCGGTACGCCGACGACCACAAGCCCAAGGAGGCCCACGGTCAGGGCGTGGACGGCACGTGGTGGGCGGTGACGCCCACCGGAGCGAAGGCCACGTCAGCCACCACCTCCGGCAGCACAGGAAACAACACGGGAGGCGGTGGCTACTGAACGGGCTCAGCCCGCCCGGTGCACCACCGCGTCGCACATCTCCAGGAGGGCGACCTTGGCGTCGCACTCGGGGAGCGGGGCGAGGGCCGCGCGGGCGTCCTCCGCGTAGCGGACGGTGTCGCGGCGGGCCTGCTCCAGGGCCGGGTGGTCGCGGAGCCGGGAGATGGCCTCGGCGAGGCGGTCGTCGTCCGTGAGGTCGGAGTCGAGCAGTTCGCACAGGGCGATGTCCTCGGCGAGCCCGAGGCGGTCCGCCCGCTCCCGGAGCCGTAGCACCGGCAGGGTGGGGATGCCCTCGCGCAGGTCCGTGCCGGGGGTCTTGCCGGACTCGTGGCCGTCGGAGGCGATGTCCAGGACGTCGTCGGCGAGCTGGAAGGCGACGCCGAGCCGCTCGCCGTACTGGGTGAGGACGTCGACGACGGTCTCGTCGCAGCCGGACATCATCGCGCCGAAGCGGCAGGCGACCGCGACCAGGGAGCCGGTCTTGCCGCCGAGCACGTCGAGGTAGTGCTCGACCGGGTCGCGCCCGTCGGAGGGCCCCGCGGTCTCCAGGATCTGGCCGGTGACCAGCCGTTCGAACGCCTCGGCCTGCACGCGCACCGCCTCGGGCCCGAGGTCGGCCAGGGTGTGCGACGCGCGCGCGAAGAGGAAGTCGCCGGTGAGGACCGCGACCGAGTTGCCCCAGCGGGTGTTGGCGCTCTCCACCCCGCGCCGTACGCCCGCCTCGTCCATCACGTCGTCGTGGTAGAGCGTGGCGAGGTGGGTCAGTTCGACGACGACGGCCGAGGGCACGACACCCGGCGCGTAGGGATCGCCGAACTGTGCGGCGAGCATCACGAGGAGCGGCCTGAACCGCTTCCCGCCCGCGCGCACGAGATGCTGGGCGGCCTCCGTGATGAAGGGCACCTCGCTCTTGGTAGCTTCGAGCAGACCCTCCTCGACTGCCGCCATTCCGGCCTGGACATCGGCTTCCAGAGCCTGGTCCCGCACGCTCAGCCCGAACGGCCCGACGACGGTCACGAGGGGTCTCCTGTCTGCTGGTGTCCCTGGGCGGTCACACGGATTGTCGATAGGTCGCTGCCTTCACTCAAGTCAGCGTATCCGGTCGGCTTTCGATCACAGGTGCCACCCACCACAGTGCAGGCCGGGCGGTATCGGATCACGACCGGTATGTTTTTGATCACCTGATAAGAACGGATAACTATCTATTTAGGTGGAAGCCGCGGATGGCGTCCCGAACCGCACTCGAAGCCGAGCCCGCCGACCAGCCGCCCCCCGAGGACGACACCGCCTTCCTCGGGCAGCCCAAGGGCCTGCTCACGCTCTCCGGTCTTGAGGTCTGGGAGCGTTTCTCGTTCCTGGGCATGCAGGCCATCCTCGTCCTCTACTTCGCGGATACCGTCGCGCACGGCGGCATGGGCATGTCGTCCGGAACGGCCGCATCCGTATCCGCAGCCTACGGAACCCTGGTCTATCTCGTCTCGGTCGCGGGCGGCTGGCTCGCCGACCGCATCCTCGGCTCGTACCGCGCGGTGCTGTGGGGCGGGATCCTGATCGCCTGCGGGCACTACGCGATGGCGGTCCCCACGGGCACGATGACCTGGGTGGGCCTCGGCCTGATCAGCGCCGGTACCGGCCTGCTCAAACCCAACGTGGCCACCATGGTCGGCAAGCTCTACCGCACCGACGACGACCGCCGGGACGCCGGTTCGGCTCGGTGTCCGGTTCGGTCGGTTCGGTCGGTCCGGTGGTGGGGTTGGTTGGTTTCGCGCTCTACTACGTGACTCCTCCACCCCCTGAAGAGGGTGGCTTCTCGCTATGCCGGTTGGGCTTCGCGACGGACCAGCCCGGCCCGTAGAACGTTGATCGCTCCCACCGTGTCCGCATGCGCGTGATGGCCGCACGAGACGCAGTGGAACTTCTCCTGAGTGGGCCGGTTCTCCTTGGCGGTGTGCCCGCATTGGGGGCACCGCCGGGAGGTGTTGCGGGGGTCCACGGCGATCACTTCCCGTCCGGCGTTTTCAGCCTTGGCGTGCAGGATCGTCAGGAACACCCCCCAACCGGCATCGGTGATCGAGCGGTTGAGCCCGGCCTTCGCCGCCGCCCCGTTGGGCAGGAACGCACCCGGCCGGTCGGGATCGGGCTTCGGCGCGGGAGCCTTGCTCATGTAGGAGACCCTCCGCTGGTGGGACCACTGGCTGAAGGGCGAGGACACAGGCGTGACGGCCGACCCACTCCTGCGCGCCTACGTCAGCGACTCGCATCCTCCGGCCACGGTCTACGACACCCTGCCGGGCCGTTGGGTCGGCGAGCCCGCGTGGCCCTCGCCGCACGTGAAGACGACGACGTACGGCCTCCGGGGCGCGCCCGTGATCGTCCGCTCTCCCATGCACACCGGGGTGGACGCAGGCCGTTTCTTCCCCTTCGGGAACGACGCCGATCTGCCGCCGGACCAGCGGGACGAGGACGCGCGGTCGGCGTGCTTCGAGTTCGAGGTGCCGGCCGAGACGTGGGTGCTGGGGCGGCCGAGGGTGCGGCTGCGGCTGACGAGTGGGGTGGAGCGCGGGCAAGTGACCGCGCGGCTGTGCGATGTCGCCCCGGACGGTTCCTCGACGCTGGTCACCCGGGGTGTGCTGAATCTGTCGGCGCGGTTCGGGCGAGACCGGGCGGTGCCCTGGACGCCGGGTGCCACGGAGGACGTGACCTTCGAGCTGAACGGGATCGGGCACGCGTTCCCGCCGGGGCATCGGATCCGGCTCGCGGTGTCGTCGGCGTACTGGCCGTGGATCTGGCCGCAGCCGGAGTCGGCGGCGGGGTTCACGCTGGACCCGGAGGGGAGTGCGATGGAACTCCCGGTTCGGGAGCAGGAGTTGGGGCCTGTTATTCGCTTCGACGAGCCCGAGGAGGCCGCGCCGATCGGGGTCAACTACCCCGCCACGCTGGACGAGCCGCGGCCCGAGCGGCTGGTCGTACGGGATGTGGCGAAGGGCGAGTGGCGGCTGGAGGTGGACCCCCGGTACGGGGGGCACGCGGGTGTATCCGGACGGGCTTGAGTTCACCGAGGACGCGCTGGAGACGTACACGATCGACGAGGCGGAACCGTTGTCCGCCCGTACGCGGTCCGACTGGACGATCCGGCTGCATCGGCCGGAGCTGGGATGGGACACGACCGTGCGCACGCGGTCGGAGATTACTTGCGACGAAACGGACTTTATTACCTCGAATGAGGTGATCTGCACCGAGGGCGGCGAAGTGATCTTTCACCGCACTTGGGAGAAAAGGATTCCGAGAACTGCCAGTTGAGGGCGAATGCCCGATTTGCCGTTCTTAATCCTGCCGTGAGTTGGGTCACGCGTTTCTGTGCGTGACCTGTGGTCCCGTGTGTTCGCGTTTCCCCTTGTGGCGATTGACAGTTGAACCTTGGCTTACGCAAAGGATCAAGTGCCCCATACGCCTCAGATCAAGGTCAATAGGGGTTAGGTGTGATTCCGCCACTTGTTCCGGACATGTGCTCTCGCATAGTTTCCGGGCCTGTCGAGCGGAACGCCGAATCCTGCCGCCGCCCGGCATCCCAGTCACGAACTTCTCGCACGGCAGGAGCGGGGGACCCAGGTAAGTCGCCGGACCGGTCAGCACGACCGGGACGGCTTGGGGTTAAGTCACGTCCGTGAGGGCGTGGCCGGGCACCTCCCAGCCCGAACCCGACAGCTCACCTCGCAGGCGACGGAGAGGAACCTCGTCATGCCTGCATCCGCTCAGTCCCGCCGCGCCCGCCTTGTCCGCCGTGTCGTTGTCGCCGGTACCGGTGTCGCGATCCTCGCGCTGCCCGTCGTCGGGGCGACCACCGCGTCCGCGGCCACCACCGCCTCGACCACCGCCGCCGGGTACCCCAACACCCTTGACGGGTGGATCCGCGAGTCGCTCGCGATCATGGCGCAGAAGGGGATTCCGGGGACGTACAACGGGATCTACCGGAACGTGATCCGTGAGTCGTCCGGCAACCCGTACGCGATCAACAACTGGGACTCCAACGCGGCGGCGGGTACGCCGTCGAAGGGGCTGCTCCAGGTGATCGACCCGACGTTCAACGCGTATCACGTTGCCGGGACTGCGTTTGATCCTTATGACCCGGTTGCGAACATCACGGCTGCGTGCAATTACGCTGCGGCGGTTTATGGGTCGATCGACAACGTTTACGGGGCTTACTAGAAACGTGGACCAGCCATGACGGGTTGTGTTTTGAGTGGCACCGCCGTCGTGGCTGGTCGCGCCCGCGCGGCGGAGCCGCAAATTGACACAGCCCCGCGCCCCTGAAGACCTTCAGCTGAAGAGTCTTTCAAGTACCAGCGCGATGCCGTCGTTCTCGTTCGACAGCGTTACCTCATCGGCTACTGCCTTCAACTCCGGGTGGGCGTTGGCCATCGCCACTCCATGTGCTGCCCAGTCGAACATCGGGATGTCGTTCGGCATGTCGCCGAAGGCAATGGTGTCGGACGGGGTCAGGCCCAAGTGGTGGGCCGCCAGGGCGAGGCCCGTCGCCTTGGTGATGCCGAGTGGCTGGAGTTCGACGGTGCCGGGGCCGGACATGGTGACCGAGGCCAGGGAACCGACCACCGAGCGCGCCGTGGACGCCAACTCGTCGTCCTCCAGGGCCGGGTGACGGAGCAACACCTTGCTGATCGGTTCGCACCACAGGTCGTCGCGCTTCCCCACACGCACCGCGGGGAGCGTGGGGTGGGGCATCAGGTAGCCGGGCTCGATGAGCGTGAGGCCGTCCACTCCGTCCTGGTCGACCGCCGCGTAGACCTGGCCCACTTCCGCCTCGATCTTGCCGAGCGCGGTCTCCGCCAGCTCACGGTCCAGGGTGACCGACCAGAGCAGACGGTCCGCACCGGCGTCGTACAACTGGGCGCCCTGTCCGCACACCGCGAGCCCCCTGCTGCCGAGGTCTTCGAGGAGCGGGCGCACTCTCGGGGCGGGCCTGCCGGTGACGACCAGGTGCCGGGCGCCGGCCGCCGCCGCCCTCGCGAGTGCGTTGCGGGACCGGTCGGAGAGTGTGTCGTCGCCGCGCAGCAGCGTTCCGTCCAGGTCGGTGGCGATCAGTGCATATGCGAGGGGTGCGGCCATGATCAGAGAATACGGATGGAACGCCCCACCGACTCGACACGAACCGGACGGCTGCTGCCTTCACATCCGTTGACCCGAGTTCCGGTTGGTTTGACAGTTACGGCGGTTATGCCGACTCCCGGATCACCAGTTCGGTGGGCAGGATCACGCCCGCCGTGTCCTCGCCGGCGATCTGCGCGAGCAGCATGCGGACCATCTCGGCGCTGATGCGGTCGTAGGGCTGGCGCATGGTCGTGAGGGCGGGGGTGATCGCCGTGGCCGCCGCCGAGTCGTCGAAGCCTCCGACAGCGATGTCATCCGGGACCGAACGGCCGGATTGCTGAAGGGTGTTGACGACTCCCAGGGCCATGAGGTCGGAGGCTACGAACACCGCGTCTATGTCGGGGGCCTGGGCGAGGAGGCGCCGCGCCGCTTCCTCGCCGCCCGTGCGGCGGTAGTCGCCCTCGACCACGAGGGTCGGGTCGTGGGGCAGCCCCGCTTCGGTGAGGACGTCGCGGTAGCCGGCCAGGCGGTCGGGGCCGCCCGGTGCGTCGAGCGGGCCGGTGACCATGGCGATGCGGCGGCGGCCCCGTGCGATGAGGTGACGGACCATCTCCTGGGCGCCGTCCCGGTCGGCCGCTGCCACGTAGCTGTATTTGGAGGCCGTGCCCAGGGGTTTGCCGCAGGCCACCAACGGGATGCCGGCGTCGCGGAGTTCGGCCGCCACCGGGTCGCCGCTGTGGTTGGAGACGAGGAGGACGCCGTCCACGTGGCCCGAGGTGATGTAGCGGGTGAGGCGGCGGCGGTCGTCCCGGGAGGAGGCCAGCATCAGGAGCAGCGGGATGTCGTGGCGGGCCAGGTGTTCGGTGCAACCCCGCAGCAGGACATTGAAGTTGGGGTCCTCGAAGAACTTCTCCTGCGGTTCGGTGAGGAGGAACGCCACCGAGTCCGACCGTCCGGTGCTCAGGGAGCGGGCGTGCCGGTTGACGACGTAGCCCGTCTTCCTGATCGCCGTCTCCACGGCGGTGCGGGCGGCCGGTGAGACGTAGTGGCCGCCGTTGAGGAAGCGGGAGACGGTCCCCCGGGAGACGCCTGCCTCCCGGGCCACGTCGTGGATGGTGGGCGGTTTACGGCGTCCGTTCGGACTGGTGGTCATGGTCCTCGTTCTGCCGGTTCAGTGCGGTGGGGGGAGGTACTCGCTACATGCTTCTCACGCCTTGACCGAGCCGCTCAGCAGGTCCAGGGACCAGAACCGCTGGATCACCAGGAAGAGCGCGATCAGCGGCAGGATCGCGAGGAAGCAGCCCATGATGACCAGCGTGTAGAGCGCCGGTTGGGAGGCGCCCTGGGCCAGCAGGGTGTAAAGGCCCAGCGTGAGCGGGAACTTGGTGTCGTCCGCGAGCATCACGTACGGCAGCAGGAAGTTGTTCCAGATGGCGACGAACTGGAACAGGAACACCGTGATGAGCCCCGGCATCATCATCGGGACCGCGATCCGCGAGAAGATCCGCCACTCGCTCGCGCCGTCCATGCGGGCCGCTTCGAGGAGTTCGGCGGGCACGGCGGCGGCCGCGTAGATCCGGACGAGGTAGACGCCGTAGGGAGAGAGGATCGACGGCAGGAGCATCGACCAGTACGAGTCGGCCAGGCCCGTCTTGGAGAGGAGCAGGTACTGCGGGACGGTCAGCACGATGCTCGGGACGAGGACGCCGGCCAGCATCAGCTTGAAGATGAACTCCCGTCCCCTGAAGGCGAATCGGCCCAGCGCGTAGCCGCCCGCGGCCGAGACCGCGGCCGACAGCAGGGCGCCGCCGCCCGCGTAGAGGAGGGAGTTGACCATCCACTCCCAGTAGATGCCGTCCCGGTAGGAGCTCAGCTCCTTGAGGTTGTCGAGGAAGCCGGTGCCGGGGGCGAAGGTGAAGGTGGAGAAGAGTTCGCCCTGGCCCTTGCTCGCCGCGATCACCACCCAGGCCACGGGGATCAGGCAGTACAGGGAGCCGAGGATCAGCACCAGGGTCGGAACCCACGCGGTGCGCTTGGGCTTGGTGTCGGCGGCGGTGAGGGTGAGGGGGGTCATGCCCGGTCCTCCCGGGTGTAGCGGTCGGAGACGCGCAGCAGCGTGAAGGAGACCAGGAAGGTCGCCAGGGCCAGGACCACCGCGGTGGCGGAGGCGCCGTAGATGTCCGACCTGAGGAAGGCGGCGTCGTAGATGGCCATCAGCGGACTCCAGGAACTGGAGAGGCCGTTGGTGAGTGGCCTGAGCGCCATGGGCTCGGTGAAGACCTGGAGGGTGGCGATGACCGAGAAGAAGAACGTGAGCACGAGGGAGGGCATCACGATCGGGATCTTGATGCGCAGGGCGATCTTCAGGTCGGAGGCGCCGTCGATGCGGGCGGCCTCGTAGATCTCCTGCGGGATCGACCGCAGGGCCGTGTAGATCACGATCATGTTGAAGCCGGTGCCGCCCCACACCGCGATGTTCGCGAAGGACAGGTACAGGTTGCCGCCGTCGAACAGGTCGGGCTGCGGGAGGTTGAACTCGCGCAGCAGGTAGTAGAAGGGGCTGACCGTCGGGAGGTAGAGGAAGCCCCACATGAGGGCGGCGATGATGCCGGGGACGGCGTACGGCAGGAAGATCGCGAGGCGGGCGAACTTGGCGCTGCGCGCCCGCGGGGTGTCCAGCATCAGCGCGAAGACCAGGGCCAGACCGAGCATCGTGGGGATGACGATCAGGCCGTAGCCGAAGGCGCGCAGGACGCTGTGGCCGAACTCGGAGTCGTTCAGGACGTCGGTGTAGTTGCCGAGGCCGTTCCACACCTGCTGACGGGCGCCCTTGCCGAGGCCGATGCCCTTGACCTGGACCTTGTGGAGACTGAGCCACACCGCGTACCCGATCGGTACGACGGTGAAGGCGGCGAACAGGAGCACGGCCGGTACCAGGAACCAGTACGGCGCGCTGCGGCCACGGCGGCGGATGCGGCGGGGGCGGACGGTGGTGGCGGTGCCGTCCGCCAAGGGCCCGGCCGTCGTGCGGCCGGAGCCCTTGAGCGGAGTGGCGGTCATGCCTCGGTCACCTTGAAGCCCTGCTTCTTCATGTCGGTGAAGGTCGCCGACTGCATGGTGGCGAGCGCGGTGTCGAACTGGGCGGCCTTCTTCGCCTTGGTGGCCTTGCCGAAGGCGTCGCTGAAGGTGTCGTAGGCGACCTGGACGTTCGGGCCCCAGGCGGAGGCGGCCGTGGTGGCGGCGATCTTCGCGGCGGTGTCGTAGAAGTCGGTCTGGTTCGGGAAGAACGCGGGCGGGGTGAGCACCGAGCCGGACTGGCCCTTGGTGGCCGCCGGGTAGATGGCGACCTCCTTGACCAGGGCGGCCAGCGCCTCCGGGTCGGTGTTCAGCCAGGTCGCGAACTTGGCCGCGGCCTCGGCGTGCTTGGAGTCGGTGGAGACACCGGTGGAGGAGCCGCCCCAGCTGCCGGTGACGTCCTCGCCCGCGCTCCACTGCGGCAGCGGGGCCATCCGCCACTTGCCCTTGGTGTCGGGGGCCGAGCTGACCAGCACACCGGGCGCCCACACGGCGGAGACCCAGGCGATGTTGGTGCCCTTGTTCAGCGCGTTGTTCCAAGCCGGCGTGTACATGGGCTGGTTGTCGATCACGCCCTCCTGGACGAGCCCGCCCCAGAAGTCGGAGACCTTCTTCGTCGCCGCGTCGTCGATGCCGACGGTCCACTTGCCGCCGCTCTGCACGGTCCACCACTTGGCACCGGCCTGCTGCGCCAACCCGGCGAACAGACCGGGGTCGTTGGACGAGAACGTCGTCAAGTAGGCGTCCGGAAGTGCCTTCTTGGCGGCGCGGGCGGTCTTGGCGAAGTCGTCCCAGGTGGTGGGGACGGTCAGGTTGTGCTGCTTGAACAGGTCCTCGCGGTAGAAGAACATCAGCGGCCCGGAGTCCTGCGGTATCGCGTACACGGCGTCGGTGCCGAGCGTGACCATGCCCCAAAGGCCTTCGGCGAACTCGGACTTGACGGACTTCGCGTACTTCGAGATGTCGGCGAGCACGTCGTTGGAGACCAGCGTCGGCAGCGACTGGTACTCGACCTGGATCAGGTCGGGGGCGTTGCCCGCCTTCTTCGCGGTGATCAGCTTGGAGAGGATGTCGTGGCCGGCGGCCTGCTTGGACACGGTGACCGTGATGTCCGGGTTCTTCTTGTTCCAGATCGCGGCGACCTTGTCCATGTTCGGCGCCCAGGACCAGTAGGTCAGCTTGACGGGCCCGCTGCTCTTGCCGGAGTCGTCGTCGGAACCGCCGCAGGCGGCGAGGGTGCCGGTGAGGCCGACGGCTGCTGCCCCGGCAAGGATGCCGCGCCTGCTCAACTGGTGGCGGTAGATCGACATGTTCATCTCCCCTGACTGAGTGCGAGCCGGCCTCCGACGTCCCATCGGACGTCCCGCATGCTCCGCACGGCTCTGTGACCGTGCACAGTAGAGAATTGTTTCGGACCCTTGTCAATGGGTGTTGCCTGGGGTTACCTACTTGTTGCTGATGGGTGCGAGCCGCGAGCATTCATGTGCACGATCACAGAAACAGCCGAGTTTTACCGTCCACCTTCGGGAGTGAACCCATGCCGTCCCCCGCCCCGCACGACCGTCTGCCGCTCGCCTTCGGTGGTGACTACAACCCCGAGCAGTGGCCGCGGGAGGTCTGGGAGGAGGACGTACGGCTGATGCGGGAGGCCGGGGTCACGGCGGTCTCGCTCGGCGTGTTCTCCTGGGCCCGTCTTGAGCCGCGACCGGGTGCGTACGACTGGGAATGGCTGGACACGGTGATGGACCTGCTGCACGGGGCGGGCATCGCGGTGAACCTCGGCACGCCGACCGTCGTACCGCCGGCGTGGTTCTACCGATCGCACCCCTCCGCTCTGCCGGTGACGCGGGAGGGCGTGCGCCTCGCCTTCGGCTCGCGCGGCGCGATCTGCCACTCGAACCCCGAGTACCGGGCGGCGGCGACGACGATCACGCGGGCGCTGGCCGAGCGCTACGGCAGCCACCCGGCCGTCGTCCTGTGGCACGTCCACAACGAGTACGGCGCCCCGGTCCTCGCCTGCTACTGCGACGTCTGCGCGGCGGCTTTCCGGGGGTGGCTGCGGGCGCGCTACGACACTCTCGACGCCCTCAACCACGCCTGGGGAACGGCGTTCTGGGGCCAGCAGTACGGCGACTGGGCGGAGATCACCCCGCCGCGCGCGACCCCGTCCGTATGCAATCCCACCCAGCAACTCGACTACCACCGCTTCGCCGACGCGCAGGCCCGCGCCAACTTCGTCGCCGAGCGGGACATCCTGCACCGCCTCTCCCCCGGCGTCCCCGTCACCACCAACTTCATGGTCGCGCCGAGCCAGGGCCAGACCGTCGACTACTGGGCCTGGGCGAAGGAGGTCGACCTCGTCACCAACGACCACTACCTGATGACCGACGGCCGCCGTACGCACGTGAATCTGGCGCTGGCCGCGGACTTGACGCGCTCGGTCGCGGGCGGGGGTCCGTGGCTGCTGCTGGAACACGCGACGTCCGGGGTCAACTGGCAGCCGTACAACCCCGCGAAGCGTCCCGGTGAGATGGCGCGCAACTCGCTCGGGCATGTGGCCCGGGGCTCCGAGGGGGCGATGTTCTTCCAGTGGCGGCAGTCGCAGTCGGGCGCGGAGAAGTTCCATACGGCGATGCTGGCGAACTCCGGTACGGACAACCGGGGTTGGCGTGAGGTGACGGAACTCGGGCGACGCGTCGCGGGCCTCGCCGACCTGAGGGGCACGCGGACCCGGGGTGACGTGGCGATGGTGTGGTCGTGGGACTCCTGGTGGGCGCAGAGCCTGGAGTGGCGGCCGAGCCAGGACCTGGACGCGCGGGAACGGTTGGATTCCTTCTACGAGGCGCTGTACGACCGGCACTTGACGGTGGACTTCCTGCCGCCGACGGGGTTGGGGGACCTGGACCCGGCACGGTATCCGCTGCTGGTGGTACCGCAGTTGTACTCCGCTCCGGCGGGGGTCGGCGCCGACCTGGAGCGGTACGTGTCGCGGGGCGGAACGCTGCTGGTCTCCTTCTTCTCCGGGATCGTCGACGAGAACGACACGCTGCATCCGGGCGCGTATCCGGGGGCGCTGCGGGACGTACTCGGCCTGACCGTCGAGGAGTTCGACCCGTTGCTGCCGGGTGAGGTGGTGTCGGTTCGGGGGACGGACGGCGCGCTGTACGAGGCGGATCTGTGGTCGGAGGTCGTGATCCCGGGTGCGGGCTGCGAGACGGTCGCGGTGTTCGCGGACGGTCGTACGGCGGGCGGGGCGGCGCTGACGCGGCACGCGATGGGGTCGGGGGCGGCGTGGTACCTGGCGACGCGGCTGACCGGCGCGGACCTGGCCGCCGTGGTGGACCTGGCCCTCGCGGACGCCGGGATCACCCCGGTGGACCTGCCCCGCGATGTCGAACTCGTCGTGCGGGAGGGCGAGTCGGGGACGTTCCGCTTCGCGGTGAACCACACCGGGAGCGAGGTGAAGGTGGTGCTGCCGGACGGGAGTCGGGCGGCGGTACCGGCGGGCGGGGTGGAGGTCTTCCGCGACCCGCGCTGAATCTGGGCTCAACTCGCTTGTTTCTTTGGTTACTTGGTGAAGGGAAGTCTTGTGATGCGCAGACGCAGTGTTCTTACGGCGGGTGCGGCGGCACTCTCGGTACCGCTGCTGGCCGCGACGCCGGCGGTCGCCGCGGACCGGCGCCGGTTGGAGATCCGGGGGATGGACATCTCGTCGCTCCCCAAGGACGAGGCGTACGGCGCGGTGTACCGCCGGGCGGACGGCCGCAGGGACGATCCGATCCGCATCCTGGCCGACGCGGGGGTCACCCACGCCCGCCTCAAGGTCTGGGTGAACCCGGCCGACGGCTACAACAACAAGAAGCACATCCTGCCGTTGGCGAAGCGCTTGCGGCGGGCCGGGATCGGCATCTGGGTCGACTTCCACTACTCCGACACCTGGGCGGACCCGTCCCACCAGACCAAGCCGGCCGCCTGGGCGGACCTGGATGTGGCGGGCCTGACGAGGGCGGTCTACGACCACACCGCCGACGTGCTGGGCGCGTTGCGCCGCCAGGGCACTCCGGCGGACCTGGTGCAGATCGGCAACGAGATCAACGGCGGCCTGCTCTGGCCCACCGGCAAGAACTGGGGTGACGACGCCGGGGGTTGGGGCAACCTGACGACGTTCCTGAAGGCGGGTCTGACGGCGGCGCGCGACACCACGCCCCGCATCCGCACGATGCTCCACATCGCGTCGGGCGGCGACAACGGGACGTCGCGTTGGTGGTACGACAACGTGGTGGCCGACGGGGTCGACTTCGACATCATCGCCCAGTCGTACTACCCGTTCTGGCACGGCGCCCCGGCAGCGGCGGCGGCCAACTTGGCGGATCTGGCGGCGCGTTACAACAAGCCGGTGCTGATCGCGGAGACGGCGTATCCGTTCACGCTGGAGAGCGAGGACGCGACGAACGACATCATGTACGACCCCTCGCAGCTGACCCCGGGCTACCCGGCGACCCCGGCGGGCCAGTCGGCGTGGCTGCGGACGGTGGCGGACCTGATGGCGAACGTTCCCGGCAACAAGGGGCTGGGCTACTGCTATTGGGAAGGCGTGTGGACGTACCGGGCCGGTGACGGCTGGGACCCGACCGACCCGATGTCCGGCAACGCGTGGGAGAACCTGGCGTTGTTCGACTTCGACGACAAGGCGCTGCCGGGGTTGCGGACGCTGGGCCGTTACCGGTCGTAATGCCCACCCGTGACGAGTCCAACCCGTACGGTGACTGTCCGGTGCTTGTCCAGTGATGTCCAGGCTGTCGACAGGGCCGTACGGGTAGGGGCGTTTGCGGCATGGCCGTACGACGGAGGGTCACGGGATGAGCGTGAACAACGAAGTGGACGAACCGGGTTGGGAGGTGGACGCGAACGACGACTGGGGGTTGGCGGTCCTCGCGACGGTAGGCCGTCAACTGAGGCTGCGGCGCGAGGCGGCGGGGATGCGCGTGCCGGAATTCGCGGTGGCGATCGGGTACGGGGAGGACTTGGTCTACAAGGTCGAGGGCGGGAAGCGAATTCCCCGGCCCGAGTATCTGGACAAGGCGGAGGAAGTATTGAGGGCCGATGGGCTGATCTCCGCGATGAAAGAGGACGTGGAGAAAGTCCGGTACCCGAAAACGGTGCGGATCTTGACGACGTTGGAGGCCAAAGCGGTCGAACTGCTCTCGTACGGCAGCTACGCCCTCCATGGCCTGCTCCAGACGAAGGAGTTCATGTGGGAGCTGCTCGGGTCTCAGCGACCCGCACTTACGGACAACGAGCTGGAGCAGGCGGTGGCCGGGCGCATGGCCCGGAAGAAAATCTTCCACCGCGAACCTGCCCCTGAACTCAGCTTCGTGCTGGAAGAAGCGACGTTAAGGCGCCCGGTCGGCGGCAGGATCGTGTTCCGCAAACAGCTTGAACACCTCGTAGAAATGGGTCAGTTGCGGAACGTCCAAATCCAAGTGATACCGACGGACCGCTGGGACCACCCTGGCATGGGCGGACGGATCCAGGTGCTCAAGTTCAAGGACGGTACAGCAATTGGTCGCAAGGATGACGGGTATGGCGGGCGCCCTGTCTCCGACCTGAAACAGTTGCGGATCCTTGAGCTGCGCTATGGGATTATCCGAGCGGAGGCCCTGACCACACGGGAGTCACAGGCCTTCATCGAGCAACTGCTGGGAGAGACATGATCCGCAAGGCCCCCGCCGGAGACGCTTCCGAACTGCACTGGTTCAAGAGCAGCTTCAGCGACACCAACGATCCGAACGACTGCGTCGAGGTAGCCACGGCCCCCGGCACGATCCACATCCGCGACTCCAAGCACAACGCCCAGGGCCCCCGCTTTGCCGTCACGGCTGCCGCGTGGACGGACTTCCTGCAACTGACGGGAGGGGAATGATCCGTAAGCCCGAACTGGCCTGGTTCAAGAGCAGCTACAGCAGCGGATCCGAAGGTGACTCCTGCGTCGAAGTGGCCGCCACCCCCGCCAGCGTCCACGTCCGTGACTCGAAGCACGACACTCGGGGACCCCGATTCGCCGTCACCGCCGCCGCTTGGACGAACTTCGTGACGTACGCCTCCACCCCCTGACCCACCCCCACCCCACCCCTCCCCAAAAAGTGTGACACTCCACCCCCGAAGTGTCACACTTCCCCGAGGCCACCCCAAGGCCGCGCCCTGCGCGCGCCGACGAGGTCTCCTAGTAGTAGGCGGCCACCAGGTCGCGGTCCACCGTGATGGTGTCGCGGTTCAGTGCGGGCAATCCCAGGTGGTCGCAGATCAGCTGGGTCAACTGCTCCTCGTAGGTCCCGTTCCGATGGTCCAGTCCGGCCGCCGTGATGAGGGGGGCCATCTTGTTCGGCCAGTACTCGCCGGCGTGTTCGGGGGCCTCGTAGTCGATGCAGGACGATGTCTGGCCGTCCTTGTAGTGGTATGCCTTGGGGCCGTGGACCTTGGCAACGCACGGGTTGGGCACGAACACCATCAACTCGGCGCCCGGAGGGCACAGTTCGCGGTGGTCGATCTCGTCGTAGTCGTCGAGGCCGAACATGTGGTGCACGATCACGCCCCAGCCGCCGGGTGCCGTGTCGTTGCCGTAGGCGAACGGCGGCCGTTGCCGCGAGGACAGGCCTTCGGTCATGGCGGCCAGGCTGGTCCCCTTGAAGTAGACCAGGACGGTCTCGTCTTCCCGGTACCGCGCGTCATCCACCCACGCGAGGACGCCACAGCGGATCCAACTCGTCATGCCCACCAACATAACCGGCACCACTGACACACCGGCCCCGACCAGGACCCCGACCGTGGCGGACAGCGCCCCGAACCCACAGCCCTCGGCATGCATCATCTAGGCATGTTCACCCCCGAACAACGCGACCGCACCCGCGCCCGACTCCTCCCCCGCGCCGAAGCCGCGCAACGGTGGACCGCATGGATCTACGAGGAGTTCGGCGCCCGGGGCCCGCGGTGGCGGACGGTCTTCGGCACCCCGCACGCGCAGCCGCCGTTCGCCCCACCCGACCGCAACACCCTCATCGGCTTCGCCTGGCACCGCGCCCTGCGCGACCAGCTGATCGCCCTCGCCTGTCTACGACTTGACCTCCCCACCACCTACTCGAAGGGCGCCCACCTCCGCCCGGACGAGGTCACCGCGGCCACGGCCGAACTGGACCTTTCCGCACCGGAGTTGGCGAACCGCCTCCGCCCGATGCTCCTGGAGCTGACGTAACGCATGGGCACCACCCCGCACATCGAGCTGACCCCTGTACCGTCCGGGCAGGTCACCCTCTCCGACCGCCGCACGGAACGCAGTTGGACGGTCGACCTCGCCGCCTTCTCGCTCGGCACCCTCCCCGTCACCCAGGCCCAGTACGCCCAGGTCACCGGCGAACACCCCAGCACCGCACCCGGCAACGACCGTCTCCCCGTCGAAACCGTGTCCTGGCTGGACGCCGTACTCTTCTGCAACTCTCTCTCAAAGACAGAGGAGTTGACTCCCGCGTACGACATCCAGGGCGAGGCCGTCGTACCCGACCCCTCCGCCGACGGCTACCGTCTCCCCACCGAGGCCGAGTGGGAGTACGCCTGCCGCGCCGGAACAACCGGCCCCCGCTACGGGCCGCTCGACGACATCGCCTGGCACCGCGGCAACTCCGAGGAGCGCCCCCATGAACCCGGCGGCCGACTGCCCAACCCGTGGGGCCTGCACGACATGCTGGGCAATGTGTGGGAGTGGTGCTGGGACCTCTACGACCCGGAGGTCTACGGCACGTATCGGGTACTGCGCGGCGGCGGATGGTTCGACGAGCACTGGAGCTGCCGTGCCTCGGTACGCCGTCGAAGCCACCCGACCTTCCGCGTCGACGACGTGGGCTTCCGCGTCGCCCGATCGTCAACCACAAGGAACTGACAAATAGCTGACAGCTCGTCAACTACCCATGAGCCGCCGCCAGATGCTTAGCCAGCCGCGGTGACGCGAACTCCGTCCCGCACACGAACCGCATCACCGGCCCGTACGACGACGCGGCGGGAAGCCCCGTGAAGTACACCCCCGGCACGGAGGACACATACCCGGCACCGAGCTTCGGCGTACCCCGGCTCACTGCCAACTGCGTACGCAACTCATGCCCCAGAAAGTCCATCGCCGCGATGTCGACCCGATAGCCCGTCGCCGATATGACGTGGTCGGCGGTGAGCTGCTCGGTACCGCCGCCGTGCGTGCCGACCGTCAGGACCGGACTGCCCGCCTCCGCGTCCGCCCGTACGATCCGGTCGACCTCGCTGACCTGCACCTTCCCCTCGAACCGCTCGCGCAGCCACCACGCGCCGAGCGGACCGAGCACCCGACGGACCAGGTAGTGGCGGGTCCCCTCGGGGAGATAGCGGTACGGCTGCGGGTAGTAACTCAGCGCCCACAGCGACCAGGCGCGCCCGAACGGGGACTCCGGGCGCAGCTTCGGCTGGTCCCAGGGGGCCGCGCCGAACGCGACCCGGCCACGCCCGCGCGAGACGATCCGCACCTGCGCGCCCGCCTCCGCCGCGAGTACCGCCGTCTCCAGCGCGGACTGGCCCGCGCCGACGACGATCAGCTCCTTGCCCTTGAACCCGCTCAGGTCGTGGTGCTGGGAACTGTGCGAGACGGGGCCGGTGGGTGCGGGGCCGTCGGCCGCCGCCGCGGCCAGCTCGGGCGGGAGGTGGGCCAGGCCGTAGAGGCCGGTCGCCACCACGACCGCCCGGGCCGTGAACAACTCCCCCGAATCCAGCTTGAGTTCGAAGCCACCGCCCTTGTTCCGGTCGACGTTCCGGTCCACCGACACGACCCGTACCCGCTCCAGCTCGGGCACCAGCTTCTGCTGGAACCACTCGCCGTAGCCGATGAAGGTCTCGACGGGGATGATGTCCTCGTCGGTGACCAGCCGGGGGATGCCGGCCGCGTCGCAGTAGTCGACGAGGTTGTGGCCGGGCTGCGGGGCGTCGAAGTTGGAGGCGGCCGGGGTCGACTTCAGGAGCATTCCGGCCGGCATGTGGTCACGCCAACTGACCATGGGCTCGCCGAAGACACGGACCGGGATGCCGCGGGCGCGCAGATGCGCGGCGGTGGACAGGCCGAACGGGCCGGCGCCGATGATTGCTACCGGTTGAATCACGAAGTCCCTCCCCAGGACGTCATTTCGCCACTTCGTGCTGAAGCTGCCGCCAACTGCCTCTGCCTACTGGGTCACTGGGCCCCTGGGCTACTGCTGGCTGCCGCTACTGGTGCCGCTGCCGCGCCGGTTGGTGCGCCACAGCTGATACAGGTGCTTCGCGCCCGGCCGCACGAAGCGAGCGAGCATCGTGAAGAACGGCCGCAGGTCGTCACCCGCGAGCCAGGCCAGCTCGGTCCCGCTCGCCTTCGCCGGCGCGTGCGGCGTCGTATAGCCGCTGCGGCGATAGGCGAGGAGGGCGGGCAGGTCGATGTTCTCCACGATGTACCGGTGGCCGGCGCGCTGTTCCCCCTCCGGGACGGGGCGGCCGGTCAGGTCGAGGTGCATGGCGCGGACGACGTCCACCCCCGACTCGTTCTCGAAGAGTCGGAACTGGGCGCCCATGCGGGGGTTGAAGTCGAGCAGTTTGTACTGACCGTCGCGCCGGTCGAAGCGCAGGTCGAGGTCGATGATTCCGGTGAAGCCGATCTGTTTGATGAAACGGGCGGCGAGGTCCGAGAGTTCCGGATTGTCGACGACGTACGCATTCGCCGTCATTCCCGCGTGCGGCGGCCAGGAGCGCACCTTGACGCCGGTGAACATGGCGAGCGGGGTGGAGTCCTGGTCGAAGTAGGCGTGCACGATCCAGTCCTCGGCCTCCTCCCGCGGCAGGTACTCCTGGAGGATCACGCCGGGATGCTCGCCCCAGTCACGGGCGAGCGCGAGCAGTCCCTCGCGGGTGGCGATCTTCGTCGTCCCGTTCACCGCGGGCCGGGAGCGTCGTACGAACGCCTCCCGGTTCTTGGCCACGATCGGGAAGCGTGCCTTCTCCGCGAAGTCGACGATGTCGTCGTAGGACTGCGGGAAGGCGGCCGCGGGGCTGGGGATGCCGTGTTCCGCGCAGAGTTCGTGCAACCCCTGTTTGCTGGCGAGGTGGCGCGGCAGCTTCGGATCGACGCGCGGTAACAGGAAGCGGTCGGTCAGCGCGTCCTGGTGCTCGGCGATCAGGACCGCGGCCTCCTCATCGGTGGGAATGAGGACGGTGGGACGGTCGATGCGGCGGCCGATGCGCAGCAGTCCCTCGACCAGTCGTTCGGGTTCCTCGGTGCCGGTCGTCGGCCAGACGAACGCACGTTCCAGATAACGGGATACCGCGGCCGGTGTGTAACGGTCCTCCGTGATCGCATACATCGGCACGCCGAGGCGGCCCAGACTGCGGATCGCGCCCACCCCGCCGTGATGCAGCGGATAGGCACCGAATTTCACGATCAGGCCCGGCACCTCGCGGTCGGCCTCGAAAGGCACGCTGGTGCGTTTGGCCACGGGTCCCCCCACGTGTCCCCCCTACGGACCGGACCCACCCCGTCCATGTCCCCAAAGGACGCTAAGCCGGAATTACCTCCTCCGACAAGGCCTATTCGGACATTGCGAACTCTTTAGACACTGCCGGTCCCCGCAACTCACCCGTAACGTGTGGCGCGGCCACATGCGAGTACGTACGAGAGTGAGGCAGCACGCCATGCCCCCCTTCGATCTTCCCGAGGGCGATCCCTTCGGCCCGCACAACCTTCCCTACGGCGTCTTCTCGCCCCTCGGCTCGGACGAACGGACCGTCGGCGTCCGGTACGGCGACCAGGTGCTCGACGCGGGCGCCGCCGCCGCCGCGCTCGGCTCGCCGTACGTCTCCCTCCTCGCGCACCCCACGCTCGGCCCGCTGCTCACCGCGGGCCGTACGGCCTGGTCGGACGTCCGGCGCGCGCTGACCGCGTGGGTGACGGTGCCGTCCCATCAGGAGACGATCGCCCCCTTCCTCCACCCGCTCTCCGCGGTGACCCTGCACCTCCCGTTCGAGGTCGCGGACTACGTCGACTTCTACTCCTCCGAGAACCACGCCCGGAACGTCGGCCGCATCTTCCGCCCCGACGCGCCCGACTCCCTGACCCTCAACTGGAAGCATCTGCCCATCGGTTACCACGGCCGCTCGGGCACGATCGTGGTCTCGGACACGGATGTCGTACGACCGTCCGGGCAGCGCAAGTCCCCGTCCGACCCCGCGCCCGTCTTCGGCCCGTCGATCCGCCTGGACATCGAGGCGGAGGTCGGCTTCGTGGTCGGCACGCCGTCGCGGATGGGCGAGCCGGTCGCCCTCGCCGACTTCCGCGAACACGTCTTCGGCCTGTGCCTCCTCAACGACTGGTCCGCGCGCGACATCCAGGCCTGGGAGTACGTCCCCCTCGGCCCGTTCCTCGGCAAGTCCTTCGCCACCTCGGTGTCGGCGTGGATCACCCCGCTGGACGCGCTGGAGGACTCGCGGGTGGCACCACCGGAGCGCACGCACGAACTCCTCCCCTATCTGGACGACTCGGCGGAGGAACCCGGAGGCTACGACCTCCGCATCGCGGTCGCGATCAACGGCCACGTCGTCTCCGAGCCGCCGTTCTCCACCATGTACTGGACGGCCGCCCAGCAACTCGCCCAGATGACGGTCAACGGCGCCTCCCTGCGCACCGGCGACCTGTACGGCTCCGGCACGGTCAGCGGACCGGCGGAACGCGAGCGCGGTTCGCTGCTGGAGCTGACCTGGAACGGGCGCGACGCCCTCGAACTCCCGGACGGCAAGCGGACGTTCCTGGAGGACGGCGACGTCGTGACCCTGTCGGCCTGGGCACCGGGCGCGAACGGGACCCGGGTGGGACTCGGCGAGGTCACCGGGCGGATCGTGGGGCGGGCCTGACGTGAGGTGCGGGCGGGAGGGGTGAGGCGACTCACGGGCCGGAGTCGGTGCGGTCGCGGGCGAGGCGTGAGGCGGCTCGCGGGTCGGAGTCGGTGCGGTCGCGGGCGAGGCGTGAGGCGGCTCGCGGGCCGGAGTCGGGGTGGTCGCGGGTGCGTCCGGTGCTCGCCGTACACCTGACTCCGGCCGCCCGGACCGTCATACTGACGGCGGACGGGCCCACACCTCGTGCGCTCGCCCTCGGGTACAGCCGCACCCGCACCCCCCTTCTGCCCTCTGTCTGTGCCGTTGACCAGGATCCGGAGCCCGTGGCATGACTGTCTGCCTGCTCCTGCTGAGCGTCGTCGCCCTCTCGGCCGCCGTGCCGGTTCCGCGCGCGCTGACCCGGGCCGTGTGGCCCGAGCGGGAACCCGTGGTCGGCCTGTGGGTGTGGCAGTGCCTGGTCGCCACGGTCCTGCTGTGCTGTCTCGGCGCCCTCGTGCTCGGCGCGGCGGCCGTCTTCCACACCGTCCGCGACCATGTCTTCGCCCCGGCCCCGCCCGCCGTCACCGCGGCCTACGACCTCTCCGCCGCCCCCGTCTGGGCCGTCGCCCTCACGCTGTCGCTGGCGTGCGGCGCGGCCTGGACGACGGCGATGCTGGCCCGCGAACTCGCCGAGGCCCGCCGTCGGCGCGGCCTGGCCCGCGCCCTGCTGCGCGAGCGCGCCCCGGACCTGCCCGCCGGGCTGCCCCCGGCACGGGGGCCTCTCCTCGTCCTGGAGGACGAGTACCCGGACGCCTGGTGGATGCCGGGTCATCCGCCCCAACTGGTCGTCACCACAGGCGCGTTGCACCGCCTCACCGGCCACCAGCTCGACGCGGTCCTCACCCACGAACGCGGTCACGCCCGCGCCCACCACGACTGGCTGCTGCATCTGTCGACCGCGCTGGCCTCCGGTTTTCCGCACGTCCCGCTGTTCGCCCACTTCTGCGACCAGACCCACCGGCTGGTGGAACTCGCCGCCGACGACACCGCGTCCCGCCAGTGCGGCCATCTGACCACCGCGTTGGCACTGATCGAGCTGAACAACCACCGCGGTGTCCTCTCCTGCGCCTCCAGCCACCGCCTCCTCGGCGAACGCGTCGACCGCCTCCTGGACCCCCGCCCCCGCCTGGGCCGCCGCCGCCGCGCCCTGACGACGACGGTGGCTGCCCTGATCCCCCTGCTGCCACTGCTGATCGTGTTCGCGCCGGGGCTGACGGCGCTGAGCTGACGGCGCTGGGCCGACGGCGCTGGGCCGACGGCGCTGGGCTGACGGCACGCCGGGGGAGGCTTGCTTGGGGCTTGGGCGCTGTGTTGGCGATGGCGGGTCGGCGCCCGTGACCCGACCTCCCCGGCCCGCCACCACGCACCGGCGAACGTGGCAGATCTCCCCCATCTGTAACCATCCGCCCAGCTCAACCACCCCACCGCCGGCGGCCCCGGTGGCGCAACACTCCCGCAACACCGCATTCCCTACCTGCTCGCTATGGTTCGAAACATGCCACCCACGGACCGCATCCGCGACCACGCCGGACAGGGCGCGACCACCGTCGCCGCCCACCGCGCGCGGCGCCGACTGCGGGCCGACCAGGCCCGGCAACTCGCCGATCTGCTGCGCCACGAACTCCTCGCCGACAGCTTCCCGGACGGCACCCTCCCGCACGAGACCACCCTCGCCACCGAGTACGGCGCCTCCCGCAACACGGTCCGCCAGGCCCTGGACCTGCTCCGCGCGGAAGGCCTCGTCGACCGGCTCCCCGGCGTCGGCACGGTCGTCGTCGCCCGGAAGTACCCGCACGGCCTCGACCAGTTGATGGGCCTCGCGGAAACCCTGCGCGAACACGGCCAAGTCACCAACGAGGTCCGCACCCTGGGCCCCGCCCCCGCACCGGCCCCCGTCGCCGAACGCCTCCACGTCCAGCCCGGCACCGACGTCCTCTACATCGAACGCCTGCGCCGCCTCAACGGCATCCCCCTCTCCCTCGACCTCACCTACCTCCCGCTCGACATCGGCACCGCGCTGCTCGACGCCGACCTGGAGAACACCGACGTCTTCCGCCTCCTGGAGTCCGTCACCGGCCAGGGCCTCGGCCACGCCGAGATCACCCTGGAGGCCGTCAACGCGGACGCACACTCCGCCGCCGTACTCGAAGCCCCGCGCGGCGCCGCCGTCCTGATGCTCGAACGCCTCACCCACCTCGCCGACGGCCGCCCGGTCGACCTGGAGTTCATCCGCTTCCGCGGCGACCGCATCACCATGAGCGGCCTGCTGCACCGCTCCCTCTGAACTCACCTCCTGCCTGTACCTCCCTGGAGACAGCCATGCCCTTGGCGCCCCAGCGGGCCGACGTGCCCGTGACCATCGACGAGTCGAAGTGCATCGACGGCTGCACCCTGTGCGTCGACATGTGCCCGCTGGACTCCCTGGCCATCGACGAGAGCAACGGCAAGGCCTACATGCACGTCGACGAGTGCTGGTACTGCGGCCCGTGCGCGGCCCGCTGTCCCACCGGAGCCGTCACGGTCAACATGCCCTATCTGCTCCGGTGAGAGGCCCGAACTCCCATGAAACGCACGGCAGTTGCCCTGTCCGCGGTCGCCCTGTCGCTGACCCTGTCCGGCTGCGGCGGCAGCGCGGAGGCCGGTAGCGCGTCGACGATCACGGTCACCGTCGGCTACCAGTCCAAGACCATCAACACCGTCACCGCCGGCACCCTCCTGCGCTCCCTCGGCTACTTCGAACAGCAGCTCAATGCCCTGCACGACGGCCACACCTACAAGGTCGACTGGCAGGACTACGCGACCGGCGCCCCCATCACCGCGCAGATGACCGCCGGGAAGATCGACATCGGCTCGATGGGCGACTTCCCGCTCCTCATCAACGCGGCCCGCGGCAAACAACTCGGCCAGCCCACCCGCCTCGTCTCCGTCACCGGTTACAACCTGCGCGGCGGCCTCAACACCATCGTCACCGCGCCGAGTTCGAAGCTCACCTCCCTCAAGGACCTCAAGGGCAAGAAGGTCTCCACGAGCGTCGGCTCCGCCGCCGACGGCACCCTCGTCCGCGCCCTGCAACGCGCCGGCATCGACCCCGACAAGGGCATCGAGAAGCTCAACCAGCAGCCCGCGGTGGGCGCTTCGGCCCTCACGGCCGGCAGCGCGGACGCGCTCTCCCAGTT
This sequence comes from Streptomyces sp. NPDC002276, assembly GCF_053891435.1. Classification (NCBI taxonomy): domain Bacteria; kingdom Bacillati; phylum Actinomycetota; class Actinomycetes; order Kitasatosporales; family Streptomycetaceae; genus Streptomyces; species Streptomyces sp. NPDC002276. The sequence goes on along the minus strand of NZ_JBSFCQ010000014.1, from coordinate 157,671 downwards.
CGTCGCCTGGCCCGGCCTGCTCACCTATCAGGGCCGGGCGAAGGCCCTCTACGACGGTGCCCAACTCGACCTCCCCACCTTCCACGGCGTCACCGCCCGCGAGAACTTCGCGAAGCAACACCCCTCCGTACTCGACGCGTTCCTCAAGGCCCAGGCCCAGGCGACCGACTACCTCACCGGCCACCCGGTGACCGCCGCCGAGAAGGTCGCCAAGGCCACCGGCCTGCCCGCCGAGGTCGTGTACCTCTACAACGGCGCCCACGGCATAGCCACCTTCGACCCGGCCCTCAAGCCCCAACTCGTCTCCGCCCTCAAGCAGGACGTCACGGTCCTGAAGTCGGCGAAACTCGTCGGGAACGTCGACGTCGACTCCTTCGTAGACGACCAGTACGTGAGGCGGGCCCTGGGCGCGACGGCCTACGCCAAGCAACTCGCCGCGGCACCACCGACGGCGGCGAGCGAGGCATGGCCCAAGGGCTCCGAGAAGACCCTCACCTTCAAGTCCCCTACGGAGCTGCTGAGTTACATTGCCGCCCACGGCACCACCACCCGCGCCGCCTACGCCCCCGACGCCACCACGGGCACGCTGTGGTTCGCGGACAAGGCGGTATGGGTGAGCGACGGGGCAGAGTTGCTGCCGTTCGTGGCACCGGCGACCGCGCAGGCGTACGTCGCCGCCCACGGGGGTGCGCGAGTCGTGACGTATGCCGAGGCTCTGGAGGCAGCGTCGTGACCCGGTATCCGGGGCGGGCGGGCCGCTACGCGCTCCGGCTCGGCTCGCTGGCCGCCGCCCTGGGCATCTGGCAGCTGCTGACCAGCCTGAACGTCGATCTGTGGGTGCGCTTCTCGCAGTTCCCCACGGTCGCCGACGTGGCCCGCGCCTTCGCCGACCGGGTCACCGGCGACGACTACTGGACGGACCTCACCGACAGCCTCACCCGCATCCTCACCGGTTTCGCCCTGGCTGCTGTCCTGGGCGTGGCGGCGGGCGTGCTCGTGGCCCGCTCGCGCCTCGCCGAGGACCTGCTCGGCCCGCTCGTCGAGGTCCTGCGCCCGATCCCCGCGATCGCCCTGGTCCCTGTCGCAATCCTCCTGTTCCCCTCCAACGAACAGGGCATCGTCTTCATCACCTGCACAGCCGCCTTCTTCCCCGTGCTGGTCTCCGCCCGTCACGCCATCCGCGCGCTGACTCCCGTGTGGGAGGAGGCGGTTCGCACGATGGGCGGCGGCCGGTGGCGGATCCTCTTCTCGGTGGTCCTGCCGGGCGCGCTGCCCGGCATCTTCGGCGGCCTGTCGGTCGGCATCGGCGTCTCGTGGATCTGCGTGATCTCCGCCGAGATGATCTCCGGCCAGTACGGCGTCGGTTACCGCACCTGGCAGGACTACACGGTCGTCGACTACCCGGGCGTCTTCGTCGGCATGGTCACGATCGGCCTGCTCGGCTGGCTCACGTCCACGGCCGTCGAACTCCTCGGCCGCCGCCTCACCCACTGGCTGCCGCGCACGTCGTACGTCCCGGTCGCCCGCGTTCCGCGCCGGGCCGGCGGTGCCACACCTGCCGTACCGGCGACCCCCACACCCCAGGAGGGCGTGCCCCATGAACAGCTCGTCTGAGGTCAGATCACCGTCCGGGACGGATCCCGGGAGCGAGGTCCGGTCCGCCTCCGGGAGCACGGCAACGTCCGCCTCCGGGAGCGAGGCGAGGACCGGCCTCGGTGGCGGGGAAAGGGCCGTCTCCGGGGGCGACTTGGGCTCCGCCACGGGAGCCGACGCGGGAGCAGTGGCGGGCACAGTCGCAGGCACAGTTGCGGGCACCGACGCCCGGCCCACCTCCGGGACCGACGGCCGGACCGATGCCCGGTTCGCTCCCGGGAGCAACGGCCAGGCCGATGCCCGACCCGCCCCCGAGACCCACGCCCCAACCAGCGCCCACCTCACCCCCAAGACCCACGGCCGCACTGATGCCCGGACAACTCCCGGGAACAACGGCCAGACCGATGCCCAGCCCACCCCCGAGACCGACGGCCGGACCCCCGCCCGACCCACCCCCGGAACCGGCACCCCGACCGCCCCGCAGCCCGGCCCCCGGACCGACTCCTGGGCCGAGCACCGGACCGGTTCCTGGGCCGACCCCGAGGCCAACTCCCGTACCGGCGCGGCCCTGGCGCTGCGCTCCGCCACGCTGGGCCGCCCCGGCGCCCCCGTCCTGGACGACGTCGACATCAACGTCTCCCCCGGCGAGATCCTCACCGTCGTAGGCCCCTCGGGCTGCGGCAAGTCGACGCTGTTGCGTACGCTCGCCGGGCTGCTGTCGCCGCTCTCCGGTGAGGTCACCCAGGACGGCCGCCCGCTGACCGGTCCCGGCGCCGACCGCGCCCTGATCTTCCAGGACGACGCCCTCCTGCCCTGGCGCAGTCTGCGCGCCAACGTCGAACTCCCGCTGGCCATCAAGAAGTTGCCGCGCGCCGAGCGCAGGACCCAGGCGGAGGCCTGGCTCGACCGGGTCGGACTCGCCGCGCAGACACGGCAGTTGCCCCACCGCGTCTCCGGCGGACAACGCCAGCGCGCCCAACTCGCCCGCGCCCTCGCCGGAGCGCCCCGCGCCGTCCTGATGGACGAACCCTTCGGCGCCCTCGACGCCCAGACCCGCGCGGGCATGCAGGACCTCCTGGTCGAGGTGTTGCGCGGCACGGGCGCGACCGTCGTCTTCGTCACCCACGACGTGGACGAGGCCCTGTACCTCGGCGACCGAGTCGCCCTCCTCGGCGCCGGCCGACTCGTCGCCGTACGCGACGTGCCGCGTCCACGGGACCGTGCCGCGCACGACGATCCCGCGCGCGTGGCGCTGCGCCGCGACGTCCTGACCTCGCTCGGTACCTGAGGTACCTGAAAGGCCCCCTGGTGACCACCTCCGTGAACACTCCCCTGGAGATCCCCTCGCTCGCCGAGGCCGAAGAGCTGACCTGCGACGTCCTGGTCATCGGCGGCGGCACGGCCGGAACGATGGCGGCCCTGACCGCCGCCGAGCACGGCGCGAACGTCCTCCTCCTTGAGAAGGCCCACGTCCGTCACTCCGGCGCGCTCGCCATGGGCATGGACGGCGTCAACAACGCGGTCATCCCCGGCCGCGCCGAGCCCGACGACTACGTCGCCGAGATCACCCGCGCCAACGACGGCATCGTCGACCAGTCCACCGTCCGCCAGACCGCCACCCGCGGCTTCGCGATGGTGCAGCGACTGGAGTCGTACGGCGTGAAGTTCGAGAAGGACGAGCACGGCGAGTACGCGGTCCGCCAGGTCCACCGCTCGGGCTCGTACGTGCTGCCGATGCCGGAGGGCAAGGACGTCAAGAAGGTCCTGTACCGACAACTGCGGCGGCGCGAGATGCGGGAGCGGATCCGCATCGAGAACCGGGTCATGCCGGTGCGCGTACTCACCGCCGACGGGCGCGCGGTGGGCGCCGCGGGCTTCAATACCCGTACGGGCGGCTTCGTTTCGGTCCGCGCGGGCGCCGTGATCCTCGCGACGGGCGCCTGCGGCCGACTCGGCCTGCCCGCCTCCGGCTACCTGTACGGCACGTACGAGAACCCGACGAACGCGGGCGACGGCTACGCGATGGCCTACCACGCGGGCGCCGAACTCACCGGCATCGAGTGCTTCCAGATCAACCCGCTGATCAAGGACTACAACGGCCCCGCCTGCGCCTACGTCGCCAACCCCTTCGGCGGCTACCAGGTCAACCGGCACGGCGAACGCTTCGTCGACTCCGACTACTGGTCCGGCCAGATGATGGCCGAGTTCGCGGCCGAGGTGGCGAGCGACCGCGGGCCCGTGTACCTGAAGCTGAGCCACCTCCCGGAGGAGTCGATCTCCGCCCTGGAGTCCATCCTTCACTCCACGGAACGGCCCACCCGCGGGACCTTCCACGAGGGCCGCGGCCACGACTACCGCACCCACGACGTCGAGATGCACATCTCCGAAATCGGCCTGTGCGGCGGCCATTCGGCCTCGGGAGTACGGGTCGACGACCACGCCCGTACGACCGTCCCCCGCCTCTACGCCGCCGGCGACCTGGCCTGCGTCCCGCACAATTACATGATCGGCGCGTTCGTCTTCGGCGACCTGGCGGGCGCGGACGCGGCCCAATACACCGCGTACGAGGGCGAGTTGCCGCTTTCCCAGCTCCGTGACGCGCACGAGCTGATCTACCGCCCGCTGCGCAACCCGGACGGCCCGCCGCAGCCCCAGGTCGAGTACAAACTGCGCCGCTTCGTGAACGACTACGTGGCCCCGCCGAAGTCCGGCGCCCGACTGTCGCTCGCCCTGGAGGCGTTCGAGCGGATGCGCGCGGACATCGCCGAGATGGGCGCCCGCACCCCGCACGAACTGATGCGCTGCGCCGAGGTCTCCTTCATCCGCGACTGCGCGGAGATGGCCGCGCGCGCCTCCCTGGCCCGCACGGAGTCCCGCTGGGGCCTCTACCACGACCGTCTCGACCATCCGGCGCGCGACGACGTCTCTTGGTTCCACCACCTCGACCTGCACAAGTCCCCCTCCGGTGCGATGGAGTTCACGGCCCGACCCGTGGCCCCCTACCTGGTTCCGATCGAGGACTTCACCCCGACCGGCGGTCCCTCCCGCCGACTCGGCGAGGTCCATCCCGAGAACGTCGCCACGGCGGGCTCGCGGGAGGTCGCCCCGCTCGTGTCCCCCGCCGAACCGCAGCCGACGTACTCCCCCACAACAGCTCCGGCTCCCTCCCCCGGACAGTCCTCCTCCCGTCTCCTCGAACTCGTCGCCCTCGCCGAGGAAGAGCCCGAACTCGACGCCCTGCGGCCCTACTTGACCGACCCGGCCGCGTCCGTCCGCCGTGAGGCGGTCACCGTCCTGACGGAGACCCTCCCGCCCGGCACAGGTCCCGCACTCGCCGAGGCCCTCCGTGACCCCGCCGCCGAGGTCCGCACAGCCGCCGCGGCCTCACTGCGCGAGCTGGTGGAGACGCTGCCGCCCTCACCCGCCCTCCGCGACGGCCTCGCCGACGCCTTGACCGAGCCCGACCCCGTCGTCCGCGCGGCGGCCCTCGACGTCCTGCGCGCGCTACACCTCGGCGATGTCGAACTCTTCGCCCGCTCCCTCACCGACCCCGACACCGCCGTCCGCATCGAGGCCGTCCGTGCCCTCGTCTCGGTCGACGCCATCGGCGAGTTGGCCCACGCGGCACCGTCGGACCCGTCCCGCGAGGTCCGCGTCACCTTCGCCAAGGCGCTGGGGACGGTGGCGGCGGGGCGTCTAGGGGACCTCGGAGAGGCCGCGTCCGACACCGGCACCGGCACCGGCACCGGCACCGAGTCAGCCCTCTCCGCCCTCGCCGACGACCCCGACGCCCTGGTCCGCGCCGCCGCCTACGGTGCCCTGGGCACCACCGGCTGCCCGGCGCCGCTCACGGCCCGTGCCGTCGCGGCCCTGGCCGACCCGGCCTGGCAGGTCCGGGCCGGTGCCGCGACCGCGCTGTCCGCCGCCGACCCAGAAACCGCGGTCCCCGCCCTGGCCAAGGCCCTGGCCGACCCGAACGCCGACGTACGCAAAGCAGCCGTCCTCGCGCTGACCCGGCACCGCACGACCGACGCCCGCGCGGCCCTCGCCACGGCGACCACCGACTCGGACGCGGACGTCAGGGCATACGCGACCCGCGCGCTGTAGGGGCCGCCGCCCCTACGGGCCAGTTCCCTATATCCAGTCCTCGGGCTCCGGCTCCGCATCCATCTCGGGCCAGTAGTCCGCACCGGGGTCGACATCCTTCGCCGCCCGGCCCGGTGCGGGTGCCGACGCCTGCGCTTGCGCGGGCACCTCCGCCGCGGCCGGTGCCCCGCCCAGCGAATCCAGCACCCCGATCACGCCCTCCCCGTACGTCGCCAGCTTCTTCTCGCCGACCCCGCTGATCTCCCCCAACTGCCCCACGGACGTGGGCCACACCGTCGCGATCTCCCTCAGCGTGGCGTCGTGGAAGATGACGTAGGCCGGTACTCCTTGCTCACGGGCCTGTTCGGCGCGCCAGGCGCGCAGGGCCTCGAAGGCGGGCTGCAACGACTCGGGCAGTTCGACCGCCGCGGCCTTGGCCTTGCGCTCGCCCCGGCCGGAGGACGACGACCGCGAGGCCGTCGGCTTCTTCGGCTCCTTGCGCAGCGGCACCTCCCGCTCGCGCCGCAACACCGTGCCGCTCGCCTCAGTGAGCACCAGAGTGCCGTACTCCCCTTCGACCGCGAGCAGCCCCTGTGCCAGCAACTGCCGTACGACGCCCCGCCATTCGCCCTCGGCCAGGTCCTCGCCGATGCCGAACACGGACAGTTGGTCGTGGTCGAACTGGATCACCTTGGCGGTCCGGCGCCCCATGAGGATGTCGACGATCTGCACGGCTCCGAACTTCTGGCCCCGCTCGCGCTGGAGCCGTACCACCGTCGACAGCACCTTCTGCGCGGCGACCGTGCCGTCCCAGGTCTCCGGCGGGGTGAGGCAGGTGTCGCAGTTGCCGCAGGCCGCCGCGTCCGGGTCCTGTCCGAAGTAGGCGAGCAGTTGGCCGCGTCGGCACTGTGCCGTCTCGCAGAGCGCGAGCATGGCCTCCAGGTGGGCGGCGGCGCGGCGGCGGAACGCCTCGTCTCCCTCGCTGGACTGGATCATCTTGCGCTGCTGTATGACGTCGTTCAGGCCGTACGCCATCCAGGCCGTGGAGGGTGATCCGTCACGCCCCGCGCGCCCCGTCTCCTGGTAGTAGCCCTCCACCGACTTGGGCAGGTCGAGGTGGGCGACGAACCGTACGTCCGGCTTGTCGATGCCCATGCCGAAGGCGATGGTCGCGACGACGATCAGGCCGTCCTCGCGCAGGAACCGGGACTGGTGTGTCGCGCGGGTGCCCGAGTCGAGGCCCGCGTGGTACGGCACCGCCTCGATGCCGTTGCGGGACAGGAACTCGGCGGTCGTCTCGACGGACTTGCGCGAGAGGCAGTACACGATGCCCGCGTCGCCCGCGTGCTCCTCGCGCAGGAAGCTCAGCAGCTGCTTCTTGGGGTCGGCCTTCGGCACGATCCGGTACTGGATGTTGGGCCGGTCGAAGCTGGCCACGAAGTGCCGGGCGTCCGGCATCTTCAGCCGCTGGGTGATCTCCTTGTGCGTGGCGTCCGTGGCCGTCGCCGTGAGGGCGATCCGCGGCACGTCGGGCCAGCGCTCGCCGAGCACGGAGAGGGACAGGTAGTCGGGGCGGAAGTCGTGGCCCCACGAGGACACACAGTGCGCCTCGTCGATCGCGAACACCGAGATCTTGCCGCGCGACAGCAGGTTCAGCGTGGCGTCGAGCCGCAGCCGCTCCGGCGCGAGATAGATGAGGTCCAGCTCGCCGGCGAGGAACTCGGCCTCGACCACGCGCCGCTCGTCGAAGTCCTGCGTCGAGTTCATGAACCCGGCGCGCACACCGAGCGCCCGCAGCGCGTCCACCTGGTCCTGCATCAGCGCGATGAGCGGGGAGACGACAACGCCCGTACCGGGTCTGACCAGGGACGGAATCTGGTAGCACAGCGACTTGCCGCCGCCGGTCGGCATGAGGACCACGGCGTCGCCGCCGGCCACCACATGCTCGATGACCTCTTCCTGCGCGCCGCGGAAGCTGTCGTAGCCGAAGACGCGGTGGAGCGTGGCCAGTGCCTCGCTCTCGCCGTGTGTCGTCGGCGTCCGTGCTTCGGTCGTCACAACCGTCCCGCCCATCCCGTGCATCGCTCGTCCCCCGTACGTCGTCCCTCGACCACTGCGTCCACGATAGGGCTCCGCGCTGACAGCGTCGGAGTTATCCACAGGCCGGTGGCGGTGACCGGGTGTGGTCAGTCGAATGGCTCCCGTCACATGGCGCGGACGGTACGGCCGGAACATGCTGCTCGGGCGGGCCGGGGGAGGTCCGCCACGCCACCGAACGGACGGCGCGCGCCGTATGAGCGGACGCCTCCCGAAGTCAAGGAGCCCCACCATGTCCTCTCGGTCCCTGCCGGGCGCCGTCAAAACCGCCGTCGCGGTGGCGACTGCCGCGGCCTTCGCGCTGACCGCCGCCCCGGCCCACGCCGCGTCCGACGATCCCGACCCGTCCGTGTGGACCACGCTGAGCAAGACGTACCAGGCCACCTCGAAGTACGGGTACGAGGCGTTCGCGGTCGCCGCCACCGCCGGATACCAACGCTCCGACGACTGCGCCGCCAACCCGCCCGAGGGGGGCATGGGTTACCACTATGTCAACAAGGCGAATATCGATTCACTCGATCCGGCGAAACCGGCGGCCCTGCTGTACGCGGACGGGTCCGACTTCGTCGAAGGGCGCCGCCTGGTCGCGGTCGAGTGGATGGTGACGGACACGGGCCAGACGACCGCGCCGACGCTGTTCGGGCAGGCCTTCCAGAAGGACCCGGAACTCGGCTACTTCACCCTCCACGCCTGGATCTACAAGCCCAATCCCAAGGGCCTGTTCGCACCCTGGAACCCCGAGGTCGTCTGCCCGAAGGTCTGACCCACACGCACGAAGGCCCCGGCCCCACGAGGGGAACCGGGGCCTTCGGCCGTACTCGGCCTCAGCGGGCGAAGATCCCCGCCTGGTTCGCCAGGTCCAGGAAGTACTGCGGGGCCACACCGAGGACGAGCGTGACGGCCACGCCGATCCCGATCGTCGCCATGGTCAGCGGGGAGGGGACCGCGACGGTGGGGCCGTCGGGCCTCGGCTCGCTGAAGAACATGAGCACGATCACGCGGATGTAGAAGAACGCCGCGATGGCGGAGGAGAGCACACCGACCACGACCAGCGGGGCCGCGCCACCGGCCGCCGCCGCCTTGAACACGGCGAACTTCCCCGCGAAGCCGGCCGTCAGCGGAATGCCAGCGAAGGACAGCAGGAACACGGCGAACACCGCCGCGACCAGCGGTGATCTCCGCCCGAGCCCCGCCCACTTCGACAGGTGCGTCGCCTCGCCGCCCGCGTCCCGGACGAGGGTGACGACCGCGAAGGCTCCGATCGTCACGAACGAGTACGCGCCCAGGTAGAAGAGCACGGACGAGACGCCGTCCCGGGTGGTCGCGATGACGCCCGCGAGGATGAAGCCCGCGTGCGCGATCGACGAGTACGCCAGGAGCCGCTTGATGTCGGTCTGCGTGATCGCGACGATCGCGCCGCCCAGCATCGTGATGATCGCGACGCCCCACATGACGGGCCGCCAGTCCCAGCGCAGGCCCGGCAGCACGACGTAGAGGAGCCGGAGCAGCGCTCCGAAGGCGGCCACCTTGGTCGCGGCGGCCATGAAGCCGGTGACCGGGGTCGGCGCACCCTGGTAGACGTCGGGCGTCCACATGTGGAACGGCACCGCGCCCACCTTGAACAGCAGCCCCATGACGATCATCGCGCCGCCGATGAGCAGCAGCGCGTCGTTGCCCATGGTGTCCGCGAGGGCGGGGTTGATGTTGGTGATGGAGCCGTCGACGACCTGCGCGATCGTGGCGTACGACATGGAGCCCGCGTAGCCGTAGAGCAGCGCGATGCCGAAGAGGGTGAACGCGGAGGCGAAGGCACCGAGGAGGAAGTACTTGACCGCGGCCTCCTGCGAGAGGAGCCGCTTGCGGCGGGCCAGGGCGCACAGGAGGTAGAGCGGGAGGGAGAAGACCTCCAGGGCCACGAACAGGGTCAACAGGTCGTTGGCGGACGGGAACACGAGCATTCCGGAGACCGCGAAGAGCAGGAGCGGGAACACCTCCGTGGTGGTGAACCCGGCCTTGACGGCGGCCTTCTCGCTGTCGCTGCCGGGCACGGACGCGCCCTGTGCGGCGAAGGAGTCGACGCGGTTGCCGTGCGCCTCGGGGTCGAGGCGCCGCTCGGCGAAGGTGAACAGGCCGACCAGTCCGGAGAGCAGGATCACGCCCTGGAGGAACAGGGACGGTCCGTCGACCGCGATCGCGCCCATGGCGGCGATGTGCGCCTTGGTGGTGCCGTACCCGTCCGCCGCGAGCGCCACGACCGCCGCGAAGGCGGCGCAGAGCGCCACGACGGACACGAACACCTGGGCGTAGTAACGGGACTTGCGCGGGACGAACGCCTCGACCAGTACCCCGATGAGCGCCGCGCCGAGGATGATCAAGGTGGGCGACAATTGCCCGTACTCGATCTTCGGCGTGGGGATCTTCGGAATCGGGTTCGCGGCTGCCGCCGTTGTCCACAGGCTGTGGACGGCTGTTGCGCTCACTTGGCCGCCTCCACCGAGGGCTTGGGATCCTTCTTGTGTACGTCGGACAGGGTCTGCTTGACCGACGGGTTCACGATGTCCGTGATCGGCTTCGGGTAGACGCCCAGGAAGATCAGCAGCACGATCAGCGGGGCGACGACCAGGAGTTCACGCGGTCGCAGGTCCGGCATCGAGGCGACCTCGGGCTTCACCGGGCCGGTCATCGTCCGCTGGTAGAGGACGAGGGTGTACAGCGCGGCGAGGACGATGCCGAAGGTGGCGATGATCCCGATCGCCGGGTAGCGCGAGAACGTGCCCACCAGGACCAGGAACTCGCTCACGAAGGGCGCGAGTCCGGGCAGCGACAGGGTGGCCAGACCGCCGATCAGGAAGGTGCCGGCGAGCACCGGGGCCACTTTCTGCACCCCTCCGTAGTCGGCGATCAGACGCGAGCCGCGCCGCGAGATCAGGAATCCGGCGACCAGCATCAACGCGGCCGTGGAAATACCGTGGTTGACCATGTAGAGCGTCGCCCCGGACTGGCCCTGGCTGGTCATCGCGAAGATGCCCAGGACGATGAACCCGAAGTGCGAGATCGACGCGTACGCCACCAGCCGCTTGATGTCCCGCTGTCCGACCGCGAGCAGCGCCCCGTAGATGATGCTGATCAGGGCGAGGACGAGGATGACGGGCGTCGCCCACTTGCTGGCCTCCGGGAAGAGCTGGAGGCAGAAGCGGAGCATCGCGAAGGTGCCGACCTTGTCGACAACTGCCGTGATCAGTACGGCGACCGGCGCGGTGGACTCCTGCATGGCGTTGGGCAGCCAGGTGTGCAGCGGCCACAGCGGCGCCTTCACCGCGAAGGCGAAGAAGAAGCCCAGGAACAGCCAGCGTTCGGTGTTGGTCGCCATGTGCAGCGTGCCGTTGGCCCGCGCCTGCGCGATCTCCGCGAGCGAGAAGTTCCCGGCCACTACGTAGAGGCCGATCACGGCCGCCAGCATGATGAGCCCGCCGACCAGGTTGTAGAGCAGGAACTTGACCGCCGCGTACGACCGTTGGGTGGCCGCCGCCTCGTCGCCGTGCTCGTGGGCCCGGTCCCCGAAGCCGCCGATGAGGAAGTACATCGGGATCAGCATGGCTTCGAAGAAGATGTAGAAGAGGAAGACGTCGGTGGCCTCGAAGGAGATGATCACCATCGCCTCCACCGCAAGGATGAGGGCGAAGAAGCCCTGGGTGGGCCGCCAGCGCTTGCTGCCGGTCTCCAGGGGGTCGGCGTCGTGCCAGCCGGCCAGGATCACGAACGGGATCAGCAGGGCGGTGAGCGCGATGAGCGCGACCGCGATGCCGTCCACACCCAGCTCGTAGCGGACCCCGAAGTCCGCGATCCAGGCGTGGGACTCGGTGAGTTGGTAGCGGTCGCCGCCCGGGTCGAAGCGCACCAGGACGACGATGCCCAGCGCAAGCGTCGCCAGCGAGACGAGCAGCGCCAGCCATTTCGCGGCGGTGCGCCGGGCGGCCGGGACGGCGGCCGTGGCCACCGCCCCGAGGGCCGGCAGCGCCGCCGTCGCTGTCAGGAGGGGAAAGGACATCGGTATCAGACCGCCCTCATCAGCAGGGTCGCGGCGACGAGGATGGCCGCACCGCCGAACATCGAGACCGCGTACGACCGCGCGTAGCCGTTCTGGAGCTTGCGCAGCCTTCCGGAGAGGCCGCCCATGGAGGCCGCCGTGCCGTTGACGACGCCGTCGACCAGGGTGTGGTCGACGTAGACCAGGGAGCGGGTGAGGTGCTCGCCGCCGCGCACCAGGACGACGTGGTTGAAGTCGTCCTGGAGGAGGTCGCGGCGGGCGGCCCGGGTGAGCAGCGAACCGCGCGGGGCGACGGCCGGGACCGGACGGCGCCCGTACTGCGCCCAGGCGATCCCGACGCCGATGACGAGCACGACCATGGTGGCCAGGGTGACCGTCAGGGCGCTGACCGGGGAGTTGCCCTCCTCGTGGCCGGTGATGGGCTCCAGCCAGTGCAGGAAGCGGTCACCGATGCCGAAGATGCCGCCCGCGAAGACCGATCCGAAGGCCAGCACGATCATCGGGATCGTCATCGTCCTCGGGGACTCGTGCGGGTGCGGCTCGTTGCCGTTCTCGTCGGGCTGCCAGCGCTTCTCCCCGAAGAACGTCATCAGCATCACGCGCGTCATGTAGAACGCCGTGATGGCCGCGCCCAGCAGGGCCGCGCCGCCGAGGATCCAGCCCTCGGTGCCGCCCTTGGCGAAGGCCGCCTCGATGATCTTGTCCTTGGAGAAGAAGCCGGACAGGCCCGGGAAGCCGATGATGGCGAGGTAGCCGAGGCCGAAGGTGATGAACGTGACCGGCATGTACTTCCTGAGGCCGCCGTACTTCCTCATGTCGACCTCGTCGTTCATGCCGTGCATGACCGAACCGGCGCCGAGGAAGAGCCCGGCCTTGAAGAAGCCGTGCGTCACCAGGTGCATGATCGCGAAGACGTAGCCGATGGGGCCGAGTCCGGCGGCGAGCACCATGTAGCCGATCTGCGACATCGTCGAGCCGGCGAGGGCCTTCTTAATGTCGTCCTTCGCGCAACCGACGATCGCACCGAACAGGAGCGTGACGGCGCCGACCACAGTGACGACGAGTTGTGCGTCCGGGGCCGCGTTGAAGATCGCTCCGGAGCGGACGATCAGGTACACGCCCGCGGTCACCATGGTCGCCGCGTGGATGAGGGCCGAGACCGGGGTCGGGCCCTCCATCGCGTCGCCGAGCCAGGACTGGAGCGGCACCTGGGCGGACTTGCCACAGGCGGCGAGCAGCAGCATCAGCGCGATGCCCGTGAGCTTGCCCTCGGAGGCGTCACCGACGTGGCTGAGGACCGGCCCGAAGGCGAAGGTCCCGAACGTCGTGAACATCAGCATGATGGCGATCGACAGGCCCATGTCGCCGACCCGGTTGACCAGGAAGGCCTTCTTCGCGGCGGTCGCCGCGCTGGGCTTGTGCTGCCAGAAGCCGATCAGCAGGTAGGAGGCGAGACCGACGCCTTCCCAACCGACGTACAGCAGCAGGTAGTTGTCGGCGAGGACGAGGATCAGCATCGCCGCGAGGAACAGGTTCAGATAGCCGAAGAAGCGGCGGCGGCGCTCGTCGTGCTCCATGTACCCGACCGAGTACAGGTGGATGAGCGAGCCGACACCGGTGATCAGCAGGACGAAGGTCATCGACAGCTGGTCGAGGCGGAAGGTGACGTCCGCCTGGAAGCCCTCGACGGGGACCCAGGTCCACAGGTGCTGCATGAGCGTCCGGTGCTCGGCGTTCTTCCCCAGCAGGTCGGTGAAGAGGACGACACCGATCACGAAGGAGGCGGACGACAGGAGCGTGCCGATCCAGTGGCCGACGGCATCCAGCCGCCGGCCGCCGCACAGCAGTACGACCGCTCCGAGCAGAGGCGCCGCTACCAGCAGCGCAATCAGGTTCTCCACGATTCAGCGACCCCTCAGAGCTTCATCAGGCTGGCGTCGTCGACCGAGGCCGAGTGGCGGGAACGGAACAGCGACACGATGATCGCGAGCCCGACCACGACCTCCGCGGCGGCGACGACCATCGTGAAGAAGGCGATGACCTGACCGTCGAGATTGCCGTGCATCCGGGAGAAGGTGACGAACGCGAGGTTGCAGGCGTTGAGCATCAGCTCGACGCACATGAACACGACGATCGCGTTCCGCCTGATCAGCACGCCGGTGGCGCCGATCGTGAACAACAGGGCCGAGAGATAGAGGTAGTTGACGGGGTTCACTTCGACGCCTCCTCGGTCCGCTTGAGGTTCGCCGGCGCGATCTCGGTGCGCTCCAGGCGTTCCTCGGCGCGCTGCTCCAGAGCCCGCAGATCGCTCAGCGCCTCGCTGGACACGTCACGGATCTGACCGCGGTCACGGAGCGTCTTGCTGACCGTGAGCTCGGACGGGGTGCCGTCGGGCAGCAGGCCCTGGACGTCCACCGCGTTGTGCCGGGCGTAGACACCGGGGGCCGGGAGCGGCGGGACGTGCTTGCCCTCGCGGACGCGCTGCTCGGACAGCTCGCGCTGGGTCTTGGGCCGCTCGGTGCGCTCGCGGTGCGTGAGCACCATGGCGCCGACGGCGGCCGTGATCAGCAGGGCGCCGGTGATTTCGAAGGCGAAGACGTACTTGGTGAAGATGAGGGCGGCCAGGCCCTGTACGTTGCCGTTCGCGTTGGCCGTGCTCAGGCCGTCGAACTGGTTGAGCGAGGCGTTGCCGATGCCCGCGACCAGCAGGATGCCGAAGCCGAGCCCACAGAGAAGGGCCAGCCAGCGCTGGCCCTTGATGGTCTCCGTCAGGGAGTCGGCGGCCGTGACGCCGACCAGCATCACCACGAAGAGGAACAGCATCATGATCGCGCCGGTGTAGACAACGATCTGTACGACGCCCAGGAAGTAGGCGCCGTTGGCGAGGTAGAACACCGCCAGGATGATCATGGTCCCGGCGAGGGAGAGAGCGCTGTGCACGGCCCTCTTCATGAGGATGGTGGACAGGGCGCCGATCACCGCGACCGTGCCGAGGACCCAGAACTGGAAGGCCTCGCCGGTGGAGGTGGAGTAGGCGGCGGCGGTGAACTGCGCGCTCATGCCTCCACCCCCTCTTCGGTGGGCTTCTCGCCCTTGGAGACGGCGACTTGGGGCACCGTGCCGGGTGCGGCCTCCGTCACCAGGCCCCGGTAGTAGTCCTGTTCGGTCATCCCCGGGTAGATGGCGTGCGGGCTATCGACCATGGTGTCGTCGAGGCCGGCCAGCAGCTGTTCCTTGGTGTAGATCAGGTTGGCGCGGCTGCTGTCGGCCAGCTCGAACTCGTTGGTCATCGTCAACGCGCGCGTGGGGCACGCCTCGATGCACAGGCCGCACAGGATGCAGCGGGCGTAGTTGATCTGGTAGACGCGGCCGTACCGCTCGCCCGGCGAGTAGCGCTCCTCGTCGGTGTTGTCGGCGCCCTCCACATAGATGGCGTCGGCGGGGCAGGCCCAGGCGCACAGCTCGCAGCCGACGCACTTCTCCAGGCCGTCCGGATGGCGGTTGAGCTGGTGCCGTCCGTGGAACCGGGGGGCTGTGGTCTTCTGCTGCTCCGGGTACTGCTCGGTCAGCCGCTTCTTGAACATGGCCTTGAAGGTCACGCCGAAGCCGGCCACGGGGTTCTGGAAACCGGGTGTGGTCTCCTTGGGCTCCTCAGCCATCGGACGCCTCCTTTCCATCCAGAGATCCGTCACTGCCAGTATCCGAGCCACCACTGACAATCAGCTCCCGCTCGCGTCGCGAGGGGCGCCGAGGCACCGGTGGCAACTCCTGTCCCGGCAGCGGCGGTACGGGGAATCCGCCCGCCATCGCGTCGAACCCGGCGGGTTCCTCGGCCAGTCGCGCGTCGTCCTTGGCCTTCTGGCGGAACATGTCCGCGATGAAGGACAGCAACAGCAGGGCGAGTACGCCGCCGCCGATGTAGAGGGCGATGTCGGCGAAGTCGTAGTTCTGGTTCCTGAGGGTCCGTACGGTCGCGACGAGCATCAGCCAGACCACGGAGACCGGGATGAGGACCTTCCAGCCGAGCTTCATCAACTGGTCGTAGCGCACGCGCGGGAGGGTGCCGCGGAGCCAGATGAAGAAGAACAGCAGCAGCTGGACCTTGACGACGAACCAGAGCATCGGCCACCAGCCGTGGTTCGCGCCCTCCCAGAAGGAGCTGATCGGCCACGGGGCCCGCCAGCCGCCCAGGAAGAGCGTGGTCGACACCGCGGAGACCGTCACCATGTTCACGTACTCGGCGAGCATGAAGAGCGCGAACTTGATGGACGAGTACTCGGTGTTGAAGCCGCCGACCAGGTCGCCCTCGGACTCCGGCATGTCGAAGGGGGCGCGGTTCGTCTCGCCGACCATCGTGATGACGTAGATGATGAAGGAGACCGGCAGCAGGACGATGTACCAGCGGTCGTGCTGTTGTTCAACGATCGTCGAGGTCGACATCGACCCGGAGTAGAGGAACACCGAGGCGAACGCGGCACCCATGGCGATCTCGTAGGAAATCATCTGGGCACAGGAGCGCAGGCCGCCGAGCAGCGGATAGGTGGAGCCGGAGCTCCAGCCCGCCAGGACGATGCCGTAGATGCCGACCGAGGCGACCGCGAGGATGTAGAGCATCGCGATCGGGAGGTCGGTGAGCTGCATCGTGGTGCGGTGGCCGAAGATCGACACCTCGTTGTCGGCCGGCCCGAAGGGGATGACCGCGATCGCCATGAAGGCCGGGATGGCCGCGACGATCGGCGCCAGGATGTAGACCACCTTGTCGGCGCGCTTGACGATCAGGTCTTCCTTGAGCATCAGCTTCACGCCGTCGGCGAGCGACTGGAGCATGCCCCAGGGGCCGTGCCGGTTGGGGCCGATGCGCAGCTGCATCCAGGCGACGACCTTGCGTTCCCAGACGATCGAGAACAGCACGGTGATCATCAGAAAGGCGAAGCAGAACACCGCCTTGACGACGACCAGCCACCAGGGGTCGCGGCCGAACATCGAGAGGTCTTCCGCGGCGAGGTACAGATTGCTCATGCCTCCACCTCCTTGGGGGCCTCGCCCGCGAGCGTGGCCGGGCCGATGCGGACGAGTGCGCCGGGCAGCGCCCCGGTGTCGGAGGCGACGCCCCCGCCGGTGGAGTTCAGCGGGAGCCAGACCACGCGGTCGGGCATCTCCGTGATCCACAGCGGGAGTTCGACGGTTCCGGAGGCGCCGGTCACGGCGAGGGCGTCGCCGTCCTTGACGCCCGCCTCGGCGGCCGTCGCAGCCGACACGCGCGCGTGGGCGGCGTGCCGGGTGCCGGCGAGCGCTTCGTCGCCCTCCTGGAGGGCGCCTTGGTCGAGCAGCAGTCGGTGCCCGGCGAGCACGGCCTCCCCGGCGGCGGGCCGGGGCAGTACGCCCGCGGTCTCCAGCGGTTCGGTGGCCCGCGGCCCGTCCCAGGCGCCGAGCCGGTCCAACTCCGCGCGCGCGGTGCGCAGATCGGGCAGTCCCAGGTGGACGTCCATGGCGTCGGCCAGCATGTGCAGCACGCGCGCGTCGGTGGGCGCGAGGGTGCGGGTCATCTGGTCGGGCTTGAGCGCCGCGTCGAAGAAGCGGACCCTGCCCTCCCAGTTGAGGAAGGCGCCCGCCTTCTCGGCGACCGCCGCGACCGGAAGAACCACATCCGCGTGCTGGGTGATCTCACTGGGCCGCAGTTCGAGCGACACCAGGAAGCCCACTTCGTCGAGTGCCGCACGCGTGCGTGCCGGATCGGGCAGGTCGCCCGGCTCCACACCCGCGACGAGCAGCGCCCGCAGTTCACCACCGGCGGCGGCCTCGACGATCTGGCCGGCGTCGCGGCCGTAGCGGTGCGGGAGTTCGGCGACACCCCAGGCGACGGCGACCTCCTCACGCGCGCGTGGATCGGTCGCCGGACGCCCGCCCGGCAGCAGCGACGGCAGCGCCCCCGCCTCGACGGAGCCGCGTTCCCCGGCCCGGCGCGGAATCCACACCAGCCGTGCACCGGTCGCGGACGCGGCCCGTACGGCGGCGGTGAGGCCCCCGGCGACGGCGGCCAGCCGCTCTCCTACGACGATGACCGCGCCCTCGGTGCGCAGCGCCTCGGAGGCGCGGGCTCCGTCATCCTCCAGGCCGACCCCGCTCGCGAGCGCGTCCAGCCACTCGGTCTCGGTGCCGGGAGCGGCCGGCAGCAGGGTGCCGCCCGCCTTCTCCAGTCCGCGCGTGGCGAACGTGGCCAGCGAGAACACCCGCTGCCCGTGCGTGCGTGAGGCCTTGCGCAGCCGCAGGAAGACGCCGGGCGCCTCCTCCTCTGACTCGAAGCCGACCAGCAGTACGGCGGGCGCCTTCTCCAGGGAGGTGTACGTGACACCCGTACCGTCGAGGTCCCGGCCGCGGCCCGCGACCCGGGCGGCCAGGAAGTCGGCCTCCTCGCTGCTGTGCACGCGCGCGCGGAAGTCGATGTCGTTCGTGTCGAGCGCCACGCGCGCGAACTTGCTGTACGCGTAGGCGTCCTCGATGGTGAGCCGACCGCCGGTCAGGACACCGGTGCGGCCCCGCGAGGCGAGCAGCCCCTGGGCGGCGATCTGGAGCGCCTCCGGCCAGGAGGCGGGGACGAGTTCACCCTCGGGGTTGCGGATCAGCGGCGTCTCCAGCCGGTCGCGCTGCTGCGCGTACCGGAAGCCGAAGCGCCCCTTGTCGCAGATCCACTCCTCGTTGACCTCGGGGTCGACGGCCGCCAGGCGCCGCATGACCTTGCCGCGCCGGTGGTCGGTGCGGGTCGCGCAGCCCCCGGAGCAGTGCTCGCACACGGAGGGCGTGGAGACCAGGTCGAAGGGGCGGGAGCGGAATCGGTACGCCGCCGAGGTCAGCGCGCCCACCGGGCAGATCTGGATGGTGTTCCCGGAGAAGTACGACTCGAAGGGGTCGCCCTCACCGGTGCCGACCTGTTGCAGCGCGCCGCGCTCCAGCAGCTCGATCATCGGGTCGCCCGCGATCTGGTTGGAGAACCGGGTGCAGCGGGCGCACAGCACGCACCGCTCGCGGTCCAGCAGCACCTGGGTGGAGATCGGGACGGGCTTCTCGTAGGTCCGCTTCCGGCCCTCGAAGCGGGAGTCCGCCTGGCCGTGGGACATCGCCTGGTTCTGCAGGGGGCACTCGCCGCCCTTGTCGCAGACCGGGCAGTCCAGCGGGTGGTTGATGAGGAGCAGCTCCATCACACCGTGCTGGGCCTTCTCGGCCACGGGCGAGCTGAGCTGGGTCTTGACGACCATGCCGTCCGTGCACGTGATCGTGCAGGACGCCATCGGTTTGCGCTGGCCCTCGACCTCGACGATGCACTGACGGCAGGCGCCGGCCGGGTCGAGGAGAGGGTGGTCGCAGAACCGGGGGATCTCGATACCGAGTTGCTCGGCGGCGCGGATGACCAGGGTGCCCTTGGGCACACTGATCTCGGCGCCGTCGATCGTCAGCGAGACGAGATCTTCCGGCGGGACCGCCGCCTCCCCTCCACCGGAGGGAGCGCTCGTGGTCACCGTCATGCGTTCACCTCCGTGCGGTCGGCCCAGGCCGTGGACTTGGCCGGGTCGAAGGGGCAGCCCCGGCCCGTGATGTGCTGCTCGTACTCCTCGCGGAAGTACTTGAGCGAGGAGAAGATCGGCGAGGCGGCGCCGTCGCCGAGGGCGCAGAAGGACTTGCCGTTGATGTTGTCGGCGATGTCGTTCAGCTTGTCGAGGTCGGACATCGCGCCCTTGCCGGCCTCGATGTCGCGCAGCAACTGCACGAGCCAGTACGTCCCTTCGCGGCACGGTGTGCACTTGCCGCAGGACTCGTGGGCGTAGAACTCGGTCCAGCGGGTGACGGCACGCACGACGCAAGTCGTCTCGTCGAAACACTGGAGTGCTTTTGTGCCGAGCATGGAACCCGCGGCACCCACTCCTTCGTAATCAAGAGGGACGTCGAGGTGCTCCTCGGTGAACATCGGCGTGGAGGACCCGCCAGGCGTCCAGAACTTGAGGCGGTGCCCGGCGCGCATCCCGCCGCTCATGTCGAGCAGTTGGCGGAGTGTGATGCCGAGCGGCGCCTCGTACTGACCTGGACTGGTGACATGGCCGCTGAGCGAGTAGAGCGTGAAGCCCGGAGACTTCTCGCTGCCCATCGACCTGAACCATTCCTTGCCTTTTTGCAGAATCGCGGGAACTGACGCGATCGACTCGACGTTATTCACGACAGTCGGGCACGCATAGAGGCCCGCGACGGCAGGGAAAGGGGGACGGAGCCGCGGTTGACCACGGCGGCCTTCGAGCGAGTCGAGCAGTGCGGTCTCCTCACCGCAGATGTACGCGCCGGCGCCCGCGTGCACGGTGAGCTGCAGGTCCAGGCCACTGCCCAGGACGTTCTCGCCGAGGTAGCCCGCCGCGTAGGCCTCACGCACGGCCTCGTGCAACCGCCGCAATACGGGGACGACTTCACCACGCAGATAGATGAAGGCATGCGAAGACCTGATGGCGTAACACGCGATGACAATGCCCTCGATGAGGCTGTGCGGGTTCGCGAAGAGGAGCGGGATGTCCTTACAGGTTCCAGGCTCCGACTCGTCGGCGTTGACAACTAGATAGTGTGGTTTTCCATCCCCTTGGGGAATGAATTGCCATTTCATTCCGGTGGGGAAGCCGGCGCCACCGCGACCGCGCAGACCGGAGTCCTTCACATACGCGATGAGGTCGTCCGGCGACATGGCGAGCGCCTTGCGGAGCCCCTCGTATCCCTCGTGCCTTCGGTACGTGTCCAGAGTCCAGGACTCGTCCTCGTCCCAGAAGGCCGACAGCACGGGTGCGAGCAGCTTCTCGGGGCTGTGGTCTTTCAGTTCGGGTGCCAAGGTCATCACTCCCCCTCCTCGGCGACAGGCCCCGCCGGGTGGGCGGGGTCGGAGGCCGACGTGTCCTGCGGCGCATCGTGCGAACTGAGGTGCTCGGTCGGCGACTGGTCCTGCGGCGCTCCGGAGCCGCGCGGATGGACCACGCGCGCGGGTGCGGTCTCTCCCCTGGCCAGGCGGAGGCCCACCAGCGACGCGGGTCCCGCACCGCCGCTCGCCTCGACGGCCCCGGGCCGCTCGTCGGGGAAGCCGGCGAGGATCCGCGCGGTCTCCTTGAAGGTGCACATCGGTGCCCCGCGCGTGGGCTCCACGGGTGCGCCCGTGCGCAGGTCGTCGACGAGGCGCCGGGCGCTGGCGGGGGTCTGGTTGTCGAAGAACTCCCAGTTGACCATCACCACCGGCGCGAAGTCGCAGGCCGCGTTGCACTCGATGTGCTCCAGGGTGACCTTGCCGTCGTCGGTGGTCTCACCGTTGCCGACGCCCAGGTGCTCCTGGAGGGACTCGAAGATGGCGTCGCCGCCCATCACCGCACACAGGGTGTTGGTGCAGACCCCGACCTGGTAGTCGCCGCTCGGGCGGCGCCGGTACATCGTGTAGAAGGTCGCGACGGCGGCGACCTCGGCCGTGGTCAGCTCCAGCAGGTCCGCGCAGAACTGCTGCCCCGTGCGCGTGACATGGCCTTCCTCCGCCTGCACGAGATGCAGCAACGGCAGGAGGGCCGAGCGGGAGTCCGGGTAGCGGGCGATGATCTCCCGCCCGTCGGCCTCCAGCCGGGCCCGGACGTCGTCCGGGTAAGCGGGCGCGGGCAGTTGGGGCATGCCCAGGCTGACGCCCTGCTCCGAGGAACTGGTGGTCACCGGTCGACGCCTCCCATCACGGGGTCGATGGACGCGACGGCGACGATGACGTCGGCGACCTGGCCGCCCTCGCACATCGCCGCCATGGCCTGAAGGTTGGTGAAGGACGGGTCCCTGAAGTGGACCCGGTAGGGGCGGGTGCCTCCGTCGGAAACGGCGTGCACCCCGAGTTCGCCCTTGGGCGACTCGACCGCCGCGTACGCCTGTCCCGGCGGGACGCGGAAGCCCTCGGTCACCAGCTTGAAGTGGTGGATCAGGGCCTCCATGGAGGTACCCATGATCTTCTTGATGTGGTCGAGCGAGTTGCCCAACCCGTCAGGACCGAGCGCGAGTTGGGCAGGCCAGGCGATCTTCTTGTCGGCGACCATGACCGGTCCCGGCTGGAGCCGGTCCAGGCACTGCTCGACGATCCTGAGCGACTGGCGCATCTCCTCAAGGCGGATGAGGAAGCGGCCGTAGGAGTCGCAGGTGTCGGCGGTCGGGACGTCGAAGTCGTACGTCTCGTAGTCGCAGTACGGCTGCGTCTTGCGCAGGTCGTGCGGGAGACCGGTGGAGCGCAGGATCGGGCCGGTGGCACCGAGGGCCATGCAGCCGGCCAGGTCGAGGTAACCGACGTCCTGCATACGGGCCTTGAAGATGGGGTTCCCGGTGGCGAGCTTGTCGTACTCCGGGAGGTTCTTCTTCATCTTCTTCACGAACTCGCGGATCTGGTCCACCGCGCCGGGCGGCAGGTCCTGGGCGAGTCCGCCGGGGCGGATGTACGCGTGGTTCATCCGCAGGCCCGTGATGAGCTCGTAGATGTCGAGAATCATTTCACGATCACGGAATCCGTAGATCATGATCGTGGTGGCGCCGAGTTCCATCCCACCGGTGGCGATGCACACCAGGTGGGAGGACATTCGGTTCAACTCCATCAGGAGCACCCGGATGATCTTCGCCCGCTCGGTGATCTGCTCCTCGACGCCGAGGAGTTTCTCGACGGCGAGACAGTAGGCGGTCTCGTTGAAGAAGGACGTCAGATAGTCCATGCGCGTCACGAACGTGGTGCCCTGCGTCCACGTGCGGTATTCGAGGTTCTTCTCGATACCTGTGTGCAGGTAGCCGATGCCGCAGCGGGCCTCGGTGACCGTCTCCCCGTCGATCTCCAGGATGAGACGGAGCACACCGTGCGTGGAGGGGTGCTGGGGCCCCATGTTGACGACGATGCGCTCGTCGTCGGCCCGGGCCGCGGACTGGACGACCTCGTCCCAGTCGCCACCGGTGACCGTATATACGGTGCCCTCGGTGGTCTCGCGAGGGGATGCCTGGGATGTACTCACGAGTACGACCTCCGCTGGTCCGGAGCCGGGATCTGGGCGCCCTTGTACTCGACGGCGATGCCGCCGAGGGGGTAGTCCTTGCGCTGCGGGTGGCCCGGCCAGTCGTCCGGCATCATGATCCGCGTCAGCGCCGGGTGGCCGTCGAAGACGATGCCGAAGAAGTCGTAGGTCTCGCGCTCGTGCCAGTCGTTGGTCGGATAGACCGCGACCAGCGACGGGATGTGCGGATCGCTGTCCGGGGCGCTGACTTCGAGGCGGATCAGCCGGTTGTGGGTGATCGAGCGCAGGTGGTAGACGGCGTGCAGCTCGCGGCCCTTGTCGTGCGGGTAGTGCACCGCGCTGACACCCGTGCAGAGTTCGAAGCGCAGGGCCGGGTCGTCGCGCAGGGTGCGGGCGACGCGGAGCAGGTGCTCGCGTTCGATGTGGAAGGTGACTTCACCGCGGTCGACGATCGTCTTCTCGATCGCGTTGTCCGGCAGCAGTCCCTGTTCCTCCAGGGCGCCCTCCAGTTCATCGGCGACCTCGTCGAACCAGCCGCCGTAGGGCCGGCTCGCGGCTCCCGGCAGGCGGACCGAGCGGACCAGGCCGCCGTAACCGGAGGTGTCGCCGCCGTTGTTGGCGCCGAACATGCCGCGCTGGACGCGGATCTCCTCGCCCTCACCGCGCTGGCCGGGGAGGTTGGAGGCGCCCGGATCCTGCTCCGGGGCGGCTCCGTTGGTGCCGTTCGCGTCGCTCACCGCAGCAGGCCCTTCATCTCGATGGTGGGCAGTGCCTTGAGCGCCGCCTCCTCCGCCTCGCGGGCCGCCTCCTCGGCGTTCACGCCGAGCTTGGAGGACTGGATCTTCTGGTGGAGCTTGAGGATCGCGTCCATCAGCATCTCGGGCCGTGGCGGACAGCCCGGGAGATAGATGTCGACCGGGACGATGTGGTCGACGCCCTGCACGATCGCGTAGTTGTTGAACATGCCGCCCGACGAGGCGCAAACGCCCATGGAGATCACCCACTTGGGGTTCGGCATCTGGTCGTAGACCTGCCGCAGCACCGGCGCCATCTTCTGGCTGACCCGGCCCGCGACGATCATCAGGTCCGCCTGGCGGGGTGAGCCGCGGAAGACCTCCATGCCGAAGCGCGCCAGGTCGTACCGTCCGGCGCCGGTCGTCATCATCTCGATGGCGCAGCAGGCGAGTCCGAACGTGGCCGGGAAGACGGACGCCTTGCGCACCCAGCCCGCGGCCTGCTCGACGGTGGTGAGCAGGAAGCCGCTCGGCAGCTTTTCTTCGAGTCCCATGAGTTAAAGGCCCCTCAGTCCCATTCCAGGCCGCCGCGCCGCCATACGTACGCGTACGCGACGAAGACGGTGAGCACGAAGAGCAGCATCTCCACGAGCCCGAAAACACCCAGGGCGTCGAAGGTGACGGCCCAGGGGTAGAGGAAGACGATCTCGATGTCGAAGACGATGAAGAGCATCGCCGTCAGGTAGTACTTGATGGGGAAGCGCCCGCCGCCGGCCGGCGTGGGGGTCGGCTCGATGCCGCACTCGTACGCTTCGAGCTTGGCCCGGTTGTAACGCTTCGGACCGATCAGCGTGGCCATGACCACGGAGAAGATCGCAAAGCCTGCCCCGAGGGCTCCCAGTACGAGGATGGGCGCATACGCGTTCACCGCTCCTCGCTCCTCTCAGTCGGCACTGACTGCTGGCGATGGCGTCGGACTCACTCACACCCACCTCACACACTCGGCAACTCCCGCCCGTCCCGGCGAAGATCGCGAACATGTGAAGCAGGTCACAAGCCCAACCGCTCCGCATCTTATGCCCGTCGCTCTGTGATCTGCGACACGGGGTATTACACAAGCTTTGTGATCTCCACCACCTGACGAACGATCATCACGTCGAGTGAGCGGTGATCTTCACACGCGAAGCGCCCGGGCGATCACCTGACGTGACATATGCGCTCGTCACCGCAGGCGGCGAGCGGCGTCTCAATATCAAGAGACTTCTCTTGCATGCAAATTGGAGTTGGACGCGGCCGCTTGATAGTGGGAGCCCGTTCACACGTCGGAAGGAGTCGGTCGGCACGGTGTGGACGCGTGCACGCGTTCACGAAGTCGACCGTCCGACGACCCGCTCGCGGTACCCACGCGAGACGCGAGCATTCCGGTAACCGTTCCGTGACCTGCACCACACTCATGAGAGACGGATGAGAACCGGGCTTGGCCACCTGTCCCAACCAGTGGTAGTCGTCAGGCAATTCGGACGTAACGACGAAAGACCGTGATCACCGGCCTGATCGGGCAGGTCCGCAATGTCCGTTACGGCGTCAATAAAGAACGACACACCCGAAGTTCGAGGTGTCCGTTGAACAATTGTGGCGCAGCACACGTTTCTTGAAGGTATGGAGGAGTCCCTGATACCGGTTGGTCTCATGTCCCACACCGCTCACATACGCAGCCACCGGAAACCCCGCCGCAGCGCGACGACGAACATCGCCGTGCGTGCCGGAGTTGCCGGTGGCGTTCTCAGCATGGCGGCGGCGGGCGCGGCCTCGGCCAACGCGGCCGAGACGACGCAGACCCTGCAACTGCCCACCCTGACGGCCGATCTGTCCACCCAGGTCGCACAGTCCGCCGAGGCCACCCAGCAGGCCGCGGCGAACTACCAGCTGCGCGCCGAGCGTGACGCGGCCGCCGCAAACGCCGCGAAGCAGGCCAAGGCGGACCTCGCGGACGCCCAGAAGAAGGCGGAGGCAAAGAAGAAGGCCCAGGAGGACGCCCGTAAGGCCGCCGCGGAGCGCGCCACGTCGCGGAGCACCGAGCGGACCACCCTGGCCGCCTCCACGGGCACCAGCACCTCCACGAGCTCTTCTACGGCCACGGGTTCGGCCGCGGCCGTCGTGGCCTTCGTGAAGGCGCAGATCGGCAAGTCCTACGTCCTGGGCGCCACCGGCCCCAGCGCCTACGACTGCTCGGGGCTCGTCGGTGCCGCCTTCAAGCAGGTCGGCATCAGCCTGCCGCGCGTCTCCCAGGACCAGTCGACCGCCGGTACTCAGGTGTCCCTGAGCAACCTTCAGGTCGGCGACATCCTGTACTGGGGCAGCGCGGGCAGCGCGTACCACGTCGCCGTGTACGTGGGTGACGGCATGTTCGTCGGTGCGCAGAACCCCTCCACCGGCATCGTGGAGCGGCCGCTGTCCTACGACCCGCCGACGGGCGCGGTGCGGGTGCTCTGAGCCCGCGCACGACGCCGTGAGCATGGGACCGTTGCCTCGGGGGCGACGGTCCCCTCGGCGTACCCGGATGCCGTCGAACTCTCTCCGGGCGTACCCACTACCGGAGTTCACGGTCTCCCTGGAAAGCTCTTCTCTCAAGGTTCTTCAGTTCGGCTAACCCGACAGCCGGACGCCAAACCCGAGGAGAGCAAGTCATGCCACGTGTCTTCGTCCAGGGACGTCCCGTCGACTCCTACCCCCACCCCGCACCCGAGGCCGGGCGCGGCTCCGTGCGCCGCGTCACCGAGGTCGGCGAAGAGGTCCTGCACCGGCCGAGCCGGGACGTCACCGAGTTCGGGCCCGATCTCGCCGCGCTCATCGACGACATGTTCCTCACCATGTACGTCGCCGACGGGGCCGGCCTCGCGGCCAACCAAGTGGGCGTGGATCTGCGCCTGTTCGTGTACGACTGCTTTGACGATGACGGTGTCCGACATGTCGGACACATCGTCAACCCGGTGCTCGACCCGCTCACCCCGGCCGGACGCCGGCTGCTCGACGAGGGCGAGGGGTGCCTCTCGGTGCCGGGCGCGGTGATGGACGTACCGCGTCCGGACCGGGCCGTGGTGCGCGGGCTCGACAAGGACGGCACCGCGCTTGTGATCGAGGGCACAGGCTACTTCGCGCGCTGCCTCGCCCATGAGACCGACCACGTCAACGGCCAGGTCTATCTGGACCGGCTCTCCAAGCGGGACCGCAAGGAGGCGCTGCGGCAGGTGGCGGACCGGCGGGACGAGGTGTTCGCCCGCCGGGCCGCCAAGACGGCCGCGCTCAGCGACTGATCACGCCTGCGCTCACGCCTTCGGCGCCACCTTGCTCAGCCCGTTGATGATGCGGTCCATCGCGTCGCCGCCCGTGGGGTCGGTGAGGTTGGCCAGCATCTTCAGGGTGAACTTCATCAGCAGGGGGTGCGTCAGGCCGCGCTGGGCCGCGATCTTCATGACCTTCGGGTTGCCGATGAGCTTCACGAAGGCGCGGCCCAGCGTGTAGTAGCCGCCGTAGGTGTCCTTGAGGACCTGCGGGTAGCGGCGCAGGGCCAGTTCACGGCTCGCGGTGGTGGGGCGGGCGTGGGCCTGGACGATGACGTCGGCGGCGATCTGGCCGGACTCCATGGCGTAGGCGATGCCCTCGCCGTTGAAGGGGTTCACCAGGCCGCCGGCGTCGCCGACCAGCAACAACCCCTTCGTGTAGTGGGGTTGACGGTTGAAGGCCATGGGAAGGGCGGCGCCGCGGATCGGGCCGGTCATGTTTTCGGGGGTGTAGCCCCAGTCCTCGGGCATGGACGCGCACCACGCCTTCAGCACCTCGCGCCAGTCCAACTCCTTGAAGGAGTCTGAGGTGTTGAGGACCCCGAGGCCGACGTTGGAGGTGCCGTCGCCCATGCCGAAGATCCAGCCGTAGCCCGGCAGGAGACGGTCCTCGGCGCCGCGGCGGTCCCACAGTT
Source organism: Streptomyces sp. NPDC002276 (assembly GCF_053891435.1). Lineage (NCBI taxonomy): Bacteria > Bacillati > Actinomycetota > Actinomycetes > Kitasatosporales > Streptomycetaceae > Streptomyces > Streptomyces sp. NPDC002276. Next base: position 130,107 of record NZ_JBSFCQ010000014.1, on the reverse strand, counting down.
CCAGCCAGGACTCCAGGTAGTCGTCCTTGTGGCGGGGGCTTTCGAAATAGGTCCGCACCGCCACGCCCATCGGGCGGTCCTCGCGGCGGTGCAGGCCCATCGCGAGGGAGAGGCGGGTGGAGTTGCCGTCGGCGGCGACCACCAGGGGCGCGTGGAAGGTGACTTCGCGTTTCTCCTCGCCGAGCTTGGCGTTGACGCCGGTGATGTGGCCGGTGCGCTCGTCGATGATCGGGGCGCCGACGTTGCAGCGCTCGTAGAGGCGGGCGCCCGCCTTCTGGGCGTTGCGGGCGAGCTGTTCGTCGAAGTCGTCGCGCTTGCGGACGAGGCCGTAGTCCGGGAAGGAGGCGAGTTCCGGCCAGTCCAGCTGGAGGCGCACCCCTCCGCCGATGATGCGCAGGCCCTTGTTGCGCAGCCAGCCGGCCTCCTCGGAGATGTCGATGCCCATGGCCACGAGCTGCTTGGTGGCGCGCGGGGTGAGGCCGTCGCCGCAGACCTTCTCGCGCGGGAACTCGGTCTTCTCCAGGAGGAGGACGTCGAGTCCGGACTTGGCGAGGTGGTAGGCGGTGGCGGAGCCGGCTGGCCCCGCGCCGACGACGATCACGTCGGCGGTGTTTTCGGAGAGGGGCTCGGTCACGGCGGGATCTCCCCAAGTTCGGAATCTGCGTGCCGACCGGCACTGGACATGGGCAGTCTATTCAGCGTCGCTGATCACCAGGCTGAAGGGCTGCCCCGTGAACCGAGCTCTCCCCGCAGTACGGCTGCGCGTCCCGACCGACGAGGACGCCGTGGCCTGGCACCGGGTCTTCGACCACCCGGACGTCATGGAGTTCCACGGCGGCAGGCCCGCGGAACTGTCCGTCTACGAGGAGCTGACCGCCCGCCAGCGCAGGCACGACGCGGAACGCGGTTTCTGCCTGTGGACGATGCTCGACGACGAGGACCGCGTCATCGGCTTCACCGGTGCCCAGCCGTGGCCGCAGGACTGGGGGCCCCAGGGCGAGATCGAGATCGGCTGGCGACTGGGAAGGGAGTTCTGGGGCCGCGGGTATGCCACCGCGGCGGCGGAGGCGACCCTGGAGCGGGTGCGGGCGGCCGGGGTGCCGAGCGTGGTGGCGATGGTGCTGGCCCGCAACACCCGGTCCATCGCGGTGACCAAGCGGCTGGGCATGCACCTCGCCGAGGTCTTCACCACGCCCACCCGCAAGGAGGAGGGGCACTGCTACCGGCTCGTACTGTAACTGGGAGTAACCAACAGCTACAGAACGACACTTGACGCTTCCGGTCGGGACCGGACCGGGGTTACCCTTCCGGTACCGCTGGGGGTGACATCTGTGCGCTTAACGCCCAAAACACCTGAAGTGCGCGTACCGCGGCTCGTCGGCCTGATGGCCGTGGACGCGCGCGAGACAGCCCAGGCCCGCGGCCTGTTCATCAACGCGCCGGACCGGCCCGACTTCCATCTCGCCGTCGTCGACTACGTCGTACGGCAGTACCCGCAGCCCGATGCGGAGGTGCCGCGGGACTCCATGGTCTACGTGTGGTTCGACTTCGGTGAGGGGGACGGCGGGGGCGGTATGCGCGAGCCGCGGATCCCGAGGCCGCCGAGCGGCGGGATGCAGCGCGAGCTGGACGAGCCGCCGGGCGACACGTTCTTCGCGACGGTGTTCAGCTAGCGGAGCCGCCGAGCGCTCAGAGTTCCCCGGAGCCCTTGAAGCCCCGGTGCAGGGCCACGATTCCGCCGCTCAGGTTGCGATACGCGACCTTCGACCAGCCGGCCTTGCGCAGGCGTTCGGCCAGCGCGGGCTGGTCGGGCCAGGCGCGGATGGACTCGGCGAGATAGACGTAGGCGTCGGGGTTCGAGGAGACCGCGCGGGCGACCGGGGGCAGCGCGCGCATCAGGTACTCGGTGTAGACCGTGCGGAAGGGCGCCCAGGTCGGGTGCGAGAACTCGCAGATCACCACCCGGCCGCCGGGCTTGGTCACCCGGTACAGCTCGCGCAGCGCGGTGTCGGTGTCCTGCACGTTGCGCAGCCCGAAGGAGATCGTCACGGCGTCGAACGTGTCGTCCTTGAACGGCAGCTTGGTCGCGTCGCCGGCCGTGAGCGGCAGCCAGGGGTGGCGCTTCTTGCCGACCTGGAGCATGCCGAGGGAGAAGTCGCACGGAACGACATAGGCACCACTCCGCGCGAACGGCAGCGAGGAGGTGGCCGTACCGGCGGCCAGGTCCAGGACCTTCTGCGCGGGGCGGGCGTCGACCGCCTTGGTGACCTCCTTGCGCCATCGGCGGTCCTGGCCGAGCGACAGCACGTCGTTGGTGAGGTCGTACCGTTCCGCCACGTCGTCGAACATCGAGGCGACTTCGTGCGGCTGCTTGTCCAGGGATGCGCGGGTCACGGGCCCATTGTGGCAGTACGGGCCGGACACCCCGAAGGCGCCCGGCCCGAAGCCGAGAGACTTACGACGGCAACAGCCTCGGTTTCTTCTTCGCCGCCACGTCCTCCACCCAGCCGCACAGCACGATGAAGAGCGCGATGAGAATCCAGCCGATGCCGAACATGAACCACTGGCTCCCCAGCGGCAGCCACTTCTCGAAGGCGGGCACCTTCCAGAACTGGTCGGTCAGCGGCACCGCGAGCACGAGCGCGATCTCGTGCCAGAGATAGATCGTCACGGCCCGGGAGTTGAAGATCGTGACGACCCGGTCGAGGCGCTTGAAGCGGGTCAGCCAGGCGAAGTCGATGTTGAAGTAGGCCTTGGCCCACATCAGCAGCATGACGTAACCGGCGGACCAGTAGGTCTGGGCGAGCGGGCTCTCGTCCAGGTCGTAGGTGCCGCCCGCCTCGGCCTGGTGCGTGAAGGCGTACCAGCCGCCGAACACGATCGCGGCGACCGACAGGGTCACCACCAGGAACGGCTTCAGCCTCTGGAGCACCCCGTCGCGGTGGGCGAAGCCGAGGATCCAGCAGAAGAGGTACGTCGACAGGTCCCACAGGGCGTTGCCGAAGCGGTTGTCCGGCCCCGACCACACGAACTTCAGGACCACGATCGGCACCAGCGTCAGCAGCAGCACCGGGATCGGCGCCTTGCGGAAGATCCACAGCAGCGCCGGCGACAGCAGCACGAACCACAGATACGTCCGCAGGTACCAGAGGATCTCCCAGGCCTGGAGCCCCCAGGCGTTGCCCGGCGGATCCCCGACCGGCACCACCCAGAAGATGATCTGCCAGCCCGGCATCCAGTCGTGGATCATCATCGCCACGACCACGAAGAAGCCCCAGAACCAGAACGGCGGCAGCAGCCTCCGCATCCGGCTCTTGACCACCTTGAACGCGGGCCGCTCCAGCGACTTCGCCATCAGCGTCCCGGCCAGCCCGAACATGATCCCCATCGAGGGGAACACCATCCCGCACCAGGCCCACCCGAAGGTGTGGTAGGTCACGACGCGGATCAGCGCGACGGCCCGCAGAGTGTCGAAGTACCGGTCCCGGCCCACCGGTTGGGGCGCGGGCGTGGGCTCCTCGACAGCTTCCTCGGCCACCGGCTCCGGCTCGGGCTCCGGCTCCAACTCCGGTTCTACGACGGGAAGAGGCGCCGTGGCGTACACCGGCTGCTGCCCGTAGTCCACGTACTGCGGAGCCTGTTGCTGCTGCGGCTGATAGGGGTACGGCTGCTGCGGCTGGCCGTACGGCTGGGGCTGGCCATACGCGTCGTAGCCGTACGGCTGTTGGGGGTACTGAGGTTGCTGGGGCTGTTGGGGTGGGCCGTACCCACCCCCGTATCCCTGCTGCTGCTCCCAGGTCATCAGCTCGCCCCCGCCGGTGTGCCGACCTCGCCGGTGCGCTTGAGTTTCTGCCAGCGCAGTCGGCCGCCGGTCAGGGCGGTGATGGAGGAGTGGATGAGGACGAGGTACATCATCTGGCGGTAGGCCAGTTGTTGCAGCGGCATCATCAGCAGATAGCGGTACTTCTCCTTGTCCAGCCTGAACGCGTAGGCCGCGCACAGGAGTTGGATGCCGAGGACCGCGAACCACATCGCGAGGGACGCCCAGAAGTCGACGAAGATCATCGAGTAGACGGTGAAGACGTCGATCAGCGGGGCGAAGACCGGCGTGATGATCTGGAAGATCACCACCAGGGGCATGCCGACCCGGCCGAAGCGGCCCGAAGGACCCTTGTCCGTAAGGGACTTGCGGTGCTTCCACAGCGCCTGCATGGTGCCGTAGGACCAGCGGTAGCGCTGCGACCAGAGCTGCTTGAGGGAGGCCGGGGCCTCGGTCCAGGCCCTGGCGTGCTCCTGGTAGACGACCCGCCAGCCCTCGCGGTGCATGGCGATGGTGATGTCGGTGTCCTCGGCGAGGGTGTCCTCGCTCATGCCGCCGACCTGGAGCACCGCCTCGCGGCGGAACGCGCCGATCGCGCCCGGGATGGTGGGCATGCAGCGCAGCAGGTCGTACATGCGGCGGTCGAGGTTGAAGCCCATCACGTACTCGATGTGCTGCCAGGCGCCGATGACCGTGTTGCGGTTGCCGACCTTGGCGTTGCCCGCGACCGCGCCGACCTCGGGGTCGGCGAAGGGCTGGACGAGCTGTCGTACGGTGTCGGGTTCGAAGACGGTGTCGCCGTCCATCATCACGACGATGTCGTAACTCGCGCTGCGCACTCCGTTGTTGAGGGCGGCGGGCTTGCCGGCGTTCTCCTGGCGGATGACCCGGACGTTCGTCATGCCGAAGGAGCGGGCCGCCTCGCGGGCGATCTCGGAGGTGCCGTCCGAGGAGCCGTCGTCGACGACGATGACCTCGATCGGGTGGGTGCTCTTCGCCAGCGACTCAAGGGTGTTGGCGATGCACTCCTTCTCGTTGTACGCCGGGACGATGACGGTCACCGGGCGGGTGACGGTCGGTCCCCAGCTGAACCGGCGTTTGTTGCGCTGTCTGTAGTGGCGCCGGGCGAGGATCAGCATCATCCCGAAGCGGCTCATCACGGCGATACCGACCACCGTGAGGCCCGCCGCGAGTCCCGGCACCACCCACTCGGCGACCGTGACGGCGTAGATGAGCGCCTTGCCCTCGTAGAGGGTCATGCCGGTGGCCTCGCGGTGGGCGCCCTGGAGGACCGAGGTCCTGCGGGTGCCGTTCTGGGTGCCGCCCGTGCCGCCGACGGCCGAGCCGACCGCCTGGCCGCCGGGGGTCGTGCCGCTGGGGGTCGTGCCACCGGGCGCTCCGGTGGGTGCCGCGGAGGGCTGCGCGCCCGCCTCGACCGTGCCGGTGCCCGTACCGGCGGCGGCACCGGTGCCCGCACCCGTGCCCGTGCCGTTCGCCGCCCGCTCGGCGGAGGCGTTCTTGGCGATGGCGCCGCTCACCGTGGTGAACGAGTAGCCCTTCGCCTTCATCTTCTCGATGTACGTGGGCAGCGCCTTCATGGTCTGCGAGCGCACGCCACCGGCGTCGTGGAAGAGCACCGAGGAACCCGAAGTCCCGGACGGCGTCGCCCACTTGATGATCTTCGCGACGCCGGGCTGCTTCCAGTCGTCGCTGTCGGTGTCGACGAAGACGCTGGTGTAGCCGGACGCGCCGAGCTTCTTGTAGACGGGGTAACTGTAGTTGTCGATGGCGTCCGTCTCCGAGGAGTACGGCGCGCGGAACAGCGTCGTCGTGATGCCTGCCGCGCCCGCGAGCGCGAGCTGCGTCTGTTCCATCTCCCGCTTGATGCGGGCGTCGCTCTGGTAGGAGAGGTCGACGTGGGTGAACGTGTGGATGCCCACCTCGTTGCCCTGCGCGACCATCTGCTTCACGATGCTCGGATAGCGCGAGACCATCGAGCCCACCAGGAAGAACGTGCCCGGCACGTCGTACTTCTTGAGGATCTTCAGGACCGTGGGCGTGTAGGTGGGGTTCGGGCCGTCGTCGAAGGTGAGGACGATCGTCTTCTTCGGGATGGTCTGCGTGACCGGCTTGCCGTTCCGGAAGGTCAGGATGGGGCCGCCGTTGAGCACCTTGTCGGGGACCTTGCTGGCGCTCGCGCCGTCCCGGACGCGCTGGTCGCCGCCGACTTCCGCGCGCAGGTAGCCGTCGAGCAGCATCACGCAGGTGAGGCCGAGGAGAAGCAGCAGGGCGAGGATCACTCGGGGCCGTTGGAGCGCGGCGGCCTTGCCGGCCGCGCGCTCCATCCGAGTGGGGGCGCGTCGGCGCCCACGCGAGGGAGTCGTCGTAGTCATGGCTGCGGTGGCGCTCCGGTCAGTGTGCGGTGGCTGAGGAGGACGGGGCCGCACCCGTGGGGGCGCCCGAGGGGATGTCGGTCGGAGCGCCGGTCGGAACACCGGAGGGCGCTACGCCGCCTCTGCCACCGTTGGGGCCGTAGCCGCCCCCGGGGGCCGAACCGGCCTGACCGCCGCCGAAGGGCAGCAGCGAGGAGGGGTTGATCGAGATGCCCCAGCCCATGAACGCCATGCCGAGTACGAACGCGTACCCGAGGCAGACGGTGCCCATGAGGAGGCCGATCCGGCGCAGCACCTTGGACCGGCGGCCGGAGTTGTCAACGAACACGGGACCTTCTGCGGACCCGTTGCCGCGTTTGCGGCGGCTACCTCGCGCAGAGGCGCGGTTATCGATGGCGGACTCGGATTGCATTCCCCAGACATTAGGCCGCCTTTATGTGACCAAAACTCTGGTTCTCTTGTGAGCCCGCCAAGAAAAACTCCGCAACCTGTGCCTTTCCTTAGAGAACCCAGGAAATGCCTTATGAGCGGCCGGTGTCAGTAGTGTCCTCAATCTTCCGCTTCGTCGCCCGAATTGACCGATTCGAGCAACGATACCCGTGGGTTTCCTATGTTTTCTCTGTCTTCGTAAGACACAGCCCCATGTGCTTCATTTAGGCTGCGGAAACCGACTCTGTTTCCATCCTGAGACAGAAATCACCGTCCCCACGCGGAAAGGGTGCATGCTCAATGAGGAGTTTCCTGAAACCGGCGGCCGGGCTCACCTGCTTGTTTGCCCTGACGGTCACCGGCTGCTCCTCCAGCTCCGGTGACTCGTCGGATGCGGCACCCAAAGCGACGGAGAAGGCCGAGACCACCCCCTCCGAAAGCGCCTCTCCGTCGCCCTCGGCTTCGTCGTCGAGCACGTCCTACGCCCCGTACGTCAGCGTCACCACCGCTTCCGACATGGACGGTTCGGGGTCGCCGACGACGTACAACCTCGCCTTCGCGATCGCCTCCGGCAGCAGCTGCACGCCGAAGTGGAACGGTACGACCGCGATCGACAACGCGGCCGTGAAATCCAGGATCGCGGCGCTCAAGACGTCCGGCGCGACCGTACGCGTCTCCTTCGGCGGGGCGTCCGGGAAGGAACTGGCCGAGACCTGCACGAGTGTCACCGCGCTCGCGAAGGCCTACGGCGAGGCACTGGACGCGGCGGGGTCGACCCAGGCCGACTTCGACATCGAGGGCGACACGCTCACCGACTCGGCGTCGGTCGCCCTGCGTTCGAAGGCGATAGCCGTACTCCAGAAGGAACGCACCGACCTCAAGGTGTCCTTCACGCTGCCCGTGATGCCGTCCGGTCTCGACTCCGACAGCCTGGCGCTGCTGGAGTCCGCGAACGACAACGCGGTCCAGGTCTCCACGGTCAACATCATGACCATGAACTACGGCGAGTCCTACACCGGGGACATGGGCGACTACGCGATCACGTCCGCCACGGCCACGCACACCCAGTTGAAGAAGGTGTTCGGGTTGTCCGACGCGGGGGCATGGCAGGGGATGGCGCTGACCTCGATGGCCGGCGTCAACGATGTGTCGGGCGAGACGTTTTCATTGTCGGACGCGGCTCAGGTGCGGAAGTTCGCCGAGGAGAAGGAGATCGCGTGGGTGTCGATGTGGTCGACGTTTCGGGATCAGCAGTGTGAGAGCGGGAGTTCGGATGACGACGCTGCTACTGATTGCAGTGGGGTGACACAGACTTCGGGGGCGTTCGGGGAAGCGTTTGCCGGGTGACCGGTGCGTTGTGGCTGGGCGCTCCCACGCGGCGGAGCCGCAAATGTCACAGCCCCGCGCCCCTAAAGACTTAAAAGACCCACACCTAGCGGCGTCTGTGAAGGAGCCGCCCTGCACACACCGTTGCGATGCACTCGCCGGTCTCGTCGAATACGGCCAGGTCGGCTCGGCCCTCGTCGGTAGCGGTTGGGTGGGCGAGGATCTGGACGTCGTTCCGGTGTGCCGCCGAACGGAGTTCGGGTGAGTCGACGTACTGCTCCAAGACAGCCGTCGCGCCCGATTTGAGGACCGCGTGGATCCGCTCCCGTGGGCTCGGGGCGTCCGGGAGGGGGCCCTCGTGGATGCGGGCCGGGCCCAGGACGCCCGGCCAACTCCGCACCCGTGCGCCGGGAAAGCGCTGCTGGAGTTCCGACAGCGTCCCCGTGCCCGCGATCCGGGCGCCCTCGACGGCGACGGCCCCGCCCTCGTCCGCCGTGTGAATCGTCAGCACGGCAGCCCTAGTTGGCGGACAGGAGCTTCAACTCGGGGTGGGCCGTGCCGCCTTCGATCGCCGTGGACGAGATGTGGGACATGACCCGCTCGTCGACGGGGTCGTTCGCCGGGTCGTCGTGGACGACGATGTGCTCGTAGGTGGTGGTCCGTTGGGCGGGGACGCGGCCCGCCTTGCGGATCAGGTCGATGATCTCCAGGCGGTTGGAGCGGTGCTTCGCGCCGGCGCTGGAGACGACGTTCTCCTCCAGCATGATCGAGCCGAGGTCGTCCGCGCCGTAGTGCAGGGAGAGTTGGCCGACCTCCTTGCCGGTGGTGAGCCAACTGCCCTGGATGTGGGCGATGTTGTCCATGAAGAGCCGGGCGATGGCGATCATCCGCAGGTACTCGAAGAGCGTGGCCTGCGTGCGACCCTTCAGGTGGTTGTTCTCGGGCTGGTAGGTGTACGGGATGAAGGCCCGGAAGCCGCCCGTCCGGTCCTGGACGTCACGGATCATCCGCAGGTGCTCGATGCGCTCGGCGTTGGTCTCGCCGGTGCCCATGAGCATGGTCGACGTGGACTCGACGCCCAGGTTGTGCGCCGCCTCCATGATCTCCAGCCAGCGCTCGCCGGACTCCTTGAGCGGCGCGATCGCCTTGCGGGGGCGGGCGGGGAGCAGCTCCGCTCCGGCGCCCGCGAAGGAGTCGAGACCGGCCGCGTGGATGCGCGAGATGGCCTCCTCGACGGAGACCTTCGAGATCCGGGCCATGTGCTCGACCTCGGACGCGCCGAGGGAGTGGATGACCAGCTGGGGGTACGCGGCCTTGATCGCGGCGAAGTGCGTCTCGTAGTACTCGACGCCGAAGTCCGGGTGGTGTCCGCCCTGGAACATGATCTGCGTGCCGCCGAGTTCGACGGTCTCCGCGCAGCGGCGCAGGATGTCGTCGAGGTCACGCGTCCAGCCCTTGGCGGTGTCCTTGGGGGCCGCGTAGAAGGCGCAGAACTTGCACGCCGTGACGCACACGTTCGTGTAGTTGATGTTGCGCTCGATGATGTACGTCGCGATGTGCTCCGTACCCGCGTACCGCCGCTTGCGTACGGCGTCGGCGGCGGCGCCGAGCGCGTGCAGCGGGGCGTCGCGGTAGAGGTCGAGCGCCTCTTCGGGGGTGATGCGCCCACCCTCGGCGGCACGGTCGAGGACGGACTGGAGCTCGGCCTTCTCGGTCACCGGGAGGTCCCTTTCGTCAAGGGTTGCGGGCGGGCAAGGGTTGCTTGCGGACCTTGCCAGCCTACGCCAGCGCATATCGCAGCCCGACCTCAGGCGGCACGCAGCCCGACCTCAGGCCGTGTACGCCCCGACCAGCAACCCGAGGAACGCGCCCGCGAGCAGAAACGGGCCGAAACGGACACCGGCCCGCCGCCTCCGGCCGACGACACCCCCGTACAACCCCCGCAGCACGAACCCCGCGAACGCGCCCAGCATCAGCGTCGGCCACCCGTACCACCCGAGGACGACGCCCGCGCCGACCGCGAGTCTCACCTCCCCGGCGCCCAGGCCACCGCCGCCGGGGTCGAGGCGGGACAGCGCGAAGTACCCGGCGCCGAGCGCGAGCGCCCCGCGCAGTGCGGTCGTCCAGTGACCGGCGTGCTCGGGCAGGACGGCGGCGACGCCGAGGAGGGCGAGGGCGACCCCCGCGGCGGGGAGCGCCAGGGCGGTGACGGCGGGCAGCAGCGCGAGCGGCGCGAGCAGCAGCCAGACCGCCAGCTCGGGTCTGATCCCGGTGGCGACGGCGAGGGCGACGCACACCAGGACCACGAGGAGCGCGGTACCGGCACCGCGCCGCCCGGCCCGCGCGACCACCGCGCCCGCACCGGCGCCCCACACTCCCGCGAGGGCGATGAGCAGATGGTCGTAGTCCATGGGGCGGCTACCCGACCTTGGACAGCCGGGCGGTCGGGGAGCCCTCGGCGGAGCTGTCCGACGCGTAGGTGAGGTCGTCGCCGGTGGGGGTGAGGGTGACGGTGTGGGCGGCCTGGTTGCACACGTCTCGGTTGGTCTTGGCGCCCGCGGCGCTCGCGACGAGCCGGGTCTTGGTCACCTGCTTCAGGGTCAGTACGTCGTCGCAGACCCCGCCGAGCTGGTCGGTCTGCCGGAGGACGCCCACCTGTTGGCCGACGCTCGCCTTGGCGACCGTGAGCCGGAAGGTCCCGTCCGGGAGGGTGCCGCCGAGCGCGGTGCCCTCGCCCTCCCAGGTGCCGAGGTAGGCGGCGGGGACGGACTGCAGCGGGGTGGGCGCGGGTGAACTCGGCCCGCTGCTGGGCTCCTTGGTGGACGCGGTGCTCGTCGCGCCGCTCGGTTCGCCGCTGGACGCGTTGCCCGGCCCGCCGGTCGAGGTCGCGGTGGGGGCCGAGCCCGCGGAGTTGTCCGTGCCGTTGTCGCCCGGCGCCATCCGGTACAGGAAGACCGACCCCACGGTCACCGCCGCGAGCGCCCCGGCGACGGCGAGAGCGAGGGTGCAACTGACCCTGCGCCCACGGCCGTTGGCTCCCGGAGCGGCCGTGGCGGCGAGGGAGACGGAGACCTTCCCCGGGCGATGACCGGAATCCGGGGGAAGCGTTTCGTGCGGGAGAGCGTCACGCGGTTCGGGCACGGCGAAGGGCGGCACGGTGGGCGCGCCCATCGGCATCACCGGCGCCGGCCCGAACGCTCCGGCCCCGGCCCCGGCCCCGGCCCCTGCCCCTGCGGCCGGCCCGAACACCCCCGCCTCGGCCGTGCCGACCCCCGCCCCCACCGAGGGACTGCTGAACCCCACCGGCCCCGAGGGCATCCCCTCGGCCACCCCCGCCGCCTCAAGGTTCAGCAGCTGTACGGCACTTCGGCTGACCTGCTCGACCAGCGCCCCCGGCAGCCAGCCACCGGCGACCAGCCGGGCGGCACCTTCCGGGGCGAGCCGCCGGGACACCTCGCCCGGACTCGGCCGCGAGGAAGGGTCCTTGGCGAGGCAGGCCACGGCCAGCTCCCGCAACTCGCCGCCCAGATCCCCCAGTTCGGGTTCCTCGTGGACGACCTTGTAGAGCAGCGCGGCCGAGGAGTCGCCGCGGAAGGGCGACTCGCCCGTGGCCGCGTAGACCAGCACGGCGCCCAGGGAGAAGACGTCGGACGCGCCCGTCGCGCCCTTCCCGAGGATCTGCTCGGGGGCCATGTAGCCGGGCGAGCCGACGGAGACGCCGGTGGAGGTGAGGGAGGCGGTGCCGTCCGTGGCGCGGGCGATCCCGAAGTCGATGAGGAGGGGGCCGTCGAGGGTGAGGAGCACGTTGGACGGTTTCACGTCCCGGTGCACGAGCCCCAGTTCGTGGACGGCCGTCAGCGCCTCGGCGAGCCCCGCGCCCAGGGCCCGTACGGAAGCGGTGGGCAGTGGCCCGCCGCCCGTGACGGCGGCGGAGAGGGAGGGCCCGGCGGCGTAGGCCGTGGCCACCCATGGCACGGCGGCCGCGGGGTCCGCGTCCAGCACGGGGGCCGTCCAGGCGCCGCCCACCCGGCGCGCGGCGTCGACCTCGCGGCGGAAGCGGGCGCGGAACTCCTCGTCGAGCGCGAAGTGCGGATGCACGATCTTGACCGCGACCGTACGACCGCCCGCGCTGCGCCCGAGATAGACGCGCCCCATCCCGCCGGAGCCGAGCCGTCCGAGCAGCCGGTAGGGCCCCACGACCGTGGGTTCGTCGCTGCCGAGCGGTTGCATGCCGTCCACCCCTCCCCCGTACGACTTCCAGCAGGGTAGTGCGCCGCGCCCCTTCGGTTCCTACGGCTGGAGGAGATCCACCTTCAGTTCGGCGGGGAAACCGTTCGCCGTTCCCAGTCTGCGGGAGAACTCGGTGACCGCGGCCAGTTGGGGTGCGCCGAAGCTGAAGTCGAGGGTGGTGAAGTACCGCTCCAGGACCTCCTCGTCGAAGTCCTCCCAGCGGGCGGCCTGTTCGGCGACCTTGCCGACCTCTTCGAGGGAGAGGTTGCGGGAGGCGAGGAAGGCCTCGTGGACCTGGCGGGTGATGTCCGGCTCGCGCTCCAGGTAGTCGCGGCGGGCGGCCCACACGGCGAAGACGAAGGGCAGTCCGGTCCACTCCTTCCAGAGCGCGCCGAGGTCGTGCACGTCGAGCCCGAAGCGGGGGCCGTCGACCATGTAGGCGCGCAGCGCCGCGTCGCCGATGAGGACGGCCGCGTCGGCCTCCTGCATCATCAGGCTCAGGTCGGGCGGGCACGTGTAGTACTCGGGCTGGACGCCGTAGCGGTCGGCGAGGAGCAGCCGGGCGAGCCGGACGGAGGTCCGCGAGGTCGAGCCCAGCGCGACCCGGCGGCCGTCCAGCTGGTCCAGCGGGACCTGCGAGACGATCACGCAGGACATCACCGGGCCGTCGCAGCCGACGGCGATGTCCGGGAAGACGACCAAGTCGTCGGCGTGCTTGAGGAACTCGGCGGTGGCGATGGGCCCGATGTCGAGGTCCCCCCGCACCAGCAGCTCGTTGAGCTTGTCCGGGGTGTCCTTCGTCAGCTCGATGTCCAGGAGCGTGCCCGTCCTCGCGAGCCCCCAGTACAGGGGGAGGCAGTTCAGGAACTGAATGTGGCCGACGCGCGGCCGGGTGCGAGAATTGTCCACAACGTGAGGCTAGACCTCATGAGGTACGCTCCATACTTCGGCCCCACAGTCAAGCCTCTGGCGATCTTCAAACGTCCGAGTGATGTGATCTTGGCCTCTATTGCTTTCGGCTGCCCACATGCTAGGCTCGCCGCCAAGTTGCAGTTTGGTTTCCCTTGCAGTACAGAGCCTGCGGAGCATGTAACCGCAGGCTCTAGTCGTTTTCAGACGTATGCAGTAGTGCGGGACTTGTTTTCACACTTGCAGGGTTCTGGAGCAGGGCAACCCTTTGGGCCCAAGGAGGGCTTATGGCTACCGGAACCGTGAAGTGGTTCAACGCCGAAAAGGGCTTTGGCTTCATCGCCCAAGAAGGCGGCGGCCCCGACGTCTTCGTTCACTACTCCGCGATCAACGCGAGCGGCTTCCGTTCGCTGGAGGAGAACCAGCAGGTCTCCTTCGACGTGACCCAGGGTCCGAAGGGCCCGCAGGCGGAGAACGTCACCCCCGTCTGAGTCGCACGATCGTAGTTATTCGGTCTCGGAGCCTGGTGCTTTGATCCGGAACAGATAGCAGTACCCAAGGAGCCCCGTGCCGCAAGGCGACGGGGCTCCTGCCTTTGCCTCCGGCGGTTGGGCGGGCTGTCAGTGGGCGTCGGTATGGTCCCCGCCCATGACATCGACACCACCGACGCCATCCGCCGAAGCCGCCTTCGTGACCACCACCCGGACCTTCTACGACGCGGTCGCCGAGGACTACGCGGAGATGTTCGCCGGAGAACGCACCGGGCCGCGGGACGGCACCGTACTGGCCGACTTCGCCGAGCTGGTGAACCGTGGCGGAAGGGGCGGCCAGGTGGCCGACCTGGGCTGCGGGCCGGGCCGTACGACCGCGTATCTCGCCTCCCTCGGCCTGGACGTCCTCGGCCTCGACCTGTCCGGGTCGATGCTCGCGATCGCGCGCCGCGAGAACCCGGACCTGACCTTCCGGCAGGGTTCGATGCTGGACCTGGACATCCCCGACGGGGCGCTCGCGGGAGCCGTCTCCTGGTACTCGTCCATCCACACCCCGGTGGATGAACTCCCGTCCCTCTTCGCGGAGTTCCACCGTGTCCTGGCACCCGGCGGCCATCTCCTGATCGCCTTCCAGGCGGGCGACCAGCCCCTCACCCTCGACCGGCCCTTCGGCCACCCGGTCCGCCTGGACTTCGAACGGCGGCGACCGGAGACGATCGCCGGGCTGCTGGAGGCGGCGGGGTTCGCGCTGCGGTCACGGACCGTACGGGAGGCGAACACCGAACTCGGCGAGTCGTCACCGCAGGCGTTTCTGACCGCCATCCGCGAGACTGCGGCTTTGTTCTAGGGCCCGGCGGGCGCCGACCTCGCTCGGGTACACACGGACGGTGAAGGCGGCGATCACCGTGCCGACGCACCAGGCGAAGAGCGACGGCACGACCGGGAGCACGAGCAGCGCGGGGAGGAACAGGGCACGGCCCAGGTTCTGGCCGCGTTGCGTCCCGTACCGCTTCTCGATCCAGGCCTGCTTGGGAGTCGGCGGGTCGAGCATCTTCTCGCGGATCTCCCGGTGCTGCTTCACCCACCCCCACACCAGGGCCACGCAGGACGCGGCGATCTGCGTCCAGTCCCACAGCATGCGCGGGAGCGGGGGCAGGTGGACGCGGAACGACTGGTACACCTCGACGACGACACCGCACATCATCGCCATCAGCACGAACCAGAGCAGCGCGCTGGAGGCCCGCCGCAGCCAGTAGCCCGCGCCGCGCTTGTACCAGCTTCGGCCAAGGCCGGGGATCTTGGGAACGTCTGAGGGGATCATGTTCCGGACGGGTGCTCCTGGAGCCAGCGGCGGGCGCCGACCTCGCTGGGGTATTCACGGACCGCGAACGCGGCGACCACCCAGCCGACGCAGCCCGCCACGAGGGCCGGGGCGACCGGTGCCGCGACCAGCCAGAGGGCGCGGCCCGCGACGGCCAGTCCGGTGGAGCGCCGGGTCTCGTCCCGCTTGGCCCGACGGGCTTCGCCGGGCGTGGGCGGGTCGAGCAGCTTCTTGTGGAGGTCCCGCCGCTGCACCCGCCACCCCCAGGCAAGGGCCACGACGGACAGCACGGCCTGCGCCCAGTCCCACACGGTGCGCACGGTGGGCGGCAGGCTGGTGCGGAAACTCCCGTAGAGGACGAGCGCGATGTAGCAGAAGAAGGCCAGCACCGCGAACCAGAGGAGGGCGCCGGAAGCCCGGCGCAGCCAGTATCGGGTGCCCCGCGCGTACCAGGTGGTGCCGAGCCCGGGGAGGGCGGGAATCCGGGCCGGGGTTCCGGAAGCGGCGCCCTTACCAGGAGCGGCGCCCTTAGAAGATGCTTTTGATGCCATGCCAGACGTCGTCCTTCAGTCGTTTGAAGTCATGCCCGGTCTCCGTCATGACGTTGCCCGCTCCGTGCAGCACACCGCCGACGACCCCGTGGTCGTGGATGTCCTCGCTCCAGTGCTCGTGGAAGGCGTGGTCGATGACTCCGGTCGCCCCGACGACGATCGCGCCGCCCACCCCGGCCACGACGATCGCGGGCGCTTCGAAGGGTGCGGCGGCCACCAGACCGGCCGTGATGGCCGCACCGGCGACGAGCCCCGCCACGTTGGCACCGCCGTCCACGGCGACCGAGTGCTGCCAGGACCAGCCCTTGTCGTGATCGTCGGATGCCTCCAGGAGCCCGCAGGCGCCGGCCGCGGCGACATCCAGGACCGGAATCTCCTTGAGGAAGTCCGGCAGCTTGTCCAGGCTCTCGCCCGTGCGCAACGCGTCGGCGGCGTCGCCCAGTTTGACGTTGAGGGCGCGGTCGTAGGGCAGCTTCGTGCTGCCGTTGTCCGCGGCGGCGATGTCGTCCTCCAGGGACCGCACCTTGGCGACCGCGTCCGCGTAGGCCCCCTTGGCCGGGAGATCCTTGGGCAGTGCGCGGCCCGCCTTCTGGAACGCCTTGCGTTCCACGCGGAGTTCCTTCTTGGCCTCCTGCGCCTCGGACTTGGCGTCGTCGATCTTGGTACGTGCCTTGGCGCCGTCGACCCGGGTGTCCTCGGCGTCGAACGCGTACAGGCCCCGCAGGTAGTCCGCGACGGTGACCTTGTCGCCGGTCGACACCGCCGCGGTCACCTGCTCGTACAGCCCTGTGAGCCGGTCCGCGGCCACCAGCCGGGCCTGCTGGGCGGTGTGCAGGACCTCCTTGCGGACCGTGTCGTACTCGGTCATCGCGGAGATCGCCTTCTGGTCCGCCGCGCTCGGCGGATCCGCCGTGACCATGGCCAGCGGCACACCCTTGTCCCCCATCGGAACGCCCTTGCCCGTGGCGACGTGCTCGGCGTTCTGGAGCGCCGTCTCGCACGCGGAGAGCGCGTCGGCGAGGGTGTCGAGGATCTCTCCGGCGGAGTGCACCAGACCGGCGAAGGCCCCGGCGGTCACCGCGTCCTCGGTGTAGGTGGCGCGGAAGGACTCCGCCGACTCGCCCTTCCAGCCCGCGTCGTCGACCAGGGCGTCCACCGCGCGCGTGAGCGGAGTGATGACGTCGTCGAGCTTGTCCTTGGCGTTCTTGTACGTCGTGGCCATCGTGCGGAGCCCGCCGATGTCGCCACCGACCCAGCTGTCGGTCATCGGCCCCTCATTCCGCCATCAGGTCTTCGAACACACCGTGGACGTCGACGTCGTGCCGGTGGAAGGAGTCGCGGGCGTACGCGACCTTGTCGCCCCGGTCGTCCAGCCGGTCGGCGAAGCCGATGTGGAGGGCGACGATAAGATCGGCGACCTCCTTGATGGCGTGGTCGAGACCCGCGTCCCCGCCGCTCACCACGGGCGGCGCCACCTGGTCGTGCAGCTTCCGGTAGTCCGTGGCCTGGTCGTGGAAGGTCGAGGCCATCGAGGTCAGGTCGCTCATGACCGCCTTGAAGTCGGCCGACATCAGCGCACCTCCCGCGCGTAGGCGGCCAGATCGACCGGCTCCCAGTTCCGTTGTCCGGCGGCGACCCGTGGGTCGAGCAGTACGGTCGCTCCCCGCCCGACCAGCCCCTCGGCCAGCGGCCCCAGCGAGGTCGCGACCCACGGCTGGGCGTCGCCGAGCGCCTCGACCAGCTTCTCCAGGGTCGTGAAGGCGAAGGCCACGGTCCCGGTCGCGTCGGTGGGATGCGCGAAGAGTTCGTAGGCGACGAACGGCACGCGGACCGGCCGCCCGTCGTCGTCCACGGCGTCGACGTAACGGGGATGGGCGGGCACGAAGACGGGCGTCTCGTACGGCGGCACCCCGGGCCGCGGCCCCGGCCGCCCGGCCGCCGAAGCCCCCGGTGGCGGTGTCGCCTCCACGTAGTCGAGCAGGCTCGACCGGCGCACCTCCGGCACCTCCCCCGCCGTCGGCCCCTGCACGTACTCAAGAAGGCGTGAACGGTTCGGCTCCCCCACCGCCGTCTCCTCATCCCCGTAGGTCGTGATCGTCGCTGTGGACGTGTTCGCGCCATCACAGTAGCCACCGACCGAGGGCCCAAATCCGGCTATGTCCGCCCTGCCGACCCGTTGCATGCGCAATGCATACGGCCGCTTGGGGTCGGCCTGGTCATCCCTTGACCCCGTGATGACCAGGCCGGACCCACAGCTCTACGACCGCTACAGCGCCCCCGCCAGATCCAGCGCCGCCACATACCCGAACGTCATCGCCGGGCCGATCGTCGAGCCGGCGCCCGCGTAGCTATGGCCCATCACCGCCGCGCTCGCGTTGCCCGCCGCGTACAGGCCGGGGATCACCGAACCGTCCGCCCGCAGCACCCGCGCCCGTGCGTCCGTGCGCATGCCGCCCTTGGTGCCGAGGTCGCCGGGGACGATGCGCAGGGCGTAGTACGGGGGCAGCCAGAGCGGGGCGAGGCAGGAGTTGGGGAGGATCGCGGGGTCCGTGTAGTAGTGGTCGTAGGTGCTGTCGCCGCGCCCGAAGTCGGTGTCCTTGCCGCTCGCCGCAAGGGAGTTGAAGCGGGTGACGGTGGAGCGGAGGGCCGCCGCCGGGACGCCGATGGAGGTGGCGAGGGCGTCCCACGTCCACGCCTTGTAGGCCGCGCCCGAGTTGTACCAGGCGTCGGGGAAGGGGAGCGTCGGCAGGATGTCCCGGAAGAGGTAGCGGTTGCGGTAGTTCTGGTCGACGATCAGCCAGGCCGGGATGTCAGGGGCGGCGGGATTGCGGTCGTACATCGTGTGGACGACGTCGCTGTAGGGGGCGGCCTCGTTGACGAAGCGGGAACCGGCCTGGTTGACCAACAGGCCGCCGGGGAGGGTGCGTTCGGCGAGGCAGAAGTACGGGTCGGCGGGGAGCGGGATGGCCGGACCCCACCAGGCGTCGTCCATCAGCGCGAGCGAGGCGCCCACCCTCTGCCCCGCCTGGATGCCGTCGCCCGTGTTCTCCTTCGCGCCGACGGTCCAGTCCGTGCCGATGGGCTGGCGCTGGTACTGGGCGCGCATGGCCGCGTTGTGCTCGAAGCCGCCGGAGCCGACGACGACACCGCGCCGGGCGCGGACCAGTCCGGCGGTCCCGTCGCGGGTGACGACGGCTCCGGTGACGGCACCGCTCTCCAAGTACAGGTCGGTCAAAGGGGTGTTGAGCCACACCGGCACCTGCGCGGACTGGAGTCCGGCGCGCAGTCCGGCGGCGAGCGACTGCCCCATGGTGAGCGGCTTCTGCCCGAGCAGCGCCGCCTGCGTCCCCCGCGCCAGACACGCGGTCGCTACGGCGGCGCCCTTGGCGTTGACCGCGGCCAGGTCGAGCCACTTGTAGTCGGCGCTGAAGACGACCATGCCGGACGGGACGGCCAGGTACGGCGGGTTGAGGTGGGCGAGTTCGGTGCCGAGGATGTTGCCGTCGAGCTGATCGGGTTCTATGGAACGGCCGTTGGGGAGGCCGCCCGGCAACTCCGGGTAGTAGTCGCTGTATCCCTCCATCCAGCGGAAGCGCAGCGGGCTGTTGGCCATGACGAAGGAGATCATGGCGGGGCCGTGGGCGAGGAAGGACTGCTGGCGGTCGGCGGGGACGTCGGCGCCGACGACCGCGGCGAGGTAAGTGGCCGCCTTGGCAGGGGTGTCGGGGACTCCGGCGGCCAGGATGACGGGGTTGTTGGGGATCCAGATCCCGGCGCCCGAGCGGGCCGCCGAGCCGCCGAAGGTGGGCGCCTTCTCGACCACGACACAGCTCAGGCCCTGTTTGGCGGCGGTCAGTGCGGCGGTCATCCCGGCCGCGCCCGACCCGATCACCACGACGTCGTAGGTGCCGAGGAGGGGAAGGTCGGCCGCGTGGGCCGAGGAGGAGACTCCGGCGACGGCGAGCGCGGCGACCGCACCACCGGCCAACACGCTTCTTCTGCGCGGGAGTTCCGCATGTGCGTCCGTGCTCGGGGTCATGGCCGCTCCAGCCCGACGGGAAATGGGCTGGGAATGTCGCGCGGGGGTCTTGTGAAGTCAATAACCAGGTCCACACCAAAACACCAAATCACCCTGAACAGCGCTTAGTTCGCGTTCAGGTCCGCAAACCGCGCTCAGTTCGCGTACAGCGCCTCGATGTCCTTGGCGAAGTCCCGCATGACGACCTCGCGCCGCAGCTTCATCGACGGCGTCAGATGTCCCGCCGCCTCGGTGAAGTCGACGGGGAGGACGCTGAAGCGGCGGATGGACTCGGGGCGGGAGACGAGCTTGTTGGCGTCGTCGACGGCGCGTTGCAGGACCGATCTCAACTCGTCGTCGTCGACGAGGAGTTCGGCCGGTACCGGATGCTTGCCGTTCATCTGGCGCCAGTGGGTGATGCCGTCGAGGTCGAGGGTGATGAGGGCGGCGACGTAGGGGCGGCGGTCGCCGACGACGATGCAATGGCCGATCAGGGGGTGGGCGCGCAGCCAGTTCTCCAGCGGGGCCGGGGCCACGTTCTTGCCGCCCGCGGTGATCAGGATCTCCTTCTTGCGGCCGGTGATGGTGAGATAGCCCTCGTCGTCGAGGCGGCCGATGTCGCCGGTGGCGAGCCAGCCGTCCTGGGACGCGGAGGCGACCCCCTCGCCGTGCGGGTCCCAGTAGCCGCGGAAGACCTGGCCGCCGGCGAGCAGGATCTCGCCGTCGGAGGCGATGCGGACCTTGGTGCCGGGCATGGGCCAACCCACCGTCCCCAGGCGGGGTTTGAGGGGCGGTGTGCAGGTGGCCGCGGCCGTGGTCTCGGTCAGGCCGTAGCCCTCGAAGATCTCGATGCCCGCGCCCGCGTAGAACGCGGCGAGGCGGCGGCCCAGTGGGGAGCCGCCGCAGATGACGTAACGGAGCTTGCCGCCAAGGGCGTTGCGGATCTTGCGGTAGACGAGCGGGTCGTAGAAGGCGCGGGCCGTCCGCAGCGGGCCGCTCGGGCCGGAGCCCTTGCCGGACTGGCGGGTCTCCAGGGCCTCGCCGTAGCGGACGGCCGCGTTGGTCGCGCGGTCGAAGACCTTGCCCCGGCCGCCCCTCTCGGCCTTCGCCCGCGCGTTGTTGAAGACCTTCTCCAGCATGTACGGGATGGCCAGCAGGAAGGTGGGCTGGAAGCTGGCCAGGTCGGCGAGCAGGTCCTCGGACTTGAGGCTCGCGGCGTGGCCGAGGCGGACCCGGGCGCGGATGCAGGCGACGGCGACCATCCGGCCGAAGACATGGGAGTAGGGGAGGAAGAGGAGCGTGGAGGGTTCTTCGTTCGGCTTGTTCTTGAAGACGCCGTAGAGGAGTTCGATCGCGTTGTCGACCTCGGCGAGGAAGTTGCCGTGGGTGATCGCGCAGCCCTTGGGGCGGCCGGTGGTGCCCGAGGTGTAGATGACGGTGGCGAGCGTGTCGGGCAGCAACACCCCACGCCGTACGGCGACTTCCTGGTCCGGGACGCCCCGGCCGAGCTCGGCCAGCCGGTCCAGGTGGCCCTTCTCGAAGACCCACATGTGGCGCAGGTCGGGGAGGCGTGGCGTCTCCGGGCCGAGCGACGAGGCCTGCGCGACGGTCTCGGCGGCCATCGCCACCGCGCCCGTGTCCTGGAGGATCCAGCGGATCTGGAAGAGGGAGGAGGTCGGGTAGATGGGGACGGTGACCAGACCGGCCGCCCACGCGGCGAAGTCGAGGAGCGTCCACTCGTACGACGTGCGCGCCATGACCGCGATCCGGTCGCCCGGCGCGAGGCCCTCCGCGATCAGCCCCTTGGCCACGGCCTGCACCTGCTCGGCGAACTCGGCCGCCGTGACGTCCGCCCAACTCCCGTCCTCCGCCTGCCTGCTGAGGACCAGGTGGTCGGGGGCCGCCGCCGCGTTCTCGAACGGCACGTCGGCGAGCGAGCCGTGCGTGGCCGGCGCCACCAGCGGCGGTACGGACACCTCGCGGACCACGCCGTCCAGCCGCCGTATCTCGGGCTCCACGAGTACGGGCGCGCCGTCGTAGTCGTAGCCGGACGGGTAGGCGAGGGACATGGCAGCTCCTGAGGCGCGCAGCTTGTACCGCTCTGCTGCATTAGGTACGCATGGCGCGTACCGAGGCGTTCATCCGGGCCCGGGGCAGGGTGTTACCTCGGGTCAGGTCGCAGATCGTACGGGCCTCTCGTGGGGACTTGGTGCGGTTTCGGGGGTGGTACGGAGCCGGGCCTGTGCAACCTCGGCGGGTTCGCAGGGTTTTGTCGGCCATGTGCGGGCCTTGTGCTGCCGGTGCGTCACCCATGCACCCGCCATGGACGCCCGGCTCGTCGTCCAGCCCGTTGTCCAGCTCGCCGTCCAGCTCCTCGTCCGGCTCGCCCCACTTGGCCTTACCTGCGGTAACCTTACTCCGAAGTAAGCCGAAAAGAGCCGCCCAGGACACCACCCGGGAGTGGGACATGGCCAACCCCTATCCACCCCTCACCGACACCCCCGCGCTCACCCCGCTCCTCCTCCGCGGCGCCCTCCTCTCCCCCTTCAAACGGCCCCGCGCCGACGCCGACTTCCCCCGCACCCGCCTCGTCCTGCCCGGCGTCCGCGTGGACCTGGCCAAGCTGGCCGCCTACGAACGCGTCTGCGGCTTCCCCACCGGCGACGACGCCCTCCCCGTCACCTATCCGCACGTCCTCGGCTTCCCGCTGGCCATGCGCCTGATGAGCTGCCGCGCCTTCCCGCTGCCGCTGCTCGGCCTGGTGCACACCTCGGTGGAGATCACCCGGCACACCGCGATCCCCGCCACCGGCGAGTACGAACTCACGGTGTACGTCGACGAGTTGGCCCCGCACCGCCGGGGCACGGAGGCGACGGTCACGACGGAGATGCGGACCGGCGACGCACTCGTCTGGGAGTCACGGAGCACCTATCTCGCCCGGCACCGCACCGAGGCGCGGGCTCCCAGGGCGACCGAGGAACCGCCGCCGCTGCCCACCGTCGCCGAGTGGCGGCTCGGCGAGGACGTGGGCCGCCGCTACGGAGCCGCGTCCGGCGACCGCAACCCCATCCACCTCCACCCGCTCACCGCCCGCCTGTTCGGCTTCCCCCGCGCCATCG
Organism: Streptomyces sp. NPDC002276; assembly: GCF_053891435.1. NCBI lineage: Bacteria > Bacillati > Actinomycetota > Actinomycetes > Kitasatosporales > Streptomycetaceae > Streptomyces > Streptomyces sp. NPDC002276. The sequence goes on along the minus strand of NZ_JBSFCQ010000014.1, from coordinate 107,500 downwards.
CGCACGGCATGTGGACGGCGGCCCGCTGCCTCGCCGCCCACGGAACCCCCGAACGCGCGCTGGTACGGGCCGAGTTCAGGGCGCCGGTGCTACTGCCGGGAACCGTGGAGTACGCGGCCCTCGACGACCGCTTCGCCCTGCGGGACCCGGCCGGGCGGATACACGTGGAGGGGTTCGTCCGCCCGCCCGTTGTCTGAACACCCATGAACAATGGGCGAACAAAACATGTCCGCCCCCTTTCGGGCGATCGCGAAACTCCAGGCGAACAAAGGGCCGTTGAGCATTCCACACAGGAAAACCCCAGCTCACCCAAGGCTCTTTCAAGCGATCACTCATGCATTCCTCAGGCTTCCTTCTTACCCTCGGCTCACTTCGCCGGACCCGCCAGGAAGGGCCCCTGAGCCATGCCCCCCAGACGCATCGCCGTACTCGCCGACTCGGACACCCGCTGGAAGTGGGGCGCGTCCGTGGCCCAGCAGATCGCTCCCGGGCACGCCCTCGACGCGTACTTCCTGCGCGGCCGGTCGACACCCACCGAGCGGCAGCTCGCCGAGATCGGCATCGAGCCCGACAGCCGGCGCGAACTCAGCGCCACCGAACTGGTCGACGACGCGGACCTGGCGAACGCCGACATCGTCGTCATGGCCCTCGTGGGCGGCACGGTCCTCGCCCTCACCCACAGCCTCGGCCTGGCCTGGGCGGGTCGCGAGCACCGGCCCATCACCGTCACCGGATACGTCGGCGTCGTCTACGAGAAGATGGTCGACGGACTGATGACCCGCGCCGGGAGCGACATCGTCCTCGCCAACTCCGCCTACGACGCGGCCCGGTTCAGCTCCGCGTTCGCGAGCGTCGGTGTCGACCCGGAGTCGGTGGTGGAGTGCGCGCTGCCGTTCCTCGGCGGCGAGCCCTACCAGCCGTCCGACGAGCGGCCGTTCACCCTCACCTTCGCCGTCCAGCCGTCCGTGCCCAAGAGCAAGCAGGACCGGCTACGGCTCCTGGAGCGGGCCGCCGCACACGCCCGGCGCCACCCCGACCGCGAAGTCCTGATCAAACTGCGCAGCCTCCCCGGCGAACACACCACCCACGTCGAGGCCGACCCCTACCAGCTCCTCATCCAGGAACTGGCCGAGCCCGCGCCCGCCAACCTCCAGTTGGTCTACGGCAACATGGGCGAGGTCCTCGACCGCACCGACCTGCTGGCGACCGTCAGTTCCACGGCCGCCCTGGAGTCGATGCACCGCCGCATACCCACCGCGATCCTCACCGACTTCGGCGTCCGCGAGGCGCACGGCAACCACTACTTCATCCACTCCGGCTGCCTGGCCTCCTGGGACGACCTCGACGCCGGCGCCCAGCCCCTGCCCGACCCCACCTGGGCGGCCGCACAGGGCATCGGCAAGAGCGACCCGTACGCCGCCGCCCGCACCCGAGTCGCCGCACTGCGCGCCGCCGGTCCGCTGCCGATGCTGCGCCCCTACTACTCGCCGCAGCGCGCGGGCATCTACCTCGACGGCCTGCTGACCCGCAACGGCTTCGACGAGAAGGGCCGCCCGCTGGCCGTCCCGCTGGGCGCCGCAGGCTCGGGCCGCGTGAAGAGGGCCGTACGAGGTGTCGCCCGACGCGGCGCCAAGGCCGTCTACCGGGTGGGTTATCAGCGGGTCGCGCCGACCCTGCGCAAGTGGGGGGCCACGTGAGCTGAGCGGTACACCGTTCTAGCGGTCCCCGATGGCGGTGGGCGGCGTCCAGGGCCGCCCCTCCACCAGGTTGCCGAGGCCTGCCCACGCGAAGTTCATCAGGGTCGCCGCCGTCTGCTTCGCGGTGACGCCCGGGGTGGCGTTGGACCAGGCGGCGAGCGACTCGGCGGCACCGACCAGCGCCTCCGCGAGGCCGGCCACCTCGCGCTCGGCGAGGTCGGGATCGCGGTCGCGGTGCGTCTCGCGGGCGGTGACCGCGATCAACTCGGTGACGAACGCGACGAGTTCGGCACGCATCGCGGCCACCTCGGCCGCGAACGGCTCCCCGTGGGTACGGGCCTGGAGATGCAGGACGGACCAGCCGTCCGGGTGCTGGGCGGTGTGGGTGAAGAACGCCCGCAGCCCGTCCCAGAGTTGGCGGTCGGCGGGCGAGCGGGTGTCGACCCCGGCCCGCACCGCCTCGGTGAGCGCCTGGCCCTCGCGCCGGATGCACGCGGTGAACAGGTCTTCCTTCGAGTTCAGATAGAGATACACCAACGGCTTGGACACGCCCGCGAGTTCGGCTATCTCGTCCATCGACGCGGCCATGTAGCCGCGCTGTCCGAAGGTCCGCACGGCGGCGTCGAGCATCTGCTGCTCGCGGACCGCACGCGGCATCCGCTTGGTCTTCACGGCACCCATGGGGGCAAGGGTAGTTGGGCCCCGGTGCTAGGAAGTCTGACCTTGGGGGTGGGACGTCGGCTGGGCAGCGTCCACGGTCTCGTCCTCCTGGCTGCGGTTGGCGTCCAGGTTCGCCTTCATCCGGTCGACCCGCTCGACGATCTGCACCGAGGCCCGGTCGCGCACCCCGCGCAGCACCACGAAGCTGATCGGCGCCGAGATCACCAGCGCCAGCAGGACGATCCACATGCCGTTGGACTCACCGAAGCCGCGCGGGAAGACGCCGAGATAGACGAGGCCCCAGACGACGCCGAGGCAGCCCGCGAAGACCCCGAGGCGCCACAGTGTGTAGCGGAACATCTCAATCCACTCTTCCGATTCGGGACAAGGGCATCAATCAGTGAAGCACGATGCCGCACCGATCTTGCATGGGGGTCACAGCAGGGGGGCACAGCAGGGCGATCACAGCAGCGGCAGCAGCATGAAGATGTCGTCCCGGTCGTCCCCCGGGGCGACGCGGATCGCGCCGGGCACCCGGCCGACCTCCTTGTAGCCGCAGGAGCCGTAGAACCGCTCCAGGCCGTGCCCGCCCCGGCAGGTGAGCCGTAGCGCCTCGATGCCGTCGATGCCGCGGGCGGCCCGCTCGGCGGCGGCGAGCAGGTCCCGCCCGTACCCCTTGCCCTGGTGGCGGGGGTGGACCATCACCGTGTAGAGCCACAGCCAGTGCAGCATCAGCCGGTGCGTGTTGAACGCGAGGAACACGGTCGCGGCGACCGTGCCCGTCTCGTCCCGGCCGACCAGCAGCCGGGTGCGGCCCTCCGCCATGGAGACGAAGTGCTTGATCAGCTCGGGCCGTATCTCGTCCACCGTGACCGGCGCGACGAAGCCGACCGAGCCGCCCGCGTTGGAGACGTCCGCCCAGAGGGTGAGGATCTCCTCGCGGAGGGCAGGGGTTATCGCGGGGTCCAGTTCGAAAGTGAGCGCCATCGTCGTGCGGTCACACTCGCATCGGCTGCGGGGACTCGCGCCGCGCCGGGTCCGGGCCGTCGTACTCGCGGATGATCTCGTAGCGCGTGTTCCGCTCGACCGGCTGGAAACCGGCGTCGCGGATCAGGTCGAGGAGGTCGTCGCGGGTGAGCTTGTTCGGGGTGCCGTAGTTGTCGGCGTCGTGCGTGATCTTGTACTCGACGACCGAGCCGTCCATGTCGTCCGCGCCGTGCTGGAGGGCGAGTTGGGCGGTCTGGACGCCGTGCATGACCCAGAAGACCTTGACATGCGGCACGTTGTCGAACAACAGCCGCGAGACCGCGAAGGTCTTCAACGCCTCGGCACCGGTGGCCATTTGGGTCCGCGCCTGAAGGCGGTTCCGGACCTTCCCGTCCTTCATGTCCACGAAGTCGTGCTGGTAGCGCAGCGGGATGAAGACCTGGAAACCGCCGGTCTCGTCCTGGAGTTCACGCAGCCGCAGCACGTGGTCCACGCGGTGGCGCGGCTCCTCGATGTGGCCGTAGAGCATGGTGCACGGGGTCTTGAGCCCCTTCTCGTGCGCCAGCCGGTGGATGCGCGACCAGTCCTCCCAGTGCGTGCGGTGGTCCACGATGTGCTGGCGGACCTCCCAGTCGAAGATCTCCGCGCCACCGCCGGTGAGGGATTCGAGACCGGCGTCGATGAGTTCGTCGAGGATCTCGGAGGCGGACAGCCCCGAGATGGTCTCGAAGTGATGGATCTCCGTCGCCGTGAAGGCCTTCAGCGAGACGTTCGGGAGGGCCTTCTTCAGCTCGCTCAGGGACCGGGGGTAGTACCGCCAGGGGAGGTTGGGATGGAGCCCGTTGACGATGTGCAGCTCGGTGAGGTTCTCGCCCTCCATCGCCTTGGCGAGGCGGACGGCCTCCTCGATGCGCATCGTGTACGCGTCCTTCTCGCCCGGCTTGCGCTGGAACGAGCAGTAGGCGCAGGACGCGGTGCACACGTTGGTCATGTTGAGGTGGCGGTTGACGTTGAAGTGGACGACGTCGCCGTTCTTCCGCGTCCGCACCTCGTGCGCCAGCCCGCCGAGCCAGGCCAGGTCGTCCGACTCGTAGAGCGCGACGCCGTCCTCGCGGGACAGCCGCTCACCGGAGCGGACCTTCTGCTCCAGCTCACGCTTGAGCCCGACATCCATGCCCATACCTCTTCCTAAGACAGACTTCTAGAACGGTACGCCTACGACTCTTCCGGCAGCTCTCCGACCCGGTTCTCCCACTTCGTGGAGAGCACGATGGTCGTACGGGTACGGGACACGCCCTTGGTCCCGCTGAGCCGCCGGATGGTCTTCTCCAGGCCGTCCACGTCCGGTGCCCGCACCTTGAGCATGAACGAGTCCTCGCCCGCGATGAACCAGCAGTCCTCGATCTCGCTGAGGTCCTTCAGCCGGGCCGCCACGTCCTCGTGGTCGGCGGCGTCCGAGAGGGAGATGCCGATCAGGGCGATCACGCCGAGGCCGAGGGAGGCCGAGTCGACGGTCGCGCGGTAGCCGGTGATGACACCGGCCGCCTCCAGCCGGTTGATGCGGTCGGTGACGCTGGGTCCCGACAGGCCGACGAGGCGCCCCAGCTCCGCGTAGGAGGCCCGGCCGTTCTCTCTCAGGGCCTGGATGAGCTGCCTGTCCACCGCGTCCATGCGATCGATTGCCTTCCGGTGATGACGATGAGGATGAATTGCTGGGTGCCGTAGGTCAGTTGTCGGTGGTGCGGGAACCCCCGAGGTCACCCTGCCACCGGCGGTACAGATCGTGCTCGACACCCGCCGCGTCCAGGACCCGCCCGGCGACGAAGTCCACCAGGTCCTGGATGTGGGTGGCGCCGGCGTAGAAACCGGGCGAGGCCGGCACCACGGCCGCGCCCAGGTCGTCCAGGGTCACGAGATGCCGCAGCGTCTGCCCGTTCAACGGCGTCTCGCGTATGGACACCACCAGCCTGCGGCGCTCCTTGAGGGTCACGCTCGCCGCGCGCTGCAACAGGTCCTTGCTGAGCCCGAGGGCGACCCCGGCGACACACGCGGTCGACGCGGGCACGATCAGCATCCCCTTCGAGGGGTACGACCCCGAGGACGGCCCCGCCGCGAGGTCGCCCGCGCCCCAGTGCCGTACGGCGGTGATGTCGGGCTGGAAGGTGCCGGGCTTGCCGTCGGCGCCGCGGGCCAGCCATTCGCGCAGGTCGTCCTGCCAGTGCGCGTCCCTGAAGGAGATCCCCGTCTCGTCGAGGAGGGTGAGCCGGGACGCCCGGGACACGACGAGGTCGACACTCTCGCCCGCGTCGAGGAGCCCGCGGAGCACCGCAGCCGCGTATGGGGTGCCGGAAGCGCCGGACACCCCTACGATCCAAGGCGTACGCGGCGTCTCTCCTGGCTTGACTGGGTTCACGGGACCGAGCCTAGCTGGCGTCGCGGAACGGGAACCGGCCAAGGGGGCCGGGGCGTTCTTCTGTGGGGACGAGTGGACCGTGGGGGGTGCCATGTCCGGTACGGAGTTGGAGTGGTCGCGGGGCGACCGCGCGAAGGCCGCGGCCAAGCTGATGGTGGGCTGGGTCGCGCTGTTGTGGCTGCTCGAAGTGGTGGACGTGGTGTCCGGCCACGCGCTCGACAGCCTCGGGATCGTGCCGCGCGAGCCGTCCCAGCTGATCGACATCGTGCCCGCCGCGTTCATCCACTTCGGCTTCGCCCATGTGGCGGCGAACAGTGTGCCGCTGCTGGTGTTCGGCTTCCTGGCGGCGCTGGGCGGCATCCGCAGGTTCGCGGCGATCTGCGCGCTGATCATCGTCGCGGACGGTCTCGGGGTCTGGCTCATATCCCCGGCCCACACCAACACGGCGGGCGCCTCCGGCCTGATCTTCGGCCTCTTCGGCTTCCTGCTGATCACCGGCTTCGTGGAGCACCGCCCGCTGGGCATCGCGGTGGGCCTGCTGATCGGCACGGTCTGGGGCACGTCGATCCTGCTCGGCCTCGCGCCCACGCAGTCGGGGGTCAGCTGGCAGGCGCATCTGATCGGGCTGGCGGCGGGGGTGGGGTCGGCGTTCGCGTTCCGGCGGCCCGCACAGCAGAGGCCGACGCTTCAGGCCTGAGAGCGGGCTTTCGGGTCCACCGGGAGGCGAGCGGTGGGGATCGTCAGCTTGCCCAGGGGGGAGTGGACGATGATGTCGGGGCCGTAGGGGAGGGTGTCGCGGCCGCGGTAGCCGTCAGATCCCGGGTTCCACATCGTGACGCAATGGCCCTTGAGGGAGTCGAAGATCAGGTAGTTGGCGATACCTCGCGAGGCATACCAGCGGGGCTTGACCTCGTAGTCGCGGTGGATGCTCCCTTGCGACACCACCTCGGCCACGAACTCGATGAGGTCCGGCGGATACGCACCGCGGTTCTCGGCCCCCGCCGTAGCGGGGATGACCGCGAGGTCCGGGCAGAACTCATTGGCGTCGTCGAACGGAAAGGCCACATCGCTCACCAGGCCCCAGTCCGACGACAGCTGCCCCTCGACGGCGGCCCACAACTGCTGAATCGTGCGCCCGTGGTGCGGTGTGACCGGTGTTGCCATCACGCTGCCCTCGACGATCTCTGTCAGAAAACCGGGAAACGCGTCCTCGAAACGAGAGAGCTGCGCGTGCAGACGGTTCATGAACCGCACGCTACTCACACGGTCAGACCCCGAACCAGAAGATCGAGAAGCGCACACACGAACAGGGCAATGCCGATGAAGCCGTTGACGCTGAAGAACGCGCGGTTGAGGCGGGACAGGTCATGGGGGCGCACGATCGAGTGCTCGTACACGAACGCGCTCGCGACGATCAGCAGGCCGAACCGGTAGAAGGCACCGGCGCCGGTTGCCACGCCGTACCCGATGAGGAGAACCGTGGTGATGGCGTGGCAGGCTCGCGCGGCCCAGATGGACGCCGGGATGCCGAAGCGGGCCGGGACCGACATCACACCGGTCTCGCGGTCGGTCTCGATGTCCTGGCAGGCGTAGATCAGGTCGAAGCCGCCGATCCAGATGCCGACGGCGAGGCCGAGGATCACCGCGTCCCAGGACCACTCGCCGGTGATCGCCAGCCAGCCGCCGACCGGGCCCATCGCCTGGGCGAGACCGAGGATGGCCTGCGGGAAGTTCGTGAACCGCTTGCCGTAGGGGTAGATCACCATCGGGATCACCGCGATGGGGGCCAGCGCCAGGCAGAGGGGGTTCAGGAGCGCGGCCGAGCCGAGGAAGACGACCAGGGCGACGAGCGCGCCCGTCCACGCGTGCTTGACCGTCATCGCGCCGGTCACCAGCTCACGGTGTGCCGTGCGCGGATTACGGGCGTCGATCTCCCGGTCGATGATCCGGTTCACCGCCATCGCGAACGTCCGCAGCCCCACCATGCAGATGGTGACCAGCAGCAGCCGCCCCCAGTGGATGTTCTTGTCCCACTGGAACATCGCGGTCAGCGCCGCGATGTAGGCGAAGGGCAGGGCGAAGACGGAGTGCTCGATCATGACGAGGCGTAGGAACGCCTTGGTGCGCCCCGGCTGCGGGATCGCGGCTGATGCGCTGCTCACGAAAGTCCGTACTCCTTCCACCGGCGGTCGACCTTCGCCGCCGTCTCCGGGTCGGACAGCACCATCTCGGGCCAGCCGCCGTCCCGCGTGTAGCCCTCCTCGGGCCACTTCCTGGTCGCGTCGATCCCCGCCTTGCCGCCCCAGAACTGCTGGTAGGAGGCATGGTCGAGATGATCGACGGGTCCTTCCACGACCGAGAGGTCGCGGGCGTAGTCCGTGTTGCCGAGGGCCCGCCACGCGACCTCGTGCAGATCGTGGACGTCGCAGTCGGCGTCGACGACCACGATCAGCTTGGTCAGGGACATCATGTGCGCACCCCAGACCGCGTGCATCACCTTCTGCGCGTGCTTCGGGTACTTCTTGTCGATGGAGACGATCGCGCAGTTGTGGAATCCGCCCGCTTCGGGCAGGTGGTAGTCCACGATGTCCGGCACGATGATCTTCAGCAGGGGGAGGAAGAAGCGCTCCGTCGCCCGTCCCAGCGGTCCGTCCTCCGTCGGAGGGCGGCCTACGACGATCGACTGAAGCAACGGCCGCTTCCGCATCGTCACGCAGTCGATGGTGAGGGCCGGGAAGGGCTCCTGCGGCGTGTAGAACCCGGTGTGATCCCCGAACGGCCCCTCCGGCAGCATCTCGCCGGGCTCCAGCCACCCCTCGATGACGACCTCGGCCTGCGCCGGCACCTGCAACGGCACGGTCTTGCAGTCGACCATCTCGATCCGCTTGCCCGCGATGAACCCGGCGAAGAGGTACTCGTCGATGTCACCGGGGAGGGGCGCGGTGGAGGCGTAGGTCACGGCGGGCGGACACCCGAAGGCGATCGCGACCGGCAGCCGCTCCCCGCGCCTGGCCGCGACCTGGTAGTGGTTCCGGCTGTCCTTGTGGATCTGCCAGTGCATGCCGATGGTGCGCTTGTCGTGCCGCTGGAGCCGGTAGAGCCCGAGGTTGCGGATCCCGCTCTCCGGGTCCTTGGTGTGCGTGAGCCCGAGGTTGAAGAAGGACCCGCCGTCCTGCGGCCAGGTGAAGAGCGCCGGCAGCGCGTCGAGATCGACGTCGTCGCCCGTGAGCACGACCTCCTGCACGGGCGCGTCCTTGACCTTCTTCGGCGGTACGTGGGTCATCGACCCGAGTTTCCCGAAGGCGTCCCGCACCCCCACGAACCCCTGCGGCAGCTCGGGCCGCAGCAGCCCGCCGATCTTGTCGGAGATGTCGCCGTACGACTTCAGCCCGAGGGCCTTCAGTAGCCGCCGGTCGGTCCCGAAGACGTTCATGGCGAGGGGCATGGAGGACCCCTTCACCTTCTCGAAGAGGAGCGCGGGCCCACCGGCCTTCTGGACCCGGTCGACGATCTCCCCGACCTCCAGGTACGGGTCCACCTCGGCCTTGATGCGCTTGAGGTCTCCCTCGCGCTCCAGTGCCCTGAGCAGGGAGCGAAGATCGTCGTAAGCCATGTGTCCAAGTATCGGCCACCCGCTAACCTGACCCCGTCACCGGGGCCGCCACACCACTCAGGAGAATCTCGCCGCCATGCTCAGGTATCTGCCCTTCCTGCTGGTCCTGGCCCTGTGGATCTACGCCTTCGTGGACTGCCTGAACACGCCCGAGGAGGACGTGCGGGGCATGCCGAAGCTGGCGTGGGTGTTCGTGATCCTGCTCTTCGGCGAGGTCCTGGTCGGTCCGGTCGCGTGGCTGATCGCGGGCCGGGCGCGGCGCACCCCGGACGGGGCGACGGCCGCGGAGGGCCGGTGGATCGCGCCGGACGACAACCCCGAGTTCCTGAAGTCCCTGAACAAGGACGACCTCAAGGACGACCCCAAGGCCGAGTGATACGTGCAGGTTGTACGCCGGTGAGCGGCCCGGTACGGACATTGCGCCTCTGTGCCCGGACTGGCAGGAACCGGACACTTACCTCGCATGACGACTGCTCCCGCCGACACCGCCGGCACCCTCGCCCCCGAATACGGTGACAAGGTCATCGCCGTAGAGACGGCGGGTGCCGAGCCCATCCCCGACGCCGAACGGCACGGCAGCCCGCTCCAGTTGCTCTGGACCTGGGCCTCCCCGAACATCGAGTTCGCGACCGTCTACATCGGCGTGATCTCGGTCCTCTTCTTCGGCCTGAGCTTCTGGCAGGCGACCGCGGCGATCGTCCTGGGCACCGGCCTCGGCGCGATCACGCAGGGTTTCCTCTCGCTGGACGGCCCGCGCTTCGGCGTCCCGCAGATGGTGATCGGCCGCTTCTCCTTCGGCTTCCGCGGCAACATCCTCCCGTCGGCGGCCAACGGCCTGGTGGCGGGCGTCGGTTGGTTCGCGGTGAACAGCGTGAGCGCGGCCTTCGCCCTGAACACCCTGACGGGCCTACGACCCCTGCCGTCGCTGTTGCTCGTGGTGGTGGCGGAGATCCTGATCGGCTTCATCGGCCACAACTTCGTGCACACCTTCGAGAAGTACGCGTTCCCCGCGCTCGCGCTGATCTTCCTGCTGGCCGGCGTGTGGACCTTCAAGGACGCGCACCTGGGCGGGGGCGGCACGGGCGGCGGCATGGGCGGCTTCCTGCTCGCGTTCTCCGCGGCCTGGGGCTACGCGGCGGGCTGGAACCCGTACGCCACGGACTACTCGCGCTATCTCCCGCGCACGGCGAACAAGTTCAAGACCATCCTCTACCCGGCGGTCGGCCTGTTCGTGTCGGTGACGTTCGTGGCGGTGATGGGCGCGGCCTCGGCAACGCTGCTGGCCCCCAAGGACGCGACCCCGACGGCGGCCTTCACCGGTCATCTCCCCGGCTGGCTGGGCGACTTGGTGCTGATCGCGATCATCCTCGGCGCGATCTCGGCGAACGCCCTCAACGTCTACTCCGGCGCGATCTCCCTCACCGCGCTGGGCCTGAAGCTCCCCGCGTGGCTCAACCGCAGTGTCCTGGTGGTGGTTTCGGGCGTGGCCGGTACGGCGGCGGCGTGGGCGTCCCTGTCCGACGCGGGCTCGGCGTACGAGGCGTTCCTGCTCGTCATCGCGTACTGGGTGGCGCCCTGGCTTGGCGTGGTCCTGGTGGAGCGCTGGTTCCAGTCCCGCACGCCCACCGAGGAACTGGCCCCCCGCCTCACCGACCCGACCTTCACCAACTGGCCGGGCCTGGCAGCCCTGTTGATCGGCATCGGGGTCTCGGTCCCGCTCTTCTCCAACCAGGAGGACTACGTCGGCTACGTCCCGAAGCACTGGCCGTCGTTCGGCGACAGCACGCCGATCGTGGGGTTCGTGCTGAGCGCGGTGCTGTACGTGGTGCTGCGTTCGGTTCCGGGGCTGAAGGGCGGCCGGGTTCAGCCTCAGCCGACCAGGGCCGACGCCTGATCCACGTGCTCGACCTCGATGTACCGGGCGTTCTTCGCCCCGTACGCCTTCTTGATGATCGGTTCGGCCTGGTCGGGGTCGTCGACCCCGACCTGGACGAACCCCCGCTCGTCCACGCCGACTTCACGCATCTGGAAGGTGCCGTCCCAGCGGCTCATGTCGTCGCCGATCCGCTCGGCCAGCGCGTCGAGCGTGCGCCGGTCGACGTCGCTGCCGCGCAGCCGCACGGTCACGCCTTTCACCACGCCCCCGCAGACGTCGTCGTCGAAGGCGGCCGAGGGCACGCGCCACACGTCCACGCTCTTGCTGTCCTCGTCGAGGGAGAGGCCGGTGTAGACGGCGGCGTAGCGGTGGGCGTGGGCGAGCTTGTCGATGCGGGCGACGACGCGTTCGAGGGGTTCGAGGGGGGAGTCGTCGTCGTAGGCGTGGGGGAGGCTGTCGACGGGGCGGGTGCCGACGCACTCGCGATCGACACCCGTGTCGGTGCCGGTGTCGGCCTTCGGCCGGGCGCCGCTCACGGTCCTGTCGTCGGCACCCAGATTCATGAGCCCGCGCACGGCCACGGCGGCCAGGACCGTCACAGCGACGATCGCGACGACCACGGAGATCCACAGGTACTTCTTCAGGTGCTTCTTCACGCCGAAGTCCCCTCTACGCTCCACTCGGAACTGTGACGCGGAGGCGGCCGGAGGCGTTCAGTCCCCTTTGCCGCGGTGCCCGGCGGGGTCAGCGCACCCAGCTGCCGGTGAGGGCCTGGACGGCGGAGCCGTCGCCGTCGGCGAGGGTCGTGGCGACGAAGTCGCGGGCCCACTGCGAGGTCTGGACGCGGAAGGGCGGGTGCGCGGCGGTCAGGGCGTCGACGATCGGGGCGGCCGCCTCGGCCGGCGTCTGGGCGTTGCCGAACGACTGCTGGGTGCGGGCGATGTAGGCCTGGAGCGCCGGGGCGTAGGGACCGGCTGCGGCGAGCAGGGCCGGGACGTCCAGGCCGAGGTTGGCGACGAACTCGCTTGCCACCGCGCCCGGTTCGACCACGGTGACGTAGACGCCGACGGTCGCGGCGACCGGCGCGAGCGACTGCATGAAGCCCTCGACGGCGAACTTGGCCGCGCAGTAAGCCTCGTTGAACGGCTGGCCGACGGCGCCGCCGACGCTGCTGACGGTGATCACCCGGCCCTTCGACGCGCGGAGGTGCGGCAGGGCGGCCCGGGTCATCGCCACCACTCCGAAGAAGTTGACCTCCATGGCCGCGCGGACGTCCTCGACGCTGCTCTGCTCGATGGTGCCGACCTGGGCCGCGCCGGCGTTGTTGACCAGCGCGTCCAGGCGGCCGTGCTCGGCGACGACCTCGTCCAGGCAGGCGGTGAGGCCGGCGGTGTCGGTCACGTCCAGGCGCCTGACCTGGACGCGGTTGGCGACGCCCGCCTCGGCGGCTGCCTTGAGCAGGGCGTCCGCCTTGCCGGTGTCGCGCATGGTGGCGATGGTCGTCCAGCCCGCCTGTGCGGTGCCGACGGCTGTGGCCAGGCCGATGCCGGAGGACGTACCGGTGATCAGAACCGTCTTCGGGGAGGTCATGGGGTCTTCCTTGCCTGGAGGAGGTACGACGGGCCTTTGTTCAGCACATGACCCGATTCATTCTGCCCGCAGTACGAGTTCCAGCAGCCCCGGGAACCGGGCACCGAACTCTTCCCTCCGTAGCCGGTTGACCCGCTTGGGTCCCTCGTCCCGCTGTTCCACGATCCCGGCGCCCCGCAGCACGGCGAAGTGATGACTCAGCGCGGCCTTGCCCACCGGCACATCGAAGCTCCCGCAACTGCGCGACCACTCGGCCGACCCCGCCAACTCCCTTACGAGGGTGAGGCGTACGGGGTCGGCAAGCGCGGCGAGTGCGTTCTGCATGGGGACGTCGTCGGGGTGGGTGTGTTCGGGGGCGGCCCGGTGACTTCCGGTGCTGCCGTCTCGCTGCGCCACGCTGGCCTCCCACTTGCCGAGTGTTCGATGAAAACCATACACTCGCGAGTGTTCGCTTTTCATTGAACAGTCGAGCGGGGAGTGTGCACGGCATGCGCGCAGTCGAGTTCCAGGAGTACGGCGGTCCCGAGGTCCTGAAGGTCGTTGAGGCGGAGATCCCGCACCCCGGCCCGGGACAGGTGAGCATCGACGTGGCCTACACCGGGGTGAACTTCGCCGACCTCAAGGCGCGCGCCGAGGGGTACCGGGTGCCAAGTCTCCCTTTCGTACCGGGACTTGAGGTCTCGGGCCGCATCCGGGAGGTCGGCGCCGGCGTCGAAGACCTCACCGTCGGCCAGGAGGTGGCCGCGCTGACGGAGGGCGGCGCCTACGCGGACGTGGCCGTGGCCGAGGCGGTGACCGTCTTCCCGCTCCCCCACGGCATCGACCTGCCCACGGCGGCCACCCTCCCCACGGTCCTGCCGACCGCGTACGCCCTCGTCCACACCGTGGGCCGGCTGCAACCCGGCGAGACGGTGCTCGTGCAGGGCGCGGCGGGCGGAGTCGGCACGGTGGTGGGGCAGTTGGCGAAGGCGGCGGGTGCCGGGTCCGTGTTCGGGGTCGTATCGAGCGCAGGGAAGGCGGAGTTCGCGCGGGGATTCGGCTACGACGCGGTGTTCGTGGGCGAGTTCGAGGCGCCGGTGCGGGTGGCGACGGGCGGATGTGGGGTGGACCTCGCGCTGGACCCGGTAGGCGGCGACACTTTGCGCGCCGGTCTGGCCTCCCTCGCGACCTACGGCCGCCTGGTCTCCTTCGGCAACGCGAGCTCGGCGGCACCGTGGCAGGTGGGCCAGCCCGACCTGTACCCCGGCGCCCTGTCCATCTCCGGCTTCTCGATCCTCACCCTCGCGAAGACCGACCCGGTGGCGCTACGAGCCCTGACCGAGCGGGCGTTCGCGACGGTGGTCGACGCCACGGTGTCGTTGCCGGTGACGGCGGAGTTCGGACTGTCGGAGGCGGCGGAGGCGCATCGGGTGATGGGGGCGCGGACGAGTACGGGGAAGCTACTGCTCAGGGTGGGCCGATGAGGGTTGTACGCTGCGGGCCCGGTGGGGGCTGGTCGCGCAGTTCCCCGCGCCCCTGAAGGGGCGCTTCACTCGCCCCTGTTCAGCAGCCGGAGCCGTTGTCGCGGATGGTCGATACGAAGGCCGACCACGTTGAGCGGGTGAGCATCAGCACCGGGCCCTCGGAGAGCTTGCTGTCACGCACCGGAACCACGGCGGGGAAACCGGGGGCGATTTCCACGCAGTTGCCGCCGTTGTTGTCGCTGTAGCTGCTCTTGATCCAGGTCGCCGCGCCGAGCTCGTGCGTGTCCATGGTGCTCGTAACCCTCCATCGCGTCGCTGATCAGAGCGGCGGATTCGCGGGCTGACGGGATGTCCGCCCTGAGCACATCATAGGCCTGACTGTGGCGCCCGAAGATGGCCGGATCGTCGTTGAAATGCCCACGGTCCAGCGACTCCGAGTACACCCAGTCATGCCCGTCGGGCAGCTTGATCAGCGAGAATGAGTTGCGGGGGCGGATGAGCCCGAAGAGTCCCGAAGGGGCCACCTGGATACGGATGTTGGGGCGCCGCCCGACGTCCAGCAGATGCGCGCACTGGTCCCGCATGGCCTGCGGACTCCCTACCGCGTTACGCAGACAACTCTCGTCCAGGACAGCGATGTACAGGGGTCCGTCATCGGTGAAGAAGCGCGGTTGACGACTGAGCCTGGCCCGGACACGCTCCTCCACCTCCTCGCCGCTGGCGATCTGCGAGAACAGCGCGTGCGCATAGCCGGGCGTCTGCAACAAGCCTGGAATCACACGCTCTTGATACTCGCGGAGTGCCGTGGCCTGCCCATCCATCTCAGCCCGGCGCTCGAACCAATCGGGGTGTTGCACTTCCGGATACCAGTCGATCTGGCGCCACATGCGGAGCAACGCGCCCCCCGTGCCCAGGATTTCGTCGCACTTCTTCGCAAACGACTCCTGTGGAACCCGTGTCCCCGCCTCGACCTTGGCCACATGGGAACGATCGCAAGGGATCTGCCTGGCCAACGCCTCCTGAGTGAGCAACTCGGCCTCGCGATAGAAGCGGAGTAAGTCACCGAAGAGCACCGCGTTACTGACTCCGCCCGTGGCCTCCGCATTTCGCTGGGTCACAGAACCCGCCTCCCCTCCGTGGCAATGGCCCAGTGGCACGCGTCAAGCATTGATACGCACTGTTCCCCTGGGCGACTCTCAGTACACCCAGAGTGATGAAGTGGCCCCGGAGTGAACATGGTTGAGCCGATCTCGAAGCGGATCGAACAAGGAACGCTCGTTTACGACGCCAGTACGAACAAGGTGGGTGAGTACCGGGGCAAGGCGGGCCCCTACGCGATGCTGCGCCCGGTCGGCGGCGGCCGGGAGTGGGAGGCTGCCCCGGGGTCCGTACGTCCAGCGACTCCGGAGGAACGACTGAGCGCGAGCGTCAGAGCGGCCAACTCCCGTTCCGCCGAAGGGAATTCCGTGCCGTACGACATCAGTACGCCCCCCTCCCCCGTCCCCGACTGCCCGTCCTGCGCCGACCTCGCCGCACTCCGGGACGACGCCCGCGCCCGCGCCGACGGCACCGCCGAGACCGACGCGAACGTCCTGCTGCGCCGGCACCAGCACCGCGACCACGACATCCGGCACCGGCGGATCTTCCGGTTCGTGCCGTACGCGATCGTGCAGGACCCGGGCGCGGAACCGGAGTACGAGGCCCGTTGCGTCTCCGGCGACAAGGACGACTGCGGTGCCGCGTCCGGACCGTGTGGAGACCCGGCGTCCGTAGAGGAGTGGCAGCGCAGCCACACCCAAGCGACCCGGCACACCCGCTACCGCCGCAGCTTCGCGGACTACGCGGTGCTTGAACCGCAGCCCTAAGGCTGTCCTCAGGTCAGCCGAACTTCGGCAGGTCGCTGGAGCAGGTCAACTGACCCGTGTCCTTAGGGACGATGCGCTCGACGGAACCAGGCCGGCCGTCGGTGATCTTCAGCTGAGCGGCCGACAGGTAACCGATGAAGAACTGCTTCCCGGTGGGCACGGCGGCGGGATGGAAGTCGAAGACGACCCGGTTGTCAGCCTCCCGATGGGCGGTGCGCACCTTCTCGACGCCGGGCCCGGAGCCATGCCGGTCAAGCGTCGCCGGGTCATCGACTCCCCGACAGAACTCGCCCACCTTGATGAGCACCGGGAACCCCGCCGCGTCCAGCGCCCGTTCCAGCCCCGCGTGATCGTCGAAGTAGGCCTGCTTGTCCCAACTCACCCTGACGGAACCGTTCTTGAGGCTGTCGACGGCGTAGGCGGCGGTGTGGATGTGCACGGTGCCCGCGCCGGTGGCGAGTTCGTCCGACGGGGGTGCCGTGGACGGGTTGCCGTAGGTGGACACACCCAGCGCCAGCCCGGTCACGGCCACCGCGCCCACCAGGGCGACGACGCGCCGCCTGCTCCGCCGCGCACGCCCGGTGGCGACGATCCGCTCGACGGGGGTGTCGAGAGTGACGTCGGCGAACGAGGTCCGCAGCGCGTCGAGTACGTCGGTTACGTCCGTGTCGTGTTCGGTCATGGTCCGGCCTCCGGGGTGACGAGATGGCCGCGCAGGGTCGCGACGGCCCGTGACAGGTGGGCGGTGACAGTGCCGGGCGCGATCCCCAGGGCCTTTGCCGTCGCCTCGGTGTCGAGGTCCAGGAAGACCCGGAAGGCGATCACCTCCCGCTGCCGGCGCGGCAGTTGGCACAGCAGGACGAGCAGCGCGGGATCGAGGCCGGCCTCGGCGACCGCGGGTGCGGCCCGGTCGTGCCCGGCATCGTCGAGAGCCACCTCGCGCCGTCTCCGCCGCCACCACGAGACACGCGCGTTGAACGCCGTACGCACGACCCATGCCCGGGGCGCCGGATGCCGCCCGACTTTCGGCCAGGCCACCCACGCCCGGGTGAACGCCTCGGCCACCAGATCCTCGGCGAGCTGCCGCTCCCCCACACCGGCGAGCACGGCCCTGAGGCACACGTCCCGGCTACTGCTGTAGAACTCCGCGAACTCCAGCTCCTTCACACTCCCTATACGCGCCGGGGTCGGGATTCGCTTACTTGGGGATGTCGAGGCCGGCCGGGGGTCGGTGGGGTGGGCGCGTGCCGATACCTGAACGTCGGGCCGCCCGCTTCTTTGCCAGTGTCGGGCTTCCACGGCCCGAGTAAAGGGCGCTTCGCTTCGCTACGCGTCGGCTGCGCCGATGACCCTTCGGGTCACCCTTGACTAGGTCCGCTCCAGCCCGTCTTAGAAGCGAGCGAGCGGCCACGAGGGATGGGTGGCCCAGGCAGATAGCCCGTCGGGTGGGCTGCGTCGCGGGCCGGGGTTGCGGGGCGCGTTCGCATCTCGCCAGCACGCCGGGTCGGCTTAGCGGCCAACCGCCGGTGGACCACCCCACCTGCATCGGGGGACAAGGGCGAGGGTGGCGGCGGTAGATGGTCGTGTGGTGGTGGGGGCGGAGTGGGGTTACGGTCCGGGCGGCGGCCCGGATCTACCCATTTCCTCGCCCCCGGGCGGACTGCTCAGCCTGCTCCCCACCCGCCACCCTCCGTAGGCTGGGGTGTTTTCTAACCTGTCATGATGGGTGAGAATGGTTAGTCTGGCACACAGCTTCTGGAGACCCTCCACCCCCACCCCCACCCGAGCCCCCTGCTCCCTCCTCCCTCCTCCTTCCTCCTTCCTCCCCCACCGGCGGTTGGCCGCTAAGCCGGCGCGGCGTGCTGGCGAGGCGCGGACGCGCATCCGCTCCGCTGGTTGCGGACGCAGCCGACGTAAGGGGTGACGGACCCGGGCCCCCCATTCCTCCGGGCCGCTCGCTCGCTTCTAAGACGGGCTGGAGCGGACCGAGTCAAGGGTGGAGCGCAGCGGAATCGCCGAAGGCGACGCGCAGCGCCCTTTACTCGGGCCGTGGAAGCCCGACACTGGCAAAGAAGCGAGTGGCCCAACGGTGACTTGTGAAGCCCCATCCCTGAACTCTGGACAATCCGGGGCGAATTTTGACACGGTTCGGTGTCATGCCCCTCGACTTCCGCACCTTCTACTCCACTCAGAGCACCTACTCCGACCCCGGCGCCCTCGCCTCCCGCTACGCCGAGATCCCCCACGACCCCACCCAACTCGCCCGCATCACGCGCGACTTGATCGTCCACCGCCTGGAAGCCGACTTCTACGACCACGTCCACCCCACCGACCGCCTGCACAACGACGCCGAGACCCGCTACATCGACGACATCCTCCGCATCCTCGTCGACCGGAACGACGAACCGCTCACCCAACGACGCGCACCGGGCGACCGGTTCGTCGGGACCTGCCGGGACTTCTCGCTGCTGCACTGCTCGTTCCTGCGGCACCTGGGCATACCGGCCCGTATCCGTTCGGGCTTCGCCGACTACTTCAGCGAGAACGACTCCGCCCGTTTCCACAGCGATCACGTCGTCACGGAGTACTGGCACGACGACCACGGCTGGCTCCTCGCCGACTCCCAGCTCACCGACCCCGTGATCAGGGACTACTGGAACATCGACTTCGACCCGATGGACGTACCCCGCGACCGCTTCCTCGTAGCGGGCGAGGCCTGGCAGGCCATCCGCACGGGCGGCGCCGACCCGACGACCTTCGGACTGCACCCGCCGGAGGACGGCCCGTTCTGGGGCGAACGGTTCGTCGCGGGCAACATCCGCCTCGACCTCGCCGCCCTCAACAAGGTCGAGACCCTGCTCTGGGACGTGTGGAGCGAGGACGAGGGCAAGCCGGGTGAGCCGTTGCCGGAGCCGTCACGCCTCTTCTACGACCGTGTCGCCCCGGTGGTCAGCGGCGAGGTCTCCTTCGACGCCGTACGGAAACTGTTCACCGAGGACGACATCCTGCGCACCCCGCCGACGGTGACCTGCTACGCCCCCTTCAACGGGCCGAGCCGAGTGACCCTGCGTTGTCGCACCGAGCAAGCGGTCATCCGAGTGCGGGGCCGTGCGGGAAGGCGAGCCGACTGATGATCTCGTCCTCCAGTGGACCGGGCGGCGGCCACGGGAATCGGGGAATGCGAGCGCGGAGCAGAATGAGGCCGTGCAGGGCCGCCCAGAGAGCGGTCGCCGTGGCGAAGGCATCCTCCCCACGGGACGTGCCGTCGTGCATCGCGTCGGCGACGTCGCGCAGAAGTATCGAGAACGCTTCGGCGGGAGCGAGCTGACTCGCGACGATCTCGCCGACAATGGGCGCGAGCTGGCGTACCGCCTGGTCAACGCGTTCTTCCGTGGTGCTGCTGCCTCTGGGCCGCGGCCGGGAGAAGAGCAGGGCGTAGAGCTCGGGCTGTTCCGCGCCGAAGACGAGATAGGCGTGGCAGTCGGCCAGAAGTCGTTCACGCGCGCCGTCCGCTCCCGCCCGGGCGGTCTCCAGATGACGCACCAGCAGTGAGCGGGTTTCGCTGACCACGGCCTCCACGATCTGGTCGGGTGTGTCGAAGTGCGCGTAGATCGACGGTGGCGCGATGCCGACCTTGCGGGCGATCGCCCGCAAGGTCACCGCGCTGTCCGATCCGGTCTCGACCAGCAGCTCGCGGGCTGCGGTCAGGATCTCGTCGCGGAGCTGCCCTCCCTGACCTCGGGGGTTGCGTCTGCGTGCTGCCGATGGAGCCATGCCGATGACTTTACAGCCGTAAGTTCTCATGCTCTACTTACGGTCGTAAGGTTACAGGGATAGCGCGAAGGAAGATGAGCATGGACGCCACGACCGTCACCCCGCTCTCCATGGGCAACAGCAACGCCTACCTCCTGCGTGGCGAGCAAGCGGTCCTCGTGGACACGGGCGGGCCGGAGGACGGTGACCGCCTGCGCGACGCGCTGTCCGCGCAGGGCCTTCAGCCTCGGGACATCGCCCTGGTCCTGCTGACCCACGGCCACAACGACCACAGCGGCACGGCGGCGTTGTTCGCGGAGGCCGGCGTTCCGATCGCGGTCGGCCTGGGTGACGAACAACTCCTGCGTACCGGCCGCATCGGCGCACTCCCGATCAGTCATCCAGCCGGTGCGATATTGCGGCCCATGGTCCTCCGCGTGAAGGCCCAGCCGGTCGAAGCCGACATCCTGGTGGAGGACAAGTTCGACCTGAGTCCCTACGGCGTCGACGCGCACGCCGAGCGGTTCGGCGGCCACACACCCGGCTCGCTCGTCGTCCGCGTCGGCGACGACACACTCGTCGGCGACCTGGTCCGCGGTGGCGTGCTGCGCCGGCAGAGCCCGAAGCGCCATTTCTTCACCGAGAACGCCGCCGGAGTGCGCAGGGCGCTCACGACCGAACTCGACCGCCAACCGCGGCGCCTGCTCCCCGGCCATGGCGGACCCCTCGACGCGGACGACACCCGACGACGCCTCGACAAGGTCGCGCCGGTGCCCAGTCGGCCCGCCGCGGGATCGTAAAGACAACAGCTTCTGGCTAAGCCACGGTTCGCAGCCCCCGTACCTGAGCCGCTCCCATCCCCCGTACCACCCGATGCGCGCACACCGCCGCCAGCAACTCCCCCAGCAGATCGGGGTCGTCGATCTCCAGGCCGAGCAACGACTCGATGCGTTCCAGGCGTTGGTAGAGCGACTGGCGGCCTATGTGCAGGAGCGCCGCTGTGCGGGTGGGTGAGCAGCCGTGCCGTAGATGGACCTCCAACGTCCGTACCAGGTCGCTGGGATGGGCCGCCTCCCACGCCAACAGCGGGCCCAGCGCGTGCTGCACGAGCCGGGCCAGGCGGTCGCGGTTCGCGTCGATGCCGCCGCGCGTCAGCTCCCGTTCCAGCGCCAGTGCCCGCGCCGATGTCACCAACGGGCCTCCCGGTACGGCGGGTTCGGCGGCCGGGACGGTCAGCGCGAGTTCCAGCGTCGTACGGGCCGCCCGCAGGGTGTCGCTCCAGCGGAGCCAGCCGCTGCTCGCGTCGACCACATGCCCGACCGCGACGGTCAGCCCGGGGTCCGCGGCCGTACGGAATGCCTCCTGGACGGCGCGGATCGGGTCGCCGGAGACGGCGCTCGGAAGCGCGAGCAGCGCCAGTACGTCACCCGGGAACGCCGCCCGCAGGACACTCGCCCCGCCCAGCAGCCGTACCGCCCGGTCGACGGAGGAGACCTCGCGCGCGCCGTGCACCGAGACCCCGATCAGACGCGCGCCGGGGCCGGGGTGGAAGCCGGCGAGCGCGGACCGTGCCTCGACCTCGGGCTGGTTCAGCGCGGCCCGGTCCGCGAGGTCGGCCAGGAGCGCGGCGGTGTGGTCGTCGCCCCAGGGTCGTACGACGGAGCGGCCGGACAGGCCCCGGGCGACGATCGCCCGGTTGGCGGCCTCGGTGATCCGTACGAAGGGGACGACCCGGTGGAGGGCCAGGAGCGGGAGGCCCAGGCGGCGGGCCTCGTCCGTCACCTCCGGCGGCATCGTCGGCAGGGAGCGGCCGATCTCCACCGCCAGGCCGGACGCGCCCCGGGCCGCCAGTTCGCGGACGTAGCGGCGGCGGATCTCGGCGGCGGTGTCGGTGAGGCCGAAGCCGTTGGTGAGGAGGAGTTCGCCGCCGTCGAGGAAGTTCGCGCCCTCGTAGACCTCGCTGGAGTGCACCCAGCGCACGGGGCGGTCGAGGGCCGCCTCCCCGGCCAGGAGTTCGGGCTCGGAGGCGCGGACCGGGTCGAGGGCCAGGACCTCGCGGAGGGTGAGTGCGGGCACGGGAACCTCCAGAGGCGCGGACACTTCGTCCGGGTACGGGTTGCGGGGAGAGTACTTTCCGCACGTTGCCCTCGTGTTTCGGCCGCTGGAGAGTGAGCACATGAAGCCTTTGGATCAGGCACAAGCGAGCGCCTGGCTCGCCACCGCCGTCGAGGAGGCCCGCGCCGGGCTCGGCGAGGGCGGCATCCCGATCGGTGCCGCGCTCTACGGCGCCGACGGCATCCTGCTGGGGCGCGGCCACAACCGGCGCGTCCAGGACGACGACCCCTCGATGCACGCGGAGACGGCCGCCTTCCGGGCGGCGGGGCGGCAGCGGTCGTACCGAGGCACGACCATGGTCACGACCCTCTCGCCCTGCTGGTACTGCTCGGGGCTGGTGCGGCAGTTCGGGATCTCTCGGGTCGTCGTCGGTGAGGCCGCCACCTTCCACGGCGGGCACGACTGGCTCGCCGAGCACGGTGTGGAGATCGTTCTCCTCGACGATGCCGAGTGCACCCAGCTGATGCGCGACTTCATCAAGAACAACCCTGCACTCTGGAACGAGGACATCGGTGACTGAGCCCCGCATTCCCACGATCGATCTGCGTCCCTGGGTCGACGGGGACGACGAGACCCGCAAGGACATCGCCCGTACCGTCGACAGCGCCCTTCAGACGGCCGGGTTCCTGCTCGTCACCGGGCATGGTGTCGATCCGGCGCTGCGGTCCCGGATCCGGGAGGCCGCGCGCGCCTTCTTCGCACTGCCTGTCGATGTCAAGGAGCCGTACTCCGCCAAGGTCGGCGGGCGCGGGTGGCTCGGGCCCGGCGCCGAGGCGAACGGGTACTCGGAGGGGACCGAGACCCCGCCCGATCTGAAGGAGTCGCTGACCTTCGCCACGCACCGGCCGTTCGAGGACCCGGTGGTCAACGCGGAGTGGTATGCGCCCAATGTGTGGCCGACGGAGATCGCCGGGCTCCAGGAGCTGTGCGAGGAGTACCTCGACCGGATGGGCGAGCTGGAGAAGCAGCTGCTGTCGCTGCTCGGGGTCGCCCTCGGGCTCGAACCCGACTTCTTCTCGCGGCACATGGACCATCCGACGTACGGGTTCAACATCAACTGGTATCCGGGCGTGGAGGTCGTCGGGGAGCCGGAGCCGGGGCAGTTCCGGATCGGGCCGCACACCGACTTCGGGACGGTGACGATCCTCGACCGGCAGGCCGGGAAGGGGGGACTTCAGGTCTTCACCGACGAGGGGGGCTGGGAGGACGCGCCGTTCGATGCGGAGGCCTTCACCATCAACATCGGTGATCTGATGGCCCGTTGGACCGGTGACCGGTGGCGTTCGGGGCGGCACCGGGTGCTGCCGCCGCCCGCCGACGCGCCCGCCGAGGAGCTGATGTCGCTGGTGTACTTCGGCGAGTGCACCCCGGGCACGCTCGTGGAGTCGGTGCCCGCGCCGGTCGGGCGGGTGGCGTACGAGGCCGTCGACTCGCATGTCTATCTGCGGGAGAAACTGGACTCGATCACCGTCGAATAGGTCGTCGACCCGACCGGCCGCCGTTCCGACATTTTCGTAACTCAACGGACACCACATGCCCTAGTCCGAACCAACTCCCCCTATTTACCCTGGTGTTGATAAACAGGTCCGGTGTGCAGGGCGACCGCTCAGGGGGAGATGCGGTGGGTAGAGGGCTGCACGGCCGCGGAGCGCTGTTCGAGGCACAGCCGCCAGGTCTCGCCTCGCGCCTGACCGGGCTGCGCCCCTACCAGCTGCTCACCACGCCGTACGAACACCCGGAACCGCCCTTCGTGGTGCTCGCGGGCGCGCGCGGCCTCGGCAAGAGCACGGTGCTGGCCGAGTTGCGGACCGCGTACCGCGGGCACACACCGGTCGCGCTGATCGACTGCGAGGCCGACCGGCTGACCAGGCTGCCGGACGGGCGGCCCGCCGCGACCTGGTCCCCGGTGTGGCAGGCGCTGACCACGGTCGCGGAGCAGTTGCGGGAGCCGGTGGTGCACGGCGCCGGCGCCATCGACTTCCCGCGTCTGGAGGCCGGGCTGCTCGCGGTGTGCGCCACCGGCTGGGACGCGCGGGACGAGGACAGTGCCCGTGAGGAGGCCCGGCGGATCCTGCTGCTGAGCGATCCGGCCCGGCGCTGGTCGGTGATCGCTCAGGGCTGGGCCACGAAGGTCGCCTCCCGGCTGATCGCCAATGTGTCCGGTACGGGTCCGGTCGGGCAGGCCTTCATCGAGGCGACCCTCGACACCCTCTTCGACCTGGTGTGGACGCCGAACGGGCTGCTGAAGGCGGGCGCCGAGTGGTACCGCGACTATCCGGGCGCGAGCGGTGACCCCAAGCGCGGGCTGATCGAGATCGCCCGGGACTTCCGCGCCGACGGCACCTCCCGCACGGACGCCGAACGCTGGCTGCTGCGCGCGCTGTTGGCCGACCTGGGCGACACCTACCGGCGGCGGTGGGAGCGGATGCGCCGGGTCGGGCGGCCGGTCGTGCTCGTCGACAACGTGCAGTCGGGGCCGGGGCCGGGGCTGATGAAGGCCGTACTGAAGGAACGTTCGGACGGTGTCGGCGACCAGGTGGCCTTCTTCGCCGCGCTGCGCGGGGACCGGCACCCCGATCTGCCGGACGCGGTGCGTCATCCGCTGCCGGAGGTGGGGCGGGCCAGCGGCTGGGTGCCGGGGGCTTCGCCGTCCTCGCGTGCGCTGCTGGTGACGCTGCCGCCGCTCACTCCGGAGGAGACCCGGCGGGTCATCGCGGACGTGTGCGCGACCGAGCCGATCCGGGTCGAGGTGCCGCCCCAACTTCCGTACGCCATCCACCGGTTGACGGCCGGCAGCCCGCTGGGGGCGGCGCTGCTCGGGGAGGCGGTACGGCAGACCCGGCCGGTGGGGGCGGTGAGTCCCGGGGAGTTGCTGACGGCGGGGCTGAAGCCGGAGGGGGACGCGGCGAGTGATCCGCGGCCCGTGTACCGGGAGTTGCTGGACCGGCTGGTGGCGCCCGGGATCGCGGAGGAGCTGGCCGTGCTCGCCACCGCGCACGACGGGGACTCGGCGCGGGCGCTGGCGCAGGGGCGGCGGCTGCGGGACAGTTTCGGCGCGTCGGGGGTCAACCGGCTGCGTACGCAGCTCACTTCGGAGGGTCTGCCGCCTGCGGCGGGCTATTTCGTGGGCGATCCGTTCCTGCGCACGCTGCTCCTGCTGCGGCTGCATCTGGACGACGCGGACCACGGGCGGTGGCGGGCGGTGCACCGTTCGCTGCTCTCGCACTACGAGGGGCTGCCCGGCAGCCCGGACGCCCCGTCCCGCGCCCGCTACCGGCTGCACCACGAACTCGCGCTCGGCGACACGGCGGACGCGGTGGAGTACCTGCGGGACAACTTCCGTCTCATCCCGCCGCGGGCCTGGCTGGAGACGCTGCTGTTCGTCACCGCGGCGCCCTACTACCACGCGCACGATCCGCACGGCCGGGACATCGGCGCGCCCGGCGACCACCGCAAGGCCGTCGCGCTCGCGCGTACGGACGCGGAGGAGCGGCCGCCGGAGGGCGTGGATCCGGTCCTGCATCTGACGGTACGGCGGCTGCTGCACGCGGTGTGGCAGGTGACGGATCCGCTGGTGCTGCCGGACGGGGAGGTCGCGGACCGGATGCACTTCGATCTGGAGCAGCTGTCGACGGTCTGGCCGGCCGGGAGCGAGCTGTTGTACCGGGCCGCGCAGCGGTGGCCGGAGGACGCGTTGGCGGGGCGTGCGCTGCGGGTGCCCGCGGGGGCGGACGGCGACGACGGAAGCGGGGGTCCGCGGTGAGGCGACGGCTGCGTGAACTGTTCGAGGAGATCCGGACCATCCCGGTCTACCGGTACACGGCCCTGGTGGTGGCGGCCGTCCTGGTCGCCGGGCTGGTCGTGCTGGTCCGTACGGCCCTGCACGAGGACCGGTCCTGCGCGGCCGGGGTGGCCCGTCCCGAGGGCAGCGACGAGTGTGTGGGGGTGTCTACGTCGGCGTTCGACTTCGGTCAGCGGCGGCTCGCCGACACCATCAGGGCGGTGGCCCGCGAGAACAGCCGCCTGAAAGCGGGGACTTATGTCTCGGTCGCGCTCTACGAGCCGTTCACCGCGACCGACACCGACACGATGAACGACGTGCTGCACGAGTTGCAGGGCGCCTATCTCGCGCAGTACGCGGCCAACCACGACGACAACGGCGAGACCCCGTACATCCGGCTGGTGCTCGCCAACCCCGGTGCCACGGGCACCCATTGGGAGCAGGCGGTGGACCGGATCGTGGCGATGACGACGTCGGCGGACCGGCTGCGGGCGGTCACCGGGATAGGGACGAGCACCGACAACAACAAGAAGGCCGTGGCGAAGCTGACCAAGCTTGGCGTTCCGGTGGTCGGCTCCTCCATCACCGCCGACGACCTCGCCAACGGGCAGCGGGGCAAGGACCCTTACCCCGGTCTCGCCCGGGTCTCCCCCACCAACACCGACGAGGCCCGCGCGCTGGCCTCCTTCGCCAAGGTGACGGCGGACCGGGCGCTGCTCGTCTACGACAAGCCGGGCGACCCGTACACGAAGACACTGCAACAGGCCTTCACCACGCTGCTGAAGGGATCGCCGTACGGGTCCTGGCCGTTCACGCCGCCCGCGGACCGCAGCCAGGAGGGCAGTACGCCCAACACGTTCCGGCAGATCACCGATCTCGTCTGCGACACGGACGCGAAGCTGGACACCGTGTTCTTCGCCGGGCGGCACACCCAACTGCGCCAGTTCATCAACGCGTTGGGCCGCCGCGGCTGCCAGTCACGGAAGTTCACGGTGCTCACCGGCGACGAGGGCTCCTACCTGACCGGCGACAGCCAGCTCGACGCCAGTGCCCTCCAGCACGGGGTCTCCGTCCGCTTCACCGCCCTCGCGCACCCGGACGCCTGGCTCAAGAACGCCCCGGCGACCGGGGGTTCGGCCCAGGACTCGCAGGAACTCGACAGACTGCTGGCCGCCGCGAAGACCGCGCCGGTCGGCCCGCTCGGCACGGTCGCCCTCGCCGACGGACAGGCGATCATCGCCTACGACGCGATGCGACTCGCCGTCCACGGCGTCCGCGAGGCCACCCCGGCCCAGAAGAAGATCCCGCCGCTGTCCGACGTCGGCCTCCAATGGCCGCAGGTCAAGGGCTCGTTGCGGGTGAGCGGGGCGAGCGGCTGGATCTGCCTGGACGTCCACGGCAACCCGTACGACAAGGCCGTACCGATCGTGGAACTCACCCCGAAGGGCGCCGCCCGCTTCGTGAGACTCGCCTGGCCCGAGGGCAGGCCCCCGTCGAAGGAGTGCCTGCCCCCGGCCTGAACACCGCTGATTCCTACGGCCGTTCGCCCGCCCTGTCGACCACGGCCCGGCGCAGGACTGCCGTGTTGGCGGTGACCGTGCCCTTCTTCACTCCGGCGTGGTCCTTGGTGGCCACCTCACGCTCGCCGAGGAACTCGTAGGTCTTCGCGTCGAAGATCCATTCGTCCCGGGTCGAGTTGTCGGAGTCGTCGCGGCCGATGGCGACACCGGGGCGTCCGGCCGCGTCCACCACGTCCTTGGCCGCCGTCACACCGGGGATCCTGGCCACGGCCCGGAAGAGCGCCGCGCCCTGCTCCGGCGGCACGATCGAGTCGTGGAGCAGATCGCCGACCAGCACGAACATCGCCTGGTACTTCTCCTGGCCGCTGTTCTTCGGGCCGTTCTCGACCAGGTAGTCGTACATCGCGTCGGTGTCGGTCGGGAGCGTCTTCAGATGGTTGTAGAAGGCGGAGACGTCCCAGCCGGCCTCGCCCGGCTTCACGTCGACCGGGATGGAGAAGGGCTTCCGGCCCACCTCCCGTACCATCCCGACGTGCAGGCCGTCCACGGACATCCACACCTCCAGCCGGTGCAACGGCTGGATCGTGGTCTTCTTGCCCTCCTCGGACGCCGAGTACGACACCTTGCTCTCCACGTACACGAACTGGTCGTCGCGGACCGTGCCGTAGGACTTCTCGTGCTCGGCCGCCAGCGCGATGTCCTCCAGGAGGGCGACCGTGGAACTGCTCGGCGGCCGGGCGGCCGGAGCGGAGTCGGACGACGGCAGGACCACGAAGGCGACGGCCGCCGCGGTGGCGACGGCGGTCGCGGCGAGCGCGGGCCGCAGCCATCGGCCCCGCGCGGGCGCGGGCTGCTCGTGCCGGATCTCGGTCATCAGACGCTCCTTGAGGAGTCGGTGACGGCCCGGCGGAAGGTCTCTCTCGGGGAGTTCCGGGAGCTGGTTCATCGCTTGTCCTCCCTCAGGGGCCCGACCGCAGGACTGCGGTCACCTTTCATCTGTCCGTCCCCCGTGGGGAGTTCCACGCTTTTGACATGTTTCGCGAGTTTTGTGCGGGCTCGCGAAAGCCGTGAGCGTACGGTCCCGACAGGCACCCCGAGCGCCTCGGCGGCGGCCCGGTAGTCGAGGCCGGACCACACGCACAGGGCCAGCACCTCGCGTTCGGCGCGCCGCAGGGTGGTCAACGCGGTCTGCACGAGGGCGAGTTCGGCCGCGTCGTCGAGGCGGGCGGCGACCTCGTCGGCGAAGTCGCGCTCGGCCTCGGCAGGGGGCAGCCGGGAGACGGCCGCCGCGTGTCTTCGGGCCGCGCGGCGGGTGTTGCGCGTGACGTTGGTGGCGATGCCCAGCAGCCAGGGCCGTAGCGAACCGCCCTCCTCGTCGACCGTGTCGCGCAGCCGCCAGGCGTCCAGGAAGGCCAGGGACACGATGTCCTCGGCCTGTGCCCAGTCTCCCGTGAGCCGGAAGGCATGGTTGTAGACGGAGCGTGCGTACGCGTCGAAGAGATCGCCGAAGGCGTCGTGGTCCCCCGCGCGGATGCGTTTCCTCAGCCTCAGATGCGTATCCACACCCCTCTACCTGTCCGCACGGCGAAGGCCGGTTCCAGTGACCCCCGTCACATGGAACCGGCCTTCGCCGTAGGGGACTTCAGACGCCGGCGTAGGAGTGCTTGCCGCCGACGAAGATGTTGACGCCGTAGTAGTTGAAGATCCAGCAGCCGAAGGCGATCAGGGCCAGGTAGGCGGCCTTGCGGCCCTTCCAGCCGGCCGTGGCGCGGGCGTGCAGGTAGCAGGCGTAGGCGACCCAGGTGATGAACGCCCAGGTCTCCTTCGGGTCCCAGCCCCAGTAGCGGCCCCACGCGGACTCGGCCCAGATCGAGCCCGCGATGATCGTGAACGTCCACAGCGGGAAGACGGCCGCGTTGACGCGGTAGGAGAACTTGTCGAGGTTCGCCGAGGCGGGCAGCCGCTCCATCACGGAGGTGGCGAAGGCGCCGGGCTTGCCGCCGTTCGCGAGCTTGCTCTCGTACGAGTCCTTGAAGAGGTAGAGGAGCGTGCCCACCGCGCCCACGTAGAAGACCGCGCCGCAGATGATCGCGGTGGAGACGTGGATGTACAGCCAGTACGAGTGGAGGGCCGGGACCAGCTGGTCGCTCGCGGTGTACAGGACGGTGACGGCGATACCGAGGTCGAGGAGGACCGTCGTGACCAGGAACAGGCCGAGCCAGCGCACGTTCTTCTTGAGCAGCAGCAGCGTGAGGTACACGCCGACGGCGACCGTGGAGAAGGTGATGTTGAACTCGTACATGTTGCCCCAGGGCGCCCGCTCCACCGAGGCCGCGCGGGCGAGGACCCCGGACAGCTCGACGAGGAACGCGAGCACCGTGAGGGACACGGCGATACGGCCGAAGAGGTCGCCCTGTTCGTCCCCGCCGTGCGCGCCGGGACCGTCCGGCACGTCGCGGGAGCCGGACGCGGCCCGGACGACGACCTTCGGCCGCTCCAGGACGGTGGTGCCACCGGCGTTCTGCACGGTGACGGCGGGCGCGTCCGCCTTCTTCGCGGCGGCACCGGTCAGCGCGGCGGCCGTACGGCCGATCTTGCTGCGGCTGCCGAAGGTCCACTCGGCGATGTACGCCAGGAAGGCCAGGGTGTAGACGGCCATCGAGGAGTAGATCAGCGTGTTGCTGACGTTGGCCAGGTGCTCGTTGGTGGCGGCGGCGATGTTCACTGCTGCTCAGCCCCTTCGGGGGGTACGGAGGGTTCGTCGTCGGTCTTCGTCGGGGCCCGGTCGTGCACGAGTGCCGCCAGGTCGCCGAGTTCCTCGGGGAGTTTCGCGGACTCGCTGCGGCCGAGCCCGGCCATCTCGACGACGGTGCTGCCGTCGTCGCCGGTGGTGGCGCGCACCCAGACGCGGCGGCGCTGGATGAACAGGGAGCCGGCCAGACCGAAGATCGCGGTGAGCGCGCCGGCCAGCGCCCAGTCGGTGCCGGGCTGCTGGACGACCTGGAAGCCCGCCCATTCCTTGATCTGCTTGTCGAAGGTGATCGACCCGGCGCCGTTCGGCAGGGTCATCGTCTCGCCGGGCAGCAGCTGCTGCTTGAGGATGGTGCCCTTGGAGTCCTTGAACTGCTTCAGGTTCTTGGTCTCCAGCTGGTACACGTTCTGCGGGATGCCCGCGTTGACGCCCAGGTCGCCGTGGTAGCCGGTGACGTTGAGCACCGGGTAGTCGAGGCCGGGGAACTGGGAGAACATCGTGCCGCTGCTCTTGGCGTACGTCGGCACGAACACGGCCACGAAACCGAGCTGTTCGGCGACGCCCTGCGCGTTCTTGTAGCCGTCGAGGACCTTGATCGCGCCCTGCGAGGTGACGTTGGAGTCGATCGGCAGCATCGGCACGGCCTGGTGGAAGACCACGTTGCCCTTGCCGTCCCGGACGGTGACGACGGGGGCGTAGCCGTGGCTGACCAGGTAGACCTTCGAGTCGCCGATCTCCAGCGGCTCGTTGACCTTGATGGTGTGCTTCTTGGACTTGCCGTAGGCGCCGACGCTGTAGGTGATGTCGGCCTGGAAGGTACGCGGGGTGCCCCGGTTGGGGCCGGTGCGCTCGTAGGTGCCGACGAAGTTCTTCAGGTTGAAGCTGAAGGGGACGAGGTCGTCGTCGCTGAAGAGGTTCCCGGACTTGAAGTCGTCGTACTGGGTGAGGGTGTTGGAGAAGCCGTCGCCCTCGACGACCAGTTTGTCGCCCTCGGACTTGAAGAGCTGGCCCCAGGCGAAGGCGATCAGCATCACGATCAGCGCGAGGTGGAAGAGCAGGTTGCCGGTCTCGCGCAGATAGCCCTTCTCGGCGGCTACGGCGTCCCCGGCGACGTGGGCGCGGAAGCGCCGCTTCTTGAGCGCCTGGAGGGCGACCTCGCGGACCTGCTCGGGTTCGGCGGCGGTGCGCCAAGTGGCGTACGCGGGAAGGCGGTTGAGGCGTTTGGGGGCACCCGGCGGGCGGCCGCGGAGCTGGCCGACGAACTGCCAGGTGCGGGGGATGATGCAGCCGATGAGGGAAACGAACAGGAGGACGTAGATCGCGCCGAACCAGGCGGAGCCGTAGACGTGGAAGAGACCGAGCTTCTGGTAGATCGGGCCGAGCGTCTTGTGGGCGGCCTGGAACTCGGACACCTTCAGCGCGTCGGTGCCGGACTGCGGGATCAGCGAGCCGGGGACCGCGCCCAGCGACAGCAGGAACAGCAGCATCAGCGCGACCCGCATCGAGGTCAGCTGCCGCCAGAACCAGCGCGCCCAGCCGAGCACTTCACGGCCGGTCCACGCGAGCCAGCCGGTCAGGCCGGGCTTCCGGTTGCCGCCGAAGGAGCCGGGCATCGCGGTCTCGACGGGGGCGGTGGAGAGCTGGGAGCCTGCGGCGCCGAGGTCCTGCTCCTCGGCGGCGGACGTGTCGGTGGTCGTCTTGCTCATCGATCAGATCCCTACAGTGAAGCCGTCGGACCAGCTCTGCATGTCCTGCACCAGCGCGTCCCACGCGCCGGTGAGC
The DNA here is from genome assembly GCF_053891435.1 of Streptomyces sp. NPDC002276. Lineage (NCBI taxonomy): Bacteria > Bacillati > Actinomycetota > Actinomycetes > Kitasatosporales > Streptomycetaceae > Streptomyces > Streptomyces sp. NPDC002276. Next base: position 75,633 of record NZ_JBSFCQ010000014.1, on the reverse strand, counting down.
AGCAGCACGCCGGTCACGATCATCATGGTGCCGCCGACGCGCATCACCCAGACGTAGTGGCGCTTGACCCAGCCGAAGGCACCGAGGGCCTTGCGGAACGCGACCGCGGTGAGGACGAAGGGGACACCCAGGCCGAGACAGTACGCGACGGTCAGTATGGCGCCGCGACCGGCACTGGCCTGATTCATCGAGAGGGCCTGGACGGAGGCGAGGGTCGGTCCGATGCACGGGGTCCAGCCGATGCCGAACAGCGCGCCGAGCAGCGGTGCTCCTATCAGCCCGGTCGTCGGCCGCTTGTGGAAGCGGAACTCACGCTGGGTCAGCCAGGGCATCAGGCCCATGAAGAACACGCCCATGGCGATCATGAGCACACCGAGCGTCTCGGACAGGACGTCCTTGTTCTCCTGGAGCGTCTGCCCGAAGTAGCCGAACAGGGCCCCGCCGGACACGAACACGACGGTGAAGCCGAGGACGAACAGGGAGGCCCCCGCGACCATCCGGCCGCGCCGGGCGTCGCCCAGGTCGGTGCCGCTGACGCCGGTGACGTAGGAGAGGTAGCCGGGGACGAGGGGCAGGACGCAGGGGGAGAAGAAGGAGACGAGCCCGCCGAGTACGGCGATCGGCAGGGCGAGCAGCAGGGCCCCGCTGTAGACCGTCTCGTTCTGGCCCGGCAGGGCGGCGGCGGCGAGCAGCACGTCAGCTCACTTCTCCGCGATGACCGGGTCGAGCATCTCGCGCAGCTTCTCCTCGCTGAGTGCCTGGAGGGCGCGCGCCGCGATCTTGCCGTCCCGGTCGATGACGATCGTGGAGGGGATGGCCTGCGGGTTGAGGGTGCCCTTCTTGAACCGGAGCATCAGCTTGCCCGTCGGGTCGTACAGGCTGGGGTAGGGGACGGCGTACTTCTTCTCGAAGGCTACGGCCGGTTCGGTGCTGGTGTCGCGGGTGTTGAGGCCGACGAACTGGACGTCCTTGTCCGCGGTGGCCTTGGCGACCTGGACCAGGTTGTCCGCCTCGGCGCGGCACGGGGAGCACCAGGAGCCCCACACGTTGACGACGAGGACCTTGCCCTTGTAGTCGGCGGTGTCGAGCGTCTTGCCGTCGATGGTCTTGCCGGACAGGTCGGGGGCGGCCTGGCGGTCGCCCTTCTTGACGGTCGCGATGCCGTCGGAGCCGGTGATGAAGTTGGTGTTGCCGGAGCCTCCGGAGGTACCCCCGGAACTGCACGCGGAAAGCACCAACGCGGCGACGGCAACGCCGGCGGTCGACAGGACGGCGCGGCTACGGGCGCGACTGGCGGCACTCATGTGAAAAGTTTCGCATGCCCGTTCTGGGGATCTTGCGCGCCCCCCTCAAGGGCGCCTCGCGGGCGGAAACCCGCATTTCAGGCGGCGTCCCCGGTGGCCGTGGAAGAGGCGGTCGGGCTCGCGGCCAGGTACGACTTCCAGCCGCCGGCCGGTGCCTGGCCGACGTCGAGGCCGCGCAGCTTGGCGAGCACCTCGGGCTTCTGCACGTCGATCCAGTCGGTGAACTGCTTGAAGGAGACCATCCGGACGTCGGCGCCCTTCTCCTTCTCCGCGGCTATGTGCTTGAAGGCCTGCTCGACGGCGTCCATGTAGATGCCGCCGTTCCAGTGCTCGAAGTGGTTGCCGATGAAGAAGGGCGCGCGGTTCGACTCGTACGCCCGCTGGAAGCCGGAGATGTAGGCCTGCGCGGCCTGGGTACGCCAGCCCGGGTAGTTGGAGGCGGGCGCGTTGGTGGAGTTGACCGACTGGTTGGCCAGCATGTTGTAGTCCATCGAGAGGACCTCGAAGCTGTGCCCGGGGAACGGGACGGCCTGGAGGGGGAAGTCCCACACGCCGTTCTTCTTGTCGGGCCAGACCTGCCGGCCGCCGGGCGAGGAGGCGTCGTAGCGCCAGCCGAGCGAACGGGCGGTGGGCAGCAGCTGGTTCTGGCCCAGGAGACAGGGCGTACGGCCGCCGACGAGTTCCTTGTCGTAGTCGAAGGGCAGCGCCGGCAGGTCGTGCCAGCCGGTGTTGGTGCGCCACTCCTTCACGAAGGACTTGGCCTGGTCGATCTCGCTCTGCCACTGCTGGGGCGTCCAGTTGGCGACGGTGCCGTAGCCGGAGCAGAAGTGACCGTTGAAGTGGGTGCCTATCTCGTGGCCCTCAAGCCAGGCGCGCCGGACGTTGGTGAGGGTCGCCTTGACGTGTTCGTCGGTGAGGTAGCCGATGTCGGAGGCGCCGCGCGGGTTGTTCGGCGGGTTGTACAGGCGCTTCTTCGACTCGGGCAGCAGATAGAGGCCGGAGAGGAAGAAGGTCATGCTCGCGCCGTGCTGCTTGGCGAGGTCGAGGAAGCGCGGGAACAGTCCGTTGCCGACCTCGCCCGCGCCGTCCCAGGAGAAGATCACGAACTGCGGCGGAGTCTCCCCCGCCTCCATCGGCACGGGCTTGGCGGGCTGCTTGGGCTGGGCGCCGGTGAAGGACGTGGAGCCGTCACCGATGGGCTTGGTGCGGGGCTCCATCGACTTGGTGGGGCCGCCGGAGTGGCCCTTGCCGCCCTTCCCGCCCTTCCCGGAATCGCCGAAGGGGTCCGCCCCCTGCGTGCCGCACCCCGCGAGCCCTACGGCTGCCGCGGCGCCGACACCGGCCCCGAGCACTCCCCGTCGCGTGAGACTCCGCATCGCTTCCCCATCCGTCGCATCCTCTGTGGTCTACCTGTGAGAGGACGCGACGGACGGGAAAGTTCGCCAGGAACCATCTGGGTTCCGCAACAAATGTCACAGGCCTGTCTCGACAACTGGCCCTGACGGGTGACCGGATCGTGATAGCTACGACATCCGCGACATCCGCGATTTTCAGGCGCCGAACGCCTTGTCCTTCCCCTTCACCGGCTTCGCGCCCGCGAGGAGATGTGCCGGGACGAGATCACGGGCCGGTTCGGTGTAGCCGACGGACACGATCTTGTCGCCGCGGTAGGTGAAGGTCGTCAGCGACGCGAGCGTGCACTGCCGCTTGCGCGGGTCGTGCCACAGCCGCCGCCGCTCCACGTAGGACCGCACGATCCAGATCGGCAGCTGATGGCTGACCAGTACGGCCTCATGTCCACGGGCGGCGTCCTTGGCGGCGTCCAGCGCCCCCATCATCCGCACCACCTGGTCGACGTAGGGCTCGCCCCAGGACGGCTTGAACGGATTGACCAGGTACTTCCAGTTGTCGGGCTTCTTCAGCGCGCCGTCGCCGACGCCGAAGGTCTTGCCCTGGAAGACGTTGTCGGCCTCGATGAGCCGCCCGTCGGTCGCGAGGTCGAGCCCGTGCGCCTTGGCGATCGGCGTGGCCGTCTCCTGCGCCCGCTCCAACGGGGAGGCGACGACGTGCGTGACATCGCGGGAGGAGAGGTGCTCGGCGACCCGGTCGGCCATCTGGCGGCCCAGTTCGGAGAGGTGGTAGCCGGGGAGACGGCCGTACAACACCCCTTCGGGGTTGGCGACTTCGCCGTGCCGCATCACGTGGACGACGGTGATGTCGCTGTCACTGCTGCTCATTCGGTGGCCTCCGCCGCCGCTCTGGCCGCCGCCGGAAGGGCGTCGGCGATCCGCTGGATGGCCCGTTCGTCGTGGGCCGTGGAAACGAACCAGGACTCGAAGGACGAGGGGGGCAGATAGACACCCTGCGCCAGCATCGACTGGAAGAAGGCGGTGAAGCGGTACGACTCCTGCGCCTTGGCGTCCTCGTAGTTGCGCACGCTCCGGTCGGTGAAGAACACGGAGAACATGTTGGAGGCGTTCTGTAGCCGGTGCGCGACACCCTCCTTGCTGAGCGCCTCGGTGACGAGCGCCTGGATCCGCGCCGATACGGCGTCCACCGTCTCGTAGGCCGCGTCGTCGAGGAGCCGCAGCTGGGCGAGACCGGCGGCGGTGGCGACGGGGTTACCGGAGAGGGTGCCGGCCTGGTAGACGGGCCCGGCGGGAGCGAGGTGCCCCATGATGTCGGCGCGCCCGCCGAACGCGGCGGCGGGGAAACCGCCGCCCATCACCTTCCCGAAGGTCATGAGATCGGGGACGACCCCGTCGATCCCGAACCATCCGGCGCGGCTGGTCCGGAACCCGGTCATGACCTCGTCGGAAATGAAGAGGGCACCGTTCTTCGAGCAGGCGTCCTTGAGCCCCTGGTTGAACCCGGGGCCGGGCGGCACGACGCCCATGTTCCCCGGCGAAGCCTCGGTGATGACGCACGCGATCTCACCGGGATGCCGGTGGAAGGCCTCGTTGACGGCTTCGAGATCGTTGTACGGCAGGACGATCGTGTCGCCGGCCTGGGCGCCGGTGACGCCGGGGGTGTCGGGCAGCGCGAAGGTGGCGACGCCACTGCCCGCGGCGGCGAGGAGCGCGTCGACGTGACCGTGGTAACACCCGGCGAACTTGATGACCTTGGGCCGCCCGGTGAACCCGCGGGCGAGCCGGATCGCGGACATGGTCGCCTCGGTACCGCTGCTGACGAGCCGCACCTGCTGCACGGGCCCGACCCGGGCGACGATCTCCTCGGCGAGCGCGACCTCGCCCTCACCGGGGGTCCCGAAGGAGGTCCCGCGCGAGACGGCGTCCTGGACGGCGGCGATCACGTCGGGCTGGGAGTGCCCGAGGATCATCGGCCCCCAGGAACAGACGAGGTCGACGTACTCGCGCCCGTCCGCGTCCGTCAGATAGGGGCCGTTGCCGGACACCATGAACCGGGGCGTGCCGCCGACCGCGCGGAAGGCGCGCACCGGGGAGTTCACACCGCCCGGTGTGACGACCGACGCACGGTCGAAAAGAGCCTGCGAGACGGGTGCTTCGTAGGGATAGGGCGGTGTGCTGGGCAGTACACCTGCCGGTTCGCTGGGCGTTCCGCTGGGCGTTTGGCTCATGACCTGCGACTTCTCCGACTTCTCGGACTCCGGGACCTCAGTTACCTCCTCAGGGTAGGCGGCGGGAGCGCGGGCACGAGCCCCCACCCATCTGCGAGACTGGGAGGTGATACACACAGACACACAGCTCATGCGGGCGCCGGTGTACAGGGCTTGCGCAGATCCTGCGGACAGGTGTTTCAGCGCACGTTTCGGCGGGCGGCCGTGGGGGAGGTCACTGACACGATGATCGGGTTGCGCGGCTGGGGCCACGCGTCCTAGAAAAGCAGTCGGGTGGAGATATGCATCGCGGTGGCGGACTGGGCGAGGGGACTGACGATCTGGGTCCTCGGCGTGCCCGGCGGGGGAAGCACCGACGCGACGCGGAGGAGGCCGCCGAGGCGGCACGGCAGGGCGGTCCCGGATCCAGTGGATCGGCTGGATCCGCTGGATCCGGTGTGGGTTCGGATGAGTCGGATCGCGACGAGCGACGTATCGAACGTCGGATCGATCAGTTGCGGGCGGGGAGCAGGAATGGTGGTCGGGTGGGGGTGACCTACAAATACTTCGGCGCGCCCGACGGCGCGACCGCGGCCCGCGTCCCGATCTCGATGCGCCCCGAGGAACTCGGCGGCGACGAACTCGGGATGAACGGCATGTTCACCAAGATCAAGCCGGAGACGATGGCCGCGATGGTCCTCACCGGCATCGAGGGCGTCCCCCTCAACAAGGTGCCCCCGCTGGAACTGGTCGTCCTCCACCCCGACTACGCCGTCGTCAAACTCCCGATGACGGTCGTCGACCCGCTCCGCGGAATCGGCGAGGAGGCGGTGGGCGCGGCGGCGTTCATCTGGTCGACGGTCCCGGACCGGGGCGGCCCACGGGACGCGTTCAACGTGTACCAACTGCTGCACGAATGGCAGGACTTCAGCCACCGGCTGCATGAGGCGGGGCATCAGCCGTACTGCCTTGTCTGGCCATGAGCCGGGGGTTCTTGCGGATCGGGCGGGGTCTTCGGGCCTCGCCCTTTTTGGTGCCGGGGAGGGGGCGGGGGCGGGGGCGGGGGCGTCAAGAGGGTCAGGGCAGAATTGAGGGCGCCGGAGGGACCATCACCGGCCGCGCAGAGCCGGGATTCCACGGAGACGGCCTCTCGACGAGCAACGCCTGGTGGTCGCGGTGCGCGGACTGAACGTCGTCGAGGACGATCCACCGTCGAAGCCGGCGCCCAGGAGACGCTCGTAAGCGCCACGCAAACCGCCGGTAGGTGATGTAGTCGTCCGACTCCAGAGGCGCAGAGGCGCAGAGGCGCAGACGGCTTCCGGGAAGTCGACCACTGTCTGGGTGAAGAGGTGACGGGCCCGCGGGTCCATCAAGTCCGTCAGTGCCGCTGGCCCGCCGTAGCCCCCACGCAGCAGCCGTCCCGGCCCGTCGCACCCTACGATCCGCGTCGGCTGAAGCAGCCTCTGCTCGTCCTTCACGACAAAGATCCGCGCGCGGACCTCGAATCCGAGACCGCTCTCGGCCTCCTCCGCCGCACCGCCCTGATCCCGGATACCTTGGATGATCTTCGGGAGAGTCTTCCTCCGGACCGGCCCCACAGGAACCCGGAACGCCTGGAGGCTGAAGGCATGATCACCGAGGGAGACGATCACCCCGACGGGTCGCCCGTGGGCCATCAGCGGATGCATGCGCGCACCCTCCAGTCGCGGCACCCTCAACACGCCGTAGTCGAACCGCTCCAGTCGCCGGAATCAAGCACATCGGACCAGAGGTCTTCCGTCTCCGACAGCAGAACGTCGAGGGTGCCCTCCGACGCATTGGGGCGCCGGACGTACTCCACGAGCCGCGCCACCACCTGTTCCCAACTCTTGGCCGCGTCCTCGACGCCCAGTTCGATCGCGCGGAAATCTCCCGAGACCAACCCGGCCAACAGTGTGTCGCCCGACTCCGCGATCTCATCGGCGAACGCCGGGTCGTCAGCCACGGCGACGCAGAGGGCCATGCACAGGAGCATGCCCGGAGTCAGCCTGTCCCAGATACCGAACTCCGCCGAAGCAAGGAGTGGGTGGCCACCGTCTCACCGGCGATGGAGGTGTAGCGCACGCCGTCGGCGCTGGTGGCGCCGGTCTTGAGGGTGACACCTGGATCACCGACCAACTCGACTTCACCTCACCCACGGTGAGCTACGTCGACGCGGAGGCGATCGTGGCGGTCACCGACACCGCGAGTACAGCGGACCCGCAGGCCCTGAAACTGGGCAACGACGTGGCCCCGGCGGACTTCGACTCCGGCGACCACGTCAATCTGACCGCGGACGGTTACAGCGGTATCAGTAACGCTTTCGACCTGGCGTCACTCGGCCCGGACGCATAGCGCGGTGACCGTGGCCGGGTGCACCACAGCGTTCGTGTGGCGCACCCGGTCCAACTGCCGTGCGAATGGCAGGACTTCAGCCCTCGGCCGCATGAGGCGGGGCATCAGCCGCGGGCTGACCGGTTCCGGTCACGATCGTGTAGAGCTCGACGATGACGCCGTCCTTGCAGTGGGCGATGTCCATTCCGGTCGCGACGGGTGGTTGGCCGGCCGGGCCGTAGTGGAAGGCGAGGTGGCCGAGGTCGTCGTTGACGGAGACCGGGCCGGCGGGGCGGAAGACCCAGTCCGGGGTCCCCGCACGCAGTTCCGCGGCACGTTCGGCGAGGGCCTCGCGGCCTCGTACGACGCCGTCGGGTTCGTGCCACACGACGTCCTCGGCGTAGGTCTGGGCGATGGCCACGCCGCGGCGCTCGGGGTCCGGCTCGTTGAAGACGTCGAGGAGGTTGCGGCGCATCAGGTCGGCGACGGTGTTGTTCATGGGCGGTCCTTCGGGTCGGGCCGGCCGGATCGTCGGCCAGGTCTGCCGGGTCTGCCGGGTCTGCCGGTACCAGGATGGTCGCGACCCACCCTCGCCGCGCCCTGTCCGTCACTCCGAGATTGGTCCGACCGTACCACCGAGTTGGTTCAAGCTAAGAGCATATCGCTTGGCTCTTTACTCCACGCTTGGAGTATGTTGGGTGCATGGAAGAGGAACAGGAGGCCGCCGAGCCGCGGTGGCTCGACGGCGACGAGCAGCAGCAGTGGTACGCGTTCGCCTATGTGCTGACCCAGTTGCCGGCCGCGCTGGAGGCGCGGATGCAGCGGGACGCGGGCATCGCCCACTTCGAGTACATGGCGATGTCGACGCTGTCGATGGCTCCGGACCGCACCCTGCGGATGAGTGAGCTGGCCCAGTACGCCGGAAGCACGCTCTCCAGGCTGTCCAACGTGGTCATCCGGCTGGAGAAGCGCGGCTGGACGCGCCGGCACCCCGACCCCGCGGACGGTCGCGCCACCCTGGTCACCCTCACCGACGACGGCATGGACAAGGTTGTCGCCGCGGCTCCCTGCCATCTCGACGCGGTGCGCCGGCTGGTCTTCGACCCGCTGTCCAAAGCGCAGCAGCGTCAACTCGGCGCCGTCTCCCAGCGCATGCTCGACGCCCTGAAGGCGCCGCGGCCCACCGACTGGGCGGCGCCCACGGCCACCCCGCCCACCGACCGGGACTGACCCCGCGCCGCGCACCCTCTCACCGAGCGCCCTCTCACCGAGACCGAGCGCCTTCTCACCGAGCACTTCATCGGCGGCCGACCGACCGCAGTACACCGGTGACGATCAACTCCCCCCCCCAGGAGCACCATGAAGACGATCCTCATCGCCGGCGGCAACAGTGGCATCGGTCTCCGAGCCGCCCGCGACCTCCTCGCCCACGGCCACCGGCTCGTCCTGCTGGGCCGTGACCCGCACAAGGGGGAAGCCGCCCTCGCCTCCTCCGGCAGCGACGGCGACCGGGCGTCCTTCCTGGCCGCCGACCTGTCCACCCACGACGGCGTCCGCGACGCCGCCCGGCGGGTCCTCGGCCAACACGACCGCATCGACGCCCTCGTGCACACGACCGGCGTGTTCATGTTCCAGGAGAGCCGCACGGCCGACGGGCTCCACCCGTTCTTCGCGGTCAACTACCTCAGCCGCTACCACCTCACCCAGCTCCTCCTGCCCGCCCTGCGGCAGGCCGAGCGGCCGGTCGTGCTCATGATGACCGCGGCGATCCCGCCGACCGACGACATCGACTTCGCCCGGTTCCCCGAGTTCGCGCCCTTCGGCTTCGGCCGCGACCGCAAGGCGGTCCAGCTCGGCAACCACCACTACGCCGCCCACCTCACCCGTTCCGAACCCGGCCTCGCCGCAGGCGTCGTCAACGCGGGCTCCGCGAAGACCGACATCATGCGCATCGCCCCCTGGTACGTGCGGGCAGGCGCCAAGGTCCTCGGGCCGCTCGTCTTCGACTCCCTCAGGACCTCCGCCCACAACGTCGTGGAAGCCGCCCGGTACGACGACTGGGACTCCCCCGTCTACTGGGGCAAACCGGGCCGCTTCGAACAGCGCACCCCGATCGTCCTGGACGCCACGACCACCCGGCACCTGATGGACGTCTCCCACCGGCTCACCGACGCCTGACCCCGTCCCCGTCCCCGTCCCCGACCCCGTCCCCGACGCCGACCCGAGCGACAGTCGCCGTCGATCTCAGAAGTAGTCGTCCGGCTTCAGCGCGTTGAGCGCGATCCATCGCCGCGGTGTCGCGGTGGCCGTCACGTCGGCGCCCTGCGACGCGGCGCGGAAGAAGTCCTGCACGTCGAGCGCGATCCGGGGGTCGTCGTCGACGCGCCGGGCCATCTCGTAGTAGACGGCCAGCACATGGACGCATCGGGGAGTGTCGGCCGGGCAGGCGCAGGCGATGGCGGTGACGTGGGGTGCGGGTCGGTGGCCGTCGTCGGTCAGGGTGCGGTACAGGTCGTCGGTGAGGACGGGGCGGGCGCCGGAGAGGCGGCGGGAGATGCCGGCGGTCGTCTCGCGGGGCATCGGCGCGAGTTCGATGCTCGCCGCGAAGACGGTGCGGCCGTGGTGGACGACGGCCCGTACGGTACGGCCCTCGACCGTGATCTCGACCTTGCCGTCGCGGGCGAGTCCGCGTGCCCGCGGGAGTTGCGGGTCGGGGCGGGTCTGGCGCAGGGGCTCGGCGAGCCGTACCCAGTCCTTGCCCCATGCCGTGTATCCGAAGTCGCTGTTGGGCATGGTCAGTTGGCCCGCTTCCGGCGCAGGACCTCGATGAGGCGGTCGTCGTCCAGGAGTGCCAGTTGCGCGACTCCGGCCATGTCGGTGACCTCCGAGAGCGCGGATTTTCGTGCGTGCATGGCCGCGATGTGCTCCTCGACCGTGGTCCCGGTGGTCAGTGTGGTGATGGTGACGGTGCGGGTCTGCCCGATCCGGTGGACCCGGTCGGAGGCCTGCGCCTCCACGGCCGGATTCCACCAGCGGTCGAAGTGGATGACGTCGGCCGCGCGGGTGAGCGTGAGCCCGGTGCCGCCGGCTTTCAGGCTGAGCACCATCACCTGCGGGCCGTCGGGGGCCTGGAAGCGGCGTACGAGGTCGGAGCGTTGGTCCTGTCGCAAACCGCCGTGGAAGAAAGGCACTTCAATCCCGAACTGTTCCGCGCAGTGCCGTACCAGCAGCTCACCGGTCCGCATGTACTGGGTGAAGATCAGGGTGGGTGAGCCGGTTTCGAGGTTGTTGGCCACGATGTCGGTGCAGAGGTCGAGCTTTCCCGACCTGCCCGCCAGCTCGCCCCGGCCGCCCAAGTCACCTGATTCGCCCAAGCCGTCCAAGCCGTCCAAGCCGTCCAAGCCGTCCGTGAGCAACGCCGGATGGTTGCAGACCTGTTTGAGCGCGGTCAGGGCCGCCAGCACCTTGGTCCGGCGCCGCGCCCCGCTGCCGAAGCCGTCGTCGACGACCTGGTCCAGGACACGGTCGTAGGCCTGCCGCTGTTCCTCCGTGAGGTCGCAGATCAGGTCGGCGTGGATCTTGGCCGGGAGCGATCCGGCGACCTGGGCCTTCTTCCGCGCGAGGACGACCGGTTCGATCACCCCGCGCAGTCGGGCCGCCGCGGCGACGGAACCTTCCGCGATCGGCCGCACGAAACGGCGGCGGAATTGCGTCCGGTTTCCGAACTGGTGCGGTGCGACCAGGTTGAGCAGTGCCCAGAGTTCTTCGAGATGGTTTTCCACGGGCGTTCCGGTCAGGGCGATCCGGGTGTCGGTGGCGATGGTCCGCGCGGCTTTCGACACCTGGGTGCGGGGGTTCTTCAGTACCTGTGCCTCGTCGAATACGGCGGTGATCCACCGCTGTTCCGTCAGGGCGGGGCCGTGGAGGCGCAGTGTCGGGTAGCCGGTGAGGACGACCGTGCCGGCGTCCACCGTCTCCAGCGGGCCGCCGCGCCAGGTCGTCGTCCGCAGGGCGGGGGCGAACCGCTCGATCTCATGGGCCCAGTTCCCCACCAACGACGTTGGGCACACGACCAGTTGGGGTCCTTCCGCGGCCCGCCCGGTGAGGTAGCCGATGGCCTGGAGCGTCTTGCCGAGCCCCATCTCGTCGGCGAGCACCGCGCCGCCGTGCGCGTCGACGGTCTCCCGCAGCCAGCTCACCCCGCGCACCTGGTACGGCCGTAGCGCGGCGGTGAGGGCGGCGCGCAGTTCGGTGGCGACGGCGCGGGTGTGGCGGAAGACGGCCACGGCGTGCTCCGCGGACGTCACGGCGACACCGGTGGCGTCGGGGACGGCGTGCGCCGCGATCGGCAGGGCCGCGTCGCCGCCCGCGAGCAGCTGCCGCCAGGCGGCCACCGAACGGCCGGGCGCGTCGAGGAACGCGTCGGCGAGCCGGTCCGGTTCGACCAGCTCGCAGTCGACGTCGGTGACCTCGAACCCGTCGAGGCCCGGAGTCGGGACGACCAGGGCGATGGCCTCGACGGCATCGGCGGCTTCGGCGGGCGAGGCGGCGGCCGATGCCCGTCCCGACCAGTTCCACAGGGCGAACATGTGCCGGTCGGGAAGATACGTAGCCTGCACGGAGAAACGACCTCGGGTGCGCTCGATAAAAGAACCGCTGACGCCTGGACCGTAGAGAAACAACAGACCTCTGTCAATTCCCATTCCCCATGAACCGCCGTATGCCCGGAGGGAGTTACGAGGACCATACCGACCCCCCTCTGTCAATTGTTTCAAGAGAAACAGCAGCGGGTTCCGGAAATCCATCGAGGACATATCGAAATCCGTTTTGTCAATTCCCGGTCCGAGCCGATCCGACCGAGTCGTCGCCCGGACGTCGGCGGGCGTGTCAGGATGATGATCTGACAGCCACTCACCAAGACGGAGCCTGGCCTCATGACCTCTCCCAGCGGGGACGGCAGTGGCGCCCAGCCACTGATCATCGACACCAGCAAGCCCCACCCGGCGCGGATGTACGACTACTTCCTCGGGGGGAAGGACAACTACCCGGTCGACCGGGACGCCGCCGAGCAGTTCATCAAGGCCGCTCCCGAGGTGCGGGAGGGTGTCCGGGCCAACCGGCGCTTCATGCACCGGGCCGTCCGGCACGTCGTGGAAGAGGGCGGGGTGCGGCAGATCCTCGACATCGGGACCGGGCTGCCCACCGAACCCAACGTGCATCAGATCGCGCACGCCGTCGCCCCGGACACCCGGATCGTCTACGTCGACAACGACCCGATCGTCAGCACCCACTCGATGGCCCTCATGGAGGGCACCGACACCTCCGTCATCCTGGCCGACCTGCGCGATCCCCGCGCCATCCTCGACCACCCCGAGGTCCGCAAGGCCATCGACTTCGACCAGCCGGTGGCCGTACTGCTGGTGGCGGTCGTGCACTTCCTCGCCGACGACGGGGATCCGTACGGCATCGTCGCCACCCTGCGCGACGCGTTGCCGGCCGGTTCCTATCTCGTGCTGTCGCACGCCACCGGTGACGTCCACGAGGACCAGCGCGAGGAGGCGGCGTCCGTCTACAACCGGGCCACCGCCACCCTGAACCTCCGCACCCACGCCCAAGTCCTGGACTTCTTCGGCGACTTCACCCTCGTGGACCCGGGCCTGGTCCGCGTCACCCACTGGCGCCCGGACCAGACCCCGAACCCGGACGCCCCGCCGATCGGCATCTACGGCGGAGTGGCCCGCAAGGGGAGTTGAGGGACAGTCAGTCGCCGACTGTGATCGTCCGGCCCTCCCGGGCCGGCAGTGAGAAGCCCAGCACGGTACTCGTGTCGCGCAGGGCTTCCGGGAGGGCTCCGGCCGCGCCGATGCCCCGGGCGCGTTCGAGGCGTTGGGGGCGGGTCATGGTGAGGCCGAAGTCCTTCGTCAGGTCGGCGCCGTCCAGCAAGTCACAGAGGAACAGCATGTGTTCGTCCAGCGGCACCCGTTCGGCGCGGACGGCGCGGACGCCGTCGATCAGGGCGGTGCGGAGGGCGGTGTCCGGGCGATGGCGTGTTCTGGTGAGCAGGGTGCCGGGTCCCTGGCGTAGTACGCCTCGCTCGACGAGGGCACTCGTGTGCAGTGCGAGTGCTTCCCGGCCGCGTTCCCTGAGCCAACGGGTCACCGTGAGGGGGCGAGGGGTGAGGGCAGTGGTGCGGGTCCACAGGGCGGCCAGCAGACCATCCGCCCAAGTCAGGCCCATGCGGGGTGTGTTGGGAAACAGCTCTATCTCGCCGCGGAGCTGGTAGATGTCGACGCCTAGTTTCCTGGTCTTCCTCGGCCTGACCAACAGTCTTCTCCGCAGGGCCAGTTCACCGAGTTCCGCCGCCGCGCAACCGGCCGCGGTCTGACGGGAGTTGGGCACCCTGCCGTTCTCCCCGTACGACAACAGGGCGAACTCCTCGGGCAGGGACAGGCGTTGGAGCGGCGCGGGTCCGAACATGCGGTGCATTCTGCACGACGGGGGGTTCGTCCGGGGTCCGGTCCTCCTCCTCGTCCGCGGGCGGGACGGTGGAGCCACCTACACCCCCGACCCGGCAGCCCACCCCCTCGTGGCGGCGGCCCGTCGGCGGGATCGTAGATCTCAGAAGGCCAGAGCCAAGCTCAAAGCCAAGCTCAAAGCCAAGCTCAAAGCCAAGGCCAGAGCCAAGGTCAGAGCCAGGGCCGAGGTCAACGGCCCACCGACGCTGGAAGGAACCCGCCATGCCGCACACCACCGCCGTCTCCCTCACGAAGAACACCCGCACCGGCCAGCCGTCGGCGGCCGCTCCCCGGCGGACCCCGCGCTCCGCTCCCCGCGTCATGCCCCTCTGGCAGGCGATGGCCCACCTGTTCGCCCCGGTCGAGAGTGCCGAGAGCGCCGTACGGCCCTGAACCCGACGTCACTCCCAGTGCACCCGGCGTTCACGTCCCCCGCGAAACATGCGGCTCATGAGACGTGTCACCCTCGCCGCGGTCCTCGGCACGGCCGCGCTGCTGGCCACCCCGTTCGCCGCCCAGGCCGCTCCCGGCGGCAACGCCCACACCGACAGCTACGGTACGAAGGCCGTGTACACGCCGGAGCAGAACTCCCGCTCGTACCAGAAGGCCCCGGCCGGTTTCACCCCCGTCTTCACCGAGAACGTGTCCCGGCACGGGTCCCGTTCCGCGACCGACAGTTCGGACGGCGACCTCATCCTCGCGCTGTGGAACAAGGCCGAGGCGGAGGGCCAACTCACCGCGAAGGGGCGGGAGTTCGGGCCCAAGACGCAGGCCCTCGAAGCCGCCATGAGCACGATCGGCTACGGCAACCTCAGCGCGCGCGGCAAGGCGGAGATCCAGGCCACCGCCACCCGGATGGAGAAGCGGCTGCCGAGCCTCTTCGCGACGATCGCGGAGAAGAAGGAGCCCATCGACGTCGTCAGTTCGGGGCAGGGGCGGGCCGTCGACAGCGCCAACCTCTACGGCGCCGCCCTCGCCCAGACCGACCCCGACCTCACCTCCCTCATCGGTACGACCCGTACCGACAAGGACCTCCTCTACTTCCACAAGGCCGCCGGCGGTGCCGCCTACCGCGACTACATCGCCAACGACCAGCGTCTCGCCACCACCCTGACCTCCATCACGGACCAGCCGAAGACCCACCGCGCCGCCCGTGACGTACTGAAGAAGCTGTTCAAGCCGGCGTTCGTGGACCGGATCACGGCGGGCGAGTTCGCGTCGATCGGCACGGACGTCGAGGCCGCCACCGCCGTCTACAACCTGTACGCCATCGCCCCCGCGATGAGCGAGGAGAGCCCGGGCGGCAAGGGCTGGGGCATGGAGCGGTACATCTCGGCGGCCGACGCCGACTGGTTCGGGTACATCTCCGACGCCGAGGACTTCTACGAGAAGGGACCGGGCTTCGCGGACAGCGACATCACGTACAAGATGGCCGGTGTCCTGCTCGACGACTTCTTCAAGAAGGTCGAGGCCAAGCGCGACGGCACGAGCGACCTGGGCGCCGAACTCCGGTTCACGCACGCCGAGGAGATCATCCCGCTGGCCGCGCTGATGGGCCTGCCGGGCAGCACGCAGGGCGTCACCACGGCCAAGCCGTACACCTACGCCTCCAACTCCTGGCGCGGTGCCGCCGTCGCCCCGCTCGGCTCGAACATCCAGTGGGACGTCTACCGCAAGGGCAACACCTACCTCGTACGCATGCTCTACAACGAGAAGGAGACCGCGTTCAAGGCGGGCTGCCGTCCCGTCTCGAAGGGCAGCAAGTTCTACGACCTGAACGAGCTGGAGCGCTGCTTCGGCCGCACGCCCTCCAACGGCTGAGCAACGCCGACACCACCATCGGTATCAGCCCTGTCACGGCCCCGCGCTCCCCCAGGCGCGGGCCGCCGCCGCGAACTCCCGGCCCCGCATCCCGGCCCGCCGGTACGCGGCGATCGCGGCCGGGTTGTCGGCGTCCACCATCAGCGCGGCCCGCCCGTACTCCCGTACCAGCGCGTCGACGACGAACCGTGCCACGGCCACGCCCAGCCCACGCCCCCGCGCCTCCGGCCGGGTCACGACCCCGGCCATGAAGCCGCACCCGGCCCCGGACCAGGCGTCCCCGGCGACCGCGAGCAACTCACCAGTACCGTCCGGGTCTTGGTCGTGGACACCGGCCCAGCGGCGGACTCCGGGACGGCCGGGGCGGGCGTACGAGCCGGGGAACGAGTCCTCGAAGAGGGCCGCCGCCGCCCGCTCCCCCGCCGCGTCGAGCCACCGCACGCCCTCCGGGACAGCGGGCTGGGGCGGCTCCGCCGTCTCCATCCACAGGAACCCGGGGCCACCGGCGGCCACGAGCCCGGGTGTCCCCCGGACCACCGCGTCGATCAACTCCGCGTCCCCGAACGGGCGGTGGCCCGGCCCGACCTCCGCCAGCACTCCGTCCCGTACGAGAACGATCGCGTCGTCCGCCTCCCCGTCGACCGCGATCCGGTCCCGCCCGGACAGTCCGGGGCTGGCCACGGCGGTCGCCGAGCGGTGCCGGAAGACGCGGACGCCGGGGCCGGGGCGGCCGTCGGGGCGGAGTTGTGCGGCCCAGAGCAGATGGCCGGCGGCGTCGCCGGGAAGCCCGTCAGCCCCGGCCACGTACGCCCGCTCCCGCACGCGGTTCGACCACTCCCCCGACCGTGAATCCGATGACCGCGCCGCCGCCCTCCCGTCGTAGCGCGAAGGGGGCTCCGGCGTGGGCGAGGGCCACCTCGCGGACGATGGAGAGGCCGAGGCCCGAGCCGGGGAGGGAACGGGCGTCGGCGGCGCGGTAGAAGCGGTCGAAGATGCGGAAGAGGTCGGTTTCGGAGACTCCGGGGCCCCGGTCGAGGACTTCGACTCGGACCGTGCCGGGGCGGGCGGGGCCGGAGACCGCGATCTCGATCGGGGTCTGGCCCGCGCGGTCGAACTTGGCCGCGTTCTCGACCAGGTTGGAGATCGCGCGCTGGAGCATGCCGGGGCGGCCGTCGGTGGTCGTGTCGCCGCTCGCGCGGACGGTGATGTCGCGGCCGGTACGGCGGCGGGCCAGCACCGCCACGTCCTCCGCGATGTCCGCGAGGTCGACCTGCTGGGGCGGTTCGGTGTCGGACTGGCCCGCCGCCAGGTCCACCAACTCGTTGACCAGGTCGGTGAGTTCGCGGGCCTCCTGCGAGAGGTCGGCGACCAGTTCCTCGCGGGTCCCGGGCGGCAGTTCGTCCATGCGGCGGAGCAGGGAGATGTTCGTGCGCAACGACGTGAGGGGGGTGCGGAGTTCGTGGCCCGCGTCCTGGATCAGGCGGCGCTGGTCCTCCTCCGACTGCGCGAGCCGGCCGAGCATCCGGTCGAACGCCCGGCCCAGGCGGCCGACTTCGTCGTAGCCGGTGACCGGGACCTGCACGCCGAGGCGGCGGGTGCGGGCCACGTCCTCGGCCGCCGCCGTGAGGATGATCAGGCGCCGGGTGATGCGCCGGGCCAGCCACCAGCCGCACAGCCCGGCCAGCACCACGACCGCCGCCATCAGCACGAACGTCCGCTGTTGCAGCGCCCGCAGCAGATCCTCGGTGTCGCTGAACTCCTGCGCCACCTGCACCGCCCCCTGCCCGCGGCCCAGCGACACGGTCGCGATGCGGTACACGTCCTCGGCGACGGCGACGTCCTTGTGCTCGACCGTCTTCCCGGCCACCTTCTCGCCCGCTACGGCCCGGTCGTCACCGGTGACGGGCAGCGCGGGGCTGCCGCTGTCGAGGACACCGCCGGCCGGCCCGAGCACCTGCACATCCGTACGGGCCGGGCGCACGATGTCGTGGCCCGGCGCGGAGGAGGAGAAGTCGTCGGGCGTCATCTGGTGCGTGCGCACCTCGTCCTGCAAGTCCTGTACGACCTGGTCGAACACGGACTCCTGGTCGACACGGACCAGCCGGGCCGCCGCGCCGTAGGACAGCACGCCGACGAGGAGGGTGACGGCCGCGGTCACCGCCGCGAAGGACAGCACGAAGGTCGTACGGAGCGAGGCAAGTCTCGGCCGCCGGGCGGCGACCAGCCGCCGCAGGCGGCCCACTCAGTCCTCCCGCAGCACGTAACCCACGCCACGCACCGTGTGGATCAGCTGCGGTGCGCCGGGCTCGTCGAGCTTGCGGCGCAGATAGCCGACGTAGACGGCGAGGTTCTTGGAGCCGGGGCCGAAGTCGTAGCCCCAGATGCGGTCGTAGATGGTGGAGTGGTCGAGGACGATGCCCGCGTTGCGGACCAGCAGTTCGAGGAGCTCGAACTCGGTCCGGGTCAGCTCCAGTTCACGCTCCGCGCGCCAGACGCGGCGGGCCTGGAGGTCCATGCGCAGACCGGCCGCCGAGATCTGCTTGTCGGAGGCGGCGAACGGCGACGACTGCGGGTCCCCCTTGAGTACGTCGGCGGAGGTGCCGGACGCGCCCAGGCCGCCGGACGGTCCCGGGACGCCGTTCGCCGGGACCGGGCTGGTGCGGCGGAGCAGGGCGCGCAGCCTCGCGAAGACCTCCTCGACGTCGAAGGGCTTCACCACGTAGTCGTCGGCGCCCGCGTCCAGGCCCGCGATGCGGTCGGCGGTCTCCACGAGGGCGGTCAGCATCAGGATCGGGGTGCGGTCGCCCTCGGCGCGCAGGACCCGGCAGACCTGGAGGCCGTCGATGCCGGGCATCATCACGTCGAGAAGCAGCACGTCCGGTGGCGTGCGGTGGGCCTGCGCGAGCGCCTCGACACCGTCGGCGACCGCGGTCACCTGGTAGCCCTCCAGGGTCAGGGCCCGCTCCAGGGCATGACGGATGGCACGGTCGTCTTCGGCGAGCAGCACAGTCTGGGGCACGTCCCCCAGTGTGCCAAGGCCTCCGGCGGTTGACCGGTGGGGGCAGGTCTACGATCACCCTTTTTACCTGGCTCTCACCGTGGTGGACGCAACCTGGGTTTAGCTCCTACCGTCTTCTCACGGTCGGGTGCCCCGCCGTCCTCAAACGCCGGACGGGCTGATATTCAGTGCCGCTAGTTGATCGGTGAACGGGACGACCGTCGGCTTGCTCGCCGGGCGGGGCGTCGACAGGCCCGTCATCAACGCCCCCAGCTCCCCCGCCGCCCGGTCGATCCGCTCCGGCAGGCCCTCCGCGCCCCAGTCCTCGAAGGCGGCGTAGACCCCGGTCGGGACGACCACGGCCCGGAGGTGGGCGAAGAGCGGGCGGAGGGCGTGTTCGAGTACCAGGGAGTGGCGCGCGCTGCCGCCCGTCGCCGCGATCAGCACCGGCTTTCCGGCCAGCGCGTCCTTGTCGAGGACGTCGAAGAACGACTTGAACAGCCCGCTGTACGACGCCGAGAACACCGGGGTGACGGCGATCAGCCCGTCCGCCTCCGTCACCGCGTCCAGCGCGGCGGCGAGGGAACGGCCGGGGAAGCCGTTGGTGAAGTTGTGCGCTATCTCCACGGCGAGGTCGCGCAGTTCCACGACCTGGATGTCGACGGGGGCCCTGCGGTCCACCGCCGCCGCCAGCCGGTCGGCCAGCAGCCTCGTGGACGACGGGACGCTCAGCCCCGCCGAGACGACTACGAGCTTCATGCGACGGTCACCTCTTCCGATGCGGCGGCCTTGGCCGACTTCAGCGACTGATGGGTCGGCGCCTCCGGCACGTCCGCCGGGCGGTTCACCGCGAACTCCTTGCGCAGCACCGGTACGACCTCCTCGCCCAGCAGGTCGAGCTGCTCCAGGACGGTCTTGAGCGGCAGCCCGGCGTGGTCGAGCAGGAACAGCTGGCGCTGGTAGTCACCGGCGTACTCCCGGAACGCGAGGGTCTTCTCGATGACCTCCTGCGGGGAGCCGACCGTCAGCGGGGTCTGGTCGGTGAAGTCCTCCAGGGAGGGCCCGTGGCCGTAGACCGGCGCGTTGTCGAAGTACGGGCGGAACTCGCGCACCGCGTCCTGGGAGTTGCGCCGCATGAAGACCTGGCCGCCGAGCCCGACGATGGCCTGTTCCGCCGTGCCGTGGCCGTAGTGCGCGTACCGCTCCCGGTACAGCTCGACCATCCGCTTGGTGTGGTCGGCCGGCCAGAAGATGTTGTTGTGGAAGAAGCCGTCGCCGTAGAAGGCCGCCTGTTCGGCGATCTCGGGGCTGCGGATCGAGCCGTGCCAGACGAACGGCGGTACGTCGTCCAGCGGGCGGGGCGTGGACGTGAAGCCCTGGAGCGGCGAGCGGAACTTGCCCTCCCAGTTCACGACGTCCTCGCGCCACAGGCGGCGCAGCAGGGCGTAGTTCTCGATGGCGAGGTTGATGCCCTGGCGGATGTCCTGCCCGAACCAGGGGTAGACCGGGCCGGTGTTGCCGCGGCCCATCATCAGGTCGACCCGGCCGTCGGCCAGGTGCTGGAGCATCGCGAAGTCCTCGGCGATCTTCACCGGGTCGTTGGTGGTGATGAGGGTGGTGGAGGTGGAGAGGATCAGCTTCTCGGTCCGCGCGGCGATGTAGCCGAGCATCGTCGTCGGGGACGAGGGCACGAAGGGCGGGTTGTGGTGCTCGCCGGTCGCGAAGACGTCGAGTCCGACCTCCTCGGCCTTCAGCGCGATGGCGACCATGGCCTTGATGCGCTCACGCTCGGTCGGCGTCCGTCCGGTGGTCGGGTCCGGTGTGACGTCGCCGACGCTGAAGATCCCGAACTGCATGGTCGTTCACCCTCCAGGTTGTTGATTATTCAACTATACCCCCCAACGGCCACCCCCTCACACATATTCCGCGCACTGTCAGTGGGCGGTTCTACGATCCGTACATGGCCGCCGCACGCCGTGACACCCGAGGAATCGTCGACCCCGCCGAACTCCTCACGCGCGTCCGCTTCCGCCGCCCCGAACCGGCCCCGCCCCTCCGCCCCTACGTCGAGCACTACTGGCTGATCGACTGGGACCTCATCGAGCCCTACGTCTCCCACGTCGTCCCGCACCCGGCCGTGCACATCGTCTTCCAGCGACTGGCCGGCGAGGACGCCTTCGTCGAGATCGCGGGCATCCCCCACGGCCTCTTCGCCCAGAAACTGGAGGGACGGGGACGGGTCTGCGGCATCAAGTTCCGCCCCGGCGCCTTCCGGGCCGTCGCCGTCGCCCCCGACCGCCCGGTGTCGGAGTGGACGGGCGCGCGGGTACGGCAGCCCGAGGTGTTCCCGGAAACGGACCCCGCCACCGTCCTCGACCTCGCCGACGACACCGCCCGCGTCGCCGCGCTCGACACCTTCCTGCTGGCCCTCGACCCACGCCCGGACCCGCAGGCCGAACTGGCCACCACCCTCGTCGACCGCATCCGCACCGACCGCACGATCCGCCGCGTCACCGACTTCGCCCGCGCCGAGGGCCTGTCCGTGCGACTGCTCCAGCGCCTCTTCGCCGCCTACGTCGGCGTCGGCCCCAAGTGGGTCATCCTGCGCTACCGCATCCACGAGGCCCTGGAGCGCGCGGGCGCCGACGAGCCCGTGGACTGGGCGGGCCTCGCCGCCGACCTGGGCTACGCCGACCAGGCCCACCTGGTCCGCGACTTCACGACGACGGTCGGCGTGTCTCCGACGGCGTACGCACAGGGCGCGCAGGGCGTGCAGGGCGTGCGCTGACCTCGTCTCCCCCTTTATCCGGTTGACCGGCGCGGGCCGCCTCTCGGATATTTATCTGCGTGACACAGATACTGCGCAACACAACTGATGCCCAACACCTCCCCGCCCGCACCCGCTGGGCGATCCTCGCCGTGGTCCTCGCCGCCGACGTCCTGGACCTCCTCGACTCGACGATCACCAACATCGCCGCCCCGACCATCACCCGGGACCTGGGCGGCGGCCCCGGCCTCGTCCAGTGGCTCGGCGCCTCCTACGCCCTCGCTCTCGGTGTGCTCCTCGTCCCCGGCGGACGGCTCGGCGACCGGTACGGCCGGCGGCGGCTCTTCCTCGTCGGGCTCGCCGGGTTCGTCGCCGCCTCCCTGGCCTGCGGGCTCGCCCCCGGTCCCGCCTGTCTCGTGGTCGCCCGGCTGA
This sequence comes from Streptomyces sp. NPDC002276, assembly GCF_053891435.1. Classification (NCBI taxonomy): domain Bacteria; kingdom Bacillati; phylum Actinomycetota; class Actinomycetes; order Kitasatosporales; family Streptomycetaceae; genus Streptomyces; species Streptomyces sp. NPDC002276. Next base: position 53,867 of record NZ_JBSFCQ010000014.1, on the reverse strand, counting down.
TCCAGGGCGCCTTCGGGGCGCTGGTGATCCCGCAGGGCTTCGGCATCCTCGGCGCGAGCTGGCCCCGGGACCAGATCGGCGAGGCGTTCAGCCTGTTCGGGCCGGTGATGGGGCTGTCGGCGGTGGGCGGGCCCGTCCTCGCCGGGTTTCTCGTGGACGCCGACATCGGCGGCCTCGGCTGGCGGTCCATGTTCCTCATCAACCTCCTCCTCGGCGGCGCCGCCCTGCTCGCCGCCCTACGACTCCTCCCCCGCGACTCCGGCGAGGGCACCGCCCCCGTCGACGGCCCGGGCTCGGCACTGATCGCCGGTGCGATGCTCGGTCTGCTCGGCGGGCTCATCGACGGCTCGCAGCACGGCTGGACGGGACGCGCCCCCGCCCTCCTGCTGCTCGGCCTCGCCCTGTTCGCCGGGTTCTGCCACCGCCAGCGCACCGCACCCCAACCGCTCATCAGGCCCTCGCTCCTCCACAACCGGGGCTTCACCACCGGCCTGCTCCTCGGTGTCGTCGTCTTCGCCGCGGTCGCCGGACTCCTCTACGTCATCTCCCTCTACCTCCAACAGGGCCTCGGCCGCTCCCCCGCGGGCACCGCGCTCGGCCTGATCCCCCTCTCCGCCGGAATCGTCGTCGCGTCGATCGCCTGCTACCGGCTCGTCCACCGCTTCGGCCGCCGGCTCGCCGCCACGGGACTCCTGATCATCCTGGCGGGCTGCGGCTGCCTCGCCGCACTGGTCGCCAACTACGGGACGGGGTTGGGTGGTTGGGCTCTCGTGCCGCCTCTCCTTCTTGTCGGGCTCGGTATGGGCACCTGCTTCGGCACGGTCTACGACGTCACCATCGGCGACATCGAACCGGCCGAGGCGGGCAGCGCGAGCGGTTCCCTCAACGCGGTGCAGCAGCTGGCCAACGCGATCGGGGCGGCGGCGGTGACGACCGTGTATTTCAAGGCGGTCGGCGGCGGTGCCACGCATGCCCTGCTCGTGAGCCTCGCCGTGGTCGGCGCGGCCGTCGCCCTGTGCCTGTGTCTCGTACGGCTGCTGCCCCGCACCGCGCCGGAGGACCATGGTCACTGACCGCCGACGGGCGCACCCGCACGCTGGTAGCTTTCGCAGCGGCCGGACAGCAGCGGAAAGCGATCCGGACGGGAGGGAGAAGAGAGCCGCGGTGAAACGAACTCAGGCCCTGGTCCGCTGGTCCACCGCGGACAACAACCCCGTCCAGATCTTCGGCACCGCGGCCGCCGTCACCGTCGGCGCGGTCACCGTGCGCCCGACCGGGACGTCCGGTACCGGGCTCGCCGTGCTGTGTCTGCTCGTCCTGGTGTCGCTGCTGCTGTGCACCCGGCTCATCCCCGAGGGCCGGTTCTCACCGGGCGTACAGCTCGCGGTGCTGTGCGCCTGGTCGGCGGGGGCCGCCGCGCTGATGGGCCTGGACCGCTCGGGGGCCTCGGCGCTGTTCGCGTACTTCGCCACCGGCCACGCCGGATACCGCCTCGACAGCCGCCGCTCACTGCCCTTCGCGGCGGCCACCAGCGCCCTGTGCGCCGGTGTACTGCTGCTGCCGTGGGGCGCCCACGGCACCTCGTGGATCGTGGGCGCCTTCACCGGTGTCAGCGTGCTGGTCGGTATCTCCAACCGCGCCCACACCGACGCGTTGCGCTCCGCGCGGGCCGCCGCCGAGCAGGCCGAGCTGGCCGCGCGGGCCGAGGCACGGGCGGAGGCGCTCGCCGAGCGGGCCCGGATCGCCCGGGACGTGCACGACGTACTGGCCCACTCGCTGGCCGGGGTGAACATGCAACTGGAGGTCACCGACGCCCTGTTGGAGTCCGGTGACATCGACCGGGCCCGGCAGGCGGCCCAGCGGGCGCAGAGCCTGGTCCGCTCGGGGCTGACCGAGGTGCAGCGCACGGTCGGGGACCTGCGCGAGGACGCGCTGCCGCTGGTGGAGACCCTGCGCTCGCTGCTCGCGTCCGCCTCCGACGCCGGTACGCTGACCGTCGACGGGACGCGGCGTGAACTGCCCGTCCGCCTCGCCCAGGTGATCGTGCGCTGCGCCCAGGAGGCGCTGACCAACGCGCACAAGTACGCGCCCGGCGCCCCGGTCCGTATGCGCCTGGAGTATCCGGAGCGGCCGGAACAGTCGGCACAGCCGGTACAGCGGCCCGAGGGGATCGTCTTCGAAGTGGTGAACTCCGCGCCGCCGGAGGGCTCGCGGCCGTTGGCCGGGGCGGGGAGCGGGATGGGTCTTGTCGGGATGCGTGAGCGGCTCGACCTGGTGGGCGGCACGGTGACGGCCGGGCCGATCGTGGACGGCGACGACAGTGGAGGCTGGCGAGTGCGCGTGGTGATCCCGGGATGAGCGACGAGCGGCAGGGGCAGATGCAGGGACCGGGACCGGGCGAACGGCAGCCCACGGTAAGGGTAGTTGTGGCCGACGATCAGACCGCCGTGCGCGAGGCGCTGGCGACCGTGCTGGATCTTCAGTCCGGTGTGGAGGTCGTGGCGACCGCCAGGGACGGCGGGGAGGCCGTGCGGGCGGCCGAGGAGCACGCGCCCGATGTGATCCTGATGGATCTCAACATGCCCCGGATGGACGGGGTGGAGGCCACCCGGCTGATCGGCGAGCGCTTCCCCGGGGTCGCCGTGGTGGTGCTCACCACCTTCGCCGACGAGGAGTACATCCTCGCCGCGCTCGGTGCCGGTGCCCGCGGTTACCTGACCAAGGAGTCCGGCCGGGAGGACATCACCCGCGCGGTGCGGGCCGCGGCGGCCGGGCAGTCCGTGCTCGACCCCGCCGTACGGGACCGGCTCGTCGCCGCCGCCGCGCGGGGCGGTGCCCCCGTCGAGCGGCCGGGCAGCGGACTCGCCCCGGACCTCACCCCCCGGGAGGTGGAGGTGCTCACGCTGATCGGTGAGGGGCTCACCAACCGGGGCATCGCCGAGCGGCTGGTGGTGAGCGAGGCCACGGTGAAGACCCATATCAACAACCTCTTCTCCAAGGCTCATCTGCGGGACCGGGCGCATGCCGTGAAGTACGCGTTCATCCACGGACTGGTCAAGACACCCGGGTGAGGGCCGGCCCCTGGGCCCTGGCCGGTGCCAGGAGGCGTACGCGGGCCAGGAGCAGGAACACCCGGGTGAGGACCATGGCCAGCGCCATGATGACGAAGAACGGTGCGATGGCGTCCTGGACTATGTGGTGCTCCGCCATGAACGTGCCGAGGTGGTCGCGGAACCAGGTGTTGTGCTCGGCGAGGTAGATGAAGGCTATGCGCAGGCCGACCACCGCCGTCCAGATCGCCACGAAACCCGCGCCGCAGCGGGTGTGGACCTTGCCCGAGGCCGGGTCGCGCTCCACACCGGTGGTGAACGTGGCGACGACACCGCAGGCGAGCCCGATCGCGGCACCCACCAGATAGACCACGATGTCGACGGTCTGGGTGGGCGTCCCCTTCAGATAGAAGTAGCCGACCGCGGACACCGTGCCGATCGGCATCAGCACCTTGTGCAGGTCGTACTTCCGGCGCCCGTACTGCGTCAGCATCATCACCGCGAAGATGCCCCCGCTGATCGTCAGCGCCTGCTCCATGTCCGTCATGACGTCCCACTCCTCGGTCTCCGGCGGTCGCCCCGCCACGCGTTTTCTGAGATCGACTCTCCCGCCGAAACCGGAAAAGCTCCCGGACCCACGGGTGGAAATCCGGGTGGAGACGCAGGGTGGAGCCTTCCCCTAGGGGCAACTCGGGGGCCGGGTGCCAGGGAACGAGGAGACGAACACCGGACGCCGGACACCGCACGGAAACCATCGGGACCGAATCCCGGACCGGGCACCGCACGGAGACCATGGGGACCGAATCCCGAACCGGATCCCGGACCGAATCCCGAACCAGACCCCGAACCAGATCCCGGACCGAATCCCGGACCGAATCCCCTACGGCACCAGCACCAGCCGCCCCCGCACCCCGCCCTCCGCGAGTCGCGCGTGCGCCCCGGACGCGTCCGCGAGGGGGTACGTGTCCGCCACCCGCAGCGTCAGTACGCCCTTCTCCACCAGGGCGACCAGCTCGGCGAGCCGGGCGCCGTCCGCGCTCACCTCCACCGCCCCGGTCCGCACCCCGCGCTCCGGGACCGGCGCGGCCTGCGGAATCACCCCGGTGAACACGCCCCCGTCCCGCACCCACGCCAGCGCCCGTTCCCCGAGGACCGCCGCGTCCAGCACCGCGTCGACGCTCCCCGGCGGCACGCCCTCGCTCGTGAACTCGGCGGCGCCCAGGGCCCGTACGAACTCCTCGTCACCGGCGCGGGCGAGCCCGGTCACCAACACCCCGCGCTGCGCCGCGAGTTGGACGGCGAAGCCGCCGACGGCCCCCGCCGCACCGGTCACCAACAGCGTCTGACCCGGCGTCAACTCCAGTAGATCCAGGGCCTGTACGGCGGTCAGGGCGTTCAGCGGGAGGGTGGCGGCGTGCACCGCGTCCACGCCCTCCGGCGCCTTCGCCACCGCGTCCGCGTCGACGACGACGTACTCGGCGTGCGTGCCCAGCGGCTTGACCATGCCGTAGTGCAGGGCGACCACCTCGTCGCCGGGCTGCCACGCGGTGGCGACGCCGGTCGCGTCCACCGTCCCGGCTACGTCCCAGCCGAATCCGAGCCGCTTGCCCGCGCCCCCGAACGCGCCCGCGCGCACTCCGGCGTCCACCGGGTTGAGCGCGGCCGCCGCGACCTTGATCCGCACCTGCCGGGCGCCCGGCTCGGGAATTTCCGTCTCCACGACCCGAACCGCGTCGGGCCCGCCGAACGTCGTCACCACTACAGCACGCATGCCGGACAGCTCCTCGTATGGGGTGTTCGCTTCGGTATCTCCTCAGCTGTCGACAACCCTAGGAAGAGCTACTATCCAACGGGAAGTAGTTACCTGTAGGTGCGTACCTACCCCGCAAGTGAGCGCGACCAGGCGGAAACGAACGGAGGCCACGGCCCATGGCGACCATGACAGCGGCCCAGCGGCGCGAACAGGCACGTGTCGAGTACGACGCGTTCATCCGCAGCTGCCCCACCAACCAACTGCTGGACCGCATCAGCGACAAGTGGGTCAGCCTGGTCGTCGCCGCCCTGGCCTCGGGCCCGATGCGCTACAGCGACCTCGCCCGCAAGATCGCCGGCGTCAGCCCCAAGATGCTGACGCAGACGCTCCGTTCACTGGAACGCGACGGCATCCTCTCCCGCACGGTCACCCCGTCCGTCCCGGTCCGCGTCGACTACGAACTCACCCCGCTCGGCACCAGCCTGAGCATGCTCCTGCTCGCCGTGAAGGACTGGGCGGAGACCCACATCGAGGAGGTCCACGAGGCGCGGGGGCGCTACGACGGGGACGAGTGACGACGCGGCCGCCTGGGCTCTCCCGACCGGGCAGGCCCTAGACCTCGCCCGCCCGCAACCGGGCGATCTGCTTGCCGCTGAACTCCACCGTCCGCCTCATGTGCCCGACGATCACGGCGAGTTCGGCGTCGGCGAGGTCGTCGAAGAGCGTGAACCAGCCGCCGCCCAGCCGGTTCCACATCCGGCCGAACTCGGTGATCTTCTCCGGGACGGTGGCCACCAGCACCCGCCGCCGGTCCTCCGCGTCCCGCTCCCGGACGACGTACCCCGCCCGCTCCAGCCGGTCCACGAGCCGCGTCGCCGACCCGGTCGTCAGCCCGGTCAGCTCGGCGATCCGGCCCGTCGTCACCGGCCCCGCCTCCAGCGTGAGCAGGTTCAGACATTGCAGATCGGTGGGGTGCAGCCCGAGGCGGTCGGCGACGGCCTGGTTGAACAGGGCGTACGACGCCATGTACCGGCGCGAGACGGTGGACAACTCGTCCAGCAGCCGCGCCCGCGCGTTCCCGGACATGTCGTACCCCTCGTCGCCTGTGCCGTGCGGAGATCGAGATCGTACGACGAGGTCGGCCGCGTGGCTCAGGGGTACTACGGGCGTGGCTCAGAAGTAGTAGGTGTCACCGGTGTCCAGGACGAGCACCCGCTGCTGGTCGTTGGCCCGGTTCCCGTCCACCGCGCCGCCGCCCCACACCGTGTCCAGCTCCAGCAGCACCTCGGAGGACGCGTCCCGCAGCACTGCCCGCAGCTCGATCCGCTCGCCCACCTCGTCCGCCGCGAGCGCCCCCGTCCGGCACACCACCGCCCGCTCCCCCGACCGCGCGCACCCCTCCGGCAACGTCTGCCGGTTCGCGAGCGGCTTCGACCAGCGCAGCCGTACGGTCGCGTCGGGGACGGCGGACGGGCCGTGGTTGCGCGGGGTGAACCGCACGTCGACCTGGCCGCCGGTCATCGCGACGGAGCCGTGGTAGGAGAGGTCCGCCTCCGGAGCCGACGAGCCGGGAAGCCCGGGCGCCGCGCCCATCACCGCGAACGCGGCACCCACTACGGCGCCGACCCGTAGTACCCGTAGTACCCGTAGTACCCGTACGACTGCTCGCATGCCATCCACTCCTCTGTACGCCCGAGCACCACCGCTGGGGTCGTACGGATGTATCCCACGCGGAGCCCGCGACAGGCGCCGTCCATCAGGTGACACCCGTGTGATCGGGCGGCACCCGTGTGATGGGGTGGCCGTCATGCTCGTACTGCGCTCCGCGGCCCTCTTCGTCCTCGCCGCCGTCTTCGAGATCGGCGGCGCCTGGCTGGTCTGGCAGGGGGTGCGCGAACACCGCGGCTGGCTCTGGATCGGCGGCGGGGTCATGGCCCTCGGCGTCTACGGCTTCGTCGCCACCTTCCAGCCCGACGCCCACTTCGGCCGCATCCTCGCGGCGTACGGCGGGATCTTCGTCGCCGGTTCGCTGGCCTGGGGCGCGGTCGCGGACGGCTACCGGCCCGACCGCTGGGACATCACCGGCGCCCTGATCTGCCTGGCCGGGATGGCCGTGATCATGTGGGCACCGCGCGGAAACTGAGCCGCCGCCGGGCCCGCCTATCCTGGACGGAGCCTTACGCACGGAGTTGTACGCACCGAGTCGTACGCACCGAGTCGTACGCACGAACCAGTTGATCCCTCCCGAGGAGCAGTCCATGGCCACCGCCGCACCGTCCGCCGCCTCCCGTATCGCGGTCGTCACCGGGGCGAGCGGCGGCATCGGCGCCGCCACGGCCCGCAGGCTCGCCGCGGCCGGTTACCGCGTCGTCCTCACCGCCCGCCGCAAGGACCGCATCGAGGCGCTGGCCGAGGAGATCAACAAGGCGGGCCACAAGGCGACGGCGTACGAACTCGACGTCACCGACCGGGCCGCGGTCGACGAGTTCGCGACCGCCTTCAAGACGATCGGCGTGCTGATCAACAACGCGGGCGGCGCGCTCGGCGCCGACCCGGTCGCGACCGGCGACCCCGCCGACTGGCGCACGATGTACGAGACGAACGTCCTCGGCACGCTGAACGTCACCCAGGCCCTGCTCCCCGCCCTCACCGCGAGCGGCGACGGCACGGTCGTGGTCGTCTCCTCCACGGCGGGCCACGGCACGTACGAGGGCGGCGCGGGCTACGTCGCCGCCAAGCACGGCGCCCACGTCCTCGCCGAGACGCTGCGCCTGGAGATCGTCGGCACCCCGGTCCGGGTCATCGAGGTCGCGCCCGGCATGGTCAAGACGGACGAGTTCGCGCTGACCCGGTTCGGCGGGGACGCGGAGAAGGCGGCGAAGGTCTACGCGGGCGTCGCCGAACCGCTCACGGCGGACGACGTGGCCGACACGATCTCCTGGGCGGTCACCCGCCCCAGCCACGTCAACATCGACCTGCTCGTCGTCCGCCCGCGCGCCCAGGCCTCGAACACCAAGGTCCACCGGGAGCTGTGATGCCGGACGCGGAGGGCGACCCGGACAACTCCCAAGAGGCCCTGGACAAGCGCCGGTTGGCCGAGGAGACCAGGAACGAGCGCAAGGTCTGGTACTTCCTCGCCTACTTCCTCTTCGGCATCCACATCGTCGCGTTCGTGATGATCTACGCGGTGAAGCACGCACCGAACAAGTGAGGAATCGCGGAGGCGGCCGAGCGGCACACCCCCTCGTCTTCCACTGCGCGTCCGGCAAGGACCGCACCGGCCTGCTCGCCGCACTGGTCCTCGGCCTGCTCGGCGTCCCCGAGGAGACGATCGTCGAGGACTTCACCCTCACCGAACTCGCCACCCCCGCACTCCTGTTGGCCTGGCGGGCCCGCAACGGCGGCCGTAGCCCGGCCTGGCCGTCCTGGGGCCACGCCCCGGCAGCGGTCATGCGCCTGTTCCTCGCCGGACTGGCCAGCCGCTACGGCTCGGTCGAGGGCTATGTGACCAAGGCCCTGCCCTTGGACGTCACCGCCCTCTCAACCACCCTGCGCGACAAGCTGCTTGAGGAACAGCCCACCGCCTGGCCGGAGTTGACGTACCGCAAGGCCGTCGAGGCGGATGCCGTCACGCTCGTCCGCCTCCGGGACAGCGCGGCCCTGTGGCAACTCGCCCGGGGCATCGACCAGTGGAAGCCGGGCGAGAAGGACGAGGCCCACTTCCTGCGGCGCGTGCGCGAGGACGAGGGCGAGGGCGAGGTGTGGCTGGCGTACGCCGACGGGACCCTGGCCGGTGCCTGCGAACTCTGGTGGAACGACCCCGCAGCCTGGGGCCCGCGCCCGCCCGACGCGGGCTACGTCCACCGCCTGATGACGACCCCGCACACGGCACCGCCCGGCACGGGACGCCGACTGCTCGCGCGGGCGGAGTCCCGTATCACCGCGACGGGCCGCCCGTACGCCCGCCTCGACTGTCTCGCCGCCAACACCCGCCTGCGCGCCTACTACGAGTCGGCGGGCTACGCCGTCGTAGGCGAACAGCGGGCGAAGGACGGCGGGTTGGGGAGCCCGTACGCGGTGACGCTGATGGAGAAGCGGCTCGGCGGCTGAACCAGATCAACTGCCCTGGCCGGGGGGCTATTTGCGCTGGCGGAAGATCCACTCCCGGACGCCTTCGATGGTGTACGCGATCGGCCAGGTGGAGTTGTGCTCGACGCCGTGCGCGTTGGCCAGGCCTCCGGCCAGGGTCGAACCCTTCCTGAACGTCGCGTAGTTGACCGTGGTGCCCCTGGCCGCCATGGCCGTGACGTCCGCGGCGAACTCCGCCGCCGTGGACTGCCCGTCCCAGACCGCGCGGCTCACCTTCGTCCCGGCCTTCTCGACGGCGGCCATGATGGCGTTCTCCCCGGGATAGGCCTTCGTGTCGCCCTGCGAGACGGTGACCCAGAGGTTCTTCTTCGCCAGCGGCGCGGCCTGGGCGGCGGGCCACTGCCCGGCGACGACCCACGAAGCGGCGAAGAGATCGGGGTACTTGATGTTCAGGCCGAGGGTCATCATCGCCCCCATGGACTGGCCGGTGGAGTACAGCCGTCCGGTGTCGATGCTGTACTTGCCGGTCAACTCCCGGACCAGGTCGGCGGTGGTGTCGAAGAGCGACGTCGGCTTGTAGTCGTCGCCCACGACCACCTCCGGGTACTGCGGCGCCAGCACGAACGCCGGCCGCTCCGCCTGCTCCTCGGGAGCGGCCCAGCACACCGCGCCGAGCCCCTGCACCAGCGTCGCCCGCACGGTCGTGCTGATCAGGCTCGCGTCATGCATGAAGAGGACCAGCGGATAGGACTTGGTCCGGTCGTAGCCCTTCGGGACGTAGAGGTTGTACGGCAGCGACCTGCCGGTCCTCGGGTCCTTGTACGTGAACTGCTGGAAGTCGTCGACGATCAGGTTCACGGTGTGTCCGGTGGCGACCTTGGTGCCGGCCGCGGCGGCGTAGCGGGTGCCTCCGGTGGTCGTGACGGTGCCGGACTGGACGACCGTGCCCTTCGCCGCCTTGATGGTGGCCGGGCCGCCGGTCGAGCCGACTTGGGGGCCGGGGATGACGTAGGGGCTTCCGGAGGCGGACGCCGACGGCTGAGTGGTCCCCGCCGGGTTCCCGCCCCCGCCCACGCCTCCCCACAACAACGCGCCGTCGTCGTCCGGGGACAGCTCCACGACGACGTACGGCCCGTCCTCGCCCTCGTCGGCGAGGGCCGCGCCGGTGTTGGCGTAGACCTTGGTGACGGTCCGCCCCTCGACGGTGAACGACGTCTTCGTGAGCGCGGACGTGTCGATCGCGGTGTCGTACTCGACAGCAACGGCGACGAACTTCTGCCCGTCGCCGTAGACCTGGGTGATGGCGGTGGCGCTCTTCACCTGCCCGCCACCACTGCTACTGCTACTGCCGCTGTCGCTGTCGCCGTCACTGTCACTGTCACTGTCGGAATCGCAGGCCGCGAGGCCCGACACGGCGACCACCGCTGTTGTCCCCACCCCCACAACCCGCGCTAAGAATGCACGCCTTGTCGTCATTTTCCCCACCTCAGTTCAGGGACTTGATAATGCGCCCGATACGAGTGGCGGCCTTCTCCGCGGTGCCCTGGATGTAGAAGCCGTCGACCGCTTCGTAGGTGACGTGGTCGAAATTCCATTTGTCGGGCATGTTCTTGGCGCCGCCCTCGAACATCGACATGACGAAAGTGCTGGAGAACGACGAATTCTCGCGGATCGCGTTCGCGGTGGTCGTGGACAACTCCGGTTCCACACCGGCGAAGACGCCCTTGCCGACCTGGAAGACCCAGATCGGTACCTGGGCGGAGCCGGTGGGGGTGAAGGTGACGGTCTTGGTCGGCGCGCCGGCCTGCGGTCCCGTGACCTGGGTGGTGGTGATGTCGTCGGTGACCAGCCGCACCGCGACCTTCTTGCCACTCTCGTACTTGGTGATCCCCTGGGCGACCCGCACGATCTCGTTGCCGAGCCGCTCGCCCTGCGCGGTGAGCAGCGCGAAGCCGGCGTCGTGCAGATCGACGCCGTAGGTCCAGCCCTTGTCCTTGTCGATCGTGTACCGCTTCGAACGGTAGGCCGGGAACTGGTCGCCGCACGCGCCGACCAGCCAGAAGCCGACGGCGCCGGGGTACTGGGTCTCGACGTGCGCGGCGGCCGCGCCCGCGAGGTCGGCGGTGATCGGCAGGGTGCCGTCGGCCATGACGGAGTCCTGCATCACGCAGGACTGGACGTTGTAGTTGGTCAGGACGGCGATCGGGTTGCCGTCGAGATCGTTGAAGCGGGCGACGTACACGCCCTTGTCGGAGGGGAGTTGCTCGTTGACGCCGAGCCAGTAGCCGTCGGCGGTGGAGACGTTGCGGTTGACGTTGACGTCGGAACGGCCGGTGCCGTAGCCGACCTCGGCGTCCTGAAGGTTCTTGACGGCGTCCGCGACGGCGGACTTGGTCGCGGCGACGATGTTCTGCACGTAGGCGGCGGCACCGGCCGAGGACGAACTCGCCTGCACGTGCGGCGCGGAGAAGCAGTGCGTGACGGTGACCATGATGTTCGCGGCGGTGACACCGCTGGCCGCGGTGATGGCGGTCCGCATCAGCGCGATCGCCTCCGCGCTGATCGAGGTCAGGTCCAGCACGGCCAGGGCGATCCGGCGGGAGCCGGACTCCACCAGCAGGACACGGACGTTGAGGTCGTCGTGCACGGCGGTGAAGTTGTCCAGCGGCAGGAGCGAGGCCGCAGGGGTGAACGCGGCCTTTCCGGCGCCGACCTTGAGCCCGGCCGCCGCCTTCGTGCCGGTAGCTGCCTGGGCCGAGGTGGCCCCGCCGACCACGGTCCCCGCGAGTGCGGTCACCGCACCGGCGGCCACGACGGCGCGCCGACTCAACTCGCTCCGATTCTGATTCTGGTACCGCTCAGACATGTGCTGTCCTCCGAGACGCTGCGGGTGGGTTTGGCGAAACACCCAGGCAGCATCACAGCGAAATTCGAGGCCAGCAATAAGGAACGTGCGCAACCAATGCTTTCACAAACGGCACACCAATTGAAATGCGCCAACCGCTGGAATTCACAGAAATAGGGCTCGAATTCACAGCGATCTCAGAAGGATTTCAGAGCGGCCGGCGCATTGACACTGACTTCTCAACCCTTCACGCACACAACCTGCTTCAGCTTGGCCACGACCTCCACGAGGTCCCGCTGCTGATCGATGACCTGCTCGATCGGCTTGTACGCACCCGGGATCTCGTCCACGACACCGGAGTCCTTGCGGCACTCCACACCCCGCGTCTGCTCCTCCAGGTCCTTGGTCGAGAAGCGGCGCTTGGCCGCGTTGCGGCTCATGCGCCGACCGGCGCCGTGCGAGGCCGAGTTGAAGGACTTCTCGTTGCCGAGGCCCTTCACGATGTACGAACCCGTGCCCATCGAGCCCGGGATGATCCCGTACTCGCCGGAGCCGGCGCGGATCGCTCCCTTGCGGGTGACGAGCAGGTCCATGCCCTCGTACCGCTCCTCGCTCACGTAGTTGTGGTGGCACGAGATCTCCGGCTCGAAGGTCGGCTTCGCCTTCTTGAACTCCTTGCGGATCACGTCCTTCAGGAGCGCCATCATGATCGTGCGGTTGTACTTCGCGTACTCCTGCGCCCAGAAGAGGTCGTTGCGGTACGCCGCCATCTGCGGGGTGTCCGCGATGAATACGGCGAGGTCGCGGTCGACCAGGCCCTGGTTGTGCGGGAGCTTCTGGGCCGTGCCGATGTGGTGCTCGGCCAGTTCCTTGCCGATGTTGCGGGATCCGGAGTGGAGCATGAGCCACACCGAACTGTCGCCGTCGATGCAAATTTCCGTGAAGTGGTTTCCGGATCCGAGCGTTCCCATCTGCTTTTGTGCGCGCTCGTGACGGAATTTGACCGATTCGGCGACCCCTTCGAACCGCCCCCAGAACTCGTCCCACCCCGCAGTCGCGAACCCGTGCATCCGCCCAGGCTCGACCGGACTGTCATGCATCCCCCGCCCCACCGGAATCGCCTGCTCGATCTTCGAGCGCAGGCGGGACAGGTCGCCGGGGAGGTCGTTGGCCGTGAGGGAGGTCTTGACCGCGGACATTCCGCAGCCGATGTCGACGCCCACCGCCGCCGGGCAGACCGCGCCCCGCATCGCGATGACCGAGCCGACCGTCGCGCCCTTGCCGTAGTGGACGTCGGGCATGACGGCGAGGCCCTTGATCCAGGGGAGGGTGGCCACGTTGCGGAGCTGCTGGAGCGCGCCCTCCTCGACCGACGCCGGGTCGGTCCACATGCGGATGGGGACCTTCGCCCCCGGTATCTCTACGTATGACATTTCGTCCTCATTCCCCCGGAAAACAACAGAAGTCTAAAATCGCAAAACCGGCGCCAAGGTCAACGAAAGGGACAGCGGACCGGCGTTCACGGCTGTGCGTGCGATACACATTGTCTCCAGGGGGTCCCCCGGTGCGGCAAGCGATTAACCAGCGGGGACACTGGCAGGACCCTTGATCATCGTCCAGGACCCTTGATCGTCGTCGAGAGGAACCCGACCGTGCAGCGGAAGGCATACGTACCCGGCGCCGCCGCGCTCCTCGTGGCGCTGCTGGCCGGCTGTACGAGCGGTTCGGGCGATGGTGGTACCACGGACGACGCGAACCCGGGCGAGGCCGGTACGGCGACCGCGGTGGCCCAGCCGGGCAAGTACCGCACGCTTCCGGAGCCCTGCGGTGCCGTCGGCCAGGGCACGCTGGACTCCCTGCTCCCCGGCATCAAGCTGATCACGGACGCGGACCAGCGCGCGGCCGCCTACGCGGGCGAGGCGACCCTGACGTTCGACACGGACCGCAAGGTGGGCTGCCGTTGGAAGGTGGAGTCCACGGACGCGACCGACCATCTGCTGGTCGATTTCGAGCGGGTGGTGTCGTACGACAACGCGGTGAGCGACGACAGCGAGGCGAAGACGATCTTCGCGACGAAGGAGTTGGCGGCGGATCTCCCGGAACCGGCCGCCAGCGCGAGCACGAGCACCGGCACCAACACCGCGTCGGACTCGGCGACCCCTTCGACCTCCGGCTCCGCGACTCCCTCGGCCACCCCCACCTCTTCTTCTTCCTCGTCGTCCTCCGCGTCCTCCTCCGCCTCCACCACCCCGACCGCCCTCCAGCCCCGCACGCTCTCCGATCTCGGTGACGAGGCGTTCGTCGACGACGCGTTGAGCAGCTCCGGTTCGACGGCCAAGCAGCGGACGGTGACTGTGGTGTTTCGCACGTCCAACGTCATTGTGACCATCGAGTACGAGGAGCAGCCGGCGACGGTCGGGGTGGTCCCGGACAGCCAGAAGATGCAGGACAGGGCGCGGAAACTGGCCTCGCAACTGGCCGACTCGCTCAACGGTTAGGGGCTCGGACGGCCGCTTCCGAGCCCCCGTTCAAAGCCCGTGAACGGAGACCGCACAGCTGACTCACCGCGTACCGTGGCCCCTCGGACCCGATCCGACGGCAGGAACCACGAGCGTCATGAGTGAAGGAACCATGCATCAACCAGCACAGCGCGACCGGCGGGACCACCAGCGAGCGAAGCGTCTTCACCGCGTCCTTGTCTGCGCGGCGGCGGTCCCGGTGATGCTGATCGCGGCCGGCTGCTCCTCGGACTCCGGTTCGGGGGACAGCGCGGGCAAGGACACGAGCGGTCCCGGCGCGACGACCTCCGCCGACGCGACGGCCGCTCCGACGGTGCAGGCGGCGGCGTACAAGAAGTTGCCGGAGCCGTGTGCGGTGCTGTCGAAGAAGACGTTGACCGATCTGGTCCCGGAGGGGGCCAAATCGGGCAAGGAGGGTACGTCGAGCGACACGGCGGCGCGGAGCAGTTGCTCCTGGACGAGCCTGGACAACAACGGGGTCAAGGGTTCGCAGTTCCGCTGGCTGAACGTGTCGTTGCTGCGGTTCGACTCCTCGCAGACGCAGGGCGAGGGCGACCAGCTGGCGGCGTCGTACTTCACGAAGCAGGTGCAGGAGGCGCAGTCGGTCACCGGCGCGAAGAACGTCAAGTTGGAGCCGGTCGCGGGAGCGGGCGCGCAGGCGACGGCGGTGCGCTACGACCTGAAGAAGAAGGAAGGCGCCTTCAGGCAGCAGACGGTGGTGGCGCGGGTCGAGAACGTGGTCGTCACGATCGACTACAACGGCGCCGGTCTGGCGGGCGACAAGACGCCGGACGCCGCCGCGTTGACGAAGGCGGCGGAGAAGGCCGTGAAGGAGGTCGTGGCGGCGGTCACGTCGGCCAACGGCAGCGGGAGCGGTGACAGCGGCGCCGCACCCTCCGCGTCCGCGTCGAAGGCCCCTTCCAAGTCGGCGTCTCCCTCCGCGTCGCCCTCCAAGACGGCGTCCAAGGCCTCTCCCTCACCCTCCGCGAGCAAGAAGAGCTGACCGTCACATCCACACCGTTCTTGACCCTCAACTCGCAGGTCAGCCAAGCCTTTTGACGGAGTCCGGCCCCTCCCGGGTGCCGGACTCCTGTCGGACCGGCACCCGGGACGCCGCACACATGTGCCACCCTGTTCCGCGCAACACCATGCAAGGGGAGGGGAGTACGGGTGTCCGCGCCCATTCAGCTCACACGTATGCACCGGGTGCTCATCGGCGTGGTCGTCTCCGGTGCGATGGTCATCGCCGGTATCGGCTTCGCCGGTTCGTACGCCGCCGTACGCGAACTCGCCCTGAAGAAGGGCTTCGGCAACTTCGCGTATGTCTTCCCGGTCGGTATCGACGCGGGTATCTGCGTCCTGCTCGCCCTGGACCTGCTCCTGACCTGGATCAGGATTCCCTTCCCGTTGCTGCGCCAGACGGCGTGGCTGCTGACGGTCGCGACGATCGCGTTCAACGGCGCGGCGGCCTGGCCCGACCCGCTCGGTGTCGGTATGCACGCGGTGATCCCGATCCTGTTCGTGGTCTCCGTGGAGGCGGCCCGGCACGCGATCGGCCGGATCGCCGACATCACGGCCGACAAGCACATGGAGGGCGTCCGCCTCACCCGCTGGCTGCTCTCGCCCATCCCGACGTTCCTTCTGTGGCGCCGGATGAAGCTGTGGGAGCTGCGCTCCTACGAGCAGGTCATCAAGCTGGAGCAGGACCGCCTCGTCTATCAGGCGCGGCTGCACTCCCGCTTCGGCCGCGCGTGGCGCCGCAAGGCCCCGGTGGAGTCCATCATGCCGCTGCGCCTGGCCCGCTACGGCGTCCCGCTCGCGCAGACGGCCCCCTCGGGTCTGGCGGCGGCGGGCATCGAGCCCGTACTGCTGCCCCCCGCCCCGCAGTTGGAGCCGGCGCGGGAGCCGGAGCCGACGCCTGCGGCCGTGCAGAACCCGGCACCGGTCCAGCAGCTCCCGGCCCCCGCGGCGAACGAGCAGCCCCAGCAGCCGCAACAACAGCAACAGCAACAGCAACAGCCGGAGTACGTCGAGCCGCAGAGCCAGTGGCTCCAGGCGCGCGATCCCCAGGCGGTGGCGTACCAGGGCGGCTACGACCCGACGTACGAACCGGAGCCTGTGTACTCCGGGTGGTACGAGGAAGAGCCGCAGGCCGAGCAGTTCCAGCAGTACGAGGAAGAACAGCAGCAGTTCGCGCAGCAACGGCGGTTCGAGCAGCGGCAGTTCCAGGAGCAGCAGCAGTTCCCGCAACAGCAGCAGCGGTACGAGGAGCAGCAGCCGGAGCCCGAGCCCTCGCCGGAGGACACCGGTACGTTCCCGATCCCGGCCGGTCCTGGCCGTACCCGAGAGATGGGTGCGGGCGGCGGTACGGAGCTGTCCGAGGAGGACTACTACCTGGTCTTCAAGAAGTCGATAGACGGCAGCTATCCGACCTCGGGCCAGTTCCGGGGTGACGTGGAGGCCACGTACGGCGTCACGCTCCCGCAGCGCGAGGCGGACCGGATGGTCAACCGTTTCACGAACCGTCACACGGCGGAGCTCCAGGAGGACCACATCGCCTGAGCGGCGAAACGAACGAAGGGCCCTCGCAAGAGGGCCCTTCGTCGTAGAACGGCCGCTTACTCGCCGAGCAGGCTCCGCACCCGTTCCTGTCCCACCGCGAGGAGCAGCGTGGGCAGGCGCGGGCCGGTGTCGCGGCTGACGAGCAGGTGGTAGAGGAGGGCGAAGAAGGTCCGCTGGGCGGTCTTGATCTCCGGCGGGAGTTCCTTCGCGGTCGCGTCGGCGGAGAAGCCGGCCTGGACCTTCGGGACGCCGTAGACGAGGTGGCTCAGGCCGTCCAGGGACCAGTGGTCGGCGAGTCCGTCGGTGAGCAGTCGCAGGGACTGGCGGGCGGGCTCGTCGAGGGACTTGAGGAGGTCGATGTCGGGTTCGTCGCGCACGATGGTCCGCTGGTCGGCGGGTACGTGCGTGTTGATCCACGCCTCGGCCTTGTCCAGCCGGGGGCGGACCTCGTCGAGGGTGGACAGGGGGTTGGCGGGGTCGAGTTCGCCGAGGATGCGCAGCGTCTGGTCCTCGGCCCCGGCGGTGATGTCGGCGACGGACGCGAGGGTCCGGTACGGCAACGGGCGGGGTGTGCGGGGCAGTTCACCGGCGGCGGTGCGCACGGCACGCGCGTGCGCGGCGAGGTCGGCGGGCAGCGCGGAGCCGTCCTCGACCTTCCCGTCGAGCTTGTCCCACTCGTCGTAGAGGCGCTGGATCTCCTGGTCGAAGGCGATCTTGAAGGACTGGTTGGGGCGGCGGCGGGCGTAGAGCCAGCGCAGGAGCTGCGGTTCCATGATCTGGAGCGCGTCGGCCGGGGTGGGGACCCCGCCCTTGCTGCTGGACATCTTGGCCATGCCGCTGATGCCGACGAAGGCGTACATGGGCCCGATGGGCCGCTCGCCGCCGAAGATCCCGACGATCTGGCCACCGACCTGGAAGGAGGACCCGGGGGACGAGTGATCGACACCGGAGGGCTCGAAGATCACGCCCTCATAGGCCCAGCGCATCGGCCAGTCGACCTTCCAGACCAGCTTGCCGCGGTTGAACTCGCTCAGCAGGACGGTCTCGGTGAAACCGTCCTCGGTGCAGACGTATGTCAGCTCGGTGGTGTCGTCGTCGTAGGCCGTGACCGTGGTGAGGTCCTTGCCGCAGGCGCCGCAGAAGGGCTTGTACGGGAAGTATCCGGCGGACCCGGAGCTGCCGTCGTCCTCTTCGGCGGCCCCCGAGCCCTCCTCGGCCTCCAGCTCGGCGGCGTCGACGGCCTTCTGCTGCTGCTTCTTGGGCGGGGCCTTCTTGGTGCGGTACTGCTCAAGGATGGCGTCGATGTCGCCGCGGTGCTTCATGGCGTGCAGGATCTGCTCGCGGTACACGCCGGAGGTGTACTGGGCGGTCTGGCTGATCCCGTCGAACTCGACGCCCAGTTCGGCGAGCGAGGCGATCATGGCGGCCTTGAAGTGCTCGGCCCAGTTCGGGTACGCCGATCCGGCCGGGGCGGGCACGGAGGTCAACGGCTTGCCGATGTGCTCGGCCCAACTGCCGTCGGTCCCCTCGACCCCGTTCGGCACCTTGCGGTACCGGTCGTAGTCGTCCCAGGAGATGAGGTGCCGCACTTCGTGCCCCCGCCGACGAATCTCGTCGGCGACGAGGTGCGGAGTCATCACCTCACGCAGATTGCCGAGGTGGATGGGCCCCGACGGGGACAGCCCGGACGCGACGACGACCGGTTTGCCCGGGGCCCGACGCTCCGACTCCTCGATGACCTCATCCGCGAAACGGGAGACCCAGTCGGTGGTCTCGGTGCTCTGAGCCACGATCGGCACGTCCTCTTTTTCTGACAGTTCTGCACGGGCAGCCGGTACGGTCGCACGACTGACCCTGCCATTGTCCCAGGCGACCCGACATCCACGAAAACGGCTTTTCCAAGACCGTGACTCTGAAGCGCGGGGCTGGCCCGGGGGGTGGCGGTTTTTTGACCGCGGCCCGGTGGGGGCTGGCCGCGCAGTTCCCCGCGCCCCTGAGAGGCGGCTCCGCCGCCGTCCAGACCCCAGCCCCCACGCCCCTTGGACGGCGGCGCACCCGCCTCCCAGGCGCGCGGAGCCCGAAGAGGCTTGGACAGCGGCGCAGCCGCCTCCTAGGGGCGCGGGGAACTGCGCGGCCAACCCCCACCGGGCCCGCGCCCGAGAAACTCGCTTTACCCCCCGTGGGATACTGACCGTGTCTACCAAACCCACGAGGAGAACGGCTCCCACCCCATGGCTCCGGTCACGTCGCTCACCGACCTAGTCCACCAGCGCCTCGCGAACGCCCTCTCGGCCACCCTGCCGGAGGCGGACGCGGACGCGGACCCGTTGCTGCGACGTAGCGACCGCGCGGACTTCCAGGCGAACGGCATCCTCGCCCTCGCCAAGAAGGCCAAGGCCAACCCCCGGGAGCTGGCGACGCAGGTCGTCTCGCACATCACGACCGGCGATGTGATCCAGGACGTCGAGGTCTCCGGCCCCGGCTTCCTGAACATCACGGTCGGCGACAGGGCGATCACCGAGAACCTGGCCGCGCGCTACGCGGACGAGGCCCGCCTCGGCGTGCCCATGGCCGAGCACCCGGGCACGACGGTCATCGACTACGCGCAGCCGAACGTGGCGAAGGAGATGCACGTAGGCCACCTCCGTTCCGCGGTGATCGGCGACGCCCTCGTCCAACTCCTGGAGTTCACCGGCGAGTCGGTGGTCCGGCGGCACCACATCGGCGACTGGGGAACGCAGTTCGGGATGCTGATCCAGTATCTGGACGAGCACCCGGGCGAGTTGGACCACGGCGACGCGCAGGTCTCCGGCGAGGAGGCGATGTCGAACCTCGACCGCCTCTACAAGGCGGCGCGCAAACTCTTCGACTCCGACGAGGAGTTCAAGACGCGGGCCCGGCGCAGGGTCGTGGACCTTCAGGCGGGAGAGCCGCAGACCCTCGCCGCGTGGCAGAAGTTCGTGGACGAGTCGAAGATCTACTTCTTCTCCGTCTTCGAGAAGCTGGACATGGAGATCCGGGACGCGGACATCGTCGGCGAGTCGGGTTACAACGACATGCTGGACGAGACCTGCCGGCTGCTGGAGGAGTCCGGGGTCGCGGAGATCTCGGACGGCGCGCTGTGCGTGTTCTTCGACGACATCAAGGGCCCGGACGGCAACCGGACCCCGCTGATCGTCCGCAAGTCCGACGGCGGCTACGGCTACGCGGCGACGGACCTGTCCGCGATCAGGGACCGGGTCTTCAACCTGAAGGCGACCAGCCTGCTGTACGTGGTCGACGTCCGGCAGTCCCTGCACTTCAAGATGGTCTTCGAGACCGCGCGGCGGGCGGGCTGGCTGAACGACGACGTGTCGGCGTTCCAGCTGGCGTTCGGCACGATCCTCGGCAAGGACGGCAAGCCGTTCAAGACGCGTGAGGGCGTGTCGGTGAAGCTGGAGGACCTGCTCGACGAGGCGGTGCAGCGGGCGACCGCGGTCGTCCGGGAGAAGGCCGAGAAGGTGGGCCTGACGGAGGAGGAGATCGTCGAGAACGGGCGGTACGTCGGGATCGGCGCCGTGAAGTACGCCGACCTGTCGACGTCCGCCGTGCGGGACTACAAGTTCGACCTGGACCAGATGGTGTCGCTGAGCGGTGACACGTCGGTGTACCTCCAGTACGCGTACGCCCGTATCCAGTCGATCCTGCGCAAGGCGGGCGAGGCCCGGCCGCTGGCTCACCCGGAGCTGGAACTGACCGCTGCGGAGCGGGCGTTGGGCCTGCACCTGGACCAGTTCAGCGAGGTCGTGGCGGACGCGGCGAAGGAGTACGCCCCGCACAAGCTGACGGCGTACCTGTACCAACTGGCGTCCCTGCTCACGACGTTCTACGACCAGTGTCCGGTCCTGAAGGCCGATACGCCCGAGCAGCAGGAGAACCGTCTGCTGCTGGTGGACCTCACGGCCCGCACCCTGCACCGGGGCATGGCCCTGCTGGGCATCCGGACGCCGGACAAGCTCTAGACGCGCCCGTGGACACACAGGCCGAGGCCCGTCCTCCCCGAGGGAAGGACGGGCCTCGGTCTGTCGGTCGACTCCCGTCAGCTTCCGTAGACGCTCACGCACCAGTTGGCGAAGGTCGCGAACGCCGCCTGGGTGCCGGAGCCCGCGATGCCGTCGATGTTGCCCGTGTAGCCCCAGCCGTTGTCCCGCAGGAAGCGCTGGAGCGCGGACACCGTGCCGCCGCCGACGATGCCGTCGATGTTCCCCGTGTAGCCGTGGTGCGCCTTCAGAAAGCGCTGCATGGCCTGCCAGCTGTGGGTGCCGAGCTGGCCGTCGATGGTGTCGGTGTACTGGTAGTTCTGCGCCAGCCAGTGCTGGACGCCCTTGGCCTGGGCGATGCTCAGACCGAGGTTGACGGTCGCCTGGATCTGGACAGGCTGGGTGATCGCGGCCGGCTTCGTGGTGTCCGTGGCGGCGAAGGCCCCGCTCGCACCGGCCAGGCTGCCGACGGCGATGCCGACGACGGCGGTGACGCTGACGAGCGCCTTCGCGACAGTACTGGATCGCATTGTTCCCCCTCGGGTCGTGGATCGGCGCCGGACGGTGTCGGCGCCGGGTGACGACATGACCATGCGGGCCGGGCAGCGGGGGCGGCCACAGTCGCCGCCGAAGTGACGCCCGCGCGGGACGTCCCCTCCTCCGGCCTGCGGGGACGCGGTGCGCCGGGACGGTACGGCGGGACGGGCGGGACGCGAGGTGGCCGGTTCCCGACCGGCGCGGGAACCGCGACCCGCCGTTGCTCGTGCACAATGCGACGGGGAACAGGGGCTGTTGACCGCAGTCGCCCTGAACTGAACGCGAGTGGGGGATACATGTCGCGTTGGAAGAAACTGCCCGCTGAACTCGACCCGCGTGTACGGCAGTTGGTGATCCAACTGCGTCGGCTGAAGGACCACGGCGGACTGAGCATCCGTCAGCTCGCGGCGAGGACGGGGTACAGCCCGAAGTCCTGGGAGCGCTATCTGAGCGGCCGGACCCTGCCACCCCCGGCGGCCGTCGAGGCCCTGGCCCGGATCGCGGGCGACGCCGATCCGACCCGGCTCCTCGCACTGCGCGAGGTCGCGGCGGAAGGGTGGGCGGCACCACCGCGCCCGGCCGCCGAGCCGGTGCCCGGGTCCGGGTCCGAGTCCGGGTCCGAGTCCGAGTCCGGCATGGAACTCCTCCCGGCCAGGTCCGACGCCAACAGCCCAGCCTCTCCCGGGCGTTCTCTCCTCATCGCCCTCATCGCGGGCGCGGTGACCCTCGTGCTGGCCGTCTCCTCGGCGGTCCTCATCACCGTACGGATCATGAACGACGGCGACGGCGGCGACCCGAACGCCGACACCGGCGGCAGCGCCACCGCCTCCACCGCCCCGCTCGCCGCCCCGGCCACCCTCACACCCGCGCCGCCGCAACTGTCGTACACCTGCCGTCTGAAGCGGGTCGACGGCCTCTGGTACGCGGGGAACAGCCGCACCCGGGAGGACGCCGTGGCGTACGGCAACAAGGGGGTGGAGGTGGCCGAGGCGCAGTGTCTGCTGCGGCGGGCGGGGTTCTCGCCGGGCGGGATCGACGGGGACTTCGGTCCGCTGACCCTGGGCGCGGTCAGGGCGCTCCAGCGGCACGCGGGGCTGCGCGGCGACGGGATGATCGGGCCGCAGACCTGGAAAGCCCTCCGGAGATGAACCAACTTGCCTCCTCGCTGCGGGAGTTGAAGGCGCGCACCGGGCTGAGTCTGGTGGGGCTGGCCGCGAAGACGACGTACAGCAAGTCGTCGTGGGAGCGGTATCTCAACGGCAGGACGCTGCCGCCGCGGGAGGCGGTGGAGGAGCTGTGCCGACTGGCCGGGGAGCCGGTGGGCCGGTGCGTCGCGCTGTGGGAGATCGCGGAGGCGGAGGCGAGCGGACGCGGCCTGTCGGAGGGCGGGACCCCGACCGCGCCGTCCACGCCACCCCCGCCGCCCCCTGCGGCGGACGTCTCGGAGGCCGTGGAAGCCGGACATCGCCGGGGCATGGCCGTCCTGGCCGTGCTCGGCTCGGTCTGTGCCGTGGCGGTCGGGGGCGTGGCGGTCGCCCTGCTCCTCCTCCCCCACCACACCGCCTCCACCTCCACCACCTCCTCCTCCACGCTCCCGTCCTCGTCCTCGTCCGGCGTCGTCGGCGGCCCGCGGTGCCTCGGGGCGGGCTGCGAGGGCCGGAGCCCGCTGACCATGCGCTGCGCCGCCCAGCCGGACACCCTGGTCACGCATCGGACGGCCACGGGGGCGTGGGTGCAGTTGCGGCACAGCGGCGAGTGCGGGACGAGTTGGGCGCGGATGTGGGGCGGGCGGATCGGCGACCGGATCGAGCTGGATGTGGCCGACCGGGCGGGCGCGGTCCGGGGTACGCGGGTCAGGACGTCGGAGGAGGCGGACACGTACGTCTACACGATGATGACCGTGACCCGCCCCGGAACCTTGGTCCGCGCCTGCTTCCTGCCGACGGGCACGAAGAAATCCCCCGGGCCGGGAAAATCCTCTGGGTCGGGGAAATCTTCCGGGTCGGGGAAATCCACCGGGTCGGGGAAATCCACCGGGTCGGGGAAATCCACCGGGTCGGGGAAATCCACCGGGTCGGGAAAAAGGGAGTGCTTTGACGGGCGTGTGACGTAGCTGTGTAGTGTCCTTGAATGCCCAGAGTCAAGGTCAGTGTGATCGTTCCCGTCTACAACACCGGGAAGTACGTCGACGAGTGCGCGCCATCGCTGCTGGGGCAGAGTCTGCCCGCCGACGAGTACGAGGTCGTCTACGTCGACGACGGCTCGACCGACGACACATTGAGCCGCCTGGAGAAGATCGCGGCCGAGCACCCCAACGTCCAGGTGCACACGCGGCCCAACTCGGGCTGGCCGGGCGCCCCGCGCAATCTCGGTATGCGGCACGCGCAGGGCGAGTACATCCAATTCGTCGACCATGACGACAAGTTGGGGCCGGAGGCGCTGGAGCGGCTGTACGAGCACGCGAAGCGCACCGACGCCGATGTCGTCCTCGGCAAGATGTCCAGCACGATGGTGCGGCCGAGGCGGCTGTTCCGGCACACGGTGGACGCCTGCACGATCGAGAACGACGAGCTGATGCAGAGCATGTCGCCGCACAAGATGTTCCGGCGGGCGTTCGTCGAGGAGCACGGGCTGCGGTTCCCCGAGGGGCCGTGGATCCTGGAGGACCTGGCGTTCGTGAGCGCCGCGTACCTCAGGGCGGAGCGGATCGCGATCCTCGCCGACTATCCGGTCTACTACTGGATGAAGCGCGACGACGGCGGCAACAACACCCAGCACCGTTTCGACCCCCGGCACGGTTTCTGGGCCAACACCCGCACGATCGCCCGCCAGATCAAGGACGGCACCCCTGCCTCCGACGACATCGACGGCCTCCAGAACCGTCTCCTCCACCGCCTGTACCACGTAGAGGTCCTCTCCCGGACCCGCGAGCCCGAGATCCTGCGCGAGGACCCCACGGAGCAGCGGCAGCGTTTCGAGGCGGCGCGGGAGGTGGCGGTGGAGGAGTTCCCGGCGGCGGTCCGCGAGGGCCTGCCCGCCGTCTCACGCCTGCGGGCGGAGCTGCTGGAGGCGGGTGACTTCGACGGCGCGGTGACGCTCGCCGAGCGCGTCCGCGAGATCAAGCCCCGCACCACGGTCGGCGAACCCCGTTGGGAGAACGGCCGGTTGGTCGCCGACATCACGCTGGAACTCCTGCGCGGCGACGGCGAACCCCTGACCCTGGTCGAGCGCGACGGCAAGCAGTGGCTGGACCCGGACCTGCTCGCCGACGTCCCGGGCACGGCGGACGGCTGGGAGGTCCCGGACCCCTTCCGCCTGGCGTACGCGGAGTTGATCGTCAAGGACCGCGACCGCGAGGACTGGTGGTACCCGGAGGGCGACCTCGACCTTCGCCTACGACCGCTCGGCGAGGGCCGCGCCCAACTGGTCGCCTCCGGACGGCTGTTCCTCGACCCGGAGCGGCTGGCGGGCGGACGTCCGCTGGAGCGCGGGGTGCACGATGTGTGGGCCTACGTCCAACTCCTGGGCGTGGACCGGATGGTGCGCGTGACGGGCGAGGCCACGCCGGGCACCCCGGCCGCCGGCCCCGCACTGACCGGCGGCAGGCTGTCCCTCCCGTACTGGACCGGCAGCGGCCAGCTGGCCCTCGACGTGGACCAGCGCCAGCGCAAACTGGGCCAGGACACGTCGACGGTGGCCGCGACCAACTCCGTTCGCGGCGAGGGCAGTTCACTCCCGCTGCCATACGTCTCCGCTACGGCCGACAGCGCGCCCGTCGGCGTCAAAGTCACCGTGGGCACGCTGGGAGTACAGGCGGAACTGCTCCCGACCCCCGGCACCGACACGGCCCGACTCCGCCTCCCCGCCCGCCTGAAGCTCCCCTCCGGCCGCCACCCGGTCAACCTCCCGAACACCGCCAAGCCGCTCGCGTACGCGGTCGTCGGCGACGGCACGGTGCTCCGGGTGGAGGGCCCGGCGTACGAGGCGGCCGGTGGGCGGCGGTTCCTCGACGCGGTGGCGGACAACCGTCAAGTGCGGCGGGTACGGCGGTTGTTGGGGCGCTGAGGGTTCACCTGCCGCGCAGGGCGGATGTGGTCATGACCACGTTCTTCGACTTCGCGGGCGGTTCGGCGCACGTCGACTACAACGCGAGCGTCCCCACGGACGACCTCAAGGGCAGGCCCGCCCACCCCGCGACCGCCCCCGCCTCGGGGATCTGGGGCCAGGTCAGGGACAACATCGGGGCGGTCGTCGAGGCCGGTGGAACCTACGGCCACGGCCCCCACCGCTTCCCCACGGCGCGGGCCTCCAACACGGGCCACTCATGGACCACTTCCCCTACCTCTCCGAGCCGACCGGGTGACACGGCTGCCGAGCCGCGCCCCGGTCCGGGTCGAGGGCGGCTACGAAGATCACGAACCGATTCATGATCGTCGGAATCTCGTGATCCTCGGAATCCCCGGATGGAGCTGTCCTTGCACCCCCTTCGTACCCGGCACAAACTCGCCGCCGCGCTCTGCTCGCTCGCCGTACTCCTCGTCCCGCTCAGCGCGCACGCGGCGGCTCCCCACAAGGCCCAGGCCCAGGCCCAGGCCCAAGCTCAGGCCCAGGCCCAGGCCCAGGCCAAGCAGGAGAAGCGGCTGAAGTCGTGGGGCAACAACCGTTCCGGGCAGCTCGGTGACGGCACCTGGACCGACTTCCGGACCACGGCGACGACCGTGCTCGGGCTGACCAGCGCCGAGGTGGTGAAGATCGCGGCAGGCGGAGCCGGTCCGACCAACGGGCACGGGCTGGCCCTGCTGACCGACCGGACCGTGCAGTCCTGGGGCGCGAACGGCTCGGGCCAGCTCGGTGACGGCTCGGTGTTCTCGCACAACGCTCCCGGCCAGGTGGTGAACCTGTCCAACGCCACCGACATCGCGGCGGGCGGCGCGCACAGTCTCGCCCTGCTGGCCGATCAGACCGTGGTCGCCTGGGGCCGCAACAACTACGGCCAGCTCGGCAACGGCACCAACTACGACAGCAGCGTCCCGGTCCGGGTCGAGGGCCTCAACAAGGTGATCGCGATCGCGGCGGGCCTCAACCACAGCCTCGCGCTGCGCGAGGACGGCACGGTGTGGGCCTGGGGCTACAACATCAACGGCCAGCTGGGGGACGGGACTTCGGCGAGTCGTAACGTCCCCTCCCAGGTCACGAACCTGACCGGAGTCACCCGCATCGCGGCGGGCTGCAACCACAACCTCGCCCTCGTCGGCAACGCGGTGAAGGCGTGGGGCTACAACGCCACCGGCCAGCTCGGCGACAACAGCACGATCAGCCGCTACGCCCCGGTCGACACCCAGGGCATCTGGACCGGCGGGGTCTCGCAGATCGCGGCGGGCTGCAACCACAGCCTGGCCGTGACCGACACCGACAACAAGCTCAAGGCGTGGGGCCAGAACACGTCCGGTCAACTCGGCGACGGCACGACCGACTACCGGATCACTCCGGTCACGGTGCCGGGCGTGAGGGGCGTCCAGTTGGTGGCCGGCGGCCGGGAACACACCATGGCCCTGCTCGGCGACAACACGGTCCGCTCCTGGGGCGCCAACGGCTCCGGTCAGCTCGGTAGCGGCACCACCACCGACAGCAGCACCCCGGTCACCACGCTCACGGCCCTGACCGGCGTCGACAAGATCGCCGCACCGGTGGGCGGCGACTTCAGCCTCGCCAACTGACCTCGGGGCGGCGGGGGCGAGCGACAGCACGCGCTCGCCCTCGTCGCCCCTTGCACCCAGCGCTCGCGGATAGCATCGGGAACATGGAGGTCAGATACAAGGTAGTCAGAATTCGCGGCATTCTGGCCGACTCGGTCGCGGTCGACGATCCGAACGACCAGCATCCACTGCCCACTCGGGTCCTCGCCACCAACCTCGGAACAGACGCCGGTTCACTGCTCGGCATCGAATACACATGCCTCGTCTCCCGTGATCCGCACGGAACCACGCGATCCGACTACCGCCTCACGGATCAGCCCAAGTCCTGACCGTTTCACGCTGCTCAGCCGTCAGATGCTCCTCCACGCGGGCAAGCTGTACTGCCATGCGCTTGATGTCGGGCGCATGCGACCGCCCCAGCGCGATGTCGTATGCGGCGGACGCGTCGAGATTCTTCTCCGGGTCCGGACGGTCGGACAGCAGAGTCCAGTCCACGCGGACCTTGACCGCCATGACCGCCCATCTCTCGTCCGGAACCGCTGAAGAAACCCGCATCCCGTCAAGCGCACCGATCGCCGCCTCCGCGTAGAGCGCACGGTCCTCAGCCCGCGGGCTCCTTCTCATACCGGCCGCGGCGACGTCCACCAGCCGGATCCAGGCGTTCCCTTCACCACCGAGCGCATCGCGCGCCCGGCTCCTGACGAAGCTGAGCAGTTCAGCCGGTTCAAGCCCGGAGAACGATCCCTCGTATCCCACGCCCGACGCCTATCTCTCCGCGGTTCCCACTCCGGCGGACAGCGTGGCATCGCATCCGAACTCCGCCCACACCACCTTGCCCAAGTCCCGTTCCCCCACGCCCCACTTGTCGGCCAGCGCGGCGACGAGTAACAGCCCGCGCCCGCCCTCGTCGCCGTCGTCGGCCTCGTCCACGTGCGGGACACCGCCCCCCGCTGTCGTGCACCTCGACCCGCAGCAGGTGGCCGTCGTAGCACAGGAACACCCGGAACTGCCGTCCCGGCGGCACCCCGTGCACCAACGCGTTGGTCGCCAACTCACTGACGCACAACAGCACATCACCGCCGCGCTCGGCCCCCGCGAGCCCGCACTCGGCGAGGAACGCGTGCGCGAAGCGCCTGGCGGCGGGAACGGACCGGCGTTCGCGCCGGAAGAACTTCTGACTCGGGTTCACGAGACAAGAGTTGCTGAGCGTCACTACTGTTGACAGGGCGTGAGGCCTGGATCCGTTTTTGTACGGGCGGAGTACGGGTCGGTGCGGGGTCCGAAACGGGTGGATGTGGGGAGCACCACAGCATGAACTCCAAGAAGAACCGCTCGACGATGCGGCTACTGGGCTCACAGGTCAAAGCGGCGCGCATGGCCGCAGGTCTGACACAGCGTCAACTCGCCGAACGGGCCATGGTCGACGAGGAGACCATCGCGTCGATCGAGCAGGGCAGGCGACGGCTCATGATCGGGCTGGCCAAGACGTTGGATCTGATCCTCGACACGAAGGGCACGTTGGCGGCGGGGGTCGACAATCTGCCGGACATCGACCAATATCCGCTGTTCGCAGAGGAGTACATGCTGCACGAGCGGGATGCCATCGCCCTGTCCTGGTACGACGCGCTGGTCGTCCCTGGCCTCCTCCAGACCGAGGAGTACGCCCGCGGGCTGCTGAGCAGTCGCCTTCCGGCGTACGACGAGGACGAGTTGGAGACGCTCCTGGCGGGCCGCATCAGCCGCCAGGAGATCCTGCAACGCAAGGTTCCGCCGACGATGAGCTTCGTCGTCTGGGAGCCCGCGCTGCTGTGGCCCAACGGAGGCCGCGAAGTGCATCGCGAGCAACTGCACGCACTGCGCGAGTACTCCGAACTCCCGGGCCTGTCCTTCCAGATCCACCCGCTGAACCGGACATCCCACGCGGGGGAGGCAGGCTCCTTCATTCTCCTGGAGACACCTGATCACCAGCACCTCGCCTACACGGAGTCGCAGCGCGGCAGTCAGTGGGTCTCCGACGCGGATGAGGTATCCATCCTGACCCGCAAATATGCGATGCTGCGGACGGAGGCCCTCACAATCGAGGACTCACGAAGCCTGCTGGACCGTCTGCTAGGAGAGCAATGAGCACCGGACTTCAGTGGTTCAAGTCGAGCTACAGCAGCGGCGAAGGCGGCGCCTGCCTCGAAGTCGCCTACGCCTGGCGGAAGTCGAGCTACAGCAGCGGCGAAGGCGGTCAATGCGTCGAGGTCGCCACCTGCCCCCACACCATCCACATCCGCGACTCCAAGAACCCCGCAGACACCAGCCCCACCCTCACCGTCTCGCCCACCGCCTGGACCGCCTTCACAACGCACTCAGCAGCCTCCTAGGAGACCAATGAGCACCGCACTTCAGTGGTTCAAGTCGAGCTACAGCGGCAGCGAAGGCGGCGCCTGCCTCGAAGTCGCCTACGCCTGGCGGAAGTCGAGCTACAGCAGCGAGGAGGGCGGGCAGTGCGTCGAGGTCGCCACCTGCCCCCACACCATCCACATCCGCGACTCCAAGAACCCGGCGGACACCGGCCCCACGCTCCAACTCGCGCCCTCCGCCTGGGCCGCGTTCACCGCAAGCCGTTAGTCGGCGGGGCAGTTCGCGCAGCACTGTGTTGCGGTGTGCGACAGCCGGTGGCGGCAGTGTGATCGTCAAGGCGTTCGGCAACGAGCCGGAGTCCCTGCGGGGTTTCACCGCCGAGGCCGCCGGGCTGTCGCTCGGGATCGCCGGTCCCGAGGTGCTGGGGGTGGACCCCGAGGTTCCGCTGCTGGTGATGGCGGATCTGGGCGACGCCCCTACCCTGGCGGACGTTCTGCTCGGGAGTGATCCGGTGGTCGCGGAGCGCGGGTTGCTGCACTGGGCACGGGGGCTCGGGCGGCTGGCCGCCGTGTCGGTGGACCGGCGTGCCGATCTCGCGCGGCTGTGGTCGCGGTACGACAAGGGCATGTTGTCGTGGGGCGACGAACCCTGGATCGCGCGGCGGGCCGCCCAACTGCTCGTGCTGCTCGTGCTGCTCGACGGCGCCGGAATCGCGGTTCCGGCAGGCCTGGCAGGGGAGTTGGACCGGATCGGGACGGCGGGTGGGGAGACGTATCCGGCCTTCACTCCCGGTGACACCTGCCCCGACAACAACCTGCTCGCCGCACAGGGGCTGCGGCTGATCGACTTCGAGGCGGCCTGCTACCAGTCGGTGTTCCTGACGGCCGCGGAGATCGAGCGGACGTATCGCGCGCAGGTCGTCGGGGTGTACCCGGAACTGGCCGATGACGAGGTGCGGCAGGCCGGCATGCGGCAGGCCGTGGCGGTCTGGACGGTGGACGCGACCGTGCGGATGCTGCCCCGCACCGCGGAGGACGAACCGCTGCACCGGACCCGGCGCCCGGTCCCGACGAGGCGTCAAGTGCTGCGCCACCGCTGGGAGATGGCGAGCACGCTGGAGGAGTTCCCGGCGTTCGCGGAGACGATGCGGTTGTTGGTGGGTCAGGTCGCCGGAGGCTGGGGGGGGGGTGGCTCCGCTGCCGGGATATCCGGCCTTCGGAAACTGACCCCGGAACCCACCCCGCCCGACACCCCCACCACCCGCCAAACGATGACACTCCACCCCCAAACCGTCACACTTCCACGGAGCAGGTCCCCTCCGGAAGGGCTTCGGCGAAGGGCCGGTCCCGGCTGTCAGTGGCCGCCTCTAAAGTCTCCGGCATGGCGACTCTTCCCAACCCGCTGCCGAAGCTGGCGGCCGACCCGAGCGGCAGCTCGTTCGGGCTTGAACTCCCTCCCGGGAGACTGTTCGACGTGACGGCCGAAGTCCCGTCGGACGAACCGTTGTTGTGGTGCGCGGACGATCCGGCGAAGCCCGGCGACTGGGCCGTGCTCCAGCCCGCGCGCCGGGCCGCGGGACTGCTGCCGGTGCTGCTGGACCTCGGCAGCGCCCAAGGCGGCCTGGACAACTGGGAGTTGCGGCCCGACGAGGTGTCGTATCCCGGGGACCACGACGCCGAAGAGGTGCTGGAGGAGTTCTGGGAGGAGTACGCGGCCGACGAACTCGCCCCGGCCCAGGACCCCGCCGCCAGACAGGCCGCCGTCGAGGCCGTCGGCCCACTCTTCGGCGAGGAGGCGCTGCGCGACGAGACGGTCGCGCCGTACGACGCCGAGTGGCCGGGGCTCGCGCCCGCCACGGAACCGGACGCCGACCCGGACGACCGCGCCACCGAGATCGCCGACTTCCTCGCGGAGGACGAGTCGCCGCTCAAGGAGCCGCACCTCGCGCTGGTACCGGCCCGCCGCAGCGCGGACATCCCGGCGGCGATCGGCTGGAGCGGTCCGGTCAACTACGAGGGCGACGTGGCACGTCTGTGCGCCGTGCTGCGCTCCTGGGAGGACCGCTTCGGCATACGGGTCGTGGCCCTGACCTTCGACCGGCTGGTGCTGTCGGTCGCGGCCCCGCCGACCACACCGGAACAGGCCGAGGCCGTGGCCGCCGAGCACTTCGCCTTCTGCCCCGACAACATCACCGAGGGCGACGTCGAGACGCTGCGCTCGTACGCCCGGCAGGAGGTGCTCGGCCAACTGGTCTGGTACTTCTGGTGGGACTGACCCGGGCCTGAGGCGTCACCGCACTCCGGTGGTGGGGGCCCGCGGCCCGGGATAGGTTCGGGAGGCCCGTCCCTTTTGTCGCCCACCGGAGGCTGTGATGAGCGGAAGCGAGCCGGACCGGCCGCGGGAGCTGGCCGGTCAGACCGTCGTCGTGATCGGCGCCAGCTCGGGCATCGGGCTCGAAACCGCCCGCCAGGTCCGTGCCGCCGGTGGCCAGGTCATCATGGCCGCGCGGGATCCGCAGCGACTGGAGCGAGCCGCCGAGGAGATCCGTCCGCTGAGCACGGCGATCCTCGACGCCACCGACCCGGACCGGCTCCAGGAGTTCTTCGGCGACCTTCCCCATCCCGTCGACCACGTCCTGTCGACCGTCGGCGGCCCCTTGTACGGGCCCCTGGACGACCTGGACCTGGCGGAGACCGGCCGGTACTTCGGCGAACGCATCGCCATGGTGCTCGGGATCGCCAAGTACGGGCGGGGCAAGGTCCGGGACAGGGGCACGCTGCTGTTCATCGGCGGCACGGGCGGTCGCCGCCCCGGCGTCGGCATGTCCGTCATCGCCGCGATGACCGCCTCCCTCCCCGCCCTCACCGCCAACCTGGCCCTCGAACTGGCCCCGGTCCGGGTGAACGTCATCGCCCCCGGATTCGTCGACACCCCGCTGTCGGCCTCACTCCTGGGCGACCGGCTCGAAGCGCGCCGGGAAGAACTCCGCGCCTCACTCCCCATCCGCCGGGTCGTCGGCCCGGCGGACGTCGCCGCCCTGGCCGTACACATCATGCGCAACGAGGCCCTGACGGGCGCGGCCTACGACATCGACGGCGGTCAACAACTGCTGCCCCAATGACCGTTGACCGTGACCGTTGACCGTTCAGGTCAGCAGCTTCATCCCCTCCGGCGCCTCGATCCCGAACTCCTCGTCCAGCAGCCGCCGCACGTCACCCTCGTCGGCCAACTCCCGCTTGTGCACCTGCCCGTCGGCCCGCGTCTCCGTCAACAGGCTTCCGTGGAGCAGGAGATGGCGGTCGGGGGCGACCCGCTGGACGAACAGGCGCTGCGTGAAGGGGGAGCGCGGGTTCGTGGCGATGTGCCAGTTGATGACCTCGAAGTCGACGTGCTCGAAGGGCTCCAGGGTGAAGGCGTACTGCGCCTGCCAGGATCCGTCGGCGCCGTGGGCCTCCAGCATCCACATGTCCAACGGCCCCCGGTGCGGCACCCGCACGAACCTGTGCCGACGCCCCGCGTCCTCGAACTCCCCGCCGAGCACCAGCGGCACCGGTTCCAGCAGCGCCCCGATCGCCCCGAACCCGACGTCGGCCAGATAGGGCTGCGGATCGCCCGGCACTTCGACCCGGAGTGTCATATGGGTGCGCGGGCGGCTCTCGATCCGGTCCGCTCCCACGACGACCCGCGCCGTCAGCAGGGTCACCCCGAAGCCGAGCGCCCGCAGCGCGGTGGCGAGCAGCGTGTTCTGCTCGTAGCAGTAGCCACCGCGCCTGCTCCGCAGCAACTTGGCCGTCAGATCGGGCAGTTCGAGGGAGGGAGCGGTACGGCGGAGCGCGTCGAGGTTCTCGAAGGGGATGCCCCGCATATGCGCGAGGTGCACCCCCTTCAGCGTCGCCGTGTCGGGCCGCCGCTCCCCCGCCCACCCGAGGTGCGCGAGGTATGCGTCGAGGTCGAAGCCATCACTGTCGGACATGCGCCCAGCCTAGGCAACACGACGGATCCCTCCGCTCACTGCTGCGTGGCCGGCTCCAGCGCTTCCACCGCCGCAGCGGCGGCCGAGGAGTCGGGGCCGTAGAAGATGTCGATGTCGACCTCCTCGCCGCCCATGGTCAGGGTGTCCCACGCGCCGCTGAGGACCAGCATGCGCAGGGTGCGGTCCTCCAGGGTCGCGAGGCGTTCGAGGATCGCCTCGTCGTCCGGCATGCCGGCCAGGCGGGGCGCCAGCCTGTCCCGGATCGCCGCCATGCGTGCCAGCAGCGTCGCCGTGTCCGCCTCGCGGTCGGGTTCCTCGGCGATGCCGTCGATGCCGTGGTCGATGATGTCCTTGATGGCCCAGGTGACGCCCTGGTCGTCGGTGGTGACCATCGCCTTCCAGGCGCGGCTCTTGTGCCGGTACTGGAGCATCGACATGGCCGCTTCGTGCCGCAGGAAGTCCGCGTCGCGGAACGGACGGCCGTTCCAGGCGCTGTTGAGGGAGCGGGCCAGTGAAATCGCGGACGCCAGACCGCTGTTGAGACCACGGCCGGGCCAGAAGTGGATGGAGTTGGCCGCGTCACCGAGCAGGAAGCCGTACGTGCCGGGGGTGTTGACGGTCGGGGGCAGCAACTCGGCCGAGAAGCGCGGGCGTTGGACCATGTCGAGGCGGAAACTCGTGACCGCGCTCAGGTCCCCGTCCTGAACGTTGAACAGCCGCAGCCCCTCGTGCACCCGCTTCCACAGGGGCGAGCCCTTGATGAGGGCGGGCAGGAACAGCGTGCCGTGGGTGGCGCACTGGAAGTCGCCGTGCTCGTCGCGGTTCATCAGACACGGGCGGGAGGCGATGCACTCCTCGAAGACCCGGCGGACCGGGTCGATGCCGATGACCTCCGTCAACTCGGAGTCCGTCAGCCGCATGTTGAGGAAGCCCTCGCCACGCAACGAGTTGAGCAGGAAACGGTTCTGAGCGACCGTCAGCAGGATCGCCATGGGGTCCGGCAGTTCCGACTTCACCCTCAGCCCGAGGACGACGTCCCGCAGATGGACCCCGTCGAGGGAGTAGATCGACTCGTCGGCCTTGCCGAAGCGGGCCGCGAAGTGCTCGCGCGTGCGCGACCGGCCGCCGTCGCAGATGGCGAGCACATGCTGCGAGGCCAGCTCGTCACGCTGCTCCGCCGGGTCGAACTTGGCGGGGATCAGCCGTATTCGGTCCCGCTTCTCGTTCGCCAGCTCCAGCAGCTTGTCCTCGATGTAGGCGATCCGCATGTTGCGCGGGTGGTGGTCGCCGATCGAGTCCGGGCCCGACGGCCACATCTCGGTGTAGTTCTCGGGGTCGAAGAGCCGGTCCTGCACGTACTGCGGCCAGGCGAGGTACTGCCGGCTCTGCACGGTCACCACCTGCTGGCGCCGCACGTTGCCCTCGTCCGCGCCCTTCCAGACGACGGTACGGCCCTGCCTGCGCCAACGGCCCTCGAACACGGTGATCTTGACCTGGGCGCCGAGGAAGTGCTCAAGCAGCAGCGCCATGGAGAGACCGACCGGGCCCCCGCCGACGACGGTGACCCGCAGCTCCGAGCCGTCGCTCTCCTCCGGGTGGGTCACCGAGCGGGGCAGGTTGAGCGCCATGAGGGTCTGCATGGCGTCCGCGACCTCGAAGCGGAACTCCTGGTCCCCGATGGTGATTTCGTCCCCCGCCTGGAGCAGCCGGGACTCGATCTCCTCGCCGTTGACCTGCGTGCCGTTGCTGCTGCCGAGGTCGCTCAGGACGTATCCCGTGTCCTGGTCGAAGACGATCTCCGCATGGAAGCGCGAGACACTCGGGCTGGCGATGGCGACCGTGTTCCCCGCGTTGCGTCCGAAGGTGACGCGGGTGTCGACGATCGGGATGCGCTCTCCCGCGAGCAGGCCTTCGCGTCCGACGAGCACCGGTGCCATGGCACTTCCTTCCAGGAGTTCCTGGATCACCAGGATTTTCACGGGTGATGACATCAGCAGCGCTGTGACAATCGACTCTATTCTTGCGTGATCAAGTATTCCAGAGCCCAACTCGACCCGTTACCAAGGGAATTCAGGCACCAGCCCTCAATCCCTCCCCCAGCCTCCTCAGCCCCTCCCGGATCTCCCCCGGCGTCTGCGTCACAAAGCACAACCGCATCGTCGAACGGTCGGGCTCCCCGGCGTAGAAGGGTGCCCCCGGCACATAGGCCACGTCCTGCCGCACCACCCGCGCCAGCAGCTCCGTCGTGTCGTACGACTCCGGAAGCCGCGCCCACAGGAACATGCCACCCTCGGGCCGCTCCCAACTCGACCCCTCCGGAAGCGAATTGGCAAGCCCCCCGAGCATGGCGTCCCGCCGCTCCCGGTAGACGGCGGCCACCCCCGCCACATGCGCGTCGAGGTCGTTGTCCGCCAAGTACCGTGCCGCGGCGAGCTGGTTGACGGTCGGGGTGTGCAGGTCGGCGGCCTGCTTGGCGACAACACACGCCCGCAGCAGGTCCCTTGGCGCCCGCAGCCAGCCCAGCCGCAGCCCCGGCGCCATCACCTTGGAGAAGGAGCCGAGCAGGACCGTACGGTCCGCCGCGCCCTCGTGGGCCGCGATCCACGGCAACCGCTCGCCCTCGAAGCGGAGTTCGCCGTAGGGATCGTCCTCCACGATCCACAGCCCGCGCCGCGCGGCGACGGCGGCGACCGCGGCCCGGCGGGCGGCGGGCAGGGTGCGGCCGGTGGGGTTCTGGAAGGTCGGCACGGTGTAGAACAGCTTGGGCCGCTCACGGACGACGAGTTCGTCCAGCGCCTCGGGATCGATGCCCTCCTCGTCCCCCGGCACGGCGACGATCCGCGCTCCGGCGAACGCGAACACCTGAAGTGCCGCCAGATAACAGGGCCGTTCGACCAGCACCACGTCCCCCGGCTCCAGCAGCGCGGTCGCCAGCAGCGACAGCGCCTGCTGCGAACCGGTGGTGACGAGCAGGTCGTCGGCGTCGGTGGGCAGCCCGCGGACGGAGGTCCGCCCGGCGAGCGCGGCCCGCAGCACCGGCTCGCCCTCGGTCGTCGCGTACTGCAACGCCCGCGCCGGCGTCTCGGTGAGCACCGCCTGATAGGCCGCCGCGATACCGGTGGCGTCGAAGAGTTCGGGGGCCGGGAGCCCGCCCGCGAAGTTGATCACCTCGGGGCGGGCCGTGACGGCGAGGATGTCCCGCACCGGCGAACCGCCGATCGCACGGGCCCGCGCGGCGAGCGGCGGAAGCGGGGCAAGGGAGAGGGAGGCGGGGACTGACTCGGTGATGGCCATGTCCGGCAGCGTAGAAAAGTACCTGCCGCCTACAAACAGGTTTCCGCGATCCGGACGGTCGCCCTTGCCCCGGTCAGGCCTTCGTGCCCGTCGCCCCGGTCAGGCTTTCCTGCCCGTCGCCCCGTACACGTTGATGTCGTCGTCCGTCACATCGTTGATGTCCCGGTAGGTGATCTTCTCGATGTCGTCGAGGCTGTCGAAGTACGCCTGCTCCACGACCGGAGGCGCGGGCGCCGGGCCGGGGTGCCACTGGTGGGCGGGGATCACACCGGGCTCGTCCAGGGTCAGCCCCGGGGTCTCGGTGAAGAACCGCTCGACCTCGTCCTTCGTACGGAACACGAAGGTGAACCCCCGCTCCGTGTACGTCCGTTGGACCGCGCGGGTCGGGATCGGGTGGATCTCGTCGGTGAGATGGCTGAGCACGACATGACTGCCGGACGGCAGCACGTCCACCAGCTCGCGCACCAGCGGATACGCCTCCTCGTCCTCGACGAAGTGCAGGATCGCCACCAGCAGCAGCGCGATCGGCTGGTTGAAGTCGAGGGTCTTGGCGGCCTGTTCGAGGATGTCGTCCGGGCGGCGCAGGTCGGCGTCGATGTAGTCGG
This sequence comes from Streptomyces sp. NPDC002276, assembly GCF_053891435.1. NCBI lineage: Bacteria > Bacillati > Actinomycetota > Actinomycetes > Kitasatosporales > Streptomycetaceae > Streptomyces > Streptomyces sp. NPDC002276. Next base: position 16,576 of record NZ_JBSFCQ010000014.1, on the reverse strand, counting down.
TACGGCCCTCGTCCGTGCTGGTGAGCAGCGCGCGGGCGTGCGCCAGGACCACCGGGTCGTTGTCGACGTACACGATCCGCGACTCGGGGGCGATGCCCTGGGCGATCTGGTGCACGTTCTCCGCGGTGGGCAGCCCGGTGCCGATGTCGAGGAACTGGCGGACCCCGTGCTCCTGCGACAGCCGGGTCACCGCGCGGCGCATGAAGTCGCGGTTGTGCCGGACGTCGAGATAGCCGCGCGGGTTGTGGGCGAGCGCGGCGGCGGCTGCCTCGCGGTCGACGGGGTAGTTGTCCTTGCCGCCGAGGAAGACGTCGTAGACGCGGGCCGGGTGCGCCTTGGTGGTGTCGATCCTCCTTCTCAGCTCGGCGGGATCTTGGCTGAGGGCGTCGCCGGACATGCGTGTCTCCCAGGAGAGTGGGTCATGCGAAGGACAACCGGAGCAGTGCTCAGTGCAGTGGTCAACAACCTAACTCCCGGCGGGACTTGATGGTGCCCAAGTGGGAGGAAGGGTCCCGGGATGCTCCCGGCGTCCCGTACCGCGCCCGGGAGGGACGGCGTCCTCGCAGGTCAGCGAGGGCGGGACGATCCAGTCGTCCCGAATCCGGCAGCAGCCGTAGCGCGGGCGGGGCCGGACCGCCCAAGCTGCACGCACCAACACTTCGTTCCGACAGGGGGACCCATGCCCGTCCGCACGATCCGCGTCCGCCGCCTGGCCGTCTCCGCGACGGCGGCCGTGCTCGCCGCGCTGCTGCTCACGGGCTGCAAGGACGGCATGGGCGTACGCGACGAGGGCCCGTCGGGCACGACCCCCACCCAGTCCTCGCGTTGAGGGCGGTCAGGCGTGCGCCGGGATCCGCTTCGGACACGGACCGAACCGGTTCTCGCCCGGCTCGCTCTCCGTCAGCGTGAAGATCAGCATCACGACGGTCCCGACGAACGGCACGAGCCCGACGAGCACCCACCACCCCGAACGGTCCGTGTCGTGCAGCCGCCGGACGGTCACCGCCAGCCCCGGCAGCAGAAGCATCACGCTGAAGACGAACGCGATGGCGACGAGCACGGGCGACCTCCCCGCGGCGCCGAACCCGACCAGCAGGACGTAGCCGACGTAGACGAACGCCACGAACACCCAGTACTCCAGGCGCCGCGCGCGCCCGCCGAAGTCGGCGTACTTCCGCATCGCCTCAACGAACCAGTGCACAGCCGCCCCCTGCCCGCCCGGGTGATCCCGCTCTCGCCATTCCCTCAGTCGCGCAGCTTAAGGGCTGCCTCGACCGCCCAGTAGGTCAGGATGTTCCGCGCCCCGGCCCGCTTGATCCCGGTCAGCGTCTCGAAAATCGCCCGGTCCCGGTCCAGCCAGCCCTTCTCGGCGGCGGCCTCGACCATCGAGTACTCGCCGGAGATCTGATAGGCGGCGACGGGAACGTCCGAGACCTCGGCGACCTTGGCGAGGATGTCGAGATAGGGCCCGGCCGGCTTGACCATCACCATGTCGGCGCCCTCTTCGAGATCGAGCGCCAACTCCCGCATCGCGTCACGGGCGTTGGCAGGGTCCTGCTGGTACGTCTTGCGGTCCCCCTTGAGCGAGGACCCGACGGCCTCGCGGAACGGCCCGTAGAACGCGGACGAGTACTTGGCGGTGTACGCGAGGATGGCGACATCCTCCCGCCCGATCTGATCGAGCGCGTCCCGTACGACCCCGATCTGCCCGTCCATCATCCCGCTGGGCCCGACGACATGAGCCCCGGCGTCGGCCTGCACCTGAGCCATCTCGGCATACCGCTCAAGGGTGGCGTCATTGTCGACGCGCCCCTGGTCATCAAGCACGCCACAATGCCCATGATCGGTGGTCTCGTCGAGACAAAGATCGGACATGACGAGGAGTTCGTCCCCGACCTCGGCCCGCACATCCCGCAACGCGACCTGGAGAATCCCGTCCGGATCCGTCCCCGGCGTCCCGAGCGCGTCCTTCTTGCTCTCCTCCGGCACCCCGAACAGCATGATCCCGGAGATCCCGGCGGCCACGGCCTCGGCGGCGGCCTTCCGCAGACTGTCCCGCGTGTGCTGCACAACCCCGGGCATGGCCGCGATCGGCACCGGCTCACCGATCCCCTCCCGCACGAATGCCGGGAGAATGAAGTCGGCCGGGTGCAAGCGAGTCTCGGCCACCATCCGCCGCATGACGGGGGTGGTCCGCAGCCGCCGCGGGCGCGAGCCGGGGAAGGATCCGTACGTCGTCATGCCGTCTACGCTACGCCCGCCCCAGGGGCACCTTTGCCGACGGTGAGTCGGTGCGCATTTCGCCTTGCGGTGAGTGAGGGCGGCCGGACGGGCTGGGATGGTGCGACCGGCGTTCTTAGCCGCCAGAGAGATCAGAATGCCGAGCGCGAGCTGAACTGCGGCGACCCGGGCCGCCTGTCCTCAGCCTGTGCGGTGTCTTCCCAACGTAGGCCGCCAATATCCAGCCCGTCCGGCGTTTGAGGACGAGGCCCTTTCGGGGCCGAAGCGGGGGTGTGGGGGCGCAGCGCCCCACGGACGCCCGCCCCCACTCACCTCAAGCCGACACTCAACCTCAGGTCGTACGACGACGCCGAGCCCCAGGCCGACGCTCACTCGGCCGAGTAACCGGATCCCCGGCCTCCTCCGCCGCCGCGCGCCTCCGCAACCCGAAGTTCGCCAACGCCTCGGCCAACTTGTGCACGGACGGCTCCGGAGCCATCACATCCACCCGCAGCCCGTGCTCCTCGGCCGTCTTCGCCGTGGCGGGACCGATGCACGCGATCACGGTCACGTTGTGCGGCTTGCCCGCGATGCCGACCAGGTTCCGCACCGTGGACGACGACGTGAAGAGAACGGCGTCGAAGCCACCCCCCTTGATCGCCTCGCGCGTGTCCGCCGGCGGCGGCGACGCCCGCACCGTCCGGTAGGCGGTGACGTCGTCGACCTCCCAGCCCAGCTCGATCAGCCCGGCGACCAACGTCTCCGTAGCGATGTCGGCACGCGGCAGGAACACCCGGTCGATCGGGTCGAAGACGGGGTCGTAAGGAGGCCAGTCCTCCAGCAGACCGGCCGCCGACTGCTCACCGCTCGGGACCAGGTCCGGCTTCACACCGAACGCGATCAGCGCCTTCGCGGTCTGTTCGCCGACCGCCGCGACCTTGATGCCCGCGAAGGCACGCGCGTCGAGCCCGTACTCCTCGAACTTCTCACTCACGGCCTTCACCGCGTTGACCGACGTGAAGGCGATCCACTCGTAGCGGCCGGTGACGAGGCCCTTGACCGCCCGCTCCATCTGCTGGGGCGTCCGCGGCGGTTCGACGGCGATCGTCGGCACCTCGTGCGGAACGGCGCCGTAGGACCGGAGTTGGTCGGAGAGCGAGGCCGCCTGCTCCTTCGTGCGCGGGACGAGGACCTTCCAGCCGAACAGCGGCTTGGACTCGAACCACGACAACTGGTCGCGCTGGGCGGCGGCGGAACGCTCACCGACCACGGCTATCACCGGCCGACCACCGTCCGGGGACGGCAGCACCTTCGCCTGCTTCAGCGTCTGCGCGATCGTGCCGAGCGTCGCGGACCAGGTCCGCTGACGAGTGGTCGTACCAGCCACTGTGACCGTCATGGGGGTGTCGGGCTTACGGCCCGCCGCCACCAGTTCGCCCGCGGCCGAAGCGACCGAGTCCAGCGACGTCGACACGACCACCGTGCCGTCCGACGCCCCCACCTCCGTCCAGCAGCGGTCCGACGCGGTGCGGGCGTCCACGAAGCGGACGTCCGCGCCCTGCGCGTCCCGCAGCGGGACACCGGCGTACGCGGGCACGCCGACGGCCGCGGCGACACCCGGGACGACCTCGAAAGGCACACCCGCGGCGACACAGGCGAGCATTTCCTCGGCGGCGTACGTATCTAGTCCGGGGTCCCCGGACACCGCACGTACGACCCGCCTGCCGCCCCGCGCGGCCTCCATGACAAGATGTGCCGCATCCCGCACAGCGGGTAGGCCAACGGTTGTTGACGCACCGTCGACAACCGTTAGTTGAGGCGTGCCTGTGCCCGGGAGCGAGCCCGAAGAAGGACTCGGATCCGGGTGCACGACGGCCACGCCCGATCGGGCGTGCGCACGTACGACGTCGAGCACCTCGTGCTCGGCGACGAGTACGTCCGCGTTCGCGAGCGCCTCTACGGCGCGCAGTGTGAGCAGTCCCGGATCTCCGGGTCCGGCACCCAGGAAGGTGACGTGCCCGTGTTCCGGACCGGCGGCGGGAAGAGTGGTGGGGCTCACTTGGCTTGCTCCCCCATGAGACCGGCCGCGCCCTGGGCTAGCATCTCGGCGGCGAGTTCGCGACCGAGCGTCAGTGCTTGGTCATGCGTCTCGGGCACGGGACCGGTGGTGGACAGCTGCACCGTACGCGAACCGTCGGTCGTGCCGACTATTCCGCGCAGGCGCATTTCCTTGACAATCTGCCCGTCGGCCAGAAGGTCGGCCAGCGCGCCCACAGGGGCGGAGCAGCCGGCCTCCAGGGCGGCGAGCAGGGACCTTTCGGCGGTCACGGCGATCCGCGTGAACGGATCGTCGAGTTCGCCGAGTGCCGCGATCAGGTCCGCGTTGTCCGCGGCACATTCGATCGCCAGGGCCCCCTGGCCGGGGGCGGGCAGAACAGTGTCGACCGACAGGAAGTCGGTCACTTCGTCGAGGCGGCCGATCCGGCTCAGTCCGGCGGCGGCCAGGACGACGGCGTCCAGCTCACCGTCCCGCACGAAGCCGATCCGGGTGTCGACGTTGCCCCGGATCGGGACCGTCTCGATGTCGAGGCCGTGGCCGCGCGCGTACGCGTTCAGCTGGGCCGTGCGCCGCGGGGAGCCCGTACCGATGCGCGCCCCGCGGGGCAGGTCGGTGAACTTCAGGGCGTCACGCGCGACGAGCACGTCCCGCGGGTCCTCGCGCTCGGGTACGGCGGCGAGGACGAGCCCCTCGGGCTGCGCGGTCGGCAGGTCCTTCAGCGAATGAACCGCGAAGTCGACCTCACCGCCGAGCAGCGCGTCCCGCAGCGCGGTCACGAAGACTCCCGTGCCGCCGATCTGGGCGAGGTGCTCGCGGGAGGTGTCGCCGTAGGTGGTGATCTCGACCAGTTCGACGGGCCGTCCGGTCACCTGTCTCACGGCGTCCGCCACCAACCCGGACTGGGCCAGGGCGAGTCTGCTCCGCCTTGTCCCCAGTCTCAGTGCCTTGCTACTCATGCGGGCCCTCGGTTCTTGCTGATCTCGTTCTCAGAGTCTTCTTCGGCCCGGGAGACGGAGGCCACCGTCTCCTGGTCGAGGTCGAACAGGGTGCGCAGCGCGTCCGCGTACCCGGCGCCGCCGGGCTCGGCCGCGAGCTGCTTGACCCGCACGGTCGGCGCGTGCAGCAGCTTGTCGACGACCCGTCGTACGGTCTGCGTGATCTCGGCGCGGTGCTTGTCGTCGAGGCCGGGCAGCCGTCCGTCGAGCCGGGCGATCTCGCCCGCGACGACCTCGGCGGCCATGGCGCGCAGGGCGACCACGGTCGGCGTGATGTGCGCGGCCCGCAGGGCTGCCCCGAAGGCCGCGACCTCGTCGGAGACGATACGCCGTACCGCGTCCACGTCGGCCGCCATCGGAGCGTCCGCCGAGGCCTCGGCCAGCGTCTCGATGTCGACGAGCCGCACCCCGGCCAGCCGGTGCACGGCGGCGTCCACGTCACGCGGCATCGCGAGGTCGAGGACCGACAACACCGGTGCGGGGCGCGGGACTTGGGCGAGCGGCTCGGGCCTGCGGCGCTCGGGGATCCGGCCCACGGTCACGGCCATGGTGGCGAGTTCGGCGATGAGTTCCGCCTCCGCCTCGGGCGTACGACGGCCGCTCTCGCGCCGGTCGACACCGGCCCCGGCGACCCAGGCCGCGTGCTGCTCCAGCGCCGCCGCGTCCAGCCCGGCCACGGCGGCGTCCCCCATCACGGAGAAGCCGGTCGAGCCCTGCACCGCGGAAAGGTCCAGCGGACAGCCGTCCTCGGCCCCGACGGAGGTCGGCGGAAGCTCTTCGCGTACGACGTCCCGCGCGGCCGTACGACCTGTCGTCGCGTCCTGCGACACCCGGCCCGCCATCGCCTCGGCCACCGCGTCCGCCGTCAGGACCAGGCCCGTGGCTCCCGTGCAGGACACGGTGACATCGGCACGTGTCAGCTCGAACGGCAACGAATCCATCGGTACCGCGCGGGCCGACACGTCCGTTTCGGGGCTCTCGGTGATGATCTGGGCGAGCCGCTCGGCGCGGTCGGAGGTGCGGTTGGCGACGACGATCTCGGCGACCCCGGCACGCGCGAGGGTCGCGGCGGCCAGCGACGACATGGAGCCCGCGCCGATGACCAGGGCGCGTTTCCCCTTCGCCCAGGCCTCGACTGCCGTACCGGAAGAGAGCTGTTGAAGGCCGAAGGTGACCAGGGACTGGCCCGCGCGGTCGATGCCGGTCTCGGAGTGGGCGCGCTTGCCGACTCTGAGGGCCTGCTGGAACAGGTCGTTCAACAGCCGCCCGGCGGAGTGCAGTTCCTGCGCCTTGGCGAGGGAGTCCTTGATCTGGCCGAGGATCTGGCCCTCGCCCACCACCATCGAGTCGAGGCCGCAGGCCACCGAGAAGAGGTGGTGGACGGCCCGGTCCTCGTAGTGCACGTAGAGATAAGGAGTGAGTTCGTCCAGGCCGACGCCGCTGTGCTGGGCGAGCAGGGTGGAGAGTTCGGCGACGCCCGCGTGGAACTTGTCCACGTCGGCGTACAGCTCGATGCGGTTGCAGGTGGCCAACACGGCGGCCTCGGTGGCCGGTTCGGCGGCGACCGTGTCCTGGAGGAGCTTGATCTGGGCGTCCTCGTTCAGCGTGGCCCGCTCCAGGACGCTGACCGGGGCGCTGCGGTGGCTCAGCCCGACGACGAGGAGACTCATGCCGGCATCACGGCGGGGACGTCCCCGTCAGGGCCCTGCTCGGTGGAGTCGGCGCGGCGCTTGGCGGCCGGGTGCGCGCCGTCGGCCGCCGCGGCCTCCTCGCCGGCCTTGCGCTGCTCGTGGAAGGCGAGGATCTGGAGCTCGATGGAGAGGTCGACCTTGCGGACGTCGACGCCGTCCGGGACGGTCAGCACGGTCGGCGCGAAGTTCAGGATGGAGGTGACACCGGCGGCCACGAGCCGGTCGCAGACGGGCTGGGCGGCACCGGCCGGGGTCGCGATGACGCCGATGGAGACGCCGTTCTCGCTGATGATCTTTTCCAGCTCGTCCGAGTGCTGCACCGGGATGCCCGCGACGGGCTTGCCGGCCATCGCCGGGTCGGCGTCGATGAGGGCGGCGACGCGGAATCCGCGCGAGGCGAACCCGCCGTAGTTGGCGAGGGCGGCGCCGAGGTTTCCGATACCGACGATCACGACCGGCCAGTCCTGGGTCAGACCCAGTTCGCGGGAGATCTGGTACACGAGGTACTCGACGTCGTAGCCCACACCACGGGTGCCGTAGGAGCCGAGGTAGGAGAAGTCCTTGCGCAGCTTCGCGGAGTTGACGCCCGCGGCGGCGGCCAGCTCCTCGGAGGAGACCGTGGGTACCGAGCGCTCCGAGAGTCCGGTCAGCGCGCGGAGGTACAGCGGGAGACGGGCGACGGTGGCCTCGGGAATCCCTCGGCTACGGGTCGCCGGTCGGTGAGTTCGGCCAGTTGCCACGGTGCTCCTGCGGGTAGAGCGGGGCTGTGGGCGGTCACACGAACCCAGACCGCCCCGTCGGAAGCAGGCTATGTCTTTGTGAACGCGTGCACAAAGATGGTGTCCGATTTGCCCACCCAACGTGACCGGGGTCACGCACACGCGTTCCCGACGCATTCCAGGGGGCAAAACCGCCACACTCCTCGTAATTCCCGCCCCCGAGACCAAACCGCCGTCGATCCTAAGCGACGTTCGGGTGCGCGTTGAACTACTTGGTCAGTTCCCGGCGCAGACGGCCCTCGTCCACCCGCCAGAAAGTGTGCTGTTTCCCATCCACCAGGACCACCGGGATCTGCTCCCAGTACTCGTCGTGCAGCCGCTGGTCCACGGTGATGTCCTTCTGTTCCCAGGGGACCCCGAGGTCGGCGCAGACCTTCTCCACGACGAGCTGCGCGTCCTCGCACAGATGGCAGCCGGGCTTCCCGATGAGGGTGACGAGATGACTCATGCACCCCATTCTCACGCCCTCAGGCCACTTCTTTAACGGCCAGGTCGCGGAGAGTTCACAGCCTCCGAACCTCTCGGCTCCGGAACCACCGAACAAACTGGCTATGCTCACGACATGGCCGCTCTCGGATGGCTCACTCCCCGTAGGCGCTCCGCCACGGCGCGGAGCGTGTTGGCAGGCGAGGCCTCTGCGGAGGCAGCGCGCAAGTCGTCGCAGGATGTCCAGGACATAGAGGACGCCCTCGCGGAAGAGGCAACACAGGAACCGGAGTTCCCGGTCCTCGGCGACGACAGAGCCGCGGCCTTCTTCGACCTCGACAACACCGTCATGCAGGGCGCGTCGATCTTCCACTTCGGCCGGGGCCTGCACAAACGGAAGTTCTTCGAGACCCGCGACCTCCTCAAGTTCGCCTGGCAGCAGGCCTATTTCAGGCTCGCCGGCTCCGAGGACCCCGAGCACATGCAGGAGGCGCGCGACTCCGCGCTGTCCATCGTCAAGGGCCACCGCGTCGCCGAACTCCAGTCGATCGGCGAGGAGATCTACGACGAGTACATGGCCGAGCGCATCTGGCCCGGCACCCGCGCCCTCGCCGAGGCGCACCTCGCCGCGGGCCAGAAGGTGTGGCTCGTCACAGCGGCGCCGGTGGAGATCGCCAACGTGATCGCCCGCCGCCTCGGCCTGACCGGCGCGCTCGGCACGGTCGCCGAGTCCGTCGACGGCGTCTACACCGGCAAGTTGGTCGGCGAACCGCTGCACGGCCCCGCCAAGGCGGAGGCGGTCAAGGCACTGGCCGCGGCGGAGGGCCTGGACCTCTCCCGGTGCGCCGCCTACAGCGACTCGCACAACGACATCCCGATGCTCTCGCTGGTCGGGCACCCCTACGCCATCAACCCGGACTCCAAGCTGCGCAAGCACGCCCGGCAGTTGGACTGGCGGCTGCGCGACTACCGCACGGCCCGCAAGGCGGCCAAGGTAGGCATCCCGGCGGCGGCCGGCGTGGGCGCGGTGGCGGGTGGCACGGCCGCGGCGATCGCATTGCATCGCCGACGCCGGTGACGCGGTAAACGCAGCCAATCCACGGGTCGTACCCGCGTAACCGCCTGTCCAGTCACGTTGGCTGCACACGGCCACAACACGCCCTGCTCCCTGACTGAATTCGGACCGTTCTGATCAACAACCGTTCACTCTGCGGTACTTGATCGAGCGTCAATCGGTTACAGAAGCGACGTAATCGATGATTTGAGCAACTGGGTGTAGCAGCGCCTGCACGAAGCGTTATTCTCCTCAGACGCAATCCGGCACCTCTCTGTCGCTACGACGGGTGAACGTTCCGGTACTGCACGTGATGGAAGCTCTGCCTCTGGGAGTCCCGTGTACCCACACGTCGGGGTTGACGCCTCGGGCCTGGCTACGCTGCGCGCAACGGTCCAAGACCTGTTGCGCGGCTTCGTCCCCACCGCGTACGCCGTCCCCGCCGCCTTCGCCACCACCGCACCCGTCGGTCCGTGCTACGCACTGGCCGACGGCGGCGCCGCTGTTGGCAGACGAGGGCGCTCGGCCGGCGCCGCCACCGCACGACGTCCGGCCGCTGACAGCGACAGCGCCCGGATGATGGACCTCGTGGAGCGTGCCCAGGCCGGCGAAGCCGACGCCTTCGGCCGCCTCTACGACCAGTACAGCGACACTGTGTACCGGTACATCTACTACCGAGTGGGAGGCAAAGCCACCGCCGAGGACCTCACCAGCGAGACCTTTCTGCGCGCCCTGCGCCGCATCGGCACATTCACCTATCAGGGTCGGGACTTCGGCGCCTGGCTCGTGACGATCGCCCGCAACCTGGTCGCCGACCACTTCAAGTCGAGCCGCTTCCGGCTGGAAGTGACCACCGGCGAGATGCTCGACGCCAACGAGGTCGCCCGCTCCCCCGAGGACTCCGTCCTGGAGTCCCTCTCGAACGCCGCACTCCTCGACGCCGTACGACGGCTCAACCCCCAGCAGCAGGAGTGCGTCACGCTCCGCTTCCTCCAGGGCCTCTCCGTCGCGGAGACCGCCCGGGTGATGGGCAAGAACGAGGGCGCGATCAAGACCCTCCAGTACCGCGCCGTGCGCACGCTCGCCCGGCTTCTGCCGGACGACGCCCGCTGACGGCACACGCTCGGTAACGCCCAACTCGCGCTCAGTGAAAGTCCGTTGAGTTCGCGGTCGGATCATCCGTCGTCCGTAACCCAAGTGCCGCGCCACTCGTTGTGCGGGATACAGGCTCCCTGTGGTCACACCCTGACCCTCTCCGATCACTCGATCGTGTGGATGCGGTCAGGAGGTGCAACCCTCAGGACCCCCTGGGGAGTCGACCGTCATGACGAGAGGAGGTGCCGCCAGTGATCGCGAACGTATCGGCGCACCGGCGGGCGAACGCCTTCGCCCAGGCCCTGGAAGAGGAGCAGTCCGACCGGGGCACGGCGGCCGAGCAGTCCGAAGGACCGGCACCGGCCCCGGCTGCTGCGGAACAGACCGAGCAGGGCCGCATGCTGGCCTTCGCCACCGGTCTCGGCGAGCTGCCCAAACCCGTGCTGGACCCTGAGGTCAAGGTCGTCCAGCGGGCTCAGCTGGTCGCCGCGTTCGAGGCCATGCTGCAAGGAGGCGAGGCACCACAACCTTCGGTACCGGAGCAGCGATCCCACCGGTCCCGGGGCACCCACCGGGCCACCGGACTGGGCAAACTGCGACCCCGGTCCCGGCTCAGCAAGGGCCTCGCGGCCGGCGGCCTGAGCGTCGGAGTCGCCGCCGGAGCCTTCGGCGGAGTCGCCGCCGCCAGCTCGGACGCCCTGCCCGGCGACGGGCTGTACGGCCTGAAGCGCGGCATCGAGGACTTCAAGCTCAACTACCTGTCCGACGGCGACGACCAGCGCGGAGTGTCCTACCTCGACCAGGCGTCCAACCGCCTGAGCGAGGCACGCCGGCTGATCGAGCGGGACCGCGGCGGCCACCTCGACCACGAGCAGCTCGGCGAGATCCGCCGCACGCTCGCCGGGATGACGCACGACGCGTCCGAGGGCCACCGGCTGCTGCACCAGGCCTACGAGCAGGACCCGAACTCGCTGGGCCCCATCCAGGCCCTCTCCGCGTTCTCCCGCTCGCACCGCGAGGCCTGGGGCGCGCTGCGCGACCGTCTGCCGGTCCAGCTCGGCGACGTCAGCGACCAGGTCTCCTCGGTCTTCGACGCCATAGACGAAGAGGTCGCCCCGCTCCAGTCGCTGCTCCCGCAGCCCCCGGCCAAGACCGGCGGCGGCACCGGCAGGCACCGCGCTCCCGACACGGGGTCCACCGGCTCCACGGGTTCGCACCGCTCGACGACCCCGAGCACCTCGGCGGACTCCCCCGAGAGCAAGGGCAGCCACTCCAGCTCCCCCACCGAGTCCGCGACCGACGGCGACGGCCTCCTCGGCGGCAACACGGGCGGCCTCCTGGACCCCCCGAAGTCCTCCGGCACGGCTTCCCCGACCACGGGCAAGCCGTCGATCCCCGCACCGGACGTCACACTCCCACCGCTCCTGCCGGGCCTGTTGCCCGGCTTGGGCATCGACAGCGAGGACGCGAACTAGACGATCAACACCTGTGGGGCTACGGGGAGTTCCCCGTAGCCCCACAGGTGCATGTCAGCTTTCTCAGACGAAGCCCGCGAAAAAACCTTCGCCCTCAGAAGAACACCGACCGCCGCTGCACCAGCAACTTGTACAGCGTGTGCTGGATCTGCTCCCGCACCTGGTCCGTGAGGTTGAACATCAGCATCGGGTCCTCGGCCGCCTCCGGCGGGTAGCCGTCCGTGGGGATCGGCTCGCCGAACTGGATGGTCCACTTCGTGGGGAGCGGGATCGCGCCGAGCGGGCCAAGCCACGGGAACGTCGGCGTGATCGGGAAGTACGGGAAGCCCAGGATCCGGGCCAGCGTCTTGGAGTTGCCGATCATCGGGTAGATCTCCTCCGCCCCGACGATCGAGCAGGGGATGATCGGCACGCCCTTGCGAAGAGCCGTCGAGACAAACCCGCCCCGCCCGAACCGCTGGAGCTTGTAGCGCTCGCTGAACGGCTTGCCGATGCCCTTGAAGCCCTCCGGCATCACACCCACCAACTCACCGCGCCCCAGCAGCCGTTCCGCGTCCTCCGCGCACGCGAGCGTGTGACCGGCCTTGCGGGCCAGCTCGTTGGCGACCGGCAGCATGAACACCAGGTCCGCCGCGAGGAGACGGAGATGGCGGTTCGCGGGGTGGTTGTCGTGGACGGCGATCTGCATCATCACGCCGTCCAGCGGAATCGTCCCGGAGTGGTTGGCGACGATCAGCGCGCCACCGTCCGCCGGGATGTTCTCGATGCCCTTGACCTCGACCCGGAAGTACTTCTCGTACAGCGGGCGCAACGCCGGCATGAGGACCTCGTCGGTCAGCTCCTCGTCGTAGCCGAAGTCGTCGACCTCGTAGTCCCCGGTCAGCCGGCGGCGCAGGAAGGACAGGCCATGAGCGATACGGCGCTCCAGGCCCCCCTGGTCGCCCTGGCCGCTCTCGCCCACCTCGCCGCCCTCGTTCCGCGGCCGCTCCGGCTCCTGCTCCTCACGTGTCACAGGAACATCATCCTGCGCGAAGCCCCGGCCCGGCAGGGGCTGGACCTCACGGAACAGCGCGGGTTCGCCGTTCTTGCGCCGGCTTCCCGCGCTACGGCGCCGCTGTGGCCGCTGCACGGCACCCGCGCGGGACCGGTCGTCGTCGAACGGAATGACCTTGGCATCCGCCATCGTTGATGCGCTCCTCAGTTGGCGCTCGGCGTCGGGGGGTGGCCACTGTCCGGCCGGGACAGCGCGGCGATCCGGTCGACGGCCCCCGCGAGAGCCTCCGGCGGCAGCAGCCCCGGACCCTGACTCCGCGCGAAGTCCGCGAAGGTCTCGGCGGTCGTGTACTTGGGCTGGTACCCCAATGTCTCGCGCATCTGCACCGTCGACACGACCCGGCCGTGGGTGAGCAGCCGGATCTGCTCCGGGGAGAAGTCCGTCATCCCCAGCGTCCGCACCAGGGAACCGGCCCAGGTGACCGCGGGCAGCAGCAACGGCACGGTCGGCCGCCCCAGCCGCCGCGAGCACTGGGAGAGCAGCAGGACGCCTTCCCCGGCGATGTTGAAGGTGCCGCTGTTCAGCGTGCCGCGCTCCGGTTCGTGCGAGGCGATCCGCAGCACCTCGATCACATCGTCCTCGTGCGCGAACTGCAACCGCGGGTCGTAGCCGAACACGGTCGGCAGGACCGGCAGCGAGAAGTACGAGGCGAGCGGCGAATCCGCCGTAGGACCAAGGATGTTGGCGAACCGCAGCACGCACACGGCGACATCGGGCCGCCGCCGGGCGAAGCCGCGCACATACCCCTCGACCTCGACGGTGTCCTTGGCGAAGCCGCCGCTCGGCAGGGACTTCGGCGGGGTCGTCTCGGTGAAAACGGCCGGGTCGCGCGGGGCGGAGCCGTAGACGTTGGTGCTGGACTTCACCACCAGGCGCTTGACGACCGGCGACTTCTGGCAGGCGCCGAGGAGCTGCATGGTGCCGATGACGTTGGTCTCCTTGACCGTGGTCCGGCTGCCGCTGCCCAGCGCGGTGCCCGTCACGTCCATGTGGACGACCGTGTCGGCGCCCGACTCGGCGAGCACCCGCGCGATGGTGGGCTGCCGGATGTCGGCCTGGACGAACTCCGCGCCCCCCAGATGATGCCCGGGCTGCACCGCGTCCACGGCGATCACCCGGTCCACTTCCGGGTCACGCTGAATGCGTCGTACGAACCGGCCCCCCAGCTGGCGGGCCACTCCGGTCACGAGCACGACCTTCCCCAAGATCAGCGCCTTCCTTCCGAGTTACCCGTGTGCGGCCAACCTAGCGGTTAGGTGTTGCGCTGTGATGACCGCCTGACGCACGAAGTCACGAGTACACGCAAACGGGCACATGCCGGGAACATAACTGTGGCCCCCCACCGGATACCGATGGGGGGCCACAGGAGACGCTCTCGCGGCGCCGCGTCGCCTACTTCTTGTTACGACGCTGCACGCGCGTGCGCTTCAGCAGCTTGCGGTGCTTCTTCTTAGCCATCCGCTTGCGCCGCTTCTTGATAACAGAGCCCACGACTACCCTCGCTCACTTCTCATCACTCGGTGCTGGGCATCATGGGCCCATACGACCTACAAGGGGCCAGCCTACCCGTCCGAGCGCTGAGGTCGTAATCGAGGGTTCGCCTCAGGCGGTCTCCACCCCCACATAACTCTCGCGAAGGTACTCGTGTACCGCTTGCTCGGGGACGCGGAAGGACCGCCCCACCCGGATAGCGGGCAGATGACCGCTGTGCACCAACCGGTACACGGTCATCTTCGACACTCGCATCACCGAGGCGACCTCCGCCACGGTAAGGAACTGAACCTCGTTCAGAGGCCTCTCGCCAGCTGCAGCCATGACACACCTGAACCTTCCGCACTCGACGGTCACCGGCTTCCCCTTCCGGTGACTCTTCGTCGTTGCGTGCTCACTCCCCAATGTAGGGGCGGGTGATGCGAGTGGGGAAGAGGTGCACCCATCGGCGGCCTACTGTGACAGACACGCTCGATTGAGTACGTAGCGGGTAAGCGGGCGGTAGTAATCGGACCGCACGGCGTCATCAAGTGGAACTGCCACGGACACCGACCCCTCGGCCTCCCCCACGAACAGCGCGGGGTCGTCGGTATCGGCAAGACCAATCGCCTCGAACCCCAGCTGACCTGCCCCGCAGACCCATCCGTGGTCCCCGATCACCAGCTCCGGAAGCACCCCGCCGGCCTCCGCCGCCGCACCCAGCACGGTACGAACCGGGAGCGGTGAGTGCGTGTGTGCGCCGGGCTCACAACCGGGGCGTTCGGGGCCCGGATCACGGACGAGGGCGACGCCTCGTACGTAGGCGAGGTTGTACGTGCGTAGACCGAACCGGGTCGTTATGTCGATACAGCGACCATGCGCAGGGGTGAGAACAGCACATCCCGCCGCCGACAACGCGTCCGCCAACGCGGCGTAGAACCCGAGCAGCCGGTGCGGGTGCCCGGTACCGAGCAGCACGGGTCCGTTGCGCTCCGCCACCGCACCCAGCCGGTCCGCGAAGGCGTCCAGAGCGCTCAAAGTCCGCTCCGGGTCGATCACATCATGCCCGGAAACATGTCGCGGGTCGGCCGAAACCCCACACTTGTCCGCCATGAGACCGATCAAATCCCCTTGCCCCCATGTCCATTCGGGATCGAGCCCGATCAACACCCGGGGATCACGGGCAGCAAAAGCCCGATAACTCCGCAGGCTCTCCTCCCGCGAGGTGGCCACGGGTCCGGCCAGCCGAGCGGCCAGCAGATGCGCGCGGAGCGCGCCGGTGGTCAACACGAGCCCGATGGTGACGCCCCCGGGCACCACCGACTGCCGGAACCCCTGAAACACCGCACCGTTGGCGTAACACCGGTGACAGAACAGTGACAAAAGCCCCCACAACTGTCGTACGGCTCCCCGGGTCTCACTCTGCGTGGACGGAACGACCAACCGTCCCAAGCAAGTTGACCAGCACGCACGCCAACAGGGGGATCACCACAATGAAGATGAACACGAAGCTGTCCCGCCGCACCACGACCGCCACCGCCCTCGGCACCCTGGCGCTGGCCGGCACGATCGCAGCCACGGCTCCCGCGTCCGCGGCCACCACCACAAAAGCAGCGACAGCCACCGCCACCTACAACGGCGCCTGCGGCACCGGCTACAAGGTCATCGACTCCACGCCGGTAGGCAACGTCGGCAAGGTCTTCCTCACCTGGAACGAGTCGACCGGCAAGAACTGCGCCGTGACCATCCGCAACACCCCCGGCGCGAAGATCCACATGGCCGTCGAGCTGAACATCGACGTCAACTACGAGCACAACCCGGTCGTCGACAGCGGCCAGTACACGTCGTACGCCGGCCCCGTCTACATGTCCGCCCGCGGCTACTGCGCCATCTGGTACGGCGTAATCGGCACAGCCAAGGCCGGCGACTCGGGCCACTGCGGCTGACCTCGCACCTAGCGCCGGACGGGCACTTTCAGCCCGTCCGGCACCTCTCCAACGCCGGTCGGCACCGCCCAGTCCGCCCGGCACTTCTGGATACCGGCCCGCATCACCCAGCCCGCCCGGCACCTCTCCACGCCGGTCGGCGAAACCAGCCCGTCCGGCGTTTGAGGACGAGGCCGTCCAGGCCGAAGCGGGGGTCTGGGGGCGGCAGCCCCCAGTGACGGGACGGGTAGGGGCGGCGGGGGCGAAAAAAGTCCCGGACCCCCAACCCCTCCCCCCCCCCCCGAAGCCAAACACCCCCGCAACGGAAACCCC